>NZ_CP023665.1:3307500-4376831 GCF_002993925.1 Bacillus paralicheniformis | reverse complement strand
GATCAAAAGGCCATACCCCTTTCTTTCACGATTGATAAAGCATCGCTGTCCGCTATGATGACGACGTTCTGGTGTGTTTTTAAGACAGAAGCGGGCGTGTCTTCATTTGGTTCTTCACTGAGAAGCTTCGCCAGGATGCCCGCTTTTTTCTCTCCTGAAACGAGCAGCAGAATCTGCTTGCTTTTCATGATCGTGGAAATGCCCATCGTTATGGCTTGCGACGGGACGGCGTCATAAGAATCAAAATAACGGGCATTGGCTTCTTTCGTTGATTGTGTCAGTTCGACTGTATGCGTTTTCGATGAAAATGGGGTGCCCGGTTCGTTAAATCCGATGTGGCCGTTCAAGCCGAGGCCGAGCACTTGGAGATCAATGCCTCCAAGCCGCTCGATCAGCGCTTCATAGCGGCTGCATTCAGCGTCCAGGTCACAAGCCATTCCGTCCGGAAGATGGGTATGGCTGAGCGGAATGTCAATGTGATCGAAAAGCTGTTTTTTCATATAGAATGTATAGCTGTTTTCATGATCCGGAGAAACGCCGACATACTCGTCTAAGTTAACGGTATAGACGTGCTTGTAAGTCGTTTTGTTATGCGCATGATCTTCCCTTAAAACCTGATATGTGCCGAGAGGCGTTCCTCCGGTTGCAAGGCCGAGAACAGGCGCAGATAAGCGGTTTACTTTCTCGATGATGAGTCGGGCGGCCGTTTGGCTCATGTCCTGATAATCTTTAGCTTCAATGATTTTCATGGTGAAACCTCCCTTTTGCTGAAAGCAATCACGCCTTTGCAAAGCGTCATCACAACTTCATTTTTTTCATTTAAAATGATCAAATCGGCATCTTTCCCGCTTCGTATGCTGCCTTTTCGGTCAAACACATGAAGCTGCTTGGCGGGATTGACCGCTGTCATGTACACGATATCTTCGAGTGAACATCCTGTAAAATCCATCATGTTCAGAGCAGCCTGGTTCATCTTCAAGATGCTGCCGGCAAGCGTACCATCCTCTAAGACGGCTTTTTCGCCTTTCACGAACACCTCCTGTCCGCCTAATGTATAGGTTCCATTTTTTAAGCATTTTGCGCGCATGGCATCCGTAATTAAAATGATGCCTTCTTTCTGTTTTTGCTGAAATGCCAGCTTGACGACCGCAGGGTGAACATGAATGCCGTCGGCTATGACTTCGGCCTTCAGTTCATCATGCAGAAGGGCGCTTCCGGCCGTCCCCGGCTCGCGATGGTGCAGCCCCCGCATGCCGTTGAACAAATGGGTGACATGGGAGATGCCGGCCTTAATCCCGTCTGCCATTTCTTTGAGCCCGGCGTCGGAGTGGCCGGCGGAAGCCGTGACACCTGTTTCTTTCAAAAAGGAAATTAGTTCCAAAGACCCTTCCAGCTCTGGCGCAAGTGTGACTAATTTAATGTTATTCCCGGAGATGCGCTGCCATTCTTTAAATAACGAAAGATCCGGCGGGATAATATCATCCGGCGGCTGGGCGCCACACCGTTTTTCTGAAATAAAAGGGCCTTCTAAGTGAACGCCTAATACTTCGGCGGTCCCGGGCTGGCCGCCTGCTTCCTTATAGCGGTGAACGTTTGCCAGCGCATGCTCGATCGTGGCCTTATCCTGGGTCATCGTCGTCGCCAGGAAGCTTGTCGTTCCTTCTTTCGGCAGGGCTTCGGCCATTGTTTGCAAAGCCTCGGCTGTTCCGTCCATGACATCTGCGCCGTTTGCTCCGTGAATATGAACATCAATCATGCCCGGCAGCACTTTGAAGTTCTCCGGAAATGTCAGTTGTTCTGCTGTTGCGGCGGAAGCGGGAATATCAGTCATTGGTCCGTAAGCCTCGATTTTTTCCCCGTTCGTCAGAAGAAATCCGTCTTCTATCATTCCATTTTCACTGTAAATATGAAGATGTTTAAACATATAGCGTTGGGATGGGTTGGTTTTCACAGTCAAAAGTCCTTTCTTGAAAACGTTATCATCAGTATAGAACATTACAACTCTAGTTGTCTAGACCATTAAGAGAATTATTTTTGTCAAATCTGATCATACAGCATCACACTTCATTTAGCCGCTGTGTTGTCAGGTTATGTTCCAAAAAAAAGCCGGCTTATCTGCCGGCTTCGTTATGCTGCTTTAGCATAAATATATTGATTTCTTCCCGCACCGAGTCCTGCACCGATTAAAGCGACCAGCGCACCGATGAACAGTAAAATCGGTCCGTTCCATGAGTGCATGTGATCGTAAAGAAAACCGACAAAGCTTGGACCAATCGCTGCCAGCAAATATCCGGCTGATTGCGACATTCCTGATAATGCCGCTGCTTGATCGGCATTTTCGCTTCTCAGCCCGATTAAAGTCAAGGCTAAACTGATGCTGGATCCTTGTCCGATTCCGATTAAAATGACCCACAGCGTCAGCATCGCTGTATTGCCTCCGTACAATAGCCCTGACATTCCCGCCAAGTATAGGATGCCAAGGGCCAGCACGATGCTTTTTTGGTTTCGGAACCGCCCGGCAAGAACCGGAGTCAAAAATGTCGACGGGAGGCTGGCAAACTGCATCAGCGACAGCATCCAGCCGGCAAGTGACATGCTCATCCCATGCGAACGGAGAATTTCAGGCAGCCAGGCGATCGTGCAGTAAAACAAGAACGACTGTATGCCCATAAAGAATGTGACCTGCCAGGCGATTTTCGAGCGCCAGACCGTTTGGCCGTCCGTCTTTAAGCTGACCGTACGGTTTCCCGTATCATGATAGCGGAGCTGGGGAACCCAGATCAAAATCGCAACAAACGCGAGACCGGCCCAGACCATAAGCGATGCGCTCCATCCCCACGCTAAACCGTGTGACAGCGGAATGCTGATCCCTGACGCGAGCGCCGCAAAAATCGACATGGCTGTCGTATAGTAACTTGTCATAATTCCCGCTTTGTCAGGAAATTTATGTTTGATCAGGCTGGGCAAGAGCACATTGGAGATGGCGATGCCGACTCCGATCAATGCGGTTCCCGCAAATAGTGTGAAAGCTTCTCCGTAAGAGCGCAGCAAAATCCCGATCAATAAGATGACCAATCCGACCCAGAGGGTTCTCTCATTGCCCAGCTTCTGTCCGAGCTTAGGGGCGATGGGGGACAGGACGGCGAAAGATAACAGCGGTAGCGTCGTCAAGAAGCCGGCCATGCCGTTCGTCAAATCCATATCCGAGCGGATCGAACTGATCAATGGCCCGACAGATGTAATAGCCGGTCTTAAATTAAAAGCGATAAATATGATTCCTGCAATCAATAAGATATTGTTCAAACGGGGGCGTCGAGCGTCAATGTAATGCATGCTGTATTCTCCTTTGCTTTCAGGTGGAAAAGTGACATGAAAAAGAAACCCGGAACATCATCCAAGGTTACTTTTTTGATCTTGCTTCTGAATTTCGGCAATGTTCGCAAGCAGGATATGCTGCGGCATATGCATGATTTGTTCAAGAGGAAGATTTAAGCTTTCCGAAAGTTTTTGCGCCGTTTCGGCAGATATTTGTAAAGGTTTCATAAAGTCCTCCATTTTATATTGTACCCCAGCGTACAGAGTACGCAACAGTGAATATTGACTCCGATATATATTGTAACATCATATGACAAGTGAGTTGGAAGAAAAAGAAAAAAGCGATATAAATAAAGAGGAGGTGATCGTCTTGAATTCGACATTATCTGTGCTGAAAAAGAAATTGTATGAACAGCAGATCAGAGCGAAAGGGCTTTACACATTTGAAGAATACAAAGATATGCGCAATGTGCTGCAAACGCTGCGGATGAAATTTGCGGCCTATGAAGAATGGGATTTGTACCAACATGCGACCGATTTGATGGTCAGCATGCTTTTGAAAAACAATTGGAACAGCCGGCTGGATTAATGTGGAATCAAAAAAACACCTCGGCCGAGGTGTTTAATAAGACCGTTCGTCTTCTTTGTTGTCCTGCCGGTCATAGATGACAAGCTTCGCAGGACGATTCTCTTTCGCCATCTCTTCTCCTTTTTCTACGGCCTCTGTCCTTGTGTCATAAAGCTCAACAGGCGCCGTATCTTCCAGTTTCAAAAACCATCCGTCCGTCTCGGCATTTGGTGTCACCATATAGACCTTCATGAAAAACAACCTCCCCAAACATGTTATTGATTTGTTTTCCCGGATAAATCAGGGGAGCAAACATCCTCATTGCCGTTCTCCCTTTCTATGAAAATATTTCTACAAAAAGCGAGTCTACTTTTTTTCTGTAAAAATGGTAAAATAGACGTTGGATTATTTTTAAATGGGAGGACGGTGCTTAACATGACAGATCTTCTGAATGACAGGCTGCCGCCGCAAAATATCGAAGCCGAACAGGCCGTGTTAGGTGCTGTTTTTTTAGAACCATCAGCTTTAACTTTGGCGTCAGAAGTCTTGATTCCAGATGATTTTTACAGAATGTCGCACCAAAAAATATATAACGCCATGCTTGTTCTTGGAGACCGCGGCGAGCCTGTAGACCTGGTGACGGTGACATCAGAGCTTGCGAACACGGACCTTTTGGAAGAGGTTGGCGGTATTTCTTATTTGACGGATATTGCAAATTCTGTGCCGACTGCGGCTAATATAGAGTATTATGCGAAAATCGTGGAAGAAAAATCGATTCTCCGCCGCTTGATCCGTACGGCAACGACGATTGCTCAAGACGGATATACAAGGGAGGATGAAGTCGAAGACCTCTTAAGCGAAGCAGAAAAAACGATTATGGAAGTCGCCCAGCGCAAAAACTCCGGGGCCTTTCAAAATATTAAAGATGTGCTCGTTCAAACTTACGATAATATCGAACAGCTCCACAACAGAAAAGGGGACATCACCGGGATCCCGACAGGTTTTACCGAGCTTGACCGAATGACGGCGGGCTTTCAAAGAAACGATTTGATCATCGTAGCCGCCCGTCCGTCAGTCGGTAAAACTGCTTTTGCCTTAAACATCGCCCAAAACGTGGCGACTAAAACCGATGAAAGCGTCGCGATCTTCAGCCTTGAGATGGGCGCCGAACAGCTGGTCATGCGGATGCTCTGTGCGGAAGGCAACATCAACGCCCAGAATCTCCGGACCGGAAACCTGACGGAAGAAGATTGGGGCAAGCTGACAATGGCGATGGGAAGCTTATCAAACAGCGGTATTTTCATCGATGATACACCGGGGATCCGCGTCAGCGAAATCCGTTCCAAGTGCAGACGGTTAAAGCAGGAGAACGGCCTCGGCATGATTTTGATCGACTACCTGCAGCTTATCCAAGGAAGCGGCAGATCAAGTGACAACCGTCAGCAGGAAGTGTCGGAAATATCCCGTGCACTGAAAGCGCTGGCGAGGGAGCTTGAAGTTCCAGTCATCGCCCTTTCACAGCTTTCCCGGGGCGTCGAGCAGCGCCAGGACAAGCGTCCGATGATGTCGGACATCCGGGAATCGGGAAGTATCGAGCAGGACGCCGATATCGTTGCGTTCCTGTACCGCGATGATTACTATGACAAAGAATCTGAGAATAAAAACATCATTGAAATCATTATTGCAAAACAAAGGAACGGCCCGGTCGGGACCGTCTCACTCGCTTTTGTAAAAGAATACAATAAGTTCGTCAACCTTGAACGCCGGTTTGATGACGCAGGTGTTGCGCCTGGTGCTTAAATCCCTGAGACATGCTCTCAGGGATTTTTCTTTTTTCTTGCATTGCGGTTTTTACCGATTTCAAATAACCCCGTTGCGGTTAATCCGGCAAGTCCTCCGGACCATAAACGGAGCACGAGTTCAAGGTCTGTAAAAGGATATGCTGCGGCCCCGATCAGCAAACCTATCAAGAGTGAAACGAGCGGAATCAAGTTTTTCGGCACCTTGAACGTCTTCTTCACCAATTCGACCAGCGCCAAAATAATCGGCGATAAAACAGATGCAAAAATTAATACCGTCTCCATCGGCATCTCCCTCCTTACTTATTGAATATTTGTGTTGCCGGTTTTTTATGTGTCTTTGTCCAAGAAAAACGCTTATTTTTAAGATTTGACTTACAGACTGTCTATTAAAAAGAAAATATATGAAATTTGCTTTATAATAACGAACAAATGTGTTTGGTGTTAAAATTAATGTTCGGATTTCCGATTGACTTTGCGGGATGACACTGATAAACTGAATGTGTTTGATATTGATATCGTTTGAAAAGGTTAACGGAGGTGCACGGATATGTCTTCAGTAGTTGTTGTAGGTACGCAGTGGGGTGACGAAGGAAAAGGCAAAATCACCGATTTTCTTTCCGAAAACGCAGAGGTAATCGCACGGTACCAAGGCGGAAATAACGCAGGACATACAATTAAATTCAACGGGGTAACGTACAAACTGCATTTGATTCCATCCGGTATTTTTTATAAGGATAAAACGTGTGTGATCGGCAACGGAATGGTTGTTGATCCGAAAGCATTGGTGACGGAGCTGGCTTATCTTCATGAGCGGAACGTCAGCACGGACAACTTGAGAATCTCCAACAGGGCCCATGTCATTCTGCCGTATCATTTAAAGCTTGATGCGGTCGAAGAAGAGCGGAAAGGGGCCAATAAAATCGGCACGACGAAAAAAGGAATCGGCCCGGCTTATATGGACAAAGCCGCTCGTGTCGGAATCCGCATCGCCGATCTGCTGGATAGAGAAGTCTTTGAAGAAAAGCTCGCCCGCAATTTAGAAGAAAAAAACCGTCTGCTGGAAAAAATGTACGATGCGGAAGGATTTAAAATAGAAGACATTTTAGACGAATACTATGAGTACGGCCAGCAGATCAAACAATATGTCTGCGACACATCGGTCGTCTTAAACGACGCGCTTGATGACGGCCGCCGCGTCTTATTCGAAGGAGCGCAAGGGGTTATGCTTGATATCGACCAAGGGACATATCCGTTTGTTACATCTTCAAACCCTGTCGCCGGCGGCGTAACGATCGGCTCAGGTGTGGGACCGACAAAAATCCAGCATGTCGTTGGTGTATCGAAAGCTTACACAACGCGTGTCGGAGACGGGCCGTTCCCGACAGAGCTGAACAATGAGATCGGAGACCAAATCCGTGAGGTCGGCCGCGAATACGGAACAACTACAGGGCGCCCGCGCCGCGTCGGCTGGTTTGACAGCGTGGTTGTCCGCCATGCCCGCCGCGTCAGCGGAATTACCGACCTTTCATTAAATTCAATTGACGTATTGACCGGGATTGAAACATTGAAAATCTGTGTCGCTTACAAATACCGCGGCGAGATCCTCGAAGAGTTCCCGGCAAGCTTAAAAGCGCTCGCTGAATGTGAGCCTGTCTATGAAGAAATGCCGGGCTGGACAGAAGATATCACAGGAGCCAAAAGCTTGAGCGATCTGCCTGAAAATGCCCGCCATTATCTAGAGCGAGTTTCTCAGCTGACAGGCATTCCGCTTTCTATTTTCTCAGTCGGTCCTGACCGCTCTCAAACAAATGTGGTGAGAAGCGTTTATCGTCCGAACTAAATTCCAGAAGAGCCTCTGCAGTTCGCAGGGGCTTTGTTTTTCAAGGACAAGGAGGGCAAACGGGTGGAACGTGTCGATGTTGTATATTCATTCGTGGAAGAGAACGGAAACATCCTGATGGTGAAAAATAAGAAAAATCAATCGTGGACGCTGCCGGGCGGCAAGGTGGAAGCTGGAGAATCGCTAACAGAAGCCGCGGCGAGAGAAATGAAGGAAGAAACAGGCTATGGAATTCAGCCTCTTGATATATTAGCTATAAATGAAGCGATTATCGGCGGCGAGCATGTATATTTCATCGTCTTTAGAGCCCGGACCACCGATCGTCCGGATGGCATCACGTTTGACGAGAACATTGTTGAAGCCAAGTGGATGCCGCTTCATGAAGCTGACCGGCTGCTGTCTGTATTCCATCCGAACGGAATCATGCACTGGCTGAACCGCGAAGGGGCGGAGTATCATCACGAAGGGAAAAAATAATAGAAAAAAATAAAAAAATATATTGCCACTTCTGTTCGTTCTATGATAATATAAATCTCGTTGTTGCGAAAACAACGAAACGAGCCATTAGCTCAGTTGGTAGAGCATCTGACTTTTAATCAGAGGGTCGAAGGTTCGAGTCCTTCATGGCTCACCATTTCCCTGGCCCGTTGGTCAAGCGGTTAAGACACCGCCCTTTCACGGCGGTAACACGGGTTCGAATCCCGTACGGGTCATTGATTTACTTTAGCGTAATTGCTAAATCCCCGCTTGCTCCGGAGGAGACCACGATTCTTCTCCGAAGCAGGTACTGTAAATATGCAAGGTCCGGTAGTTCAGTTGGTTAGAATGCCTGCCTGTCACGCAGGAGGTCGCGGGTTCGAGTCCCGTCCGGACCGCCATTTTAAAAAAGTTACATACCTGGCTCGGTAGCTCAGTTGGTAGAGCAACGGACTGAAAATCCGTGTGTCGGCGGTTCGATTCCGTCCCGAGCCACTCTAAAAAGCGCGTCTGTTTTTAAGCAGATGCGTTTTCTTTTAGCTGAAAACAAGGAAATAAAATGCTGAAGGAATAAAAAGGAGAAAAAAAGGGAGGCCGGTAACCCGGCCGAAGAAGAAGACGTTACTATATAGACGGTCTTGAAGGGGAAGATGTTTCATTTTTCAGTAAAAAAAGTCACAAAAATTTAATTGTTGTGATAAAAGCGGAAAAATAGCAGGTGGATTTAATTTCCAAACGTTTTCCTTTGAACTATTTTTTTAACTTTTGCTTCATAAACGTTATAATGTATAAGAAATCTATTTTCTAGAAAGTGTTTTTTAATGAAGACATGCAGTGTACTTGATATAAAACTTAGGCAGCCATCCGCTGGCTGTATTGTATCCAAACTCTGAACCAGGGGGAACGAATAATGGAAAAAAAGATACTAGTTGTAGATGATGAAAAGCCGATTGCTGATATTTTAGAGTTTAATCTGAAAAAAGAGGGCTATGAAGTCCATTGCGCATACGACGGCAATGAAGCGCTTCAGATGGTTGAGGATCTCAACCCTGATATGATTCTGCTCGACATCATGCTTCCGAACAAGGACGGTGTGGAAGTGTGCCGTGAAGTCCGCAAAAAATATGATATGCCCATCATTATGCTGACAGCAAAGGATTCGGAAATCGATAAAGTCATCGGTCTTGAACTGGGAGCTGACGACTATGTGACAAAACCGTTCAGCACTCGCGAACTGCTCGCGCGTGTCAAAGCGAACTTGAGAAGACAGAACACAGCGGCTCCTGCCGAAGAAGAATCGTCTTCAAACGAAATTCAAATCGGATCGCTCGTCATTTTTCCGGATGCCTACGTCGTTTCAAAACGAGACGAGACAATCGAACTGACGCATCGGGAATTCGAACTGCTGCATTACCTTGCTAAACATATCGGGCAGGTCATGACGCGTGAGCATCTGCTGCAAACCGTGTGGGGATACGACTACTTTGGAGATGTCCGGACAGTTGACGTTACGGTCAGACGCCTTCGCGAAAAAATCGAGGATAATCCGAGTCACCCAAGCTGGATCGTCACAAGGCGCGGTGTCGGCTACTATTTGAGAAATCCGGAACAGGACTAATACCGAAATGAATAAAGTCAGTTTTTTCCGCTCGATTCATTTTAAGTTTACCTTAATATACGTTCTGCTGATTATCGTTGCCATGCAGATTATCGGCGTCTACTTTGTCAATGAGATGGAGAAGTCACTTCTTAAATCATATAATGACTCTCTTGACCAGCGGGTGAACAACCTCTCGTATTATCTGGAACAGGAAATGACGAAGGATAGAAGCACGTCTTCCTCGACTACCTTGAAAGAAGACGCAGAGCGGATTCTAAATGATTTCAGCAAGGAAGGCGAAATTCTCGAAGTCAGTCTGATTGATAAAAGCTATGAAGTCATCGCGACCTCCAATCCTTATAACCGGGAGGTGGCGGGGAAAAAGACAACAGAGGGCATTATTAAAAGGACACTGCTTGTCGGTATTCCGTACGAAAACAAATTTTTCGACCCGGAGCGTGACAGCAAAGTGCGGATTTCAGTCACGCCGATTAAAAAATCGAATCAAGAGACGATCGGGGCCATTTATGTCGTGGCATCGATGGATAATGTCTACAATCAAATCCGGACGATCAACACCATTTTAGCGTCTGGAACTTTTATTGCGCTTGGAATCACTGCATTCCTCGGGATTTTTGTCGCGCGAACGATTACACATCCGCTGTCAGATATGAGAAAGCAGGCCATTGAACTGGCGAAAGGAAATTTCTCAAGAAAAGTCAGGAAGTACGGAAACGACGAAATCGGCCAGCTAGCCACAACGTTTAATTATTTAACAAGAGAGCTGAAAGAAGCTCAATCCATGACAGAAGGCGAACGAAAAAAACTATCTTCTGTTATTGCCTATATGACAGACGGGGTTATCGCGACAAACCGAAATGGCGCGATTATTTTGCTTAATACGCCGGCACTGGAGCTTTTAAATGTTTCACGTGAAACGGCTCTCGAAATGCCGATCACCTCACTGCTCGGCCTTGAAGATGAATACACGTTCGAAGATTTGGTTGAACAGCAGGACTCGCTCCTTCTTGAAATTGAACAGGAAGAACGGACGTCTGTGCTTCGCGTCAATTTCTCGGTCATCCAAAAAGAGCACGGAAAGATTGATGGGTTGATTGCGGTTATTTACGATGTCACAGAACAAGAGCAGATCGATCAAGAACGGAGAGAATTTGTGGCAAATGTCTCCCACGAACTCAGAACGCCGCTCACCACAATGCGCAGCTATTTAGAAGCGCTTGCGGAAGGCGCGTGGCAGGATCCAAACATTGCGCCGCGCTTCTTGAATGTGACACAGAATGAAACAGAGCGCATGATCAGACTTGTCAACGACTTGCTGCAGCTTTCTAAGTTTGACAGCAAGGACTACCAATTCAATAAAGAATGGATTCATTTTATCCGTTTCTTCTCATTGATTATTGAGCGCTTTGAAATGACGAAAGAGCAGCATGTTGAGTTTATCAGCAATCTGCCGGATAGAGAACTGTATGTTGAAATCGATCCGGACAAGATTACGCAAGTGCTGGATAATATCATTTCAAATGCATTGAAATATTCCCCTGAAGGAGGCCATATCACGTTCTCTGTTGATGTAAATGAAGAAGAAGAGCTTCTTTATATCAGTGTCAAAGACGAAGGTGTCGGCATTCCGAGAAAAGACATGGAGAAGATCTTCGAGCGTTTCTACCGTGTCGATAAAGCCAGAACAAGAAGACTCGGCGGTACGGGGCTTGGTCTTGCGATCGCAAAAGAAATGGTACAAGCCCATGGCGGCGACATTTGGGCCGACAGTATCGAAGGAAAAGGAACAACGATCACATTTACCCTGCCATATAAAGAAGAACAAGAGGATGATTGGGATGAAGCGTGAAACAATTAAAACGATAATACTGTCCCTTTTGGTTTTGATCAGTCTTCTTTTTACTTTTAATATTTGGGGATTTCAGGGGAATTACGAAAAAGTGGAAGATTCACAGGCTCAGGTCAGCGATAAACAGCCGATTACAAATCAGACAAAGTTGCTAAATGAAGCCGTCAAACCGCAGCAAATGTTCATTCATGAGAATGGACAGCATTATTTGCTGAATGATACGACGCTCTATTCTCAGCTCTGGGACGACATGAGCCGATGGGAAGTCAAATCGTTAAAGGATATCTCGGACAAATTTGACAGGCAGCAGTTCAAAAACTGGCTGTACGCTAAAAATAAAGACTCCAAATTGGATCTCGTTTTTAGCGACAATATTCCAATCGATGTGCTGCAGCCGCTTTTCAAATGGTCCGCCAACTCTTATGAATACAACTCTTTTGACAGAATCGTTCTTCCTTTCAATGAAGGACGGGGCATGAAAAAAATCTATTTTGTATCCTTCAGCAAAGAGACGGTTGTTGAAGCGGTGATTGAATCGGCAAATTACCGCAACATCCTTGCAGACATTGAAAAAGAAAAATCGCAGATGCCTCTTTACGAGGACTTTGCAATCAATTCTCGCAGAGATGTCTTGCTTCCGGTTAATAGGCTGAAGCTGTCTGAAAAAGAGTATTTTACAGAAACGATCAGCCCGACGCGTTTTAAAAAAGCTTTATTTGATGATCCGCAAACCGTCCGGCAGGAAACCAACTTAAACCGACCGGTATATACGGATGGAACAAGCCTTTTGGAGGTCTACTCGAACAACAGGCAGATTAAGTTCCAGCACCGCAACCTGGAACCGAGTTCTGCTTATCAAAATGGAGAGCTGATCAATAAAAGCTTTAAATATTTAAACGACACGGGAAGCTGGACGGATGATTATCAATTTTTCGGCTTGAATGAAAATCAGCAGATCAACTTTAATCTGTTTATGGATCAGCTGCCGGTCGTTAACAGCCAAAACCAGCCTTTCGGAACGACAGCGATTGAACTTCGCTGGGCAAACAACGACATATTGGATTATAAACACCCAACATATGTCTTGGGCGCAAACGCTAATCCGGTCAGCAAAAAGGATAAAGAAATCATGAGCGGAGAAGAATTGATTCAGTTCCTGCAAGACAATGAAGAGTATGACTTTGATAAGATTGAGCAAATCTTTCCTGCCTATGAAATGGTCTCAGTATCAGAGGAACAAGACCCTCTTGTAAAACTTGTACCGACTTGGTGCATTAAAATAAACGGTACGATAAAGCCGGTATCAAAGAAAGATTCAGCGGTGAAGGAGGGCATTGAGAGTGGAGTGGAATAGAACAAAAACAATCTTCATTATCGTCTTCCTCATCCTTGACATCTTTTTGGCCTTTCAATACTTTGATAAGCGCAGCAACAATCAGTTTCCGATTTTAGAAAAATCAACGCTGCAGGAAGATATGAAAGCAGACCATATTTCATATGGCAACTTGTCTAAAGAGACGTCAAAAGGTTCCTCAATCTCTGCACAAAAGCGAGTCTTTAAGCAAAGCGAGATTAAATCGTTAAAAGGGCAAAAGCCGAAGGCGTTAATGAATACCGCAAAAGAGAACGCTTTGACGGAAATAGAAATGGAATTTGAAACACCCATTGCACTTCCGAAAGCGGATATGGAGACAAAAGCAAGGGAAATCGTGAACGAAGAGATTATCGACGGCAACAAGTACAAGCTTTGGAAAGTCGATAAATCCGGAAAACAGATCGTTTTCTTCCAAACCTATAATGGAAATTACATTTTTCAGGATCGGCAAAACGATGATAACACAGAGATGGGCGAAGTCGTTCTGTACCTGAATAATAAAAACGAAGTTGTTTCATATAAGCAGTCGATGCTGCAGGATATAAAAGAAGTCAAAACGGAAAGTCTGATCTCCGCAGTCGGAGCGGTTGAAGCTTTGTACTATCCGGATTATTTGAAGAAGTACAGCAAAATTAAATCAGCCGAGCTTGGCTATTTCACGCAGTATCCGCTGGCAAGCGCGCAAATTTTCGTGCCCGTTTGGCGGATCGAAGTGGAGCGCAAAACGGACGATAAAACCATTCACGAAGAATTTATCGTGGATGCACGGGATGGAGCGCTTCTTCAATCACAAGAGAAAAAGGAAAAATCATAATGGAGTGAGAAACCATGAGCCTGCAATTTAGCGTACTTGCGAGCGGGAGTACCGGTAATGCTTTATATTTGGAAACCGATGACCACGCTTTTTTAGTTGACGCAGGACTTAGCGGGAAGGCGATGGAAGGGCTGATGGCGCAAATTGACCGAAAGCTTGATCAGCTTGACGGCATTTTTGTTACGCATGAGCACAGTGATCATATAAAAGGACTTGGTGTGCTGGCAAGAAAATATGAGCTGCCCGTTTACGCCAATGAAAAAACGTGGAAGGCGATGGAAGGGCATATCGGCAAAATGGATAACGGCCAAAAATTCGTGTTTCCAATGGAAACCGTCAAATCGTTCGGCTCCCTTGATGTCGAATCGTTTGGCGTATCCCACGACGCCGCAGAGCCGATGTTTTATGTTTTTCATTACAATGGCCGAAAGCTCGCTTTGATTACGGATACGGGCTATGTCAGCGACAGAATGAAAGGCATTATCCGCTCGGCAAACGCTTTTGTTTTTGAAAGCAATCATGATGTCGGCATGCTGCAAATGGGCCGCTATCCGTGGAACATCAAGCGCCGGATCTTAAGCGACGTCGGACATGTATCCAATGAGGACGCAGCACTCGCAATGACTGATGTAATCGGTGATGAGACATCGAGAATTTATTTGGCTCATTTAAGCCAGGACAACAACATGAAAGAGCTGGCGAGAATGTCCGTCCAGCAAACGTTGGCTGCCAAAGGATTTGCAGCGGGAGAAACGTTTGACTTATATGATACCGATCCTAAGAAACCGACACCTCTTGTAGCGGTGTAAATTTTACTGATTGAATGATTAATCTGCGGGCAGATGATCCACACTATATACATATATCGTTCCTTGAAAGGATTTGAATATAGTGGAGTTTAATCATGATGAGGAAAAATTCGTTCGGGAAAAGCCGGTGAGAAATTGGAGAAGCTTTTTGTTTTCAAGCCTGGTCGGCGCTGTTATCGGCGCTCTTTTAACAGTGTTTGCCCTGCCGTATCTCTCGCAGCAGGGATGGCTGCCGTACAATCTGCAAGTCATTGAAGCGCGCGGAGGTCAAGGAGCTCAGCAGGGCGGTGCGGTCCGCAATGTATCCGTCAACGTGAACAATGAAGTCACACAAGTGGTCTCTAAGGTTTCTGATTCTGTTGTCGGCGTTATCAACATCCAAAAAACCGGTGTATGGGATGGAGACAGCGAAGCGGGAACAGGCTCGGGCGTTATTTATAAAAAGGACGGCAAAACATCCCACATTGTGACCAACCACCATGTCATTGAAGGGGCATCCCAAATCGAAGTCAGTCTGAATGACGGAACGCGGATTCCGGCAAAACTGATCGGCAGTGATAAACTGATGGATCTGGCCGTCCTGCAAGTCAGCAGCAATAAAATAAAAGCGGCTGCTGAATTCGGAGATTCTGATAAAGTGAAGACAGGCGAGCCTGTCATCGCGATTGGAAACCCGCTCGGCCTGCAGTTTTCAGGGTCTGTTACACAAGGAATCATCTCAGGAACCGAACGCGCTGTTCCGGTCGATTCAAACGGAGACGGACAGCCGGACTGGAATGCCGAAGTATTGCAGACGGATGCTGCCATTAACCCGGGCAACAGCGGAGGCGGACTGTTTAATATTGATGGAAAAGTCATCGGCATTAATTCGATGAAAATCGCTGAATCAGCCGTCGAAGGCATCGGTCTGAGTATCCCTGCCAACCTTGCCATTCCGGTTATCGAAGATTTGGAAACGTACGGAGAAGTAAGACGGCCGTATTTCGGAATTGAGATGAAATCACTTGGCGACATTGCAAGCTACCACTGGCAGGAAACGCTTAAACTGCCGAAAGACGTAACATCAGGGGTCGTTGTAATGGGCGTTCAGCCGGTGTCTCCTGCAGGCAGAGCCGGTTTGAAAGAGCTTGATGTCATCGTCGAATTCAACGGTGACCGCGTTTACGATATCGTTGATCTGCGTAAAAAGCTTTACACCAAAAACGTCGGCGATAAGGTGAAAATAAAATACCTGCGGGGCGGAAAAGAAAGAACAACAGAAGTAAAGCTGTCCCGATCCAAATTGGGAAGCTGATAAAGACAGTCTGGCCGGTACGGCCGGGCTGTTTTTTTATTATGCCAAGTCTGAGGAATGATCGTCAAAAATCAAAAATGGGATAGTTAGAGAGGAAAATAAGACTTTCCGGATGAATAATCGGGTTTTTAGGGTGTGAAATCGAAGTTTTTGCTTCAATAAAAATGAGAGTTTCTAAAAAATGGACAAAACATCATATTGCGTTTCAATTTCGCGTACGATATGATGATTTAAACATTTTGGCAAAGGTAGATTCACTGCGAAAATCAAGGCGGAAAGGGAGATAGGATGAGTCAGCATGCACTTGTATTACAATCTGATTTTGGCCTTGATGACGGGGCGGTAAATGCGATGTACGGCGTGGCTTATTCAGTTGACAGTTCACTCCGGATTTTTGATTTGACGCACAACATTCCCGTTTTTCACATTTGGGAGGCTTCCTATCGGCTGCTACAGTCCGTTTCTTATTGGCCTGAAGGCACTGTCTTCGTGTCTGTCGTCGATCCAGGTGTCGGCTCGGAACGCCGCAGCGTCGCAGTCAGAACCTCTTCCGATCAATATATCATCACACCGGACAACGGAACACTCACCCATATCAGCCGGCAGAATGGGATTGTCGAAGTGCGCTATCTTGATGAAGCGCAAAACAGGCTTCCGAGATCAGGCGAATCACATACTTTCCATGGACGCGACATTTACGCTTACACCGGGGCAAGACTGGCAGCCGGGATTCTCAGCTTCGACCGGATCGGTCCTGAAGTTTCAACAGATTCCATCGTCAAACTTCCGGTCATGGAAGCTTATATCGAAAATGATTGGATAACCGGAACGATCGACATTTTAGATATCCGGTTTGGAAACCTTTGGACAAATATCAGCCGTAAACTGTTCAAGTCACTTGACGTTCAATACGGAGATCCTGTGGAAGTGGTCATCAAACACGAGGACACCAAAGTCTATCAGCAAACGATGGCTTTTGGACGGTCGTTTGCTGATATGCCGGTCGATAAGCCGGTTGTTTATATCAATTCAATAGACCGCCTGGGTATTGCCCTCAATCAAGGATCCTTTGCCAAAACACACCATATTGGCACCGGCATCCACTGGCAGATTTCTCTTCAAAAAAGTATACAGCGGTAAACAAAAGAGCCTGAATACCAATCAGGCTCTTTGTTTTTTGTTTCATTCTTATGACATAAAAACGGTTGTCACACATTTTTCAGCTAATCGAGAAGGAGGCAATCCTTTTTAAAAAATAGTACATTTGTCATATTGGTACCTAAGTCATATTGTCTAAAAGCAGAGAAAAGAATATATTGAGGGGGTGTGCCGCTGCTATGAAAAAATTCATTCAATTCATTTGTTTGGAAAACGAGTGTCCGGAGGAATGATATGAACGACAATGTGCAGACTGCGTTGAAAACGCTGTCTAATGTAAAGAGCAGAAGTATCGTGTCCGTTTTTGTGCTATGTCTGATCACACTGGGGGTTTACATACCATACTGGTTTCTATCCAGGAAAAAAAGCTTCGATTTGCTGCCTTATCATGATATTCCCTACACCACGTTAAAAGCTATCATATTTTATCATTTATTTTCGATTCCAATTAGAATATCAGCAAAAATCGCTTTTCCTGACATGCATTACAGCCTTTATATGCTGCTCGACCGCGTGATTTTGATTCTGTCCGCAGGTGTTTTGATTTACTGCGCACTGGTGGTGACCGCTTCATTAAACAAGCTCTCAGGCAAAGAACCTGCGAATGGATCCATTTTTGCGTTTCTTTTGAATGTCATTTACATTCAGCACAGAATCAATAAACTTTCCGAGCCGAAAAGCGAATGGCTGAGCAAAGCATCATGATCAATAAACAAGGAAGTGAAGCACAATTTGATGTTGAAATCAAAAATTAAAATTGACTTAAACAAACCGAGAAAAAAACCGGCAATCCGTTTAATGCCAATGACGGAAGAAGACTTTAAGACATACCAGGCCTATTCCATCCAGCATTACGCCATGGAGAAAGTAAAAGCGGGCACATGGACAGTGGCGGAAGCGATGGAGAAAGCAGAAGAGCAATTTGCAGCTCTTTTGCCAAACGGAATTGAAACGAACAACCATCATCTATGGTCAATCATGGACGACAGCGAGGATGCCGCAGGCTGGCTTTGGCTCTACGCTGACCCACACCATCCTCAAAAGGAAGCATTTATTTACGATTTCGGGCTTTATGAAGCGTATCGAGGGCAGGGAATCGGCCAGCAGGCTTTAGCCATCTTAGAAGAAGAGGCAAAGCAATTAGGAGTCCAAAAGCTGTCCCTGCATGTATTCGCCCATAATAAAAAGGCGAAGCGGCTTTATGAAAAAATGAATTTTGAGACGACGGATTTGCATATGAGCAAGAGGCTGTAAGATCAAAGCTGTGAAGCTTTGATCTTTTTTCATGGCCAATGTTCCACATGAAACAAAGCGTGTCATTATTCCTATTTGAGAGAGGTGGGAAATAACGAAAAAAAGACAAAATGATTCGAATGAACCCCTTTATGTTACGCAATGACAGATTGCATATTACAAAGGTAAAAATATGACGAATAATGTCCTATTGATTGTCGAATTTCTGCAGGTGAATACGAAATAAGGATTAGGTAAAATGATATAGTCTTTTTATTCAGGTCAAAAAAAAGAATCCATATACCTAAGAAAATCCCAATTTGACACTTCAATGGATTTTGATTTATTGCATTCAATATAGTACATTTTGATATGGAAAGTGGAAAAGTATAGATGACAAGGATAAAAAGACCTGGAAGAACAGTTTTAAGGAAAGAAGAGTGTTTCAGCATGAGTAAGGAATTAGAAGAATTTCCGAAAATAAAAGCCATATATGCGGTGTTATTAACAATCATAACGTCGGGTATATACATCCCGTATTGGTTTCTTTCAAGAAGAAAGAATTTAGAACGATGCCAAATTAAGCTCCCGTATGTCGCCATAAAAGTGACGCTGCTGCTAAGCGTCTTTTCAATTTTGGAGCCTTTTTGGACTTTTTACTCAATCACATTTCAAAGAGAAGATCTGCTGCCATACAGCAACAGCATTTTGCTTCTCCCGCTGCGCCCCGGACACAGCTTCCTCCCGCAGCTCTCATTTCTCCTTTTTTGGACGCTAAATCTAGTTAGTGCATTTAAGGTTAGAAAATCGTTTATGAGGTTCTCTAAAAAGCCGGTTAACGGGTTTTGGACTTTCATTCTTAACGTTTCATATTTGCAGCATATCACGAATCAGCATTCTTTAGTTGTTCAGGAAAAAAGAGAAGCAGTATAAAAAAAGATTAGAGCATCAGCGAGGGTAGCTGGTGTTTTTTATTTAGGGAAAACAGAGTTATCCAGAGGAATATAAAAAGCTTGTGGATAACCATGCGAAGTCATGCTAAAACCTACTAACATGTGCATAAATAGGGTATATTGAATAAGGAGCTTTTTTATAAAAGAGCCCAATGATACAGATATTGGAGGGACTTTTATGAAGTCTTGCGAAGAGCATATTGAAACCGTCATTGACATGTATGTGGATGAAGAAGAATTGGCCCCTGAAATCAGAAAAATCGAACATACACACAGTTTATCCACAACCTGTGAATTGTGCGATAAGCCTGCAGTATATATAGTGGGGAACGAATGATCGGACACTAAATACACAACCTTTATCCACAATTGTGGATAAAGAATCTGAATAACTTGTTCTTAAAGTGGGGATGACCTGTGAATATATCAATCGTAGCAATCGGAAAACTAAAAGAAAAATATTTAAAACAAGGAATCGACGAATACATAAAACGGCTTTCGGCATACGCAAAAGTCGACATCATCGAACTGCCGGACGAAAAAGCCCCTGAAAACCTGAGCGACCAGGACATGAAAATCGTCAAAGACAAAGAAGGCGAACGAATTCTCTCAAAAATCAGCCCCGACGCCCACGTCATCGCCTTGGCAATCGAGGGAAAAATGAAAAGTTCGGAAGAATTAGCCGATAATATGGATAGACTCGCCACATATGGAAAGAGCAAGGTAACCTTCGTCATCGGCGGCTCGCTCGGCTTGAGCGACGCCGTCCTGAAGCGCGCAGATGAAAAGCTGTCGTTTTCAAGGATGACGTTCCCGCATCAGCTGATGAGGCTGATTTTGCTGGAACAGGTTTATCGGGCGTTTCGGATTAATCGAGGGGAGCCTTATCATAAGTGAGTGAGGTTCTACTTATGAAAGTTATTAAAGTACTTTAAGATTCTAATTACAGGATTATTAAATTTATAGCAGTTTGAATCTTTCAATCAAAACTTAGAGATTTTTATAAGGGTGTTTATATTTTAAAGAATTAAATATATAAGGAGGATTATATGAAAAAACTCAAGTTTACTATTGAGGATAAAGAAATTGCTGAATTATTGGGAAGACAAAATTTTTCTTCTAGAGAATCAGCAATTTTTGAGTTATTGAAAAATTGTTATGATGCCGGATCTAAAAATTGTGATATATATATAGAATCGGATTGCATAAAAATTATTGATTCTGGTGATGGAATGAATCAAGATGACATCGAATCAAACTGGATGCATGTAGGTAAAAGTAATAAAGGTTATAAAAATGAACAACATAATAGAGTGTTAGCGGGATCCAAAGGTGTAGGAAGATTTGCGTTAGCAAGATTAGGAGATAGTGTAAAGGTCATATCAAAAAAAGAAAAAGAAAAAGCTGTAATTTGGGAAACTGACTGGCTAACATCTGGCGTTAAAGAAACTAGTGTTGATTTTTCCAAAGGAACTATAATAGAGATTTCAGATTTAAGGGATAGCTGGCGGTGGAAAAATGTTGAGACTTTAATTAGCTTTATTAGTCGTACATATAAAGGAAGTGATATGAAAATACATGTTCATTTTGAAGGGGAAACTTATAATATAAACCCAATATTTGAAGGTATAAAAATGGGGGTGAATTATGTTTCTAAAATAACAATGCGATATGAAAGCGAAAAAATGAGATTGTCAGTTATTATAGAATCCGATGAATTTAGATCAGAAGTAAAAGAGATAATTAAGCCTATTTCTGAAAGACATTATGAAAACAAATTTGACATGATAAATGAAATAAAAAAAGATGAAGTCGAAGAGCTTGAGCAACATCTCAAGGAATTAGGAGATTTTTCGGCAGAATTATATTTTTATTTAGGCAGAAAAAGTTTAGATTTAGCAGAAAAATTTATGTATAAATACAATGAAATAGATAAAATTGATACGGGTGTTATTCTGTATAGAAATGCATTTAGTATTTCTTCACTTGATGGAAAAAAAGATTGGCTTGATATAGGTTCTCGAGCTCGATTATCTCCAGCAGCAGCTTCACATCCTACAGGTAGTTGGCGGGTAAGGCAAAATCAATTATTTGGATTTGTTATGATTGATAAGAATAACAACCCAATGTTAAAAGATTTGGCTAATAGACAAGGGTTAGAAGAAGATGACTATTACCAATTATTCAAAAGTATAATTGGTTTTGGAATAAGTAGGTTTGAGAGATACCGTCAATCAATTATCAGGAAAATTCAGCAGTATAATCAAATTAAAGAAAAACAAAAAAAAAATAATAAAAAACTAAAGCATTTTTTAAATAAGCCAACAATTGTAACAAAAATGTCAGAGAAAGAGCTTGTTTCTTTAGTAGATGAAGTAAAAGGTATTCAGCGTGAAGCCAAAGAACAATCAAAAGCACGTGAAGAAAGTTCTAAACAACACAAATATGATGTTAGAATATTAAACGTGTTAGCAACTCAGGGATTGCGAGCAAGTGCCATAGCACATGAACTACATAATAAAAGGAACTCTTTAGAAACCGGTTATAATAACATTATTGAAGCTTTGAAGGAATACGGTTTTTGGGAGGAATTAAATTCAGATGAATTTACAAGAGTTGCGTACAAAAATGTGCCCCAAACATTAGAACGTTTAGAGGAAATCAACATAAAACTAATTGCATTTCTAGATGTGATTCTGAGTAAAATTGAAAAAAATAAGTTTAGTGAAAAAATTGAATCTATCGAAAAATCTATAGAAAAAATCGTTGAAACCTGGATCCAACAGTATACATGGTTGAATTTTAAACTGAATATCAGAAATGATATGATAGGAAAATATGAAATTACAAATGATGTATTAGAAGTAATATTTGATAACTTAATTTTAAATAGTATTCAGCATAATGAGATGAAAGATAGGTTAATAATTAAAATTGATGTAGAAATAAAAGACAGAACAATATGCTTGGAGTATGGTGATAATGGCATTGGTTTAAGTCCTAAATATAAAAATGAACCAAAGAGAATATTAGAAGTACACGAAACCTCCAGAGATGATGGACATGGTTTGGGAATGTGGATTGTTAACAATACACTTCACATGTATGAGGGAGAAGTGACTGAAATAAATGGGAATAAAGGGTTTAATATGCATTTTAGTTTAAAGGGATGAGCAGATATGAAGATGAAGGAAACCATAAATATATGTTATATAGATGATAGAATCGATTATATCTTGGATAAATATTTAGATGAGTACTGTAAAAAACAAAATGAAGAAAATGAATATGGTTATCAATTAAAATTTACAGACTATGAATTTGAACTTACAGATAACTACAAAACTTTATTGAGTAATAATTTAATAAATCAAGCTAATATTATTGTAATTGATTCTAGATTATTCGAAAATGAGAATTCCAGTTTGAGTAAATTTACAGGTGAACAATTTAAAATAATATTAAGACAAATTTTGCCCTTTATAAAAACGATCGTTATTAGCCAAAATGATTCAGCATCTGATTCATTAACCATAAGAAAATTTAAATCAACAAATAGTGACCAGTCTTCCCAAGAATATTATAATAAATATCTAGAGCCTGCATTAAAACAGAATATTATAGCAACAATAGAAGAGCACCAAATTTTAAATCAACTAACACTTGAGAATGAAGTAGACTCTTTATTGATAGGGACAATACAAAACACTATTTCTGGAATTCGAGATACAGCTTTATTTGAGAAAGAGGACTTGGATAATTTGATAAAACTATTTAATGAGGTTAAGGTTAAATATGGAGACTAATATAGTAAAGATAAAAGATTATAGAAATACTTCTTATAAGAATGATGATTTTACATTAGGGAATAAAAAGCTTGTTTTTATGAAGAAATTTAAAACTGATCATCCTAAAGTAAGGAATATATATAATACTTTAAAAAATAGAACAAATAAATATAATAGTGAATTTAGAAGAATATATTATAATAAATGTGCGTATTGTGGAATAAGTACTCAAGTAATTGACTCATCCAGGTTTGAAGTGGATCATGTAATACCATTATCAACATTAAAAATCAATTTAGATTATTCCCGAGACAAAATAAATGGTATTGAAAATTTAGTCAACAGTTGTCAAATGTGTAATAGAGGAAAGCGAGATTTTTATTGTGATGAAGAAAATTTAAAAATACTGCATCCAGATTACAATTGTCTACCCCAAATCTTTTATCGTAAAAAAGATTATTCAATAGATATTAATGAAGATTATGGAAAAAATAGTGTTATTATCGAATTTTATAGGAAATTAAAATTTGATAATCAATTAAGACGGTTAGATTACCTTTTGATGGAGATGAAAGATTTTTGCGATATACACGAAGGAGAAGCTATAATAAATGATATTCAAAAACTCATTTTCAAAATTGAAAGTAAGAGAAGAGCAAACTATTAATTAATTGGAGAGTACCGTGAAATACAAATGCCAGATTTTTACACCGGGTGAATATGTAGAGAAGATGTTGGATTCTATAGATTATGTTGGGGAACAGGTTTTGGGAAAATACATACTTGAAAACTCCTGTGGAGAAGGTAACATCTTAATTAAAATCGTAAAAAGATATATTGAGGCAGCTAAAAGCTTAAGGTATTCAAAACAACGTATAAAAAAAGATTTAGAAAAATATATTTTAGGTTATGAAATTGATAAAAAGGTTAGAAACAAGTGTATTACAAACCTGAATAATGAAGTAAAGAAATATGGAATATCCCAAGTAAAATGGAATATTAGAGATGAAGATTACTTAAAACATCCAATTGGAGAAAAAGTGAATTTTGTTGTAGGGAACCCTCCTTATGTTATGTATCAAAACTTAGAACTGAATGAAAGAAAATTCCTCAAAAAAAACTTTTTATCATGTTCTAAGGGTAAATTCGATTATTGCTATGCATTTATTGAGAAAAGTATTAGAGAACTTAATGTTAATGGCAGAATGGCTTACATTGTACCAAATAGTATTTTTAAAAATGTATTTGGCAAAGAATTAAGAGATATTATGAAGAGTTCATTGGAGACAATTTATGATTATAAACAAAGTGTTGTCTTTGATAAAGTACTTACTTCACCAGCCATTATCTGTTTAAATAATATAAAAAGAAAAACTTTTATAACATATCATGATGTTGATAATCAGGAAATATATCAAATTGAGAAAAGTACTCTGGGCGATAAGTGGTTATTTTCACCCTGTGAAGCTGATACAAACTCGGTCTCTTCAAAAAAATTTGGTGACTTTTTTAGAGTATCAAATAGTGTTGCTACATTATTAAATTCAGCTTATGTGATAAGCAAAACGGATATTCTGAAAGAAGATAAACATTATATTGAGTTAAATGGTTTTCGGATAGAAAAAGATGTACTTCGTTTTGCTGCAAGTCCTAGAAGTTATTCTATTAATAGAGAGGAATATATTATTTTCCCTTATGATTATTCAAACGGCAAATTGGTGAAATTTGAGGAGGAAGAGTTTAAAGTAAAGTATCCAGGTGCATATAATTATTTATTAAGTTATTCTATGCAGTTAAAATTAAGAAAATCAGATAAGTCATCGAAATGGTTTGAATATGGTAGAAGCCAAGCTTTATTACATTTGAATCAGGAAAAGATATTATTGTCTTCTGTTGTTACAAATGAAGTTAACACCTATCGGTTAGATAAAGATACTATACCATATTCAGGTTTTTTTATTATTCCTATAGCTAATATGAGCTTGGATGAAGCAGATAAAATTCTAAAATCTGAAAAGTTTTTTGCTTACCTTTCATTACGAGGAATAAATGCTAATGGAAAGTCACTGCGTTTTTCTGTAAATGATATTATGAACTATTCAATAAATTAGGGTATTAAGTTTTTTATTTATATATATAACTAAAAAAGCGATTCTAATTACACATTTTTTTAAGGAGGTAAGAACTAGCCCTTCCCTTGTTTATTATTATGTCTTTTTTCAATAATAGTAAATAAGGGTCGGACCTATAAACTATAAGAGGGTGTCTATGAAATTTGCAAAAGAGTTTGAATGTATATTCAGGTGTAATACCTTTATACTTGTTTTTTTATCTCTTCTTCTACTCGTTTTATATCTCATTCTGTCTAGCGTGTAACTCCTACAAATATATCCTATATACTCCGATCATAGTTGGAACTTTACTTTGTCCAGAAGTTTTTTAACCTGCTTCTTTGACCAAATTAATAGCGTCTGTGTAAGAAATTATTTTTTGCCCTTAGTAATTTTAGTGTATCCTCAAGTTTGTCCGTATTGGCCGTGTCGATGTAAACCCGGTTGTTTTTACGAAAAATCTGTTCGATTTCCGGGTGCTGATACAGCCTCTCGAGCGACTGTTCGGGATCGACTATAAATGAAACCGAATGCTTCGATATTCTTGATTTTATTTGGAACGGCGTCCCGTCAGCTACTATGCTGCCGTCTTTAAACAGCAAGATTCGTTGCGCGGCATCATCTGCTTCCTGTAAGTAGTGTGTAGAAAAAATGATTGTTTTTCCTTGCTCTGCGAGCGTTTGAACCGTGTGCCAAAAGCGGTTTCTTGAAGTGATATCCATTCCGACCGTGGGTTCGTCAAAGATCATCAGTTCTGGATCGCCGGCAAGTGCCAAGGCAAAGCCGAGACGCCGCTTTTGCCCGCCTGTGTTTTTAAATCCTTGTCTGTCAAACCTGTCAGCGCTCTAAGCTTCTGAAAGGATAGAGGCTTTGGATAGTAGCTCCTAACGAGTTCGATAATTTCACCTGCACGCAAACCAGGCATCACACTGACTTCCTGCAGCATCGTGCCGATTTTTTCACGCACCCGTTTTTCATGCGGTATGGAACCGAATAATGTGATGTTGCCTGCCGTCGGTTTTAACAGCCCCAATATCATAGAAATCGTTGTTGTTTTCCCGGCGCCGTTTGGCCCTAGAATGGCTATAATTTCTCCTTTTTTAATTGAAAAATCTATCTGATTAACCGCCGTTTTTTGGAGGATGTCTTTGTCACATTCGTCAAGCTCACAACATCGCTCATGGCTTACAGACCACCTCCTGATTTACTCATTCCATTGTATAAGCTGAGGGAGGCGGATTTTAGTAAGTGATGTCATGAAAATCGGGTGACAAATGTCATTTTTTAAAAAAATAACAGGGAGCTAGCGAACGGTGCTAAAAAGCAAATGAAGTGGGGAGATTACGGTAAGTAAACGAGCAGAGCGCCATCATCATCAACGCATCATGGAGATAGAGAGAGCGGTCTTCAATTGGGAAAGAAGCTCTCTCTACTTAAAAGGAGAGTCTCAACCATTATGATTAACCGGATACTTCCTCCCATTCTTCACAATCTTCTCTTCCACAATCTCTTTTACATCCAGTCCAAGATCGTTACATAACATGAATGAGTAGATTAAAACATCTGCGATTTCTTCACGGATGTTTTCTTTATTGGCTTTGAGTGCTTCTTCACTGCTGATCCATTGGAAGTCTTCGAGCAGCTCGGCTGCTTCGATGGAGATTGAGATGGCGAGGTCTTTTGGGTTATGGTATTGTCTCCAGTTTCGTTCATCTCTGAATTCGTTGATTGCGTTGATTAGGTTTTGGATATCGTTCATGATGATTTTCCCCTTTCTCGAGTAGCATGATATGGAGTAAATTCTCTTTTTTCAAACACAAGTTCATTCATTGTTTCAGCCTCTGAATCTCTTTTTTTAAAATAATAGTACCATATTTATGGCAGCCTATTGATATAAGTATGCAAATATTTTCCGGAGAAAGAGTCGGAAAAAGCGGCGTGCGGTTGTCACGGACTCTATGATGACAAGGAAGCAGCTATAACAAAGCGTTTTTTTGTTGAAATAAAACTTAGTAGCCAAGCCTCGATAGAAGGTGGCTGTTAATCAGATCAGAACGGCATTGGATCAAAGAATTAAACATGAACGTGAGCTGCGGAAGAAGTGTTGCTAGAACAATTTATCATGATATGGAGAATCAGGTGGGGAGCGTATCATAAGTAAATGAGGTTTTTTTAGATTTTCACTCTAATAGATAAAAGAGGTCGTCTGAAAAGAGAAAACGCCTTCCTTTCATACCACCTCTGCAAAATGGACTACCAAAGGGTTTGATTTAATGGGTCCATTTTGAAATGAATTTTTGGAGACTCATTGGAACAGCCTCGTTTTTATGGATTTTACTTTTTCAATAGCAAATAAATAAAATAAGGTGCCCCGATTAATGAGACCATGATTCCAGCCGGTATAGTGGTTTCAATGATATTACGTCCGATTGTGTCGGCGAATAATAAGAACCAACCGCCAAGTAGAATAGCAACAGGGATAAATAGTTGATTTCTGGGTCCTACTAAAGTTTTTGCGATATGTGGGGCCATTAATCCGATAAAGGAAATACCTCCTGTGACAGAAACGGCAGCAGCCGCTAATGCGACAGCTGTTAAAAGTAAAACGATCCGCTCCCTTTCAATGGAAACCCCAACGCCAATGGTTACAGGCTCGCTTAATCCTAATAGATTTAGTCGATTTGCTTTGTACAAAGTAAACGGAATCAAGATGACTAACCAAGGCAGGAGCGCCCCAACGAATGGCCAATCTGTACCCCAAATATTCCCTGCCAGCCATTTGGCGATGAAATCAACTTTTGTCCGTTCAGCAGAAGAAATAATGACAATCATAGCTCCGGAAAGTGCAGTTGAGAATCCAACTCCGATGAGGACTAAGCCTATAGGCTGCATACCACTATTTTTGTTATAGGCTAACAGATAAATGAAGAAGCCCGTTATAATCGCTCCTATAAAGCCAACAATTGGAATCATATAAACAAATGATCCAGCTTCAGCTGGGAAAAATAAAAAGAAAACGGCAATGGCAACCCCAGCACCGGAGTTAATCCCAATAATGCCTGGATCAGCTAAATCATTTTTTGTGATTCCTTGCAAAATAGCACCTGACATAGCAAGTGCCATCCCAGCTAATAAAGTAATCAATATTCGAGGCAAGCGAATAGAATATAATATAAATTCCTCTTTAAAGGTTCCTTGACCTAATAGAGTGTGGATGAGTCTGTCAAAAGATAAACTAGCAGACCCTATTCCCATCCCAATTATAGCTGTAGCTATGATGAGTATGAGAGAAATCGATAAAATCATTCGCTGTTTTTTGATTAATGCTGAATGTATCATGAGAGTGTTTTTCCTCCCTTTCGGACAATGATCAGGAAGAACGGTAAACCAAGCATAGCGACAATGGCTATAACAGGTGTTTCATATGGTGCATTTAAGGTACGGCCAAGTGTATCAGCAAATAGCATAAAAGTAGCTCCGCAAGTTGCAGACATCGGTAAAATAAAACGATAATCGGTTCCAACAATTGCCCGAACAATATGAGGAATCATAAGACCGATAAAGGTCATATTGCCAACCAGAGCAACAGATGCTCCCGCGAGAATGATAATGATAATAAATAGAAGGATTTTAATTCTGATGATATTTTGACCTAAGCCAACTGCAACTTCTTCATTTAAGCTGAGAATGGTAAGTTGTCTCGAGAGGAAAAAGGAAACAACAATTCCAATGATAATAAAAGGTACGATGATTCGCAGTTGATTCCAAGTTGTTCCAACCATTCCTCCTGCTGTCCACATCGAGATATCTTTAGAAATTTTAAAATAAAGGCCAAGCCCTTCAGCAATGGCGTATAAAAAGGCGGAAACAGCAGAACCCGCTAACACAATACGGAAAGGAGAGAATCCGCCTTTTTTCATCGAACCAATTCCAAAAACCAACAAGGCACCGAGTGCGGCTCCAATAAAACAGGCAACCATCGTCAAAAAGTAATTGGCTGATGGAATGAAAGCGATCGTAACAGCCAATGCTGCATAAGCCCCGGCAGATAATCCTAGTAAACCTGGATCAGCAAGTGGGTTTCTTGTTATACCTTGCATGATTGCACCAGAGACAGCAAGAGCTGCGCCAACAAAAATCGCAGCTATTTCACGAGGTAACCGAATATCACGGATAATCGAAATATGATCGCCGGTTGCAGAAGACGAAAGAGCCAACCATACATCTTCAACTGAAACGTCTGCAGCTCCAAATACCATTGCCATAAAAAACATACCAATAAACACTAGAATTCCTAAGATGAGTTTGAAGGCAAATGAGGTAAAAGATTGAGTTTTTCTTATCATAAAGCTCATCATTTTCCTTTCTTAGAATGGGAAAGGGGCTGCCCTTTGGCCAACCCCTTTCAATAGACCTCTGCTTTTCTAGTCTTAGTTTCCTAGAAACGCTTTTTTAAAGAATGCTAGTTGCTTTTCAAGTGTGATTGGGTCAGTGAATGATGCGCCTTCACCTTGCATTTCAATGACATGTCCATTTTTGACAGCTGGAATGTTCTTGTATGTGTCTGTTTCTTGGAAAGATGTATTCGCATCAGAGTACTTACTTAAAATGACATAATCTCCCGCATATTTTGGAAGCACTTCTGCTGATAACGTATAATACCCTGCTTTTAATGCGTCTTCCTTTACTTTTTCAGGCATATTTAGTTTCATCGTTTGATATAAGATTTCTGTACCGCGCGCCCAGTTATTACCGTAAACATAAAGGTCTTTTCCATATGCTTCAATAACAGATACAGTTGAATCCTTACCAATTTTTGTGCGAATATCTTCACCGATTTCTTCTGCCCGCTGCTTAAAGTCGTCAACCCATGCTTGGGCTTCTTTTTCTTTGTTTAGTAGCTTGCCAATTTCCACGTGTTGAGTTAAATAATCTACTTTCCCCCATGTATAAGTAACAGTAGGTGCTATCTCATTTAATTTGTCTAAATTTTTAACCGTTGATAACGCGATGATTAAATCTGGCTCTAATTCAATAATTTTTTCTAGGTCATCTTCTGAAACTTCTTGAACATCTTTTAACTTTTCTTTAAAGGTTGGATTGTTTTTAGACCAAGTGTCTACACCGACAACGTTGACTCCTAAATCTAACACATTTCCGGTGTACCCTGAAAGCATAACGACTCTTTGTGGATCGGCTGGAACTTCAATTGGTCCTGTTTCCGCTTGGTATGTAATCGTTTTAGATTCTTTTTTTGTTGAGCCGCTATTCTTTGGTGCTGACTCTTCATTGCCGCATGCACTAATCATAAGCGTCAGCAGTAGCAAAAACGGGATTAATAGTTTCTTCATGCTCATTTTCACCTCTTTATAAATTGTAAGTAACACACTTCGGTTTATTTGTTCTCGGGCCAATTTGAAAGACTGCCCGCAGTACTCGCCTCTTCACAAGCCCAGCCTTCACGACTTCGCCGTCTTTAATGCAATGATATAATCCGAAAAAAACGAGCAGCTCGATGTAAATCATGTCCGTCTCCTGTACAAGAGCCATAGCAATTCAAACACATTGGCGCTGACCTCAGGATATGGTTGTTCCTTTTTATCTGGAATCGTTACACAGAGATTTTTTACAATTAAACGTCCTCCAGAGCCAGTATTTAATTCTTCAGTAAATAGCTGTATGAACCGCAGAATGAAAATAAATAAACGATAATGATTATCAATATCAACAATAAATATATATTTCATTTTTCAATATGTCAATACAGAAATTGTGTCCTTATCATAGTACCCTCATGAAAGTGAAACCTTTTAGAAAGAAAAAATTAATTATGATGAAAACAAGTTTAATAACTTATCATTGATAATCAATTACGAATGATGTTTGGAAGTGAACGGTGATGAGTCAACAGGCCGGGGGTGCTTGTTTGGCCGCGTTTATCGACTGCGATTTCGCCGATGCGGTTGCACTCGACTGATCCGTCTAACCACTCTGTGTTTGGCACGAGACCGATTTTGACGAAGACAGCTTGGAGTTCAACGTGTTGTTCTTCGCCTGTTTCACGATCCACGTAAGTGATGCCGTTTACATTTAGGTCACCTGTAATTTCTTTCGTTTGTACATGTTTCACTACAGTCGCGTTTGACAGGCTGTAGAGGCGTTTTTGCAGGACTTCCCCCGCTTTCAGCTCCGGTGCGAACTCAAGAACAGTGACATGGTTGACGATGTCTGCGAGATCAATCGCCGCTTACTTTTCTATGAACGAGCAGAAAACCAGACCTTGTTAGCAATTTGCTGTACGAAGTGGAAAACCGTAAAAAAGAGCCCAGAGAATGATCCCTGAACTCCACATTTCCTCACTTCATATACCGATACTCCCGCAATCTCTCCAAAATAGCTACTTCCTTCAAGAGTTCCTCACCAACATTCGTTTCCTTTACTTTCTTCCGCTCAAGCTCTTTATCCACTAATCGCTTCACCGTTAAGACATCAGTTCCGGTGCTCAGCACTTCCGCCTTGGAATTAAAGTGTTTATGGGCGACGAGCTGCATGCCGTAGGAGTTGTATAACAGCGTGTAGCCAGCGATACCTGTTGTCGATTGGTAGGCTTTGGAGAAGCCGCCGTCGATGACGATCATTTTTCCGTTTGCTTTGATCGGATCTTCTCCTTCGATTTCTTTTACCGGTGTATGGCCGTTGATGATATGGCCATGATCCGGGTTGAGGCCGAATTCTTTCAGAATGTTTCGGCAGGTTGCCTCGTCTTCACGCAAATAGTAATACGGGTTTTTCTTCTCTTTATGTGTTTCCTTCTCTTTAATGAAATACCGTTCAAAGGTCGTCATAGCGCGTTTTCCAAAAAGGGAGGAGTGCTCGCCTGTCCATAAATACCAGACCATATCCGTCGCCAGATCATCGGTTTCTTCCGGGTGGGCAAACGCCTCCCGCAAGAATCGTTCAAATACATCAAGCAGCTCACGGCCCGCATACGGTTTATCCTCAATCATCATCGTTTCCATATTGCCGTTTTCATCAACTGGAATACAGCCGTGAATCAACAGGTTGCCGTTATATTTTAAATAAAGGCTGCCTTTTTTCATCATAAAATTCATATGGCGGCCCAGCTTTTCGGAATGCTGGACAGAGAATAGCAGCTTGTCTATGACTTCTGCTTCTTCTTCTAATAGCTGATCTGGCTGCTCCGGATTCACTGTCGCAAAGCAGGTGTTTTCCAGCTGATATGTTTTTCCGTGCAGCGTGATTTCGTTTTTGTCGTAATCTATTTTCTCTAATAACAGCCGCTCTTCCATATTAAAGTTCGGCCGTCTCTTGATAATCGGGCTTTCAAGCTTGAATTGGATCATCGCAATCGCTTGATGAATTTTTGTGATTTGCTTAATCTCATCTTCCGGTCTGTTTTCGTCTGCTTTCGGACGGAAAGATGGGTTATCATCGTAATATTTTTCGGCAAGGTTCAAGAGCGGTCTCAGATTGATGCCGTACACGTCTTCAATAATATCCAAGTTGTCATAGCGGGCACAGATGCGGATAATATTTGCCAGGCATACTTTAGAGCCTGAATAAGCGCCTATCCAAAGGACATCGTGATTTCCCCACTGAATATCGACTGAATGATAGTTGATCAGTTCTTCCATAATCTGATCCGGCTGCGGTCCGCGGTCGTAAATATCGCCGACAACATGCAGATGGTCGACAACCAATCGCTGCGTGCTATATGCAAGACCGGTGATCAGCTTATCAGCTTGGCCAAGCGCAATGATCTGATCTACGATTTTGGAGTAATACTGTTCTTTGTTGGCAGACTCTTCTGTTTTATACAGCAGCTCCTCCGTAATATAAGCAAACTGAGAGGGCAGTGCTTTGCGTAATTTGGAGCGGGTATACTTGGAAGAGCAATAAGATACGAGCTTAATCATTCGATTAATCGTTTCTTTATACCAATCGTTTAACAATGCTTTCGTATCGTAATTATGTTTTATTAACTTCAGTTTGTCTTCCGGATAATACACTAATGCTGCTAATTCATCAATTTCTCTATCATAAATGACACCGCTGAAAATATCGCGTATCTTCTCTTTTACTCTTCCTGAACCATTCCGCAGCACGTGCTGGAATGCCTGGTATTCCCCGTGCAAATCACTGACAAAATGCTCGGTGCCTTTCGGCAGGTTCAGTATCGCTTTCAAATTAATGATTTCCGTTACCACTTTTGCTTCACAATCGTATTTTTGTGCGAGTAAATCTAAATATTTGGTTTCCAAAATCGTCCATCCCCTTTTTAGAATAGGAGTTGTCCCCCTATGTACGAGCATTTGCATGATAAGGTGATTTTAAAAGTATGACATTATTTTTAAATAATTGACCTTTATATGATAGTACCGCATAACTCCTTTTTGAGACAATCAAAACGAGGGAAAGAGGCGCTGAGATGAGCGGAGAGAAAGCTTGAGAAGGCTTCTTTAACATTAATCGGACACCGCATTTCAGCTTAGGAAGTAACCCGGCTTTGGCTTGGTCATTTTTCTATCGCAGGATTGTCTCGTTTTCAGAAATGAGAGGAATGAAAACTCAATACGTAGCAAGCCATGATTACTGTGGGTCGTACTTATAGCAGGGGAAGCTTCTGAAGAGACCGCGGAAGGGTTTTACAATCTTAAGCAGTATTTGTCGTGCTGATGATTGTCAGCGGCACAAATATGATTTGTTATTCTTATGACCACGAGATTGGAGGACATCCGGTCTCTTTGTTATGGGGCTTTTTATCATCGTCAAGAACTTGACCACCGAAGCGTTCAGCGACAATCCCTGTGCGGATGCCTTTACGGGCAGGGTGGATAGCTGCATTTGCACCAGCCTTACCATAAGTCGTCAATAAGGTTTACGCTAAAAAAATAACAGCACCTTCAAATTTGATGGTGAGGTGCTGTTTTGTCATTTGAATGCATGAATGGTTGTTGTTTTTGCTTTGTGCTGAATTTGTTTTTTTGCTCAACCAAGTTTTTCTTATCCGAATAAAGAAAAAGAAGGATCAAATACGAAAAATGACTGAATTCCGGCACTTACGCTTTTTACTTTAATATTCTCCTTTAATGACAAAATAGGAGCCCCTAATGGTTCCAGCTAATTTAGACTTCTGCCTAGCAAACTTAAACTTCCCTTCTAACTCCTTTGGTACCTCCATCCCCTCAGAAAGCTTAAACCCAACGGCCCGCTTTTTAGGATCATCCACCGTATACATGACGTTGACTGCAAGACCATCCCCATAAAAAACATAGGCAATTTTGATATTTTCCACTTGAAAACGCGACGTTTCTAAAGGTTTGGCCGCAAACTCAATATCACGTTCTTCTTTCAAAATTCGGTTCACATAATCAAGGGTCTCGCAGGACTCGCTGGCTGGTACAACCGTAAATTCATGCTTGTATTTGTTCATAAAGTAACGGGCTTCATTAGCACGTAAACCAGCAAGTGCTTCTGCTGCAGGTGAAGCTTCTAATCCAACCGTAGAGACATTTTTAAAATCAACGATATAGGACAATTCCAGCGCTCCTTTATCTTTTTATTTCTTAACAACAGGAATCCACATTTCACCGAATACTAAGCCGTTTCGCTGCCCCATCTCAACCGTTGCATTCGGCCCGCCAACATAGGCAAAATTCTTTGCTTCCGGCAAGACTTGACCGAAGGCAATGCCAGTAAGCTTATTGCTCAACTCATCAGCCGTCTTCCCTTCCCCTTTAACAACCAGGTATTCCCCCTTAGGAAATTGGATAACTCTGGTTTCTCCTGCCACCGACGCCTCTGCCTCTGTCATCACGCCAGCATAATGCATCATCTTGTTGTTTACCGCTTCGTTCACGGCAAAAATATAGTCATTTGTAGCTATGGCTTTTAAAGTGTCAAGCCTTCCATCTTGTTTGACGGCCGCCCAAAAGTCTGCCTTTTCCTTATTTATGCCAGCAGAATCTGTGTAATCGCTCTCAAGCTCCGTTCCAATACCAAAAACTGTAAAGATGTCTTTTTCCTCCAGCGTGTAATTTTTCATATTCAAAACCTTCCTTTTTTTAAAATAATCAAATGATTTGTCTTTTCACTTGATGCGTTTATAATAACCTTAAATCATGTCAAAAAATGATACTGTTTAGGAGGCCCCGATGAAAAAAGTTGAACGGATTAATATCATCATGCGGATATCAACAACCGCGCCCACTTTACAATTTCTGAAATCATGCAGGAATTTCACATCTCTCGTTCGACAGCTATCAGGGATATCAGGGAAATTGAAGCTATGGGGATGCCGCTTGTTGCTGAAGTTGGAAGGAGCGGGGGTTATTTTGTCATGAACCACTCTGTCCTGCCTGCTGTTCGCTTTACCGATCATGAGATTAAAGCTCTTTTTATCGCTTTTATGGCTACAAGAAATCAACAACTCCCTTATCTAAAGAGCCGTCAGTCTTTAGCTGAAAAATTACTGGGCCTTATCTCAGAAAACCAGCAAGAGGCCCTGGTTTTTTTAAATCGAATCTTGCTTTTTGAAGGGACAAACCCCAATAATCCCGACCTGCTTGAGCTTTCAGATCTCCCCCATCCCATGTTAGAAAAACTCATCCAGCTCCTTCTTTTGGATAGCTATTTATTGATTACCATCAAAGAAGAGAAGGTAATAAAGACTTATCCCATTTATCTTCTGCACCTTTATCATGAAAAAGGCCTTTGGCTGATTGAAGGCTTTGACTTAAAGGATGAAAGGAGGAGGATTTTCCCTGTGGACAATCTTACCAATGTCAAACCATACGCTGTGAAAAAAAGAATAAGTAAGAAAAAGATTTTAGAGAAACTAGGTAAGCAGGAAGAAGTAATCAACCTTGTCCTTGAACTTGGTCCACAGGCGATTGCCCAATTCAAAAAATATCATCCTTTAAAAATTTCAATTTCCTATACGAATCCTTATCAAACCGCAGCCATTCTAAAGACTTTTATCAATGTGAATCATTCCGAAGAATTGTCCGAAATAACAAATTGGCTGCTTTTCCTAGGTGAAGATATCAAGGTCAGGGAAGTACCAGAAGAAGTATTAGAAGGTTTACAAGAGAGATTATGCTTATTCTGCCCATGAGCAGTGCCAGTTAAACCCCAATTTTCGAAAGGATTCCGTAATAGAAGCTGATTTATAAACCAGGTGAAAATATTGTCGCTAGTATAGGTGAGTTTAAGAATACTAGCGTTAACTATAAATAGGACCATTGACAAATCACTCAACCTCTATTAAAATTAAAAGTTATCCGATAGTAATCATCTCTATCGAAAAACTCAATACATGCAAGCTATGATTGCTGTGGGTCGCACTACAGCAGGAGCAGCTTCTGGAGAGACCGCGGAATTCTGCGGCGCCGAAGGGTTCACAATCTCAGGCAAAAGGACAGAAGAGTACCGAATATGTATTTGTCGTGCTGATGATTGTCAGCGGCACAAATATATTTTGATATTCTTATGACCGCGAGATTGGAGGACATCCAATCTCTTTTTTTTATGGGCTTTTTTACTGCTCGTCGTTCACTAGAGAGGTAAGGAGGAGTTTGATGTGGAACAGCGGGAATTAAAGAGGGACTTATCCAATCGGCACGTACAGCTTATCGCTATTGGCGGGACGATTGGCACCGGGTTGTTTTTAGGCTCCGGTAAGGCGATTCAATTGGCGGGTCCTTCTATCATCTTTGCGTATTTCATTGTAGGTATTGCGCTTTTTTTCGTGATGCGGGCGCTGGGAGAATTGCTGTTATCTAAAGCGGGTTATCAATCGTTAACCGATATTGCCGAGGAGTATCTGGGGCCGCGTGCGGCGTTTGTCACCGGGTGGACCTATTGGTTTTGCTGGATTATGACGGCTATGGCGGATGTGATTGCCGTCGGTGTCTATGTGAAATATTGGTTTGATATTCCGCAGTGGGTCCCTGCACTTATCTGTTTACTCATTTTATTAGGGCTCAATCTGTTGACTGTCAAGCTTTTTGGAGAATTGGAATTTTGGTTCGCTTTAATAAAGGTGATCACGATTCTTGCGTTAATTGTCATCGGTGTTATTTTGCTGGTGATCGGGTTTAAGACGCATACAGGAACGGTTTCGGTTACCAACCTTTGGGAGCATGGCGGTTTGTTTCCAAACGGATTTTCAGGCTTTTTGCTTTCTTTCCAAATGGTGATCTTTGCATATGTCGGTGTGGAATTAGTAGGTGTATCGGCGGCGGAAACGTCGAACCCGAAAAAAAATATTCCATCGGCTATTAATAAAATTCCTTTACGGATTTTATTTTTCTACGTCGGCGCGCTTATCGTCTTATTATGTATTAACCCTTGGATGGAACTGAATGCAGCGGAAAGTCCTTTTGTGAAAACCTTCAGCTTAGTCGGCATCCCGCTTGCCGCGGGAATCATTAATTTTGTTGTATTAACGTCAGCCGCGTCTGCTTGTAACAGCGGGATGTTTTCAACAAGCCGGATTCTGTACAATTTAAGTAAAACGAAACAGGGCCCGGCCAATTTTGCGAAGCTGAATAAAAACCATGTGCCGAGTCACGCGTTATGGGTATCAACCATTGTCCTGTCAGCAGGAGCGCTATTAAGCAAACTGATACCGGAACAAGCCTTTGGGATCGTGACAACCATCAGCGCGATTTGTTTCATATGGGTGTGGGGTGTGATTCTTGTCAGCCATATTAGATACAGGAAAACCCGTCCGCACTTACACGCAGCATCAACATTCAAAGCGCCATTCGCGCCGTTTATCAATTATGTTGTCCTGGCGATGTTTGCGGTCATTCTCATGATTATGCTGTATGCGGATGCGACTCGCCCGGCCTTGCTGCTGACTCCTCTATGGTTTATTGTATTGTTTATTTTATTTTGGATGAAAAAAACAGGACAAAAAGAACATGATGAGTCAAATTAAATCTCTTGAAAAAGACGGTGTACTGCATGCAGTATGCCGTCTTTATTTTTGATTAACCGTTTCCTTTTATAGGTTTATATTTAATGTAGACATGAGAACGAGAGGAATGGAGTCATGGAATACAATTCATACATGAATGGACAATCGCAATATCCCGCTTGGTCCTATCCGTACAATTTGATCATATGGAAAGCGTTTGTCGGCCATGATGTGAAGTCCTATTTATATGGGTTATAACATAAAAAAGCGCCATACTGCCGTTTAAGCAGCATAGCGCCTTTCGTGTTAGTTCCGGATCAAATAATCAAACGCCCCTAATGCGGCATTTGCCCCCGATCCCATCGAAATAATGATTTGGTTATATGGTCCGTCTGTGCAGTCGCCGGCAGCGAATAGGCCAGGGATGGTTGTTTCGCCGCGTTTGTCGACTGCGATTTCGCCGATGCGGTTGCGTTCGACGGTTTCAGGGAGCCATTCCGTGTTCGGCACAAGACCGATTTGGACGAAGACGCCTTGGAGCTCGACGTGTTTTTCTTCTCCTGTTTCACGGTCAACGTAAGTGATGCCGTTTACGTTTTCATCACCCGTGATTTCTTTTGTTTGGGCGTTTTTCACGACAGTCACGTTAGGGAGACTGTAGAGACGTTTTTGCAGAACTTCGTCTGCTTTCAGCTCCGGTGCGAACTCAAGAACAGTCACGTGGTTGACGATACCTGCAAGGTCAATCGCTGCTTCGATACCGGAGTTCCCGCCGCCGATGACGGCGACGTCTTTGCCTTCAAACAACGGTCCGTCACAGTGAGGGCAGTATGCGACACCTTTGTTTTTGAACTCTTGTTCGCCAGGTACGCCGATATTGCGCCAGCGTGCGCCAGTTGACAGAATGACGGTTTTGCTTTTCAGAACAGCGCCGTTTTCGAGTTCAAGATGGAAAAGATCTTTTTTCTCGAGACCTTTTGCGCGTTGCAGGTTCATGACGTCGATCTCGTAATCCTTCACGTGTTCTTCAAGGCTTGCCGCAAGCTTCGGCCCTTCGGTGCGCTTCACGCTGATGAAGTTCTCGATGCTCATCGTGTCAAGGACTTGGCCGCCGAAGCGTTCGGCAACGATTCCTGTGCGGATGCCTTTGCGCGCCGCATAGATTGCTGCGCTTGCACCGGCAGGTCCGCCTCCGACAACGAGTACATCGAACGGATCTTTATCAGAAAGCTCAGATGCATCTGTGCCGCTGCCCATTTTCGCAAGAATTTCTTCAAGCGTCATTCGGCCGCTTCCAAAGGATTCGCCGTTCAAGTATACGGTCGGCACAGCCATAATGTTTTTGCTTTCGACTTCTGACTTGTATGCCGCACCATCGATCATCGTGTGCGTGATGTTCGGGTTGAGCACGCTCATCATGTTCAATGCCTGCACAACGTCCGGGCAGTTGTGGCATGTGAGGCTGATATAAGATTCGAAGCGGTATTCGCCGCTGATGTTCTTGATTTGATCGATGATTTTTTGATCGACTTTCGGCGGTCGGCCGCTTACTTGCAAGAGTGCCAGCACCAAAGATGTGAATTCGTGACCGAGCGGAACTCCGGCGAATGTGACGCCTGTTTCTTCTCCGGCACGATTGACGCTGAAGCTTGGCGTTCTGTCGAGCTGCGCCTTTTCAACAGTGATTTTTGATGACATGGAAGCCAGCTCTTCTACAAGAGCCAGCATATCCTTAGAGACACTGTCATCGCCTGTACTGACTTTAAGGACGATGTCATTTTCAATCATCTGCATGTATTGGTTTAATTGTGCTTTGATATTTGCTTCAAGTACCAATTGAATGCACTCCTTAGATTTTGCCTACTAGGTCAAGGCTTGGTGTCAGTGTTTCAGAACCTTCTTCCCATTTAGCCGGGCAAACTTCGCCTGGGTTTTGGCGGACGTATTGAGCCGCTTTTACTTTGTTGATCAGGGTGCTTGCATCACGGCCGATACCGCCTGCGTTGATTTCAACAGCTTGGATCACACCGTCCGGATCGATGATGAATGTTCCGCGGTCAGCAAGACCTTCTTCTTCGTTCAGCACTTCAAAGTTGCGGGAGATCGTTTGAGACGGGTCGCCGATCATCGCGTAAGTGATTTTGCCGATTTTCTCAGAGCTATCATGCCATCCTTTATGTACGAAGTGAGTGTCTGTAGAAACAGAGTATACTTCGACACCAAGTTCTTTTAGGGCAGCATATTCGTTTTGAAGGTCTTCAAGCTCAGTCGGGCAAACAAATGAGAAATCTGCTGGATAGAAGCAGAAAATGCTCCATTGGCCTTTTAGATCTTCGTGTGTAACATCGATAAACTCACCGTTTTTGTAAGCTTTCGCTGCGAATGGTTGTACTTCTTTTCCGATTAGAGACATAATATCGTCCTCCTGAATGTAGTTTAAGAGAAATAAAAATTGTAAACTTTATTTCTCTGTAATTATTATAATTATATACAAATTATCAAGTAATAAATATTTTTTGTCAAGGGGAAAGCCCATTAATTTTTTGTTAAGTATTTCAGCTAAAGAAAAGAGTTGGAGTTTCGTAACTTTCATATAGTATGATTGGCACAAATGGTAGAGTAGTGAGAATGAAGAGTCCTAATTGAAAACGAAAAGCCGTCGGAATGACGGCTTCTTTGGCTAAACTCCTTTATATGCGGAACGGTAAATCTCAGCAAGCTCCGAAACGAGCGGCAGCTTCGGATTGGCTGTCGTACACTGATCTTCAAAGGCGCGTTCGGCCATGAGATCCACTTTGCTTTCGAATGCGGCAGCATCCACGCCGTTTTGTTTAATGCTCATCGGAATTTTAAGCTCTTTGGCGAGCGAGATAATCTCCTGGATCAGGCTTTCAACGCCTTCTGCAGTTGTTTTTGCAGGCAGGCCGAGCGTTCTGGCAATCTCCGCGTAGCGCTGATCGGCTATGAAGTGGCTGTATTTAGGAAATGCCGTGAACTTTTTCGGCTTTTCTGCATTATAGCGGATCACGTGCGGCAGAAGGATGGCGTTTGCCCGTCCATGAGCGATGTGAAACTCCGCGCCAAGCTTATGGGCTAAGCTGTGGTTGATGCCAAGGAAGGCATTGGAAAACGCCATTCCGGCAATCGTTGATGCATTATGCACTTTTTCGCGGGCCAGCTCGTCGCTGCCGTTTTTGTATGCTCTAGGCAGGTATTCGAAGATCAGCTGGATGGCCTTCATGGCCAAGCCGTCTGTATAGTCGTTAGCCATGCACGATACGTATGATTCAATTGCGTGTGTTAATACGTCCATTCCTGTGTCAGCCGTAATATGTTTCGGCACGGTCATGACAAATTGCGGGTCAATGATCGCGACGTCCGGCGTTAATTCATAGTCGGCCAGCGGATACTTCGTATTCGTTTCTTTGTCTGTAATGACAGAGAATGAAGTGACTTCAGAGCCTGTGCCTGATGTCGTCGGGATCGCGACGAATTTTGCTTTTTCGCCCAGTTTCGGGTATTTGACAATGCGCTTGCGGATGTCCAGGAATTTTTGCTTTAATCCAAAGAATTCAGCATCCGGGTGCTCATAGAACAACCACATTCCTTTTGCGGCATCCATTGCAGAACCTCCGCCGAGGGCGATGATGACATCCGGCTGGAATTTGGCCATCATGTCGACGCCGTTCATCACCGTTTCGATTGAAGGATCAGGCTCGACATCAGAAAAAATTTCACAATGAACGTAATCCGGGCGCCTTCTTAAGTAGTGTAGGACGCGGTCTACATATCCGAGTTTCACCATCCCCGGATCAGTCACAATCAACGCTTTTGAGATGTCAGGCATTTTCGCTAAATATTGGGTTGCGTGTTTTTCAAAATAGATTTTTGGAGGAACTTTAAACCACTGCATATTGACATTCCTTTTCGCCACTTTTTTCGTGTTGATTAAATGAACAGCTCCAACGTTTGACGAGACGGAGTTTCCGCCATATGTGCCGCATCCGAGTGTTAAAGAAGGCATATAGGCGTTGTAAATGTCGCCGATCGCCCCTTGTGACGACGGTGCATTGACGATGATCCGCCCGGCTTTCATCCGTAATCCGAATTCTTTAACGGCTTCTTGATCGTTCGTATGAATTACCGCCGAGTGGCCGGTTCCACCGAACGCGAGCATGTCTTCGGCGCGTTTTAATCCCTCTTGAATTCCGCTGACTTTGTAGCACGCTAAAACAGGGCTCAGTTTTTCCCTGGAAAGCGGGTAATCCGGACCTACGCCTTCTAATTCGGCGATGAGGATTTTTGTATCTTGAGGCACTTTGACACCGGCCATTTCAGCGATTTTGAATGCCGGCATGCCGACGATATCAGCGTTTACCGCGCAAGTATTTTCATTGATGACCAATTTCTCGACCTTTGATTTTTCGGTTTCATTTAAGAAATAGCAGTTGTTTCTTGTCATTTCGACTTTGACGTCTGAGTAGATGTCTTTGTCTATGATGACGGCCTGCTCTGATGCGCAAATCATGCCGTTGTCAAATGTTTTGGATAAGATCAGATCATTGACGGCTTGCTTCAGGTTGGCAGACTTCTCGATGTAGCACGGAACGTTTCCAGGTCCGACACCAAGGGCCGGTTTTCCGGAGCTGTACGCTGATTTCACCATGCCGGCGCCCCCTGTTGCGAGGATCAGGGAAACGTTCGGGTGGGTCATTAAGGCTTGAGTTGCATTCAGCGAAGGCGTTTCAATCCATTGGATACAGTTGTCTGGTGCTCCTGCTTTGACGGCTGCGTTCCGAAGGATTCTCGCCGCTTCGCGGCTGCATTTTTGGGCCGATGGATGGAAAGCAAACACGATAGGGTTTCTTGTTTTGATCGCTATCAGGGACTTGAACATTGTAGTGGAAGTAGGGTTGGTCACCGGCGTCACGCCGGCGATGACACCGACAGGCTCCGCGATTTCAATGACTCCGTCGTGTTCGTTTTCATTGATGATGCCCACTGTTTTATCGTATTTGATATGATGGTAGACATACTCTGTGGCAAACATGTTTTTAATGATTTTATCTTCATAAACGCCGCGCTTCGTTTCTTCGACGGCAAGTTTGGCGAGAGGCATGTGCTGATCAAGGCCGGCAAGCGCCATCTGTTTGACGATCTCATCAATCTGCTTCTGATCAAAGCTGCGGAATTCTTCCAATGCCTTTAGGCCTTTTTCGACTAGCTGATCAACCATGGTTGAGGCATTTTGCTTTTGTTTCATTTCCTTTTCTTCGATTGCCATTGTAAACCCTCCAGTGAATGAATAGGAATTTGATTACAACAGGATGTTCAGGGATGAATGATGCGGACATTGTTTGTGAAACATTTCACAAGTGGAGTTAAAAAATTTTATCCCTGAAGCGGATATCTGGTTTATTTTGGTATCAGTCCTCCTTTTCTGTGGCTGAATTTATCATATCACGAATTTGAAGTATGAGTTTGTGAAATGTTGAACAAAGTATGAAATTCATTCTTGAGTAAAATAAGAATGCACCCCGAGGTCTGGGGTGCAGCTTTTAATACCAGTCCGTATGAAACACGCCTTCCATATCCGTCCGCTCATACGTGTGAGCGCCGAAATAATCGCGCTGCGCCTGCAGCAGGTTTGCGTTTGAGCGGCCCGTCCGGTAGCCGTCGTAATAGGAGAGGGCGGTGCTCAGGCACGGGAATGAGATGCCTGAGCTGATGCCTTCGCAGACGACCTTTCGCAAGCCGGACTGGTATTCTTTTAGTTTTTCAGCGAAGTCAGGTGCGACCAGCAGGTTGGACAGGTCCGGCTGTTTGTCGAAAGCTTCGCTGATGAGATTTAAAAATTGTGCGCGGATGATGCAGCCGCCGCGGAAGATGAGGGCGATGTCCTTTAACGGCAGGTTCCATCCGTTCAGGTCAGACGTCATTTTATATTGAGCGAAGCCTTGGGCATAGGCGCAGACTTTCCCCATGTATAACGCCTGTCTGACGCGGTCGATCCACACGTTCTGATCCAGGGGCCGTTCTTCTGTTTCAGGGCCGGCCAATACGTTTTCGGCAGCTGTCCGTTCGTCTTTTAATGATGACAGGTAACGGGCAAACAGGGATTCCGTGATAATCGATGATGGAATGCCGTTGTCGATGGCCTGCAGGCTCGTCCATTTGCCCGTGCCTTTTTGGCCGGTTTTGTCGAGGATGACGTCGATGAGCGGAGCGCCCGTTCGCTCATCCTTTTTCCTCAGGATCTCTGCCGTGATTTCGATTAAATAGCTTTTCAGCTCTCCTTGATTCCACGTGTCGAAAATGTCAGCGATTTCATCTATCGGCAAAAGAAGCTTTTCTCTTAAAAATGTATACGCTTCAGCGATAAGCTGCATGTCTGCGTATTCGATGCCGTTGTGCACCATTTTGACAAAATGCCCCGCGCCTTTTGGACCGATGTAGACACAGCATGGATATCCTTCTACTTGGGCGGCGATTTTTGTGAGAATCGGAGCTGCTTTTTCGTAGACGTCCCGATCTCCGCCGGGCATAATGGATGGGCCTTTTAAAGCGCCGACTTCGCCGCCGGAAATGCCGATTCCCAAGTAGCCGATACCTTTCGCTTTCAAACTGTCATATCTTCGTTCCGTATCTTCGTAGTGGGAGTTGCCGCCGTCCATGATGACATCCCCTTCTTCAAGCAGAGGAACGAGCGAGTCGATAACAGAATCAACCGGTTTGCCTGCTGTGACCATAAGAAAGATTTTTCTCGGTTTTTCTAAAGACTGTACGAAATCTTCAAGTTCATAGTACGGCTTGACTGTTTGGCCTCCCGTTTTTTGGACGAGTTGATCGGTTAAATCCCTTGTGTAGTTATAGACGGCGACTTGTTCGCCTTTGTTTGCCATGTTCAGGGCGATATTGCTCCCCATGACTCCCAGACCTATGACACCGATTGTATTGCGCATGTAATACCTGCTCCTTCATTTAAGACTTTTTTATACAAATAGGCTTAACAATAAAGTAAATCCTAATCCGGCCACCGCGATAATGGTTTCAAGCAGTGTCCAGGTGGCAAATGTTTCTTTCATGCTTAGTCCGAAATACTCTTTGAACATCCAGAAGCCTGCGTCATTGACATGGGAAGCGATTACACTTCCGGCCCCTGTTGCAAGCACAACCAGCGCAAGATTGACATCGCTTTGTCCGAGCATCGGAAGAACGAGTCCGGTTGTGCTTAATGCAGCAACTGTCGCGGATCCTAAGGAGATGCGCAGAATTGCGGCGATGACCCAGGCGAGCAAGATCGGCGACATGGCTGTTCCTTTGAATAATTCAGCTACATAGTCGCCTACTCCGCCATTGATCAAGACTTGTTTGAAGGCGCCGCCGCCCCCGATGATCAAGAGCATCATTCCGATTTGTGTAATGGCGGTTGAACAGGAATCCATCACTTGTTTGATCGGGATCTTTCTGGCGATCCCCATCGTATAGATCGCGACCAACAGGGAGATGACCATCGAAGTCGAGGCATTCCCGATTAAACGAACCGCTGCCAGCAGGCTGTTGTCTGCAAGGCCCATCGTTTCTTGAATAAGCGTAATAACAGTCGAAATAGACATGATAATGACCGGAAGCATAGCTGTGAAGACGCTGATGCCGAAGCCGGGCGTCTCTTCAAGCTTGAACGTTTTCTGCTCACCGAGTGAAGCGATGCTGCCCATTTTCTCAAATGATTGCGGGACGATTTTTTTCGCCAGTTTCGTAAATAAAGGTCCGGCTAAAAGAACGGTTGGAATTGCAACAATGATACCGTAGAGCAGCACTTCCCCGATATTGGCGCCGAGCTCTCCCGCGATAGCCGTCGGTCCCGGATGCGGGGGCAGGAAGCCGTGTGTGACGGATAAGGCCGCCGTCATTGGAATTCCAAGGTATAAAATAGATATCTTCAATTCTCTTGAAATGGCGAATACAATTGGAATCAATAATACCAATCCGACTTCGAAGAATAATGCAACCCCGATGATAAAGGAGGCGATGACGACCGCCCATTGGATGTTTTTCTCTCCGAATTTGTTGACGAGGGTCATCGCAATGCGCTGAGCGCCCCCTGAATCCGCGATCAGCCTGCCCAGCATGGCGCCGAGCCCGAAGATCAATGCGATATGGCCGAGCGTTCCGCCAAGGCCTTCTTCAATCGTTTTGACGATGTCGTCAAGCGGCATTCCAAGCGCCAATGCAACCCCGAACGATACGATAATCAAGGAAACAAACGTATTCAGTTTTAACCCCATAATCAAAAGCAATAATGCGACAATCCCGATTGCTACGATCAGTAATGGCATGATAACGCCTCCAATTCTCCCCTATTTTTTGCTGGATAAGCTTCTTTGATAATTTGCAATTTGTGTATATTCGTTTTCAAGTGCTCGAGATAAGTTGATAAAAAGCGGCATTAATTTTCTGTATTCTTTGGCCGATTCTTCTTTCGGCGCGTGTCTGTGCGTGCTTCCGATCATGTCGGAGACGACATCGAATGAATCGATTTTCCCTGTCGCGTACAGCCCCAAAATGCAGGCTCCGAGACAAGAGCTTTCATAGCTTTCCGGCACGACGACTTCCGATTCGAAAATATCGGCCATCATTTGCCTCCATACGTCAGACCTTGCGAAACCTCCGGTCGCCTGAATTCGGGCAACTGGACCGTCCATGCATTCTGTCAACGCCAGGAAGACGGTGTACAGATTGTAAATAACCCCTTCCAATGCCGCGCGAATCATGTGTTCTTTTTTATGCGACATGGTGAGGCCGAAGAATGAACCGCGCACATCCGGATTCCAGAGCGGCGCCCGTTCGCCTGCGAGGTATGGATGGAACAGCAGTCCGTCGGCACCCGGCCTGACGCGTTCGGCAATTTTGGTCAAGACATCGTACGGATCAATGCCGAGACGTTTTGCCGTTTCGATTTCTGATGATGCAAATTCATCTCTAATCCAGCGAAGGACGATCCCGCCGTTGTTGACTGGCCCGCCGATGACCCAATGATTCTCAGTTAAGGCATAGCAAAAGATTCTGCCTTTTTCATCGGTTTGTGGTTTATCGATAATCGTGCGAATCGCACCGCTTGTCCCAATAGTGACGGCGATTTCGCCTTTTTTAATCGCGTTGACGCCGAGGTTGGAAAGCACGCCGTCGCTGGCACCGATGACAAATGGCGTTTGCGGATCAATTCCCATCATCGCCGCCAGTTCCGGATTGCAGTGATGGAAAATGGCTGTTGTCGGAACGAGCTTTGATAGGTGGTCAGGTGTGATGCCTGCAATGGCCAGTGCTTCTTCGTCCCAGGCCAATGTTTTGAGATTCATCATTCCCATCGCCGAAGCTAAGGAGTAATCGACGACATATTGATCAAATAACTTTTTAAAAATATATTCTTTGATTCCGATATATTTTTTTGCTTTGACAGCGATTTCAGGATGCTCGTTTACAATCCATGTGATTTTGCTTAGCGGCGCCATCGGATGAATCGGCGTTCCCGTCCGTTTATAGACATTGTGCCCGTTCATTTCTTCTTTGATTTTATGAGCCCAGCCTTCGCTTCTGTTGTCTGCCCAAGTGATGCAGGAGGTGAGCGGCTTGTCGTTTTCGTCCATCGCAATCACGCTGTGCATCGCGCTGCTGAATGAAATGAATGACGGCTGTTTGTCAGGATGCTGCTGCATGATTTTCGCCGTTGACTGGATGACGGCCTGAAAAATCTCATCCGGGTTTTGCTCAGCGGTCGAGATGTCCGGGGTGTAAAGCGCGTAGCCGATGCTTTCCTTTTGGATCACGTCCCCTTTTTCACTGAATAAAACCGCTTTCGTGCTTGTCGTACCGATATCTATGCCTAACATATAACTAGTCATTTTCTTGTTCGGCCCCTTTCGCCAGCATTTGTTGCGACAGCCACAGATCTTCAACTTTACCTTGCACGTCATCGAAATTTTGATGGAGGGATTTAAGCATCAGATCCCTGTCTTTCGTTTTGATCGCTTTGATATAAAGTTCATGGTTATCGAGAATTCGTTCAAAGTCTTCGTATTTTTCTTTTAAGCGGGCCCGCATGGATAAAAGAATAAAGCTTTCCATCACAGGTTTGAGATTGTTCCATATCATCAAAATGTAAGAATGATTGATGGAGCGGACAATCGTTTCGTGAAATAAGACGTCTTGAAATGAGAACTCGTCGGCATCTTTGTATTTGATGGAGACTTTCATCATCTCCAATATTTTGCTGAGGTCTGTTACCAGTTCGTCGACATTGGCCCGTCCAAGCCGTTCGAATACGAATGTTTCCATCACCAGACGCACATCATAAATTTCTCCAATTTCTTTTTCGGTTAAACCGATGACAACGGCGCCCATCCGTTCCAAACGGATGATTTTTTCCGATGCCAGTATTTTTAAAGCCTCGCGGATGGGAGACCGGCTCACCGAGAATTCCGCAGCCAATTTATTTTCAGATAAAATGGTACCGCTTTCAATCAAGCCGGAAATAATGCGCATTCTCAGCTCGCATGCGACGCGAACACCTGTTGAAGCTCTTGAAAGCCACTTCTCCGGATATAAAAGATTTTTAGATTGGCTCATACACTCACCTTCCTAGTTATACGAGTATACTTGTATACAAGTATGATAACGCGATTATTTTGATTATGCAAACACTTTCATTTCAAATTTTCCGAAAAATTTTTTCCATTTATAAAACGATTTGTTTTGCCAATGCCCTCGAAATACTCCACTAAAGCAAAAAAATATAAAGGGAGCAGCTGCCCTTTATATTTTGACCATTTGTTTAACGATGAGTTTGAAGTCATGTTCGCTAATTTCTATGTGCCCAAATCGAAAGGAATAACCCCAGTGCCGTTTGTTTTTGATGAAAGAGAGGTTGGGAATGAATGGGTGGATCGGCGTTTCCCGGCATTTTAAAAAGTTGATCTTCCTTCTGTAAGGTGAGAATCCTTCTCCCGCATGAACCTTGTAAACTCTGTTATCACTCACTTCCCCTACAGCTGTAAACTTTTGATAGGGCGCATCATCTTTGAGATTTTGTTTTGGCGAGTAATAAATGATCCAATCATCGGGATTCATTCTTTTTAAAGGCGCCTCTTTTCCGTGGCAAAGTTGGGCGAAGCCTCCGGATACACCTTTCAAGACGTGATCGCGCGAAGCTACGCCGATCCAATACCTTCTTTTCATTCCATTCAGCATCCGCAATCATCCTTGTCAGTATTCCCTTCGGTGCATGCTGACACAGGAAAATTCATTTCTCTCCATGCCGCGATCCCTCCGGTCAGCTCTTTCACTTGATAGCCTTTTTCTAATAAAAATTTAGCTGCTTTAGCTGCCGTATTGCACCAGACATCCCAGCAGTACACAATGATTTCTTTATCTTTTGGAATATCTTCTAATCGATGAGGGAGATCGTGTTCAGGTATCGCTTGAGCACCTTTTATCGTCAAACTCCTGACTTCGCTTGGCCCGTTTCTTACATCTATTAAAAAATATTTTTCAGGGTGATTCTTTGAAGATTTAAAATAATCCATTGGGCTAATGGTGGCTTCTAAACGTGCATTAAAAAAATCGAGTGAATTCATAGGGTATGCCTCCTAGTTTTTATACTTTTTCCATACTTTTAAAAGCAAATCTTTAAATAATTTTTTTTCATTGTCAGTCAGAGGGGATAAAACCTCATATTCTGTCTGTACTAAAACCTGTTTGCATGATGACAGTACATCGCTGCCTTTTTCAGTAAGGATTAGGCTGTATGCCCTGCGATCACTTGCGTTTTTTGTCCTTTCCACAAAGCCTGAAGCTTCTAAATGGTCAACATGGCTCACCATTGTCGTACGGTCGATCTGCAGTTGTTCAGAAATCAGTTTTTGAGAAGAAAAAGGGTTTTCTTCAATAAATACAAGTACTCCGAATTGCCTGGCATTCAAGCTATACGGAGCGAGAACATCAGCAAATTGATCCTCCATTTGCTGAAGAACCTTTCCTAGCAAAAATCCGTAAAATTGACTTAACTGTTTCAAAAATCATCACCACCTAAAATAATCACCAAACAATATAGTCAGTATAACTGATTATATTTTTGAACGCAAGCCTTCTTGTTTTCGTTTGTTAATTTAATTAATTAACCGTGGTACAATAAAACCTACGATATGGTGTAAATGGAGGATTTCACATGCAACGCGGTACATTTCAATTAATGAAATCGGTGAACAAATCGATCATTCTTAATAAAATCAGAACTTCAGAGCCGATTTCGAGAGCCGAGATCGCCAAGGAAACAAAGATTACCCCTCCCACGGTCTCAAGCATTGTCAAAGAGTTGATCGAACAAGGGCTCGTGAAAGAAAGCACGCTCGGCCATTCGAGCGGCGGAAGGAAGCCGACAATGCTGCACATCAACACAGGTGCCTATTATGTCATTGGCATTGATGCCGGGCCTGAGACGGTGGAGTGCATCTTAACCGATTTAGCCGGAGGGATACTGCAGCGGACATCCAGCCTGCTGAAAAAACCGCTGACAAACGAGACGTTCATTGATGTTTTAAAAGAAAATGTTTATGCGATTTTGGGACGGGCCGATGTCAATCAGGAAAAGATCATCGGGATCGGCATCGCAATGCACGGGGTCGTCGATGCTGAAACGGGAATGTCACGCATCGCCCCGATTTTAAACCTAACCAATATTCCCATTAAAGATGTGCTGGAACAAGAATTCAACTTAACGGTCAGAGTTGAAAACGATGCCAGGGCGATGGCGCTTGGCGAATCGTGGTTCGGCGGCCGCGATGATGCAGGCAGTATGGCGGCCGTAAACGTCGGCCACGGTGTCGGTGCGGGGATTGTCATCAACGGAAAACTGTACCATGGAGCGGAAGGAATCGCAGGGGAACTGGGCCATATGATCATTGATATTAATGGAGAAAAGTGCGAGTGCGGCAACCGGGGCTGCCTGCAGACGATTGTGAGCGGTAAAGCGATTGCCAAGCGGGGAAACAAACGGTTAAAAGAAAGTCCGGATAGCCTGACAGCCAAAGATTTGTTTGAAATGGCCGAGAACGGCTGCCAAACGTGTATCGAACTCTTTCGGGAAACCGGTGTGATGATCGGAATCGGGCTGACCAACTTCATTCATCTTGTCAATCCGGGCAAAATCGTGCTGGGCGGCGGAGTGATGAAAGGCGGGAGGTTCATATTGCCGACGATACGAGAAACGATACAGCAGAAAGCCTTAACAGCCGAAGCGAGGCAGACAGAGGTAACGATAACGAAGCTCGGCGATGAAGCGACGCTTTACGGAGCCGTTTCATTGCTGTTGGCGGAGCTGTTTGATCCGGTGTTAAAATAAGCCTTTTTTTCGCCTGTTTTAACACCGGTGAAGCCTTACCCCTGACGATTGACCGTGTGGATGAAGCGCATGAAAGCTTCGCGGTTTTTGAATACCCCGGCATCCTCAAGGGCTTTAACAAATTTCCGGCCAAGTTCTTTTCGTACAATTGATTCAGCATGCTTCGGCCCGGACGGCTCTCCGTATTCGGTTTTGAGCTGTTCGGCCCATTCCCGGTGATGCGCTTCAACGGCATCTGACTGACCGAGCAGGAATTCTTGGACACCTGCCAGTTCGGTCTTTAAGCGGGGAGGAAGAACGGCCAGGCCCATCACTTCGATTAAGCCGATATTTTCTTTCTTAATATGGTGAACGTCAGCATGCGGGTGGAATATGCCGTATGGATGCTCGGCAGATGTCCGGTTGTTTCTGAGCACAAGGTCGATTTCAAAAACACCGCTCATGTTTCTTGCAATAGGCGTAATCGTGTTATGAGGCGTTTCATCAGTAAAAGCCGTAATATCCGCTTGTTGATCCGAGTAGTTTTTCCAAGTCTGAAAAATATGATCCGCCGCATCGACAAGGCTGTTGATCGCCGTTCCTTTCAAGCGGATGACAGACATCGGCCATTTTAAAACAGAGGCTTCGATGTCCGGATGCTGTTTGATTTGAAAGGAGAACGCGTCTTCTGCGCGCGTCATCGCAAACTCATATCGTCCGGCTTGATAATGGTCATGGCTTAAAATAGACCCGCCGACGATCGGCAAATCGGCATTCGATCCGATAAAATAATGCGGAAACAGCTCTGTAAAAACAAGCAGCCTGTGAAAGGCAAGCTTATCAATTTTCATCGGCCGATGCTGCTCAGAAAATAAAATGCTGTGCTCGTTATAGTAAGCATATGGAGAATATTGAAAATACCAGTTTTCTCCGGCGAGCGGGACTTTAATAATCCTGTGGTTCGCCCGGGCGGGATACCCGATTCGTCCTGCATACCCTTCGTTTTCTTTGCACAGCAGGCACGTCGGATAGCTGCGTGCTCGTTTTGCAGCGGCGCGCTCCCGTTTGATTTGCTCAGGGTCTTTTTCCGGCTTTGACAAATTGATCGTAATATCCATTGTGCCGTAAGGTGTATCTGCCTGATACGAAATATTTCTTTCAATTCGTTTTGTCTGGATATAGTTGCTGTTTTTGCTGAGCTGATAAAAATAGGCGGTCGCCTCCAGCGGCGATTGCTCGTATTTTTGCTGAAACACGGCATTGATGACAGAAGGTCTTGCAACAAAGCAATTCATCACATTTGCCGCCAGCATGTCTTTCGCGTCTGCGTCGTCGGTTATGACGCCGTGTTCAATTGCATAAGCGGCGAGTCTTTCCAAAAGGTCGGGGATGGAGTCGCCGGAAGCCGCAGGGGCTTCTTCGGGAAACGAGTCCAGACCCAGCAGGTTTATCACTTGGTTGCGTGCGTAGTTCACGTCATCCGGTTCGATTAACCCTGTTTCAAGCGCTTTTTGAATGAGTCCGGCTATGTCTTGTTCAATCATGTTGACACTTCCTTCCTGTACCCGTTTGGATGTGATGAATGCCACTTCCAGGCGTCTTCAATGATCTTTGCTACAGAAGTGCGCGAAGGCCTCCAGCCTAGGACCTGCTTTGCTTTGTCAGAGCCGGCAATCAGGATGCTCGGGTCGCCGGCTCTGCGCTTGCCGATCTCGGCGGGAATGTCTTTGCCGGTGACCTTTCTCGCCGCATCAATCATTTCTTTCACCGAAAATCCTTCGCTGCTGCCGAGGTTGAATATATCGCTTTTGCCGCCTTCTCTTAAATAGTCCAAAGCCGACAGATGAGCGTCAATCAGGTCTTCGACATGAACATAGTCGCGGATGCACGTGCCGTCGGGCGTATCATAGTCATCCCCAAAAATCGTAATATGCGGTCTTTGTCCGAGAGCGGTTTGCAGGATGATGGGGACCAGGTGTGTTTCCGGATGATGGTCTTCTCCGATCTCTCCCGTTTCCCTTGCTCCTGCGACATTAAAGTACCTGAGAGACACAAAGCTGACTCCATGGGCTTCTTCAGTCCGCTTCATGAGCTTCTCCATGATCAGTTTCGTTTCCCCGTAGGTGCTTGTCGGCCTCGTCGGCATGTCTTCTGTGATCGGCACCGATTCAGGCTCTCCGTAGACGGCCGCCGTCGAGGAGAATACGATTTTTTTCACATCGTGCTCAAGCATCGTCTGAAGCAAAACCTGTGTCCCGGATACATTGTTGTCGTAGTATTTAAGCGGATCTTTCATTGATTCGCCGACAAGTGAACTGGCGGCGAAGTGGATCACTTCTTCAATACGTTCCTTTTCGAAAACAGTGCGGAGGAAGTCGCGATCGCGCACATCCCCTTCATAAAAGACTGCCGCAGGATGTACGGCCTGTCTTTGGCCGGTCTCAAGGTTGTCAACGACAACGACGGTTTCGCCCCTGTCCAATAATTGATACACGGCGTGTGAACCGATATAGCCGGCACCGCCCAAAACCAACACACTCATATCCATTCCCCTTTCTATATTTCTTTGGCGCCGTCGCCTATCGCCGCAGTATAAAATGCGGCATCATAGCCAACCGTTTCGCGGTAGACGGCATTCACGCGTTCTTTAAAGCTGTCTGTCCGGTCTTTTTCTACAATCGCAATCGCACAGCCGCCGAACCCGGCGCCGGTCATGCGTGCACCCAGGACGCCGTCTTGTTCCCAAGCCGCCTGGACAATGGTATCAAGCTCCAGCCCTGTCACTTCATAATCATCCCTTAAAGACATATGAGATTCATTCATCAGCTTGCCGAACCCGGCGAGGTCGTCCCCGCGAAGTTTTTCCAGCGCTTTCAGCGTCCGGGCATTTTCGTACACCGCATGCTTGGCGCGTTTTCGATTAATTTCATCTCGGATGAGGTGCTGATGAGCTTCAAATGCTTCCGCCGTCATTTCGCCCAGGCTTGCAATCGGTAACTCCTGCTGCAGATCGCGGAGCGCCTCTTCGCATTGGGCACGCCTTTCATTATATTTAGATCCGGCCAGCGTCCGCTGTTTGTTTGTATTGATGATGATCACATCGTGTTCCTTCAATACGAAGGGAGCGTATGTGTAATGAAGTGTTTGGCAGTCTAACAAAATCGCGTGATCCTTTTTCCCCATGCCGATCGCAAATTGGTCCATAATGCCGCTGCCTACGCCGATGTATTCGTTTTCGACTTTTTGTCCGAGCTTAACCATGGAGATCGTGTCTGTCTGCAAACCATAAAGCCCTTTTAAAAGAACGCCTGTCGCAAGTTCAATCGATGCGGAAGAAGAGAGGCCCGCCCCGTGCGGAATATTTCCGTAATACAAAATATCGGCGCCGTGAACGATTTGGTGGCCTGCCGCTTTCATCAAAAGGAACATTCCTTTCGGATAGTTGGCCCAGCCGTCAGACCGGTCAAAGGCTAAATCGCTCAAGCTGCATTCAATTATGCCTTTGTCAGGGAAGTTCTTTGAATAGAAACGGATCATTTGATCATCTCGTTTCACGCCAAGGGCATAGGTGCCAAATGAAATCGAAGCGGGGAAAACATGCCCTCCATTATAATCCGTGTGTTCGCCGATTAAGTTGATTCTTCCCGGAGCAAAAAAGGTTCGCGGTGTCTGTTCTGTCTTAAAAATAGAGCGAAAGTCGTTTGATAAAGCGGCTGCAGTATTCATATATCCTCCCATTCGTTTGACGTGCAGACTTAATAAATTAATTTAATTAAGTTTAACCCCAGTTTACTACGGGTTTTCAATTGGTGCAATAAAAAGTGTTTTTTCAAATGAAACGTTTTCATGTAAAATCCTTATTGGCGGGGATAGGGCAATCAGCACTTGACTTTTACAAAAATCAACGTTAAATTAGTAAAATATTTTACTAAAAAATATGAAAGATGTTCATGGAGGTTTTGCAATCGTGGCGACGATAAAAGATGTTGCAGAAAAGGCGGGGTATTCCATCTCGACGGTTTCCCGCGTATTAAATAACGACGAAAGCCTGTCCGTACCCGATGAGACGCGGGAGAAAATATTTGAAGTGGCGGAAAGCCTGAACTACCGCAAAAAAACGATCAGAACACTGGTAAAAAACATCGCGTTTCTGTACTGGCTGACGGATAAAGAGGAACTCGAAGACGTGTATTTTAAAACGATGAGGCTGGAAATCGAGAAGCTCGCAAAGCAATTCAACGTTGAACTGACGACGTATAAAATTTCGGGGGGTATTGACGCCATCCCCGAAAACATTGAAGGATTCATTGCGGTCGGATCATTTTCAGATGATGAATTAACCCGGTTAAGGCAGATGACGCCTCACGGAGTATTTATCGATTCGACGCCGGATCCGAATCATTTTGATTCAGTCAGGCCGGACTTAAAGCAGATGACGAGGAAAACGGTGGACTTTCTTATCGAAAAAGGGCATGAAAAGATCGGCTTTATCGGAGGCACGTACCACAATCCCAATACCGATGAAGACGAAATGGATGTAAGGGAACGAACGTTTCGCGATTATATGAGGGAAAAAGGGCTCTTGGAGGAAGGCTTTATTTTTTGCCGCAGGGGATTTTCGGTGGAAAACGGCTACCATCTGATGGATAAAGCGGTTGAAACATTGGGCGAAAAGCTGCCGACGGCCTTCTTTACAGCGGCGGATCCGATCGCCGTAGGCTGCCTTCAGGCTTTAAATGAAAAAGGGGTCGCCATCCCGGGCAGGGTGAGCGTCATCAGCATCAACAACATCAGTGTGGCGAAATACGTATCTCCGCCGCTGACGACATTCCATATCGATATTAAAGAACTTTGCAAAAACGCCATTGAATTGCTTCTTGAACAAATACTTGAAAAGAGAAAAGCTGTAAAAACGCTATATATCGGTGCAGAACTGGTGGTCAGGAAAAGCACCAATTAAAAAAAGGCGCGGGCTGTTCATAAGCCGCGCCTTTTTCGTAAAATATTTTACTATAGTCAGTAAAATAATTGTTTACACTTTTTCTTAGACATGCTATATTGTTTTTGTGAAACGCTTTCAATCCAATAAAAGGAATGAGACAAATGATGAATATGAAAAAATATGTTGGAATCAGCAGTGTGATTGCTCTCAGTTTGTCTTTAACTGCCTGCGGACCTAAAGAGAGCAGCAATGAAGCATCAGGCTCGAAGCAAAAGGAACTCGTGGTCTGGGAAGATAAAGAAAAAAGCGAAGGCATTAAAGATGCCGTTGCCCAGTTTGAAAAAGAGCACGGCGTATCTGTCAAAGTCGTGGAAAAGCCTTACGCAAAGCAGATCGAAGATTTGCGGATGGATGGACCGGCAGGAACGGGGCCTGATGTGTTAACGATGCCTGGAGATCAAATCGGAACAGCGGTAACGGAAGGTTTGATCAAGGAATTAAAGGTGGACAAAGAGATCCAATCGATCTATACGGAACCGGCAATGAGATCCCAGGTGACAAACGGTAAGGTCTACGGCCTGCCGAAAGCGGTCGAAACGACGATGCTCTACTATAATAAAGATTTGATTTCTGAAAAAGAACTGCCGAAAACGCTGGATGAATGGTATGAGTATTCGAAAAAAACGGCTGACGGCAAAAAATTCGGCTTCCTGGCGCTGTTTGACCAGATTTATTATGCACAGAGCGTCATGGGAGGATACGGCGGCTACATTTTTAAGAGCCATGCAGACGGCACTTATGATCCGGCTGATCTCGGCTTGAATAACAAAGGTGCAGTTGAAGGAGCCGAGTACATTCAGAAGTTTTATCAAGAAGGGCTGTTCCCTGCCGGAATTATTGGGGAGCAAGGCATCAATGTGCTGGAATCGCTGTTTACGGAAGGAAAAGCAGCAGCGATCATTTCTGGTCCGTGGAATCTGGAACCGTTCAAAAAAGCGGGCATCGACTACGGGGTTGCCAAGCTGCCTAAGCTGTCCAACGGCAAACATATGAGTTCTTTTGTCGGCGTGAAGAGCTACAATGTAAGCGCTTATTCGAAGAATGCCGATCTAGCGGAAGAATTAGCCGTCTTTCTCGCCAATAAAGAAAACTCAAAGAAGAGATATGAGATCACAAAAGAAGTTCCCGCTGTCAAAGAACTGGCGGATGATCCTGCCGTCACAAAAAGCGAAGCGGCTCAAGCTGTTGCCGAGCAATCTCAGTACTCAGAGTTGACGCCGAATATTCCTGAGATGAATGAAGTATGGACGCCGGCGGATGCGGCTCTGCAAACGATCGCAACCGGAAAAGCGGAACCGAAAAAAGCGCTTGATCAAGCCGCGGAAACGATACAAGGACAGATCAAAGCGAAGCACAGCGGCAGCAAATAAGCCGCAGCATTGGTGTCAAACTTGTCTTAAGTTTGGCGCCATTTATGATCAGGACGTCCATATAAAGAGGTGAAAGAGAAGGTGCAGCATCGCAAAAAAGCTTTACTATTATCAATCATTCCCGGTTTGGGCCAATTCTACAATAAACAATGGATAAAGGGTCTGTTATTCCTTCTTTTAGGCGTCTCGTTCTTTGCGGTTTTTGGCGATTTGCTGAATATGGGGCTGTGGGGCCTGTTTACGCTTGGAACCGAAGTGCCGCGCGATAACTCGATTTTTCTATTGGCAGAAGGCATCATCGCCGTGATTGTCACCGGTTTTGGGCTGGCTGTCTATTACGCCAATTTGCGGGATGCCTACCAAAACGGAAAGCGGCGCGATGAACAAAAGGAGCTCAGTTCACTCAAGGAACAATATCATAATTTAATGGCTCAGGGATATCCGTATCTCATCAGCGGACCATCACTGTTCATTTTGATTTTCGCCGTTGTTTTTCCGATTTTGTTCAGCTTTGCATTAGCTTTTACAAATTATAACCTCTACCATTCTCCGCCTGCCCACCTTGTCGATTGGGTAGGGCTTAAAACGTTTTCTGAAATTTTCACCGTTGATATTTGGCGGTCGACCTTTTTGGATGTTTTAGCTTGGACCATTGTCTGGACGCTTGTCGCTTCCACGCTCCAAGTCGGGTTGGGAATTTTGTTGGCGGTTGTCGTCAATCAGAAGGAAGTCCGCTTCAAGAAATTTTTCCGGACGATTCTGGTTTTGCCTTGGGCCGTGCCCGGCTTTGTTACCATTCTTGTGTTTGCCGGCCTCTTTAATGACAGCTTCGGTGCATTCAATCATCAAATCCTCGCCGCATTCGGCATCGATCCGATTCCTTGGATGACGAATGCCAATTGGACGAAGCTGGCGCTTATCCTCATGCAGGGGTGGCTCGGTTTTCCTTATGTGTTTATTGTGACGACCGGTGTTCTGCAGTCGATTCCGGACGACCTGTATGAAGCGGCGACAATTGACGGCGCGTCCGCGTTTTCGAAATTCAGGCATATCACAATGCCGCTGATTTTAATCGCAATGGCGCCGATTATCATCACGCAATTCACTTTTAACTTTAATAACTTCAACATTATCTATCTATTCAATGGAGGCGGTCCGGCTGTTCCCGGGTCAACAGCGGGAGGAACCGACATTCTGGTGTCCTGGATTTACAAATTGACGATGCAGTCGAGCCAGTACTCTTTAGCCGCCGCATTGACGATCCTGCTGTCGGTCTTTGTCATCTCGATCGCGCTGTGGCAGTTCAGACGGACAAATTCTTTCAAAGAGGGGGCTTAACATATGAAGAAAAGAAGATTCTTTCGGCTCCTTCTGACCTATTCTCTGTTGGTTTTTATGACAGCCGTTATCATATATCCTCTGCTTTGGACGGTGGGAGCCAGCTTTAATCCCGGCAACAGTTTGGTCAGTACTTCTATCATTCCGGCAAATCCGACATTGGATCACTATAGAGAATTATTTGCAGGAAAAGAGAGCCTTCAATACGGGCAATGGTATATAAACTCGCTTAAAATCAGCATCTTTACGATGATCGGATCAATCATCAGTGTTTCTTTTACAGCTTATGCTTTTTCACGGTTTCGTTTTAAAGGTAGAAAAAACGCTTTAGTTTTATTCATGCTGCTGCAAATGATTCCTCAATTTTCGGCTTTGGTTGCGCTCTTCGTTTTAGCGCAGATGCTCGGAATGATGAACAGCCATTGGCTGCTGATTTTGCTGTACATCGGCGGGCTTATACCGATGAACACGTATTTGATGAAGGGGTATATGGATTCCATTCCCATCGATTTGGATGAGAGCGCTAAGATTGACGGCGCTAGCAATACAAGGATTTTTCTGCAGATTATTATGCCGCTATCCAAACCGATGATCGCGGTCGTCGCCATGAACGGATTCACCGGACCGCTCGGGGATTTCGTTTTGTCTTCGACCATATTGCGGACGACGGAGTCGTATACATTGCCGATCGGTTTATACAATTTAGTCAATGAAGTCATGGGAGCCAGCTATACGACGTTTGCCGCCGGCGCCATTTTGATCAGCATTCCGGTAGCCGTCATCTTTATCATGCTGCAAAAGAACTTTGTATCAGGGTTGACGGCAGGCGGAACGAAAGGATAGTCCGAGAAGAATATGGTCTAAAAAAGGAGAGTATTATGCCAAAAATTTATACGACACAAGCAAAATACATGCTTCACGGGGGAGACTACAATCCGGATCAATGGCTTGACCGTCCGGATATTCTTGCAGATGATATCAAGCTGATGAAGCTTGCCCATACGAATACATTTTCAGTGGGGATTTTTTCATGGAGCGCTCTTGAGCCGGAGGAAGGCGTCTATACGTTTGAATGGCTGGATGATATGTTTGAGAACATTCACCGGAACGGCGGACGGATTATAATGGCGACACCGAGCGGCGCCCGTCCTGCTTGGCTGTCGCAAAAATATCCGGAAGTGCTGCGCGTCAATGCGGAACGTGTCAAACAGCTGCATGGCGGAAGGCACAATCATTGCTTCACTTCATACGTATACCGTGAAAAAACGAGAAAGATCAACCGCTTGCTGGCTGAAAGGTACGGCAGCCATCCTGCCCTTTTGATGTGGCATGTCTCCAACGAATACGGAGGAGAATGCCATTGTCATCAATGCCAGCACGCTTTTAGAGACTGGCTGAAAAAGAAGTACAACAATGATCTTAAATCTTTGAATGATGCATGGTGGACGCCTTTTTGGAGCCATACCTTCAACGATTGGTCACAGATTGAATCGCCGTCTCCGATCGGTGAAAATGCGGTGCACGGCTTGAATTTGGACTGGCGCCGCTTCGTCACTGATCAGACGATCTCTTTCTTTCAAAATGAAATCGTTCCGTTGAAGGAAATCACGCCGAATATTCCGATTACGACCAACTTTATGGCTGACACGCATGATCTCATTCCATTTCAAGGGCTGGACTACAGCAAGTTTGCCAAGCATCTGGACGTGATCAGCTGGGACGCGTATCCCGCCTGGCACAATGATTGGGAAAGCACAGCTGATTTGGCCATGAAAGTCGGCTTTATCAATGATTTGTACCGCAGCCTGAAACAGCAGCCGTTTCTTTTAATGGAATCGACGCCAAGCGCTGTCAATTGGCACAATTTTAATAAAGCGAAACGGCCGGGGATGCATCTCTTGTCTTCTATGCAGATGATCGCCCACGGATCTGACAGCATTCTCTATTTTCAATGGCGGAAATCCCGCGGCTCATCGGAAAAATTTCACGGTGCGGTTGTCAGCCATGACAATTGTTCCGAGAACCGCGTATTTAAAGAAGTGGCAAAAATGGGGCAAACCCTTGATGAACTGTCTGAAGTCGTCGGAACGACAAGGCCCGCGAATGTCGCGATCCTCTATGATTGGGAAACCCATTGGGCGCTCGAAGATGCACAAGGATTCGGGATGAAAACCAAGCGGTATCCCCAAACCTTGCACGAGCACTACCGCGCGTTTTGGGAGCGTGATATTCCAGTCGACGTGATTACGAAGGAACAGGATTTTTCGCCGTACCGGCTGCTGATCGTTCCGATGCTTTACTTAGCAAGTGAAGAAACAATCGCGCGTTTAAAAGCCTTTGCTGCAAACGGGGGCACATTGGTGATGACGTATATTAGCGGAATCGTCAACGAATCTGACCTGACCTATTTAGGCGGATGGCCGCAAGATCTGCAAGAGATGTTTGGCATGGAACCTGTTGAAACCGATACGCTCTATCCGGGCGACAAAAATAGGGTCCGTTATCAAAACCGGTCCTATGAGCTGAAAGATTATGCGACCGTGCTGAAGCTGGATACGGCAGATCCCGTGGGATTCTATGAGGACGATTTTTATGCGGACACGCCGGCTGTTACAAGCCATTCATACAAACAGGGGAAGACGTACTATATCGGTGCGCGCTTAAGCAGTCAATTTCATCGGGATTTTTATGAAACATTGATCAAAGAGCTATCGATTCAACCGGCTTTTGATGTGAAACATCAGCCTGGCGTCTCCGTTCAAGTCAGACAGGATGAAGAAAATGATTATATTTTCATCATGAATTTCACAGAAAAACGCCAGCCCGTCGTGTTGGAGTCGGCCGTTAAAGATATGATGACCGGAGAAACGCTGACCGGCGAAATCACATTGGAAAAATATGAAGCCAGAATAGCGGTAAAAACAAAAAAATAAGCCCGGGGGACATCCGCTTTAATGTGGGTGTTTCTCTTAAAAAAATAATGAAAGCGTTTTCTGTTTGGCGTGTGTCAATCATGAAAGGGGAGAAGCGAGTTTCATGAAAAACGTGGTGGCTGTTTTTGTGGTGCTGATTTTTGTTTTGGGCGCACTTGGAACCGGCGGTCCGGCGGAAGCCGTCAGAGGTTCCAAGGCGGCAGAAAGCGGCCTTTTTGTCGAAAAGGTTTCAGGGCTTCACAAGGATTTTATAAAAGGGGTTGATGTTTCGAGTATCATCGCTTTGGAAGAGAGCGGCGTCGCCTTTTACAATGAATCCGGAAAGAAACAGGATATATTCAAAACGCTGAAGGAAGCAGGCGTCAATTATGTCCGGGTGCGCATCTGGAATGATCCCTATGATGCCAACGGCAATGGCTATGGAGGGGGCAATAATGATCTGAAAAAAGCGATTCAGATCGGAAAACGGGCCACTGCCAACGGAATGAAGCTGCTGGCGGATTTCCACTATTCCGATTTCTGGGCGGACCCGGCGAAACAGAAAGCGCCAAAAGCATGGGCAAACCTAAACTTTGAAGATAAAAAAACGACGCTTTACCGATATACAAAACAAAGCCTTGAAGCGATGAAAGCAGCGGGCATCAACGTCGGCATGGTGCAGGTCGGAAACGAAACAAACGGGGGTCTTGCCGGTGAAACGGACTGGGCGAAGATAAGCCAATTATTCAATGCGGGGAGCCGAGCGGTCCGGGAGACGGATTCGAATATTTTAGTCGCCTTGCATTTTACCAATCCGGAGACGTCAGGCAGGTACGCTTGGATTGCCGAGACGCTTCACCGGCACCATGTCGACTATGATGTATTTGCAAGCTCGTATTATCCATTTTGGCATGGCACACTGAAGAATCTAACATCCGTCCTGACATCCGTCGCGGATACGTACGGCAAAAAGGTCATGGTAGCCGAGACATCTTATACGTATACGGCTGAAGACGGAGACGGACACGAAAATACAGCCCCTAAAAACGGTCAAACGCTCAATTACCCGGTCACCGTTCAAGGACAGGCGAACGCGGTCCGTGATGTGATTCAAGCGGTCAGCGATGTAGGAGAAGCCGGAATCGGCGTTTTCTATTGGGAACCGGCATGGATTCCAGTAGGACCGGCACGCCAGCTTGAGAAAAATAAAGCGCTTTGGGAGACATACGGATCAGGCTGGGCCACAAGCTATGCCGCTGAATACGACCCGGAAGACGCAGGAAAGTGGTTTGGCGGCAGCGCCGTAGACAATCAGGCATTGTTTGATTTTAAAGGACGTCCATTGCCGTCTCTGAATGTATTTAAGTATGTTGATACGGGAACACCATTCAAAAATTGACTTGCAGCCGATTTCTTGGATGAAGGCGAACGCCGTTTGCCGGAAAGCGGTTTAAAGCAGAATGAAAAAAGGCCGGATGATATCCGGCTTTTTTTCGTGAAAGGACAGTCAGAAAGCGTAATTAAAATGTTTTCATTCAATTGACAGAAAGATAGGGTCCGCTTAACCAGCGGTTACCGTTTGAAATGCATCTTCTACAGATACGTATTCATATCCAAGGTCGCGCGCGACGGCCTTGTAGGTAATGCTTCCGTTTGCAACGTTGACGCCGAGAGCGAGCGCCTGATTTTCGGCGACTGCTTGTTCAACGCCTTTATTTGCGATTTGCAAAGCGTAAGGCATAGTGACGTTTGTTAAGCCGATCGTTGAAGTACGGGGAACGGCTCCCGGCATATTGGCGACTGCATAATGGACAACGCCGTGCTTCGTATAAGTCGGATCGTCATGCGTAGTGATCTTATCAACCGTTTCAATAATGCCGCCCTGGTCAATCGCCACGTCTACAACAACTGAGCCTGGGGACATCGACTGAATCATCTCTTCTGTGACAAGTTTCGGCGCTTTTGCACCAGGGATTAAGACGGCGCCGATGACAAGGTCAGAGTCTTTTACGGCTTCCGCAATGTTGAGCGGGTTGGACATAAGCGTTTGAATGTCTTTGCCGAACTGGTCATCGAGCTGGCGGAGGCGCTCAGCGCTCAAATCGATCAAAGTGACGTCAGCGCCAAGTCCGACTGCGATTTTGGCAGCGTTCGTACCGACTACTCCGCCGCCGATGATCGTAACCTTGCCGCGTTTTACCCCGGGTACGCCTGATAACAGGATGCCTTTGCCGCCTTTTGATTTCTCAAGAAATTGCGCGCCGATCTGTGAAGCCATGCGTCCGGCGACTTCACTCATTGGAGTCAGGAGCGGAAGCGTCCGGTTCACTTCGACCGTTTCGTAGGCGATGGCTGTGACGCCGCTGTCCACAAGCGCTTTCGCAAGCTCAGGCTCTGCTGCTAAGTGCAGATACGTAAATAAAACAAGTCCTTTTCGGAAATAGCCGTATTCAGAGCTGATCGGCTCTTTCACCTTCATGACCATATCCGCTTTTGCCCATACATCCTTCGCTTCAACCAAAATGTCTGCCCCGGCTGCTTTGTAGTCAGCATCCTCAAAGCCGCTTCCAAGTCCGGCTCCCTGTTCGATTAAAACTTGATGACCGCTTTTTTTAAGCGCGACTACTCCGGCCGGCGTAATGGCTACACGGTTCTCATTGTTTTTAATTTCTTTCGGAATTCCAATGATCATGATGTCGTCCCCCTCAAATGAAATATGATTCTACCGCTAGTATAAATCTCTGAACCGGCAAGAGCATCGTGTGTAAAATTAAAAATGTAAGCGCTTTTTTGTGAAATTTAACAAATTGGTGAACGTTGAATGAAGTGAAAGGATTGATATGAGGAGTTATCTATTAAAATTTTTTTCTTTAAAAAATAGTTTTGTTAAAAAAACAAATGTAAGCGATTACATTTTGTGTCGTTTCACAAACATAACCATATTTCGTTGTGATAGAATATCTCTTGCAGCTATGAAAGCGTTATCTTTGTTGGGAGTGAGTCATATGGATATCTTAGAAATACTAGGCAAGATTAATAAGGTATTATGGGGGCCGCCCAGTTTAATTTTATTATTTGGGACAGGCTTATTTTTAACGTTTGTTTTAAAAGGACTGCAATTTCGCCGCCTGATCTATGCGTTTAAGATCGGATTTGGCAAGGAAGACAGCAAAGACGCAGCTGCCGAAGGGGATGTGAGCCATTTTAAAGCTTTAATGACAGCGCTTGCCGCCACGATCGGAAACGGAAATATCGCAGGTGTCGCGACGGCATTGACACTCGGCGGACCGGGTTCGATCTTCTGGATGTGGGTTGTCGGGCTGTTGGGCATGGCAACGAAATACGCGGAAGCCTTGCTTGCTGTTAAATTCCGCGTAAAAAATGAAAAAGGGGAATATTCAAGCGGGCCGATGTATTATATCGAACGCGGACTCGGACGCAGATTTAAAGGACTCGCCATCGCTTTTGCGCTGTTTGGAGCTTTTGCCGCTTTGGGGATAGGCAACAGCGTCCAATCCAATACGATTGCCGATATTACAAAGAACAGCTTCGGTATCGAAAACTGGGTGACAGGGCTGATTCTCGTCATTCTTGTCAGCGTCATCATCTTCGGCGGCATCCAGCGGATCAGCACGGTTGCCAGCTTCTTTGTGCCGATCATGGCTTTTCTTTATATGGGCGGGGCGATCTTGATTCTGATTTTGAATTATGACAAGATTATTCCGGCTTTTGAGCTGATTTTCTATTATGCTTTCCACCCTGTGGCAGCAGCCGGCGGTTTCCTTGGAATTGCCGTATCTGAAGCCGTTCGGAACGGGGTGTCCCGCGGCATTTTTTCAAACGAAGCAGGCCTTGGGACGGCTGCGCTAATCGCCGGAAATGCGCGTGCAGATCATCCGGTAAAACAGGCGCTCGTCGCAATGACCGGGACATTTATCGTTACGATCGTGGTGTGTACGATGACCGGTTTAACCCTTATTATTACCGGTTTCTGGGATCCGTCTGGCGGCTTGATATCCGGCGTGGCCCATAATGCCAGCCTTGAAGGCGGGGCATTGACGAGCGCGGCATTTGCCTCAGTACTCGGCGCGGCTGGCGAATATATTGTGTCGCTGTCGGTGATTTTCTTTGGGTTCTCTACAATTGTCGGCTGGTATGTTTACGGAGAAAAATGCTTCGAGTATTTGGCCGGTTCCAAAGGAATTGCGGGCTACAGGCTGGTCTACATCCTCGCCTGCGGCATCGGGACGGTCGCCAACCTCGTCACCGTCTGGGCATTTGCCGATATGGCGAATGCACTGATGATGATTCCAAACCTGATCGCCATCCTGCTGCTTTGGAAAGTTATCAAAGCAGAGACAAATGATTATTTTCATCACTTCTATGAACATACCAAATCGGCGGGTCCGCCAAGTAAACCAATTCATTAATCAATTAAAAGCTCTGCCTTCCAGGCAGAGCTTTTTCTTTGTTTACAATCATACAAGATCTCAAATTTTGACGAAAAATGTCGATACTATGAAATGAAGAAGATCTTTAATTTGAAAATTGCATTTTATCATTGATGACATAAAGGAGAAAGGATCACCATCATGAAAGTAAAAACAAAACTGCTGGGAATTATATCAATTTTAGTCGTTTCCATTATTGGAATCGGAGGTTCCTCTGTTTTTATGATTTCTTCTACGGTGAAAAAGAATGAAGAACTTAAGGACAAGATGGAATTTCAAAAAGAGATTAAGCATATTCAATATCGTCTGACCGGTTTGTCGAATGACGAAAGAGGCCTTATTATGACCGGAGATAATGAATACAGTGAAGGAATGAAGGACAAGGCCGACGATGTTTTAAAGAGTCTTGACCGCGCAGGAAAACTGATCCGGGAAGACACATACAAAGCGAACGTCGAAGAAATTAAAGAAAATTTTAAGGCTTATTGGGGTTTAAATCAACAAGTTATACAGTCTTACGCTTCAAGCTCTAAAAAAGCTGAATCGATTCATTTCGGAGAGGAAAGAACATTAAGAAAAGAAGTCCTCGATCCGTCTGTCAACCAGCTGGTCGAAAGCCTGGAACAAGAGGTTGAAGATCTGAAAGCAGAGATCAGCGCCAACGGGACGATGAGCGAATGGGTCATCATCACTGTCACAGCAGTATCAGCCATAGTTGGAATTGTCTTGAGTCTGCTGCTCTTGAAGTCTATTCTGGTACCGTTGAGAAGCCTGAATCAGCAGCTTGGGGACATCGCCCACGGTGAGGCGGACTTAACCAAGAAAGTGATCGTCAAAAATAAAGACGAGTTCGGCCAGCTTGCAAATTCTTTCAATGCTTTTGTTCAGTCGCTGACGCAAATTGTGAAGCAGATCAGCAGTTCGTCTGAGCAAGTCGCCGCATCCTCTGAACAGTTGTCGGCAAGCGCGGAGGAATCGAAATCGACCTCCGAACTGATTTCGGAAGAGATGCAGGCGATTGCTGACAGCAATATGACGCAAAGCGAAATGACAGAAAAGAGCTCGGAATCGATTCATGAATTGCTGGACCGTTTATCATCCGTTGCCTCCAATACAGGCAGCATAGCGGATCTGTCGTCTTCGATGAGAGACAAAGCCGAAATCGGCTCCGAATCCGTTCATAAAATGCTCGAGCAAATGAACTTCATTGATAAATCCGTCGACTCAGCCGGCAGCGGCCTCGAGGCGCTCGTGTCCAGCACGGCGGAAATCAGCAACATTTCTTCGCTTATCACCGATATTTCGGAGCAGACGAATTTGCTGGCGCTAAACGCGGCAATTGAAGCAGCAAGAGCGGGAGAACAAGGAAAAGGGTTTGCCGTCGTGGCGGAAGAGGTCCGGAAATTGGCGGACGAAACGAATAAATCGGCGAACCATATTCAATCATTGGTCACAACGATCCAAAATGAATCGGTAGAAACGGTGAATAATATTAAAGTCGTTCAAGAAAATGTCAGCTCCGGAATCGCTCTGTCCCAGGAGACAACCGGCAATTTCAACGAAATTTTGAACTTGGTGGAACAGGTTGCTTCTCAAATCCAAGAAGTCGCAGCTTCTACTCAGCAACTGACATCAGGTGTCGAAATGGTTCAAAACACCATTCAAACATTAGCTTCCGGATCACAGGAAACGTCGGCTGGCACAAAAGCGGTTGCTTCCTCAACTCAGGAGCAGCTGGCTTCGATGGAAGAAATCTCTTATGCAGCAGAATCGCTGTCTCAATTGGCTGAAGAACTTCAAACCGTCATCAATCGATTTAAATATTAAGCAGAAAACCCCATCAGGCGATGGGGTTTTAATTGGTTTTCATGGCGGCTATAGCGCCCTCGGGGATTTCCTCTTCGTGTACTTCAGTCAAGCTTCCGGCTTTCGTTCCGTACGCCCATACTTTGATGAAAGCGCCGGGACGCAGTTTTTCGTCCGCCTCTGCTTCAATCTGCTGTTTGTGTCCGCTCGCGTCATATCCGGTTAATGTGTAGTTGTACTTTCCGTTATTCAGCTTTTCTGCATGATCTTCGGCTTTGAGATAATAAGCCTCAGGCTTTCCCTGGCCTTGTATGAAATGATCGGCCAGCGGCACAAGGCCCCCTGTCGCTTTCTGCAGGATAAAAACGCCGGCAATAAAAACGCCGGCAACGGTGATCAGAACCGCGGCAATCAGGCCGCCTGCCCGTGTCTTCATATACCTTCTCCTCTTTCATTCAGTTTGTGAATGGTATTATTTTATAAAAAAGGCGCAAGGAGAAGAAATTGATTCATATTACAGTACAATTACATGATTGTAAGGTAGGACGAATCGCGGCGGCTTTTGTTTATCAGACAGCTTCGTGTCATAATATATCCAAACAAAAGGAGAGACCGAGATGCAAAAAGTGATGATTGTAGAAGACGACCCGAAGATTGCCGATCTGTTAAAATCGCATATTGTCAAATATGGATACAACGTTCATGTCGTGAAAGACTTTGACCGTGTCATCGATGAGTTCAGAAGCACGGCGCCTGATCTTGTTCTGCTTGATATTAATTTGCCGAGCTTTGACGGCTATTACTGGTGCCGGCAAATCCGCCAGGAATCGATTTGCCCTGTCTTGTTTATTTCGGCGCGGACGGGCGAAATGGATCAGGTCATGGCATTGGAAAACGGCGGGGATGACTTTATCACCAAGCCGTTTCACGCCGAAATCGTGATGGCAAAAATACGCAGCCAGCTTCGCAGAGCTTACGGGGAGTATGCAGCAAAAGCGGAGGAACGGCTTCTCGAAAAAGAAGGACTGCGGCTGTATCCGGAAAGACTTGAACTGACATTCGGCGGTCAAACGGCTGCTTTGACGAAAAAAGAAGCCGATATTATCGAAAGCTTAATGGAACGCCACCCGAGGATTTCCGGACGGGAAGATTTGCTGGCCAAACTGTGGGATGATCAGGCCTATGTGGATGAAAACACGCTTAATGTCAACATTACACGCGTCAGAAAAAAGTTTCAGGAGCTCGGAATTGAAGATGCGGTAGAAACAGTGCGGGGCGCAGGCTACCGCTTGAATATATCCTGGGTGAAGGCGGGAGAGGAATGAAGCTTTTTTTCAAAGAACACTATTTGTTGATTGCCGTGCAAGTGCTGCAGTTTATCACGATGCTGTCGGTGTACTGGCTTGATGGGTATCAGCACATCAGGCCGGCTTTTTATGCCGTTTTTCTCGGCTTTTTCTTTCTTGTCTGCTATCTTTTCTACCATTACTATACGCGCCGGAAGTTCTACAAACGGATGACGAGCGGGCTGGAATCATTAGATGACACCTTCAGGCAATCGAATCAGCCCCAATCCCCTCTTTCAGAAGCGCTTGAACAGCTGCTGAAAAGCCAGTACAGGCAATACCGTCAAGAATTAAAGAAGCTGGAGCTTGGACAAAAAGAGCATTTGACCTTCATGGATCAATGGGTGCACCAAATGAAGACGCCGCTGTCGGTCATCGAACTGACGGCTCAAAATTTGGATGAACCGGAATCATCAAGCATCCGCGAGGAGACCGAACGGATGAAAACGGGCCTCAATACGATTCTCTATATGGCCAGATTGCGGACGATCGAGCAGGATTTCCGGATAAAACCGGTCGCATTGGCGGATATCGTTCACGAGGTCAATCGTGAAAACAAGCGCTTCTATATTCGCAGTCAAGTTTATCCTAAGTTCAAGGAAGTCAAAAAAGGCATCACAGTCGAAACAGATGAAAAGTGGCTGTTTTTCATCATTTCCCAATTTGTCAACAATGCGGTCAAATACTCAGCGGGAAAAAGCAATACGGTTATTATTTCTATTGGTGAAAACGATTCGGAAGCGGTATTGGAAGTGACAGATTTCGGCGCCGGCATCCCGGATACAGATCAAAAGCGGGTATTCGACCCGTTTTTCACAGGAGAAAACGGACGCCGTTTCAGAGAATCAACCGGAATGGGTCTCTATTTGGCAAAAGCGGCGGCTGACCAGCTTGGACACCGAATCGAACTTGACTCACAAGAAGGGCAAGGCACGACAATCCGGCTGATTTTCACGGCTACACAAAACCTTACATCGATGTAATGAAAGTGAAAGAAGAATCGATAGTTCATCAACAAGAAATTTAGGTAAACTGATCACAGATCAAAAGTTAAAGGTGAAAGGGGATCTTGTGATGCTTCAGGTCAAACAAGCCAGTAAGATTTACGAAGGAAAAATTGCGTATCGCGCGTTAACGGATATTAACCTAACGATTGATAAAGGTGAATTCGTCGGCATCATGGGGCCGTCCGGAAGCGGAAAAACGACCCTATTAAATATGATTGCAACGATCGATGAACCGACGACGGGCGAAATATTGATCAGCGGCCAAAACCCGCATGTTCTCAAAAAAGAAAAATTGGCTAAATTTCGCCGCAGAGAGCTGGGATTTGTGTTTCAGGACTTTAATCTTCTGCCGACATTAACCGTTGAAGAAAATATCGTACTTCCTTTGACGCTTGACGGTGAAAAGGTCAGGGAAATGAAGCGGAGGGCAAACGATTTAGCTGAAAAGCTTGGAATTACCCACATTATGAAAAAGCGCACATATGAGATTTCGGGCGGTCAGGCCCAGCGCGCCGCTGTAGCGAGAGCGATGATTCATTCGCCGAAGCTTCTGCTTGCCGATGAGCCGACAGGCAACCTTGATTCAAAGTCATCCAAAGATGTGATGGAAATGCTTGAATCGATCAACCGCAACGAAAAAGCGACCATGATGCTTGTCACGCATGACCCTCAGGCGGCAAGCTATTGCAACCGGGTCGTCTTTATTAAGGATGGAAAGCTGTATTCGGAGATCAACCGCGGCGATAACCGCCAAGCGTTTTTCCAAAAGATTCTCGATACACTGTCTTTGTTGGGAGGGGATGCAAATGACCTTTCGTCAGTTCGCGTTTAACAACGTCATTCGCAACAAAAGGCTGTATGCCGCTTATTTTCTCAGCAGCATGTTTACAGTGATGGTTTTTTTCGCATTCGCGATCTTTGCTTTCCACCCGGTGATGACAAGTGATTCTTTGACCTCCGGCATCGGGCAGCATGTTTCCATTGGCCTGTTAGTCTCCAGCGGCATTATCTTTGTCTTTTCTTTCTTCTTTGTGCTGTACTCAATGAGTTCGTTTCTTCAATCGAGAAAAAAGGAATTCGGCGTTTTAATGATCCAAGGGATGTCTATGCGCCAAATTCGCATGATGGTATTTCTTGAAAATATGCTGATTGGGCTTTTTGCGACAATCGGCGGGATTGTGCTCGGACTTGTCTTCGCCAAATTGATACTGCTCACAGCGGAAAATGTGCTGATTATTGATAACAAGCTCGATTTTTATTTTCCGTTGATGGCGATCATTGTGACGTTTATTTCTTTTAACGGCCTGTTCTTATTTATTTCTTTTCTTGTGTCATTTGTGCTCAGGAGCGAGAAGCTGATTGTTCTGCTAAAAGGAAACAAAATCTCCAAAGGGGAGCCGAAAGCATCTGCCTTGCTTACAGTGGTTGCAGCTGTTCTGCTTACCGGAGGCTATTACACCGCTTTGATTGTCAAGAAAATAGGCGTTCTTGTGGCGATGGTTCCGGTGACGATTGTTGTCATTATCGGCACATATCTGCTGTTTACGCAGCTGAGTGTTTATGTGATCCGCAGGCTCAAAAAACGGGAAAGCCTGTTTTGGCGGAAAACGAATATGATTTTGTTTTCTGATCTGTCTTACCGGATGAAAGACAATGCGCGGACGTTTTTTATGGTGGCCATTATCTCTACTGTCGCGTTCAGTGCGATTGGGACGCTGTATGGTTTCCAAACTCTGCTGACAAACGGAATTAAAGATATGAACCCGCATACGTTCTCGTATAAACCGCCGAAAACAAACAAAGACACCGAACAAGACGTGGCTTTCATCAACGACACGCTAAAAGAACGAAATATCAAAACAGACAAAGCATCAGCCGTCCTTCAATATTTCGATGTCGATGGCCATGACATGCTGATTGTGAAAGAATCTGACTATAACAAGTTTGCCGATCTGGTCGGGGCCGACCACGTCAAGCTTGAAGAAGGGAAAGCCGCAGCTGCCGAGTATGATGTCAAGGTTGGCCTAGAGGGAGAAGACGACCAGCCGCTCCCTTCATCAATCCCTCTTGCAACCGGACAAAAGCTGCAGGCTGACAAAACGGTCCGTTCAAAAGCGTTATCTGAAAACAGTTATTATATTGTGACAGACAAAGATTTCGCACAGTTGAAAAAACCGAAAAGCGAAAACCGGTTCTATGCCTGGCAGGCAAAAGAATCTGACGGCATGGCTTTAGTGAAAGCCGGGGAGGTTCTGCAAAAGAAACTGGATCGGATTTATTTCGCGGCTGTAGATTATGAGGTATATGATATAAGCAAAGGGTATGGCCCGGTATTATTTGTTGGACTGTTTATCGGAATCGTCTTCTTCGTTTCAGCAGGAAGTTTTCTCTACTTCCGCTTGTACACTGATTTGGACGATGATAAGCAGAAATTCAAATCGATTGCCAAAATGGGCTTAACAGACCGGGAACTGCATAAAGTGCTGAACAGGCAGATCGGCATTCTGTTCTTCGCGCCTATCGCTGTTGCCCTTGTCCATGGAGCTGTGGCGCTGACCGCTTTATCGCATGCCTTTCAGTACAACCTCTTCAAGGAATCTGCAATGGTGCTCGGCGTGTTCTTCGCCATCCAGGTTATATATTACTTCATTGTCCGCTTCTACTATACAAAACAGATAAAAGCGGCGATTTAAAAAAGATTAGACTACGTGTCTAATCTTTTTTTATACTTGCAGCCGGAAAATTTGGGATAAACATACCTATGTATTTTGCCTCTTTCTTCATTTGGATGATTATGTTAATTTGATATTATTTCAAATTTGAAAGAGGAGTGATCGATTTGCAGGTAAAAGAAATATTTGTTATTCGCTTTATTTCCTGCTTAAGCGTTGTTTTGCTTCATGCGATATCGATGGTGCTCATGGTGCGGGCGGACATGCTTGGAGATACGGTTTTCCGGGTTGTTGAATCTTTCAGAACGCTCCTGATGTTCAGTACGCCTGCGTTTATTTTTATTTCCGAATTTTTGCTCGCGCATGCTTACCCTGGCGGCGTTCCGGAAGGGTTTTTAAAAAAGCGGTTTAAAACGATTTTCATCCCTTTTCTATTTATCGCTGTTTTGGATGCTTTTATGACCGCTGGTCTGATGATGCAGCAATTTCATGCATCGGTCATTTTAAAAAAACTGTTGGCGAATATTTTCCTGGGGAATTTCATCGGTTATTTCATCCTCGTCATCTTTCAATTTTACTTGTTGCACATGTGCTTCCATTCATTTTTGCAAAAGGCGTCGCCTAAATGGGTGCTTTCGATTTCTTTTGCGGTCACAGCGGCTTATTTGAGCTATTTCACGTTCATTCAACCTCCGGTTGTACAGGAAGAGGCGCCGTTTCCTTTTTCATGGGTGCCGTTTCCCGGCTGGCTCTTTTATTTTTGTTTGGCCTATTATTGCGGCAAAAATTACGAGCGCTTTTTGGCATTGCTGGAACGATACAGGCATGCGGTATATGCAGCGGCTGCTGTGACCGGATGTTTCATTGTAGCGGTTTCCTACTTCGGACAAGACATCGAAGTGACGTCAAAGCGTCCGGATATCCTGCTTTATTCAACAAGCATCATTTTCTTATGCTTTCACCTGTTTTCAAAACTGAAGTCGGTGCCGAAGCTGATCATGATGATCAGCAACTATTCTTTTTCTATTTATTTATTGCACGCTTTTATCCTGATTTTCGGATTGGTCATTTTAATGAGCTTTGAAAGCATCGGTACGGTTTCGGCTGTTTTGCTCTTGTTTTCGATCTCTACAGGCGTTGCGGTTTTCATATCTTGGGCCGTCAATAAATTGAAGTACGGCTATATGTTTGTCGGAAAAATTTACGTGCCGAAAAAGAGGAGAATCGAGCAAAAAGTGAGCCATCATGCCGGTTAACGACTTAGATTGATAGAGCGAAAAGCCAGAACGGCAGGTTGCACCGCCGGAGCTTTTCGCTTTTTTATATTCTCGCAAAAATGTTCCGGTTTTGACACATCTTCTTTTAAATGGAAGGTGGCTTATTGCCTATAATCATATTATGATAACGATTATCATTTTCATAATGTGGAGGCCTCAACAATGGTTTTAGCTGAATTAAAACAAAAAGAGAGAGCAAGAATCATAGATTTTTCAGAAGTGAATGAACTTGTTCAGCGCAGGCTCATACAGCTCGGGATGAAAGAAGAAGCTGAAATTTGCGTGCAGCGGAAATTGCCGTTTGGCGGACCGTTCATGTTTGAGTCAGGCGGACAGTGCCTCGGCATACGGCTTGAAGAAGCAAAAAAGATCAGGATTGAAAAGCTATGAACAGCCGGCAGATTGCCCTTTTCGGAAATCCGAATACGGGGAAAACGTCATTGTTTAACGCGCTGACAGGCTCCTATGAGTATGTCGGCAACTGGAGTGGGGTGACCGTTGAGAAAAAGGTGGGACTGCTCCGCCATAAACAAGGAATGATGGTCGATCTCCCGGGCGTTTATACATTGAGCCCGCTGTCCCGCGATGAAGGGGTCGTCACTGACTTCCTGCTCAACGAATCATTTTCAGACATATTGAATATTGTCGATGCATCCCAATTAAAGCGGAATTTGCACTTAACTGTGCAACTCCTCGAATTTGGTCATCCGCTCACAATCGGTTTAAATATGATCGATGTCGCAGGACAGCGAGGCGTCTTCATTGATCATCAAAAGTTGTCTGCAGCGCTAGATGTTCCGGTGATTCCTGTGATTGCTCGCAGCGGCAAAGGGTGTGATGAACTGAGCCGGCATTTGCTTCTTGAAAAAGAAAAGAGAACAAAGCCGCTCGTCATCAATTACGGAAGCACAGTAGAAGAAGCGATTGGCAGGATCGAGTCGATCATACCGGAACGTCCCGGCGTTTTAAAACGGTGGATGGCTCTTCAATATTTGGAAGGCAACTCGAAAATGAAAGAGCAGCTGGAAGACGCGGCCGACAGCGAACGGTTAAAGGAAATTTACGAGGAGACAGAAAAACGCCTTCTTCAGGAACAATCCGCAAAATCGCTGCATCAGCATATTTACAATGAGAGAGAACGATGGATTGACCGCATCATGTCATCCTCTGTTGAATATCAGTCAGATCGAAAACAGACGCTGACTGAACGCGTGGATCAGATCGTTACGCATCCGGTGCTTGGCATTCCGATTTTTTTGTTGTTCATGTATCTCATGTTCATGCTGACGTTTGACTGGCTTGGTGTTCCATTGTCTGATACACTGGACGGTTTCATCGGCGGACCGCTGACGGAATGGACGGCTTCGGCACTGTCGGCAATGGGAGCCAGCCCGTTTATCGAGGCGCTCATTCTCGATGGGATCATTGCCGGTGTCGGCGGTGTCCTCGTTTTCGTCCCGCAGATTTTTATTCTGTTTTTCTTCATTTCGGTGCTCGAAGATTCCGGGTACATGGCGCGTGTGGCCATGGTGATGGACCGTCTGATGGAGGCGATCGGTTTAAACGGTAAAGCCTTTATACCGCTGATCATCGGCTTCGGCTGCAATGTTCCGGGCGTCATGGCTGCACGAACTGTAGAGCAGCCTAAGGAAAGACTTTTGACGATTATGCTGACGCCATTTATGTCCTGTTCGGCAAGACTTCCGGTTTATGCTTTGTTTGCAGGGGCTTTTTTTGCGGCTCATCAGGCTTTCGTCGTCCTGACCTTGTATGTGCTGGGCATTGCTGCGGCGCTGGTGCTGGCGAAGTTTTTATCCTCATCCAAGCTCAAAGAAGAAAAGTCGTTTTTCGTGATTGAACTGCCGCCTTATCGTTTGCCTCAAGCGCGTACATTGTGGCGGGCAACATGGGAAAAGGGCAAAGGTTTCGTCCGCAAAGCCGGGACTTACATTTTTGGCGGTTCTGTCCTCATTTGGCTTTTATCGTATACAGGGCCCGGTGGAACGGGCGTTGAGATGGATGACAGCTTTTTAGCAATGATTGGCGGAGTGCTCGCACCGTTGTTGATGCCGCTGGGGTTCGGCACATGGCAGGCAGCGGCATCACTATTAACCGGTTTTCTGGCGAAGGAAGTTGTCGTTGCTTCGATGAGCATCATCTATTTCGTACCTGAAGCCCAGCTGCAAGGCATGATGGCTGAGCAATTTACACCGCTGGCCGCTTACGGATTTATGGCTTTCGTTCTTTTATACGTACCATGCCTCGCGACAGTCGCGGTGATTAAAAAAGAAACAAACTCGAAAAAGTGGATGTTCCTGTCCATTGTTTACGGACTGGCCATTGCGTATGCGATCGCGTTCTTGATTTATCAGGGCGGACGATTGCTTGGGTTATCATAGGAAGGATGTGACGGCATGTTGTTTAATATCACGATCGGAGCGCTCATCTTCGGTTATGCGGCATGGACGCTTATTAAATTTGTCAGACGAAGCCGGAAAGGAAAATGCGCCGCCTGTGAATTAAATCGTACGTGTCAATCGGCTTGTGATGATGTGAAAAACAGCTGAGGTGCTCAGCTGTTTTTTTGTTTTTTAGACTTGCATTTCACTCATCAAAGCGAGGGTATTTCCTTCGGTATCTTTAAAGAAGGCCATCCAGGTTTCCGTTTGCTCGATTTTCGCCGCCACATGCGGCTCTATTGGAAAAGAAACGCCTTTTGTAGCGATTTCATTATATACTGCCGGCAAATCTTCAACTTGAAAATAGATGACGGAGCTTGCATGAGCAAATTCATCTTTTTCCGGGAGACTGAGAAGAAGCCGCAACCCGCCGCACTCAAAGAAAGCCATACGATCTGTCTGAAATAAAAGGGACAAGCCTAATACATCCTGATAAAATGCCACAGCCCGTTCCAGGTCTTGAACCGGTACCCCAATTTGTCCAACCTTTTTGATTCCCATCATGATCCCTCCCTTTTTTGTCATTATTTTCATTTTACGCAATTGATTCCAAAATATCTATTTTTCGCTGTGTTTTTTGTTTCACGTGAAACAGCGGGGGGCATGCGTGTTAAATCATTGTTTTCATGGATGTTTATTAACATGGTTTCTGTTGGTTTAAATGGAAATAGTAGAGAGGAGGCGAACGTAATGAGTGAAAATCAAAAGGCTGAGCAGGAAAGAAAAGTTGGATATGAAGGGTTTGTGCTTCTTCTTTCACTCATCTTTATTTCCATCTTTATCACGACCTCATACGAGATACCGAGCAATCTGTTACTGATCATTCTTTTTTTCATTGGCAGCGGCTATTATTCTATTAGGCTTGTGAGCAAAGGTCTGTTGAGAAAAAAGAGGGGACTTGGCTTTAAAGCCGGGTTGTTTGCCTTTGTCGTTTGGATGGCATTATCTTTTCTGTTTCATGACATTTCTTATCCATTTACTTTGGAAGGGTTATCATTTCAAATATTGATGTTTTTTCTTTTCTACATTCCTTTCTTTTTTATCTTTCAATTTGCTTTTAAGATTTCAAACATTCAAGAAAGAAAACAATAAAAAAAGCTGGAAATTCCAGCTTTTTTACTTATTCTCTTTCTCACGCTTCACCAGCATTTCCGTAATCAAATCAACCTGTTTGCTGACAGAGATCGGATCGTATGGGTAGAACGTGTCAAAGTCGTTGATAAAGACACGATTGTTTTTGACGGCGTCAAGGTTTTTCCAAATGGAAGACTGCTTGAGCTTGTCCAGCGTCTTGCTGTCGCCGTTCGGGTTATAGTCTGTTACAAACATGTAGTCGGCAGCATATTCAGGTACGACTTCCAAGGATAGTTCTTTGATGTCGCCTTTTTTGAAGATGTCCTTTTGAATCTTTTCAGGCGCTTTTAAGCCGAGCGCGTTGTACACGGCTTGGCCTCCGCGGCCGCCGTTGTCATTGAACACCCAGAATTGTCCTTTTTCTGTGTTTTCATAAATACCGAAAGTAGCCTTTTTGTCGACGACTTGAGCGATTTTTTTCCTTGCTGATTTCGATTTCTGTTCGAAATCGGCGAGGAATTGTTCAGCTTCTTCTTTAGCTCCTGCAATGTCGCCAAACATCTTAACGGTTTCCTGAACATTTTTCGCCGTATTATAAGGAATCACAACGGTCGGTGCGATTTTGGACAGTTTGTCGTAATTTTCATCGTTCATGACAACAATTAAATCAGGCTTCAGTTTCATGACTTTTTCCACATTAATTGGGTCGCCTAAATCTGTCACATCTTTCATGCGGTCTTTTAAAAACGGATTGGAGAAAGACCACGAGCCGGAGCCGACGACATTGGCGCCGACCGTGAACAGTTCACCGGCATAAAAGTCTGTCACGATGCGCTTTGGATGTGTTGGAATGTCTACTTTTCCACGCGTTGATTGATATGTTCTTGTCGTTTCTTCAGCCGCTTTTTCTTTGTTGCCGTTTGACGCATTGCCGCTTCCGCAGGCGCTGACCACGATACACAACAGCATAACTAAACCGATTATCAATAAGTTCTTTTTCACTTGACCCTCCTGTTGATATAAAGCATATGAAATTATCTAAGTGATAATGATTCGCATTATCAATGTAAATATAGCAAATGAATCCCTCTTTCGTCTATCACTTTTTTTGCTAAGTATGATTAGTGCTGTTTTGGTTAATTTGTTACTATAAACAGAAAAAGGATTGATGAAGTATGGCAGAAACGAACCCGGTGATCAAAAAACTGCAGTTCAAGGATAATGGACAGCCTGTACTGATCGTGAATCCGCCAGAGGCATACAGCGGCATCATGGCTGAATTTCAAGGCCATGTCGATCATCAGGCCGAAGCTGACCGGTACGATTTTGTTCAGGTATTCGCAGCGACCAACGCAAAGTTGCAGGCTTTAGCTAAAGAGGCTGAGCGTCATCTGGCGGAAGACGGACTGTTTTGGCTTTGCTACCCGAAAAAATCTTCGAAAGTCTACAAAGGATCGGACTGCAGCCGCGACACAGTAGCCGGACTGCTTGCGGACCAAGGCTATGAACCGGTTCGGCAAATTGCAATAGATGAAGATTGGTCTGCGCTCAGGTTTCGCAAGGCGGAAAACATTAAAACGATGAAGCGCAAATTTGCCGTGACGGAAAAAGGTAAACAGCGTACAGATCAAGAATGATCATATATGTCTCTTTTCAGAGAGGCAGATGATTCAGCTTGTGAACGAAAGTACACAAAAAAGAAATAATATTATGTTCAATGTTTCACAAACTTTTTGTATAATGAATCTAATCTTTTAAAATACCATAGAAAAGAGGTATGCAGTATGAAGAAATGGGCATTTGTATCAGACTTTGATGGGACGATTTCCAAACAGGATTTTTACTGGATGGTCATTGATAAATATTTTCCGGAAGGCCGTGAATTGTTCAAGAAGTGGAAGGCCGGAGAATTAAAAGATATCGAGTTTTTGGGAACCGTTTTTGCTTCAATTCATCAAAGCGAGCAAAAAATCATTGATGACATTCATTCCATACCAATTGATGAATATGTGCCAGACTTCATTCAGCATGTCCAGAAAAACGGCGGCGATTTCTACATTTTAAGCGCCGGCACGGATTATTACATTCATTATATTTTAAAGAAATACGGGATTACAGACGTTGAGGTCTTTTCAAATAAAGGCTTTTTTAAAGAAGACAATGTTCATTTGGACATTGATGAGAATCATTGGCATTACTCTGAGCGCTATGGGATTGATAAATCAAAGGTCATTCAGAAGCTGAAAGAAGAGTACGAGACGATTTATTTTGCAGGTGACAGTGAACCGGATTCCCACCCGGCTAAATTTGCGGATGTAACATTTGCAAAGGATGCGCTCCAGGATTTGCTTCGTCAGCAGGGGGTGCCATTTGTAGCCGTTGAAACATTTGAAGACATTGAACAGTATCTTAAAGAAAAAGGGCGGATCGTCTAATGCCGCGCCAGGTTACCAGCATAGCCATTCCCGCGGTTTTGGACATTAGTGAAGGCGTGCTTGGCCGATTGGATGAGATATTGAGAAAGCATCAGTTTGACAAGGCGATCATGTTTTTTGACGATTTTTCCTATCAGCAGTATGAGCACTCATTAAAAGCCGCCTTTCAACATGTCAAAGTAGAAGCTGTTTTGCTGCCGTCCAACCTGGACATACAGGAGCTTTTGAAGCAGGCATTTTCAATCGGGAATTACGATGTCATCATTGCCATGGGCGGCGGGTATGTTGTCGATTGCGGAAAATACATCGCTTTTTCCAAGCGGACCCCGTTCATCAGCATTCCGACGTCGGCATCCAATGACGGGTTTGCGAGCAGCAATTGCTCGCTTCAAGTCGAAGGAAAAAAAACAACCGTGCCGGCAAGGGTTCCGTATGGAATCATAGCTGATTTGAGTATCATTCAAAAAGCGCCGGAGCACTTTATTTTGGCGGGGATCGGCGATTTGATGTCCAATATTACGGCACTTTATGATTGGGAGTTTGAAGAGCGGCAAGGGGCCAGCGATGTAAATGCGTTTGCGTCGATGCTCAGCAAGAAAGCGGTCAACAGCTTTGTCCGTACACCGATGCAGGATATTAAACAGCCGATCTTTTTAAAAGAGCTTGTCAGCTCTTTGACAATGGGAGGCATCGCCACGGAAATCAGCGGAAACAGCGCGCCGATCAGCGGTTCTGAGCACCTGATTTCCCATGCGTTGGACAAAATTGCGGAAAAACCGCAGATGCACGGCATTCAAGTCGGGGTAGCCACCTACATCATGGCTCATGTACAGGATCATCGGGCTGAGCGGATTGAAAAGGTGTTTACGAGAACAGGCTTTTTTCAATATGTGAAAACGCTGAATCTGAACAAAGATGAGTTTCGCGAAGCGATCAATTTGTCGCACACTGTCAAGCCGAACCGCTATACGTACTTGCATGAAGCCGGCTATCGCGAAAAAGCGCTTCGCATCCTTGATGAAGATCCGATTCTGCAGGAAATATTTTAAGCAGGCCAAACGGCTCGAAAAACGCCTTATTTGCTGTAAGGCGTTTTTTCCGTGGGCATCAGACGAAAATGACGGGGAAAAGCTGTGATACAATAAAGAAGGTATGGGTCATAAGTACGATGTTAGGGCTCGATTCTGATCAGGGAGAGTGTAAAATGTACAAACTAATCGCGATAGATATGGATGGAACATTGTTGAATGATCTTCATGAAGTAACAGAGGAAGTTCGGAATGCCCTGTATGCTGCAAAAAAGCAAGGCGTCAAAATCGTTCTCTGCACGGGCCGTCCTCTCGGCGGTGTAAGCCGCTATCTGGAAGAACTGAATCTAAATGAAGACGGCGATTATGTCATCGCCTATAACGGAGCGCTCGTTCAAAATACGCACACTCAGGAAGTCGTGTCAGAGCTGACGCTGGGCTATCATGATGTAAAATCGTTATATGAGCTTAGCCAAAAGCTTGATACGCCGATGCATTTTTTTGATTCTGCTTATTTATATACGCCAAACCGGGAAATCAGCCCGTATACTGTTCACGAATCATACGTCACCAAAGTGCCGCTCCGGTTTCGGACGATCGAAGAAATCCCGAAAGACCTTCTCGCGCCAAAGGCGATGTACATTGATGAACCGGAAAAGCTGGATCGGACGATCGCAGCAATACCGGAAGACGTCAAGGAACGTTATACAATGGTGAAAAGCTCGCCGTTCTTTTATGAAATTCTTCACCCTGCGGCAAGTAAAGGAAATGCCGTTCAGCAGCTTGCCGACATATTAGGCATCGCGCAAGAAGAAGTGATCTGTATTGGAGACAACGGAAACGACATGTCGATGATCGAATGGGCTGGATGCGGAGTCGCCATGGGGAATGCGATCCCTGAGGTAAAAGCTTCGGCCGATTATGAAACGCGTACGAATAACGAAAACGGCGTTGCTCACGCCATTCATGAGCTTGTATTGTCCAAATGAAAAAGCCGGCCCTTCGAAAGGCCGGCTTTTACCTATTTGCGGCGCCATGCTTCAATCCGCCAAATATGAGTCACCCAGTCTTCATAAAAAGACGGTTCATGGGAAACGAGCAAAATCGTTCCCTTGTAGTCGCAGAGCGCTTGCTTTAACGCACGCTTTGCCGATGTGTCAAGATGGTTTGTCGGTTCATCAAGAACAAGCAGATTGCTGTTTGAAAGCATCAGTTCCGCCAGCCGGACCTTTGCCTGTTCACCGCCGCTTAGCGTAGCAAGGGGCTGGCTGATATGCTTTGGCGTCAAACCGGATATCGCGAGCGTCTGCCTGATGTCTTTTTCCGATAGATCAGGAAAGAACGCCCGCAATTTTTCAAGCGGTGTATGATGAGAAGCCGGACTTTCCTGTCTGAAATAGGCCGCCTGTAAATGCTGTCCTGCTGTGACGGTGCCGCTAAGAGGCTTGAGATCACCGAGCAACGTTTTAATGAGCGTCGATTTTCCGGCGCCGTTTTCTCCGGTAATGGCGATTTTATCGCCCCGTTTTACGGTCAGAGAAAGAGGCTTAAATAATGGAACGGTGTAGCCCGCCTCAAGATTTTCCGTTTTGAGTACGGTCATCGCCGGATTTCGCCCCGTTTTAAATGAAAAGCTGGGGACATAAGAATCTGTCGGTTTTTCGATTCGCTTGATTTTGCTTAATGCTTTCGCCCTGCTTTTGGCCTGCTTCGCCTTTCGGACCCTGTTCCGGTCGATAAACCCCTCTAGCTTTTTAATTTCCCTGTGTTGTTTGGCGTATGCGGCTTCAGCCTGTGCCCTGCTTTGCACATATTCCTTCAGAAAATATTGATAGCTGCCGGAGTACCGTTTGATCGTTTGATGCTCCAGATGGAATGTCACCGTCGTGATCTCATTTAAGAAGTGTTCGTCATGTGAGATCACGAGAAAGGCGTGCTTATAGTTTTTCAAATACCCCGTCAGCCACTCAATATGGGCCGCATCCAAATAGTTGGTCGGCTCATCCAACAGGAGCACATCAGGTTCTTCAAGCAGCAGTTTGGCCAACAGGAGCTTCGTACGCTGCCCGCCGCTTAAAGCCGCGACATCCTGATCAAGCCCGATTTCCGTAAAGCCGAGGCCTTGAGCGGCATCCTCAATTTTCGTTCCGATTTGGTAAAATCCTGAACTCTCCAGTTCGGATTGGAGCTCTCCGTATCTTTTCAAAATGGCCTCCAGATTGTCTTCGGCGTCGGCCATTTTTTCGGCAAGCCGATTCAGTTGCTTTTCGATTTCAAACAGCCGGTCGTACGCTTGCTCCATGTACTGAAGGATGGTTGTGCCTTTCGTCAGCTTGGCATGCTGTTCAAGAAAGCCGGCCCGAATGTTTGGCTGCCATTCAATGTTTCCGTGATCGGGCAGAAGGCTGCCTGTCAAAATCCGCAGCAATGTCGATTTTCCGGCTCCGTTTGCACCGACAAGGCCGGCGTGTTCGCCTTTCAGCAGGCGGAACCCGGCGTCTTGAAAGATAATACGGTCTCCATATATATGGGTCAGATTCGTGACATGAACAATACTCATGGTGATTCTCTCCTTCAGGCTTATTTTTTTTGAAAAAACAAGCCATCAAAAGAGAACAGCGTGAAGCCTCGCTATCCTGTCCGGCAAAAAAAACGGGTAAGGCAAACTACACCTTACCCGCTACATATTTAAAATACAGCAAGAAAGGATGTCAAATCATATCAAACTGTTCCCGAGATGGCTTGTCTAAAAAAGGGCAGACTTCTCCCGTCTTTAAGCCAATTCTCTTTTAAGAACAGTTGATAAGATTTTCATTCCTTTCCACCTCGTTTTGGTCAAATTTACCTTCACCACACATTATATGAAGCGGAGTGCCGGTTGTCAAACCGCTGCCATATGAATTGACATCGTGCAGGCAGTGTGTTATTTAATTTGTGAACAGAATCGAACGATATATGTATATCATATGAGCAAAAGAGGAGAGAGACAGATGGCTAAAAAAGAATTTAAAGCAGAATCCAAGAGATTGCTGGACATCATGATCAACTCGATTTATTCCCAAAAGGAAGTCTTTTTAAGGGAGCTGATATCCAATGCGAGCGATGCCATCGATAAAATCTACTACAAAGCGCTGACAGACGATTCACTGACGTTTAACAAAGATGATTACTACATAAAAATCTCCGCAGACAAAGAAAACAGAACGCTGACGATTGCGGACACCGGGATCGGCATGACGAAAGAAGAGCTTGAAGAACATCTTGGAACCATTGCCAAGAGCGGCTCGCTTGCGTTTAAACAAGAAAACGAATTAAAAGACGGGCACGATATTATCGGCCAGTTCGGCGTCGGTTTCTACGCCGCTTTTATGGTTGCGGACACCGTCACCGTCATGACAAAAGCCCATGGCAGCGATGAAGCGTATCAATGGGAATCAGCGGGGGCCGACGGCTATACGATCGAACCGGCTGCGAAAGAATCAGCGGGAACCGATGTCATTTTGAAGCTGAAAGAAAATACAGACGACGAAAACTATGATGAATACTTGGATGTTCATCGCTTAAAAGCGATCATCAAAACATATTCTGATTTCATCCGCTATCCGATCAAGATGGATGTCACCGTTAACAAGCCGAAAGAAGACGCTGAAAATGAATTTGAAGAAGTTCAGGAAGAACAGACAGTCAACAGCATGGTGCCGATTTGGCGAAAAAACAAAAGCGAACTGAAAGATGAAGATTACGAGGCGTTTTATACGGAAAAGCGTTACGGTTTTGACAAGCCGCTCGCTCACGTCCATACAAGCGTGGACGGCGCAGTGAGATATCATGCGATTTTATTCATCCCTGAAAATATTCCGTTCAACTACTACACGAAGGAATTTGAGAAGGGTCTTGAACTGTATTCGAACGGTGTGCTGATCATGGAAAAGTGTCCGGACCTGCTGCCTGACCACTTCAGCTTTGTCAAAGGAATGGTCGATTCAGAAGACTTATCGCTCAACATTTCGAGGGAGATGCTCCAGCATGACAGGCAGCTGAAGCTGATTGCCAAAAACATCAGCAAAAAAATCAAGAATGAGCTGAAAAGCTTGCTGAAAAATGACAGAGAAAAATACGAGTCTTTTTATCAATCGTTTGGCAGACAGCTTAAATTTGGGGTATACAATGATTTTGGAGCTCATAAAGATATGCTGAAAGACCTGCTGCTTTTCTATTCATCAAAAGAGAAAAAGCTGGTCACCCTTGATGAATATGTATCCAGAATGCCTGAAGATCAAAAATACATTTACTATGCGTCAGGCGACTCGTATGACCGAATTGAAAAGCTTCCTCAAACCGAGCTGGTTTCGGAAAAAGGGTATGAAATCCTTTATTTCACCGAGGACATCGATGAGTTCGCCATCAAAATGCTGGCGAATTATCAAGAAAAAGAATTCAAGTCGGTATCCAGCGGCGACCTCGGAATCGAAAACGATGATGAGCAAAATCAATCAGACGGGGACGACAGCCAATACAAAGACCTTTTTGAAGAGATGAAAAAGACCCTGGATGGAAAAGTGAAAAGCGTAAGGGCGTCAAAACGGCTGAAGACACACTCTGTATGCCTTGCCGCTGACGGAGAAGTCACCATCGAGATGGAGAAAATCTTAAACGCAATGCCTGACAACCAGCACGTAAAGGCTGATAAAGCATTGGAAATCAATACAAATCACGAAGTCTTCAAAACACTGCAGGATGCTTTTGAAAACGACAAAGATAAATTCAAGCTGTACACCGGCATCCTGTACAACCAGGCGCTGCTGATAGAAGGCTTGCCAATCGAAGACCCCGTTGAATTTACGAATGATATATGCAAAGTGATGGCATAAAAATAAAAAAGATACATCTCAGCTTTAGGCGAGATGTATCTTTTTTTGATGTTAATGTTTCACAACTTCCTGTCCCCGCACATTCCATGTCATCGCAAAGATGAGTGCTGCGATTGCACATGAAGCGGTTAAGAGCGTAAAGCCCGCATTCCAGCCGGATGCATCGACGATAACACCCATCAGCGCATTTGCCGTCAAGGTTCCGCCCAGGTATCCGAACAGACCCGTCAATCCTGCAGCCGTACCTGCCGCTTTTTTCGGAACAAAGTCAAGTGCCTGAAGACCGATCAGCATAACTGGACCGTAAATGAGGAATCCGATCGCGATCAATGATGCCATGTCGATCATCGGATTGCCGGCTGGATTGAACCAGTATACAAGCACCGCGATCAAAACACCAACCATAAAGACAAAGCCTGCCGGTCCGCGGCGCCCTTTAAACCATTTGTCAGAGATCCAGCCGCAAAGCAATGTCCCCGGAATCCCCGCCCATTCATACAGAAAATAAGCGACACTTGATTTGCTCATATCAAAGCCTTTTTCTTCGCTTAAATAGGTTGGCGCCCAATCCAGAACGCCGTAGCGGACGAAGTACACGAAAATGTTGGCAAGTGCGATCGCCCACACCCATTTATTATTTAATACATATTTAAAGAGGATTTCTTTCGTTGATAATTCCGTTTCAAATGTTTTCTTCGACTTGCTTGAATAATCGTTGCGGTATTCCTCGATTGGAGGCAGTCCGACAGACTGCGGCGTATCCCGGATCAGCCAGTAAGAAATGACGGCAACGGCGATGGCGACCAAGGCGGGCAAAATAAATACGCCTTCATAGCCTGTAGCAGATCCCGTAATGCCTGAGAAGATGGCGACGCCGGCAACGGCTATAGGCGCCATCAGTCCCCCGCCGACATTGTGGGCGACATTCCATATGGCTGTTTTATTTCCCCTTTCGCTGACGCTGAACCAGTGGACAAGGACGCGTCCTGACGGCGGCCATCCCATGCCTTGGAACCAGCCGTTTAAGAACAGCATGATAAACATAATGGCGATTGATGAGGTGAAGAAAGGAACAAATCCCATCAACAAGCTGATGACAGCGGAAAGGATCAAACCGGCGGGCAGGAACATCCGCGGATTGCTCCGGTCTGATATCGTGGCCATCACGAACTTGCTCAGCCCGTAAGAGATGGATAGAGCGGATAAGGCAAAGCCGAGCGCCGACTTTGAAAATCCCTCTTCGATTAAATAAGGCATGGCAAGCGAGAAATTTTTGCGAATTAAATAGTATGCCGCATAACCGATGAAGATGCCGAGAAAAACTTGCAGTCTGAATTTCTTATATTCCGAATCAATTTGATCGTCCGGCATCCGCTCAATCGGCGGTGCTGGTTTAAACAGTTTTAACATGGTATACCCCTTCTTTATTCATTTACTTCTTTTCACGCAAAACATCGCGCAGCCGGTCCGGAAAGTTGGTGAACATTCCGGTCGCTCCCCAATCGAGCAGCCGCTTCATATCTTCTTTTTCATTCACGGTATAAGGATGGACCAGCATGCCGGTGCTTCGAATTTTTTGCACGTATGCCCGATCAATGCGGTCAAAGTTCATGCCGAGTCCGACGCTGTAAGATTGATATTGTTTTAATTCGGCGTCAGTAATGGCAGCCGGTTTGTCGTACCATAATAATTGCACAAGCGGAATGTTTGGATTAGCGTTATGAATGATTTGTAAGCTTTCAGGACTAAAAGATTGAATGATGACTTTGCTTGAATGAATGTTTGCCCCGGTCAGTTTGTATTGCTTCAGAATGTCCAGGAGCTTTTCTTCCATATGATCATAGTCTTCCGGTGATTTTGTTTCGATATAGTAGCGCGCGCTTCTCCCGAATGTTTGGATGATTTCTTCCAGGGTAGGCACTTTCAGCCCAACGTACTCCGTTTTTGCCCGCTCAGGATATGCTTCGTTAAACCAGGAGCCTGCATCAAGCTGTTTGATTTCTTTCAGCGTATAGTCTTTGACAAAACCCGTACCATTGGTCGTGCGATCCAATGTCTCATCGTGCATGGCGACCAAATGTCCGTCTTTTGTCATTTGAAGATCGATTTCTATGTAATCGCCTTTCATTTTTTGCCCAAGCTTATAAGCCAAAAGCGTATGTTCGGGAGCATGACCCGATGCGCCGCGGTGTGCGACATTTAATAGCTGACTCGGATTGAGCTGCGGCTGGGAATGGCTTGCGGCCTCCGCATGCCCGCTGAGTCCAAAACCGGCGGCAACGATTGCAGCTGTTATAAGGAAGATGCTGCGGACAAGTTTTTTCATCAAATGATTTCCCCTTTCAAGTCGGTATGCAAAATGTTGGTTTCCGGTTTTATTCGCCTCCTTATGTGACGAATAAAAAGAGAGATCCACAAAAAAACCCCTGGCACAAGAGGGCCTTATTGTGAATCTCCCATTCTCCGTCACTTGTATTAACTTCTTTCCTATCATACCAAAAATGGAAGCGCTGTCAATATGATTTTAAAAATAAAGAAACCTATCTTTTAAGATAGGTTTCCTGATTATTTAGCGGGCGAACAGCCGGTCGATGAAATCAATGTCCTCTTGAGACAGATTGACTTCTGCCGTTTTGAGATTGTCGATCAGCTGATCAGCGCGTTTGGCGCCCGGGATCAACACATCGATTTCAGGTCTTGCCAAGTACCAGGCCAACACGATATGGGCGATGTCAACATTGTGTTTTTCCGCGATCGGCGCAAGCTGGTTCACTTTTCTAATGTTTTCTTTGAAGCGTTCGCCTTGGAAGTTTTCCATTTCTCTTCTCAGGTCGCCTTCCGGGAACGTTGTATCTTCGCTGTATTTTCCGGCGAGCAATCCGGAGACAAGCGGGAAGTAAGGAACAAATGAGATGTTATGCTCCTGTGTATACGGGAAGAATGTCGTCTCAGCTTCCCTGTTCAGCAAGTTGTATTCGCCTTGGAGCACATCCACCAATCCGTCTTTGTTCGCTTCTTTCAGCTGCTCAAGCGAAAAGTTGGATACCCCGATCGCTCTGATTTTGCCTTCCTGCTTCAGTTCATGGAGCGCTTGAACCGCTTCGTCTTTCGGCGTGTTCTCATCAGGGAAATGGATATAGAAAAGGTCGATGTAGTCAGTTTGCAGACGCTTCAGACTTTCTTCAACGGACTTTTTCAAAAATGCAGGGGAGTTGTCAAAGACAAAATCGTCGCCTTCTTTCTTATGGGCGGCTTTTGTCGCAATCACGACATCCTCGCGGTTGAATTCTTTGAGGACTTCGCCGATTAATTCTTCGGAACGGCCGATGCCGTATATGTAGGCGGTATCTAAAAATGTGACGCCGTTTCTGATCGCTTCCCGCACCAATTCTTTTCCCGTTTCTTCATTGAGATTCGGATAAAGGTTATGTCCTCCGACGGCATTGGTTCCCAAACCAATCGGGAATACGTGCAAATCTGATTTGCCAACTTTAACTTTTTTCATTGGATTCCCCTCCTGAAATGATATGTTGATCAATAAACTTGGCCGGCCGTTTGGATACAGCCGGTCAAGGGTGTCCACTTCAACTATACATGTTTTGCCAAATGGATTTCAATGTTGCGCTCTTTACAGTACTCGTGATATTCCTCATCCAGCGCCTGAGATGTGACGATCGCGTGCAATCTGTCAAACGGCGCGTACGTCAGCAAGGTCGACTTCCCGAATTTGGAATGGTCGGCCAGCAAGTATACTTGTTTTGCTTTTTCGGATATTTTCTTTTTAATTTCATATTCGAGCAGATCGGAGTTTGTCAGTCCATGGGTAAGTGTTGCTCCTGTTGCCGACATGAAAGCTTTATTAATATTATATTTATCCAATGTTCCCGGATCATCCATGCCGACGAAGGACTGCGTTTTCCGTTTGTAGTTGCTGCCGATGATGATCAAGTTTATATTTTGCATCGCGGCAGCAGCGTTGATAATGTCGAGGCTGTTCGTTAAAACGGTTACATTTTTATTTGGATCAAGAGTTTCCAATATGGATTGGGTCGTTGTGCCGGAATCGATAAAGATCAGGTCATGGTCTTCAATAAAGCGTGAAGCGTAGTGCGCGATTTTCATCTTGGCATCCTTGTTTTGAATGGTTCTGTTTTCAAATGGGATTAAGGCCGTTTTTTCGATCGCCGTTACGCCGCCGTAGACTTTTTTTATGACTCCTTTCTCGGTCAGCTTGTTAATGTCGCGTCTGACCGTGTTTTTGGAAACATTAAAGACCTGGCAAAGCTCATCAAGTGAAACGGTGCCATTGGTCAAAATATATTCTTCCATTTCTTTGATCCGCATTAACTTCATACCAAGTATCTCCTTCTAGTATATTTGGATAAATATATATAATAAACCCAAAAGTTAACCAATAATTGCTTAAAAAATGATAACATTGGTGGCTATTTTTTGCAAGATTTGTCCTGTTTCTTTTTATTATACAATGTTTTTCTAAATCATTTTAAGGTTTTCTATAAATCTTACAAAAGAAAAATTTAATGATTTTGATTGACTTATGGGTAAGACCGGATTAGAATATAACCAAGAAGTGACCAAAACGTGATAAAGTTGAGAAATTTCTGAGTGTAAACGTTTTATTGCGTTGCGGTTCTTTTGATAAAATCATCGTTCTATTCATTAATTTCTTTTGTAAGCGTTTAATTCCTGTTTTTTGCGAAAATCCGTTATGCACTGAAGAGCCGTTCGGCATTCATACATAATGGCTGGAACCTGCCCCATCTGTACCAGGAGATGTTTAATATTCAAGGAGGTTATAAGAATGGCAGAAATCAGAAAGTTAAGAAACTATATTAATGGAGAATGGGTTGAAAGCAAAACCGACAAATACGAAGATGTAGTCAATCCTGCGACGAAAGAAGTGCTTTGCCAGGTGCCGATTTCGACGCGCGAGGATATCGAATACGCAGCGCAAACAGCGGCTGAAGCGTTTAAGACATGGTCAAAAGTGGCCGTTCCGCGCCGGGCAAGAATTCTATTTAACTTTCAGCAGCTTTTGACTCAGCATAAAGAGGAGCTCGCCCACCTCATCACGATTGAAAACGGAAAAAACACGAAAGAAGCGTTGGGCGAAGTTGGACGCGGCATCGAGAATGTCGAGTTTGCAGCTGGAGCGCCATCCCTGATGATGGGAGATTCACTTGCTTCAATTGCAACCGATGTTGAAGCGGCGAACTACCGTTACCCGATCGGAGTCGTCGGCGGAATTGCCCCATTTAACTTCCCGATGATGGTACCGTGCTGGATGTTCCCGATGGCCATTGCGTTAGGAAACACATTTATTCTGAAACCTTCCGAGCGGACGCCGCTCCTGACGGAAAAGCTTGTTGAACTGTTTGAAAAAGCCGGACTTCCTAAAGGGGTCTTCAATGTCGTATACGGTGCTCATGATGTAGTAAACGGCATTCTCGAACACCCGGAAATTAAAGCGATTTCATTCGTCGGTTCAAAACCGGTCGGAGAATATGTCTATAAAAAAGGAAGCGAAAACCTGAAACGCGTTCAATCGCTGACAGGCGCTAAAAACCACACCATCGTTCTGAACGATGCCAATCTTGAAGACACGGTAACAAATATTATCGGCGCTGCTTTCGGATCTGCCGGCGAACGCTGTATGGCATGTGCAGTAGTGACGGTTGAAGAAGGGATCGCAGATGAATTCATGGAGAAATTGGTTCAGAAAGCATCTGAAGTCAAAATCGGAAACGGACTAGACGACGGTGTATTCCTCGGACCTGTTATTCGCGAAGACAACAAGAAACGCACACTCGGCTATATACAAAAAGGAGTTGAAGAGGGTGCGAGACTTGTCTGCGACGGACGTGAAAATGTGACAGATGAAGGCTATTTCGTCGGCCCGACAATCTTTGACAATGTCACAACTGATATGACGATCTGGAAAGACGAGATTTTTGCTCCCGTATTGTCAGTCATCCGTGTGAAGAACTTGAAAGAAGCGGTTGACATCGCCAACCAATCCGAATTTGCAAACGGCGCATGTTTGTTCACATCGAATTCGAATGCGATCCGCTATTTCCGTGAAAACATTGATGCGGGAATGCTCGGCATCAACTTGGGCGTACCGGCTCCGATGGCATTCTTCCCGTTCTCAGGATGGAAGTCTTCGTTCTTTGGCACATTGCATGCGAACGGAAAAGACAGCGTCGATTTCTATACGCGCAAAAAGGTCGTCACTGCAAGATATCCGGCGCCTGACTTCAATTAATTGTGAAAAAACCGAGCGGCGCGGTTCCCGCGCTGTTCGGATCATGTTTCAAGTTTGAAAAGGAGGCTTTATCCATGAGTCATTTGTTGCGCAAGCCGCAGGCGAATGAGCTGTCACAAGGCGTGAAGCTTGTACACGAAGTGAAAAAATCGAATTCGGATCTCAGTTATGTCGAGTTTAAAGTCCTTGATCTCGCACCGGGATCCAGCTATGAAGAATCGCTGAGCAAACAAGAATGCTGCATCGTCGCGCTTACCGGAAAGATTACCGTAACCGATCATGAACAGACATTTGAAAATATCGGCACGAGAGAAAGCGTTTTCGAAAGAAAGCCGACCGACAGCGTGTATGTGTCAAATGACCGCAAGTTCGGCATTACCGCGGTTACAGAGGCAAGAGTTGCCCTGTGCTATTCCCCTTCTGAAAATCAGCTGCCGACGAAACTGATCAAAGCTGAAGACAACGGTATTGAAAACCGCGGGAAATTCAGCAATAAACGAACCGTTCATAACATACTTCCGGATTCAGATCCTTCAGCGAACAGCCTTTTAGTCGTCGAAGTCTACACTGAAAGCGGAAACTGGTCCAGCTATCCGCCGCACAAGCATGATCAAGACAACCTGCCTGAAGAGTCCTTTTTAGAAGAAACATACTACCATGAACTTGACCCACAGCAAGGCTTTGTATTTCAGCGCGTCTACACAGATGACCGTTCTATCGACGAGACGATGACTGTTGAAAATGGAAACGTTGTCATCGTGCCGGCCGGATACCATCCTGTCGGGGTGCCTGACGGATACACATCCTATTATTTAAACGTGATGGCAGGGCCGACGCGGAAATGGAAGTTTCATAACGACCCTGACCATGAATGGATTTTGGAACGCTAACAATAAGGCAAGGAGAGGCTGTTGAAGATGAGGTATACGTTTAATGAAGAGAAAGAATTTGACATTGTAGCGATCGGCCGCGCATGTATCGATTTAAACGCAGTCGAATACAACAGGCCGATGGAGCAGACGATGACATTTTCAAAATATGTCGGCGGCTCCCCGGCTAATATTGCAATCGGCAGTTCCAAATTAGGATTGAAGACCGGCTTTATCGGGAAGATTCCGGATGACCAGCACGGCAGATTCATCGAAACCTATATGAGAAATACGGGTGTCGATACGTCACAAATGGCGGTTGATAAAGACGGACATAAAGCGGGGCTTGCTTTCACAGAAATTTTAAGCCCTGAAGAATGCAGCATTTTAATGTACAGGGATGATGTTGCAGATCTTTACCTTGCCCCTTCTGAAGTGAACGAAGACTATATTGCAAAATCGAAGATGCTTCTTGTGTCAGGTACGGCACTGGCTAAAAGCCCTTCCCGCGAAGCGGTGCTGAAAGCCGTGCAGCTGGCGAAAAAGCATCAAGTGAAAGTGGTCTTTGAGCTTGACTATCGTCCATATACGTGGACATCTGCGGAGGAAACGTCCGTTTACTATACGCTTGTTGCCGAACAATCAGACATTGTCATCGGAACGCGTGATGAGTTTGATGTAATGGAAAATAAGAGCGGCGGCAGCAATGAAGAATCTGTTCAGCATTTGTTTGCACATTCCGCAGATCTTGTCGTTATCAAGCACGGTGTCGAAGGTTCATATGCATACAGCAAATCCGGAGACATCTTCCGGGCGAAAGCATACAAAACGAAGGTCTTAAAAACGTTTGGAGCGGGGGATTCATACGCTTCCGCTTTCCTCTACGGACTCGTTTCAGGCAAAGATATTGAAACTGCGCTGAAATACGGAAGCGCTTCCGCATCCATTGTTGTTTCCAAGCACAGCTCATCTGAAGCGATGCCGACAGTCGCCGAGATTGAAGAGCTTATCGCGGCTCAGTCTTAAATGAAGAATATGAATAAAGGTGGGATCGTTTGTGGGCAAGAAAATACGTTTAACCACAGCACAAGCGTTAATTAAATTCTTAAATCAGCAGTACATCCATGTAGATGGTGAAGAAACACCGTTTGTCGAGGGGATCTTTACGATTTTCGGCCATGGGAACGTCGTTGGCATCGGCCAGGCGCTTGAACAGGATGCGGGTCATTTAAAGGTGTTTCAAGGCAAGAATGAGCAGGGAATGGCACATGCGGCAATGGCTTACAGCAAGCAGATGCTGAGGAGGAAGATCTATGCTGTATCAACATCAGTCGGACCGGGAGCAGCTAACCTTGTGGCCGCCGCAGGTACGGCGCTTGCGAACAATATTCCGGTTCTCTTGATTCCGGCTGATACATTTGCAACGAGACAGCCTGATCCTGTTCTTCAGCAAGTAGAACAGGAATACAGTGCGGCGATTACGACGAACGATGCTTTGAAGCCTGTTTCGAGGTATTGGGACCGGATTACGCGCCCTGAACAGTTGATGAGCAGTCTGATTCGCGCTTTTGAAGTGATGACAGATCCTGCAAAAGCGGGTCCTGCAACGGTTTGCATTTCTCAAGATGTTGAAGGCGAAGCCTATGATTTCGATGAAAGCTTTTTTGAGAAACGCGTTCACTATATTGATCGCAAAGAGCCGAGCGAGCGTGAACTGAAGGGAGCGGCAGAGCTGATCAAGTCGAGCAAAAAACCGCTCATCTTGGTCGGCGGCGGAGCGAAATATTCCGGAGCGCGCGACGAACTGATCGCCATGTCTGAAGCGTACAATATTCCGCTGGTGGAAACCCAGGCCGGAAAATCTACAGTGGAAGCTGATTTTGCCAACAACTTGGGTGGAATGGGCATCACAGGTACGCTGGCGGCAAACAAAGCGGCTCGCGAGGCTGACTTGATCATTGGAATCGGCACGCGCTATACCGATTTCGCGACATCATCAAAAACCGCTTTTGACTTTGACAACTCAAAGTTTTTAAACATCAATGTCAACAGAATGCAGGCATATAAACTGGATGCTTTCCAAGTCGTTGCCGATGCAAAAGTAACGCTCGGCAAGCTGCACGGTTTATTGGAAGGCTATAAGAGCGAATTCGGTTCGATCATCAAGGAACTGAAAGCCGAGTGGCTTGCTGAGCGTGACCGTTTGAGCAAGGTAACATTTAAGCGTGAAAACTTCACACCTGAAATTAAAGATCATTTTTCTCAAGAAATACTCAACGAATACGCGGATGTGCTGCAAACCGAGCTCCCGCAAACAACGGCATTGCTCGCCATCAATGAAACAGTTGATCCGGACAGCGTCGTCATTTGTTCAGCAGGATCTTTGCCTGGGGATCTCCAACGGCTGTGGCATTCAAACGTACCGAATACGTACCACTTGGAATACGGCTATTCCTGCATGGGATATGAAGTATCGGGAACACTCGGCTTGAAATTGGCTCATCCTGATAGAGAGGTTTATTCACTGGTCGGAGACGGAAGCTTCCTGATGCTCCACTCAGAGCTCATTACAGCAATTCAATATAATAAAAAAATCAACGTGCTGCTCTTTGACAACTCAGGATTCGGCTGTATCAACAACCTGCAAATGGACCATGGAAGCGGCAGCTACTTCTGCGAATTCAGAACAGCAGACAATCAGATTCTCAATGTCGACTACGCGAAAGTGGCCGAAGGGTATGGAGCAAAAACCTACAAAGCGAACACGATTGAAGAATTAAAAGCGGCGCTTGAAGATGCCAAAAAACAAGATGTCTCAACATTGATCGAAATGAAGGTGTTGCCGAAGACGATGACGGACGGCTATGACAGCTGGTGGCACGTAGGTGTTGCAGAGGTTTCCGAACAGGAAAGCGTGCAAAAGGCGTATGAAGCAAAAGAAAAAATGCTGAAATCTGCAAAGCAGTATTAAAGGAGGCACCAGGATGGGCAAGACACAAATTCTATGGGGCATCGCCCCCATAGGGTGGCGGAACGATGATATTCCGGAAATCGGCGCGGGAAACACACTTCAGCATTTGTTGAGCGACATTGTTGTTGCAGGCTTTCAAGGCACAGAAGTGGGCGGCTTTTTTCCGGAACCGGCCATTCTCAATAAAGAGCTCGAGCTGCGAAATCTAAGGATTGCCGGCAAGTGGTTCAGCAGCTATATCATTCGGGACGGCATTGAAGAAGTAGCCAAGGAATTTGCGGCTCACTGCCAGTACTTGAAAGACGTTCATGCCGATGTTGCGGTCGTATCAGAACAGACGTACAGCGTGCAGGGCTTGGATAAAAACGTGTTTAAAGAAAAGCCTTATTTCACCGATGAAGAATGGCAGCGGCTATTTGAAGGGTTAAATCACCTCGGGGAAATCGCCGTCCGGTACGGCCTGAAGCTTGTCTATCATCATCACCTCGGCACAGGCGTGCAGACAGAGGAAGAGGTTGACCGGCTCATGGCGGGAACTGACCCGGCACTCGTGCACCTTCTGTATGATACTGGGCATGCCTACATTTCAGATGGAAATTATATGAACATACTAGAGAAGCATATGGACCGTATTGGGCACGTTCATTTTAAAGACGCGCGCCTCAAGATCATAGAAAAATGCAAGCAGGAAGGAAAATCGTTCCAACAGGCGTTTTTGCAAGGGATGTTCACTGTTCCAGGCGATGGCTGCATCGATTTTAGAGAAGTCTATCAAACGCTATTAAAGCACGGCTATTCCGGCTGGATCGTTGTGGAAGCCGAGCAGGATCCCGATGTTGCCAACCCGCTTGAATACGCATTGATCGCCAGAAAGTACATCGATCGTCACTTGTTGAATGTCCCAGCAACCAATTAGGGGGGCTCTAAATTGAGCAATGGAAGTGCAGCAGTCTCACCATTCAATAAACGAACCGTCGCAGCAGCTTTGGCAAATTACATTGATGCAGGCTCCATTGTCGCAGGATCGGCAGGATTATCTTTATGGGTCAGTTACCTGAAGCTTTCTGATACACAGATCGGACTGCTCGGCGCGTTTAGCGCCAACGCCATCTCAGCGGCAATCGGAGCGCTGCTCGGAGGCTTTTTGGCCGACAAGATTGGCCGAAAGGCTGTCTATACGAACAGTATGCTGGTTTATGCACTGGGGATTTGTTTAGTATTGTTCGGCACCAGCTTTCCCTTTTTGTTAAGCGGTTACATTATTATCGGTTTATCGGTAGGAGCTGATATTACGGCTTCCTGGACGATCATCGCGGAGAACGCACCTAAGAAAAACAGGGCGCGTCATTGCGGGGTTGCACAGGTCGCATGGGCGGCGGGAGCGGTTGTGGTCCTGCTGCTGTCGGTCCTGCTCGGTGATATAGGCTTATTGGGCAATAAAATCGTGTTTGGGCATTTGCTCGTTATCGCACTGATCACATATGTTCTGCGGAAAAGGCTGCCGGAATCCGATGCCTGGCAGGGTCAATCCGAATCGGCTCAAGCCGTCAGGAAGCCGAAGGCGTCTTATCTCGATTTGCTTCAGCCTAAGTATTTGAAAAGCATTTTATTTTTAATGGGCGTGTACTTGGTTTGGAATCTGGCTGCAGGTGTCATGGGGTTTTTTATGCCTTACATTTATCAGCAGGTCGGCGATGTGTCAGCGACCATGGCAAACATTTTGCAGATGGGGCTGTTTATTTTCACCGGGCTTGGCGTCGCTTTTATCTTCATGCCGTTTGCAGACAAATACAGGAAGACAGTGTTTGGGATCTCCGCATTTGCAGCGGTGATCGGCTGGTCATTGTTTCTGCTTCCGGCAGAGGGCATGCCGATCCTCATCCTCTTTATCGTGATGATCGGCCTAAACAATGGGGCCGGGCAACAGGCCAATTATCAATTATGGGCGAGTGAAATTTTCCCGACGGAATATCGCGCATCTGCACAAGGATTGATGTTCTTCCTCGTTCGTATTTCAATCGGGGCTTGGAGCCTTTTCGTTCCAATGATCATCTCGAATTTTGGAATTGCATTTATGGCGGCCATTCTCCTTGGATGTGTAACGGCCAGCATGCTCATCGGGCTCTTTTTTGCACCGAATACATCCGGTAAGTCGCTTGAACAAATTCAGGAAGAGCTGTATGGGACTCCTCCGGCTCAAGCTGGGCAAGTGCAAACAAGAAAAATTATGTAATTATTTTGAAGGAGTGGCTATCAATGAAATTACGCATTGGTGTTATTGGTACAGGAGCAATCGGAAAAGAACACATCAACCGCATCACGAATAAATTAGCCGGCGGCAAAATTGTCGCGGTCACCGATGTAAACCAGGAGGCAGCTCAGCAAGTTGTAACAGACTACAGCCTGAATGCAAAGGTCTATCCGGATGACGACAGTCTCATCGCAGCCGAAAATGTAGACGCAGTCTTAGTCACAAGCTGGGGACCGGCACATGAATCAAGCGTTTTGAAAGCGATTAAAGCGAACAAATTCGTATTTTGCGAAAAGCCTCTGGCGACGACTGCGGAAGGATGCATGCGGATCGTCAATGAAGAAATCAAAGCGGGCAAACGTCTCGTTCAAGTCGGCTTTATGCGCCGTTATGACAGCGGTTACGTACAGCTGAAAGAAGCGATCGACAACCGGGTCATCGGCGAGCCTCTCATGATCCACTGTGCGCACCGCAACCCGGTTGTAGGCGACAACTATACGACAGATATGGCTGTTGTCGATACGCTTGTCCATGAAATAGACGCCCTGCACTGGCTGATCAATGACGATTACGAATCCGTTCAGGTCATTTATCCGAAAAAATCGAAAAACGCGCTCCCTCATTTGCGTGATCCGCAAATCGTCATCATCGAAACGAAAGGCGGAGTCGTGATCAATGCGGAAATCTATGTCAACTGCAAATACGGCTACGATATCCAGTGTGAAATCGTCGGAGAAGACGGAATCGTGAAGCTTCCTGAACCATCAAGCATCTCTCTCAGAAAAGACGGCAAATTCTCGACGGATATTCTCATGGATTGGCAGCGCCGCTTTGTAGACGCTTATGATGTAGAAATCCAAGATTTCATTGACTCGATCCAACAGAAAGGCGAGGTCAGCGGGCCGACTGCATGGGACGGCTATATCGCCGCCGTGACGACGGATGCCTGCGTAAAAGCTCAGGAATCCGGACAGAAAGAACCTGTGGCGCTTCAAGAGAAACCGAAATTCTATCAAACGTTTACAACTGTTCAAAAATAAAAACTTTCCGAGGAGTGAAAAGTATGAAATTAGCATTGGATCCATCGATGTATCGCGATGATTTAACTTTGGAGGAAACGGTCTATAAAACGGCGGAGCTTGGCTACGAATATATCGAACTATCGCCGCGCGAAGATTTTTGTCCATTCTATAAATATCCGAAAGTCGATTCAGCTAAAATCAAACAATTAAAGCGGCTTTTAAAAGATACCGGTGTTAAGCTTTCATCGCTCCTTCCGCTTTACCACTGGGCCGGTCCTGATGAAGATCGCCGTCAGGCAGCGGTGCGCAATTGGAAAAGGGCGATCGAAATTGCGGTTGAGCTTGAAGTCGATTTGATGAACAGCGAATTCAGCGGTTCAAAATACGATCCTTTAACAAGTGAAGAAAAATTTATCAAATCCATGGATGAGCTTCTGCCAGTCTTTGAAAAAGAAGGCATTAAACTCAATCTTCAAGCCCATCCATACGATTTTATCGAAACACACAAAGGTGCGATGGATATGATCCGAGCGCTTGACAAGGACTGGATCAATCTTGTCTACTCGACTGCGCACACATTCTTCTATGACGACGGAAAAGGCGACATCGAGACAATGTTTGACGAAGCCGGCGACCGCCTCACGCATGTTTTATTTGCAGATACTTATAATCATAAAGCGGCTCATGGCCTTCGCTACATCGTCAATCCGCCTGACGCGAAAGTAACGGTTCACCAGCATTTGGACATTGGCCAAGGCGAGGTTGATTTTGATACGATTTTCAGAAAGCTGAGAGAGATGAAGTTCGACGGAATAGCGACGAATGCCGTGTTTGCCTGGGTTGACGAAAGAGCGGATGAATCAAGCAGATTCATGCTTGAAAAGCTGAAACAGGAATTACTAGGATAAGCCCCTGAGTTCGGCGCCCCGCCGAACTCTCTCTTCACAAGGATATTTAGATAAGGAGAATCTAATATGAAGCTATGCTTTAATGAAGCAACGACATTAGAAAATTCAAACCTAGCAAAAGACCTCGAATACTGTGAGAAGCACGGATACGATTATATCGAAATCCGGACGATGGATAAGCTGCCCGAATATTTAAAAGACCATTCTCTCTCAGAGTTAGCCGAGTATTTTCAAACGCATCATATTAAGCCGCTGGCCTTGAATGCCCTTGTCTTTTTCAACAACCGCGATGAAAAAGGGTACCGTGAAATCATCGAAGAATTTAAAGGCATGATGGAAACATGCAAAACGCTTGGTGTGAAATATGTGGTCGCGGTACCGCTTGTCACCGAACAAAAAATCTTAAAAGAAGATATTAAAGCGAGCTCCGTCGAAGTGCTGACAGAGCTGTCAGACATCGCGGAGCCGTACGGTGTAAAGATCGCTGTCGAGTTTGTCGGTCATCCGGAGTGCACAGTCAATACGTTCAGCCAGGCCTATGATATCGTCATGACCGTGAACCGCGATAATGTCGGCCTTGTTCTTGACAGCTTCCACTTCCATGCAATGGGTTCGGACATTGAGGATTTGAAAAAGGCGGACGGCAAGAAGATTTTCATTTATCATATCGATGATACGGAAGACTTCCCAATCGGCTTTTTAAGAGATGAAGACCGCGTTTGGCCGGGACAGGGGGCCATCGACTTGGATGCCCACTTATCAACTTTGAAAGACATCGGTTTTTCGGATGTCGTGTCAGTTGAATTGTTCAGACCTGAATACTATAAGCTGAGCGCGGAAGAAACGATTCGAACGGCCAAAGAAACAACAGTTGAAGTTGTTTCAAAATACTTCAAGATTTAATACGGGATAGGAGGGGTGAACGTGGCTTTCGTTTCCATGAAAGAACTTCTTCAAGAAGCAAAGGAACATCATTATGCAATCGGTCAATTTAATATTAACGGCCTTCAATGGACAAAAGCGATTCTACAGGCGGCGGAAGAGGAACGCTCACCTGTCATCGTAGCCGCCTCAGACCGGCTCATCGATTATTTGGGCGGATTTAAGACGGTTTCCGCAATGGTTGCGGCTTTGATTGAGGAAATGTCGATCTCCGTTCCCGTCGTCCTTCACCTTGACCATGGCAAAAATCCGGAGCGCTGCAAGCAAGCGATTGACGCCGGTTTTAGCTCAGTCATGATCGACGGCTCGCATTCACCAATCGATGAAAACATCGCCATGACAAAAGAGGTCGTGTCATACGCCGGAATTCGCAATGTTTCGGTTGAAGCAGAGGTTGGCACCGTAGGGGGCATGGAAGACGGGCTCATCGGCGGGGTGCAGTATGCCGACATCGGTGAATGCGAACGCATTGTCAAAGAAACCGGTATCGATGCTTTAGCAGCCGCGCTCGGCTCTGTTCATGGAAAATATCAAGGCGAGCCTAATTTAGGATTTAAGGAAATGGAAGAAATCTCACGGGTGACGGACATTCCGCTTGTTCTTCATGGAGCTTCGGGCATCCCGGCTGATCAAATCGCTAAAACGATCCGTCTGGGCCATGCGAAAATCAACATTAATACCGAATGCATGGTCGCCTGGACCGAGAAAACGCGCAGCATGTTTAAAGACAATCCCGATTTATATGAACCCCGCGCCTATATGACGCCAGGGATCAGCGCAGTCAAAGAAACGGTCAAACATAAAATGAGAGAATTCGGGTCATCCGGAAAAGCGGTATGCACCCAAAAGATAGAAATATAATCTAGACCCGTATCGCCTCACTCACTTATCGAAGTGAGTGTTTTTTTGTGCGCAGTATTTGTAAAGATATTCTAAAGGTTCAAAAGAATGATTGACTGTAATTGATATAATAGTTATAATTTCCCTCATAATCCATTTTGATCAGAAAAGATTCTATTTTCTGAAAATAAATGACAGCAAGACAATAACAAAATCAGGTGAATGCTATGCGGACAAACGTTTTAAAATATCGGGTTCATATTTTATTTATCGTATTATGTTTGATCGGCGGGACGACATGGGCTTTTCAAAAAGCCGGGTTGAGTGACAGCCTTCCATTTTGGTCCGCGGGCATGCGGTTTATGATCGCAAGCATTTTGATCGCGGCGTTTCTTTTGATACGAAGGCAGTTTGTGCTGTCAAAGGAACTGCTGGTGCTGTCGTTTTTGAACGGCATCATGTATTTTTCCGTTCCATTTGGATCTGTTTATTGGGCCTCTCTTTATTTGCCGAGCGGGTTGGTGTCTATATTAGCGGCTAGCATTTCAGTCTTTGCCCTGATGATCAACCGCCTTGTCAAAGGGACACCGGCGACGAAATTGCAGAAATGGGGCATTTGCCTTGCGTTGCTTGGCATTACAATCGTGTTTGGCAATCAGCTGTTGATCAAAGTCGATGTTATTGAAATCGTCGCCATGATTGTGATTTTGTGTGCGATGTTTGGCTCGGCTTTTATTCAAATCAAAGTACAACAGAGAATTCGTTCGCTTCCGATCTTAAGCTTTAACTCCCTTTCGATGCTGAGCGGCGGAGCGGTATTGCTCATCAGCAGCCTCATCTTTGAAAGCGGGACAAGAACGTTTTCCGGCGTGAGCCTTTATGCGCTGCTTTATTTAGCGGTTGTCGGCTCGATATTGGGTTTTTGGATCAACATTTATCTGCTTAAAAAATGGCACATCTCAAAAGCGACTTCCCACTTGTTTATCTCCCCCGTCATTGCGCTTTATATCGGATTTCTGTTTCTGGATGAAAAACTGAATGCGAATATTTATTTAGGAACGCTGTTTGTCATATTCGGTGTGATGTTCATCAACTTAAAAAAAGAAGAGAGGATCGCGAAAATTGACGATACGAAACAAAAACTTGGCCATCATTTGTCAAAATAAGCACTTGCCATTTATTTTTGAAGAAGCTGAGCATTTAGGATTGAAGGTCACGTTCTTTTACAATTCAGCCGAAGATTTCCCGGGCAATCTTCCGGCTGTGGAACGCTGTGTGCCGCTGCCGTTATTTGAAGATGAAGAAGCGGCGCTGGAAATCGTCAAACAGACATTTGTCGAATTTCCGTTTGACGGCGTTGTGACACTGTTTGAGCCGGCATTGCCTTTCACGGCAAAAGCCGCTGAAGCTTTGAATCTGCCGGGGCTTTCTTTCACAACAATGGAAAACTGCCGCAATAAAAATAAAACCCGCAGCATCCTTCAGCAAAACGGCCTGAATACGCCGGTTTTCCACGAGTTCCATACGCTCGCTGATCTCGAAGACAGGAAACTGACTTATCCATTAGTTGTTAAGCCGGTCAACGGCTTTTCAAGCCAGGGCGTCGTCCGTGTTGATGATTGGAAGGAGCTTGAGGAGGCCGTCAGGAAAGTCGAGGCCGTTAACGAGACGGACCTTAATCGATTCGTACACGGCAAAACGGGCATCATAGCCGAGCAATTTATCGATGGGCCGGAATTTGTGATTGAAACGCTGTCGATTCAAGGAAACGTACATGTTCTTTCGATTGGATACAAAGGGAACAGCAAAGGTCCGTTTTTTGAAGAAGGCGTCTATATTGCTCCGGCTCAATTGAAAGAAGAGACGCGCCTTGCGATTGTTAAGGAAGTGACAGGAGCCGTTTCAGCGCTGGGCATTCATCAGGGGCCGGCTCATACGGAGCTGAGGCTGGACAAGGACGGAACACCTTATGTTATCGAGGTGGGCGCCAGAATCGGCGGTTCAGGGGTTTCGCATTACATCGTCAAAGAGAGCACGGGCATCAATTTTATGCAGCTTGTCTTGCAAAACGCAATAAAGCCGCTGGAGAGCAGCGAGTTTAAAGAAGAGATCCGGCCTGTAAGGACAGCCGGCAATTATATCATTCCTGTACAGGGCTCCGGCACTTTTGAAAAAATCGACGGACTGGAAGAAGTCAAACAGAGGCCGGAGGTAAAGCGGGTGTTTCAATTTATTAGAAAAGGCGCGAAAATTCTGCCGTACCCGCATTTTTCCGGTTATCCCGGATTTATATTCACAAGCCATCATTCATATGAAGAATGCGCAGCTTTCTACCGGGAACTGGATGATGAGCTTCATATCATATATCAAAATAATTTGACGGGTACAATAGGAGGTTAAGATGATCTCGACTAAAGTGCAGGAAGAACAAGCCGTGATGATTGTCCATACGCTCGGTCCCAAAGGCACGAACTGCGAAAAAGCCGGCCTGCTTTGGCTCAAAAACAAAGGGGTCCGCGGGGAAGTCAGGCTTTATGAAACGTTGGAAGAAGCGCTCCCTCATGTTAAATCGACAGAAAATTCAGTTCTTTTAGGCTGTGCCGTTTACCCGTTTTTGCATCAAATTGTATTCGAGAATCTCGCTGACTTAAAGATCATAGACAGTTTTGTGATGCCGACATACAACATGGTTTTTGCCGCAAAACAGCACACGATGGCATCTGACATTCAAACCGTCGCTTCACACCCTGCTCCCGCCCATCTGGCGAAGCTGTTCAGCAGTCAAGTCCAATTTGTCACCAGCAATGCACAAGCGGCCCTGGCCTGCGCTTCAAACGCGGCTGACGGCTGTATCACGACGATTAAAGCAGCTGATGAACACCGTTTGAAAGTCATTCAAGATTTTGGAGAAGTGCCGATGTGTTTTACGATCCACGGGCTTAAATCAATCGAAGGAGGAAGCCGATGACGACATTGACAGGGGACATTGTAAACTTGGTCAACGAGCAGATTGTACCGAACATTCATGAATTACAGACGTACCAAAATGATAAAGGACAGATTACAGAGCGTCACGAAAGGGCGGAACAGCTTCTGCTGCAATTGATAGAAGACGCTGGAACCATTTATGAAGCGGTTCACCTAACGGCTGCAAAAGAGGCGTTTAAACAGGACGTCTTGGATTGGATCGGACGCGGATTAGAGGAGACGCCGTATTTTGACCGGTTATTGACGGCTTACCGGGCTCCGAATGATCAGGAGACGACCTTTTTTGCGGCGCCGATCGTGACGCCTAATGGGCCACATGCGAAAGGCTGTTATTTTGAAGCCTTTTTGGCCGTTCGTGAAGAACCTGCCATGATGAGGCCGATAGAAGAAGAGCTGCCCCATCCTGAAAACGGCTGCCAATCCCTCAAGCTTCTCGCCGGAACAAAGGGGTTCACGGAAGAAAAATGTATCGTATTCTTCCCGGAAAATGTGAAAACAAAAGAGAACATTACATCACAGACATTCGCGATTTTCTATTTTAATAAGTTTTATCACATTTACCATGAGGATACGCTGAAAAGAGCGAGGGCCATTTTTGAACATGCGCCTTTCAAGTCGGCTCAGCTTTCCCCCGACCGCACATATGAAGCAAGGGTGCTGTGGGGCTACCTTCATGACTATTTTCATCATTGCGGAAAAAAACCTTTTCATCTGCATATTCAGGCGAAAATGAATTTTTTCGCAGGCATTTTAGAAGAAGTCAAGGTCGATTGCCAAGCGATCCTCACTTTGTGGGAGCGGCAATATGACGGCTGGGAGGAAATAATCGAATTTGTTTTGTATGAACGGCTGCTGCGCTATCCAAGCCAGCATAATGCAACGCGGAATTTTGATTCCGGGACAGGCTATTTTCTGTTCAGCTGGATCATTGAAAACGGCCGTTCCATTCAAAGAGGAGAAGAGAAACCCGTGTCGCTTGATCTTTCCCGATGCATGGACGATTTAAAAAAGCTTGTGGCTGAAATCGAACAGCTGGAAGAGATCGAGGATGACTCTGCATACAAAGAGGCGGCGGAACGCTATGTCAGACAATACCTGCCTCCCGGGCGTGAAGGCGAGCGGTTCAGCGTTCCGGAACAATATTTCATTGACGAGATCAATAAGAAAATCGAAACCGCCCGTCTTCGGTTTAAGCGGGAGAGACTGGAAGCGTGAAGCCGGCATTAAGCAAAATCGGAGAGAAAATGAATGAGAAGACAGGGGTCAGGGCTGTGATGAACGATATTCAGGAAGTCCTAGCCGGCGGAGATCGGTCATACATTAATTTAAGTGCGGGCAATCCAATGATATTGCCCGGCGTGTCAGCCATGTGGAAGTCGGCTCTTGCCAATCTGCTCGACGATGACAGGTTTTCTTCGGTAATCGGCCAATACGGATCGAGCTATGGAACCGATGAACTGATTGAAAGTGTTGTCCGCTTCTTTTCAGAGCGGTATCGCGCCGACATTCGAAAAGAGAATGTGCTGATTACAGCCGGAAGCCAGCAGCTGTTTTTTCTGGCGATTAATTCGTTTTGCGGAATGGGAAGCGGGTCTGTGATGAAAAAAGCCTTGATTCCGATGCTTCCCGACTATTCAGGATACAGCGGAGCGGCGTTGGAGCGGGAGATGATTGAGGGGATACCTCCTCTCATTTCGGTATTGGATGATCATACGTTTCGATATGAGCTCGACCGTGAGGCGTTTTTAGAGAGGATGAGGACCGATCCGTGCATCGGCGCTGTCTTGCTTTCACGGCCGAACAATCCTTGCGGAAACATCCTGCCTGGCGAACATGTAGCATTCATTTCTGACGCCTGCCGAGAAGCGAATGTTCCGCTGTTCATTGATTCCGCATATGCTCCGCCTTTTCCGGCGATTCATTTTATCGACATGGAACCGATTTTCAACGATCAGATTATCCACTGTATGAGCCTTTCAAAAGCAGGCCTGCCTGGTGAAAGGATCGGAATCGCCATCGGGCCGTCCCGGTATATTCAGGCAATGGAAGCATTCCAGTCTAATGCGGCGATCCATTCTTCGAGGCTGGGGCAGTATATGGCGGCATCTGTTTTGAATGACGGGCGCCTCGCCGACGTGTCGCTAAATGAAGTCAGGCCGTATTACCGCAATAAATTCAAGCTGCTTAAGGATACGCTTTTAGGCAAGATGCCTGAAGACATCAAATGGTATTTGCATCAAGGGGAAGGGGCGCTTTTCGGATGGCTGTGGTTTGAAGACCTGCCGGTGACTGATGCGGCGCTGTATGAGTATATGAAAGCCGACGGAGTCATCATCGTTCCCGGCTCATCTTTCTTTCACCACCAATCCCGCCCCATGGCGCATTCGCACCAGTGTATACGAATCAGCCTAACCGCGGCGGATGAAGATATCATAAGGGGAATCGATATTTTAGCTAAAATTGTGAAGGATGTATATGAGAAGCAGGTTGAATACTTATAAAAAAACAGGGGCTAGAAGCAAGCCCCTGTTTTATTCGTCAATCTTTCCGCCGCCATTGGCCTTTCTTTTTCTCCGCCTGGCGGTTGTCAAAATCAGAATAACCGCTGCCGCTATGATCACGATCAGGATGGCAATGTACATCACATGCTGCTGATTGCTTTCCTGTTTATCATCCGTCTTGGTTTCAGCTGATTTTGCTGTCAGCTGCTGATGGTTTGTAAACAGCTGATGGCTGTCCGTTTCATTAACGACGGTTGCTGCGAAGTCATTGCTGTTTAAAAAGTTGATCATTTCTTTTGTGACAGCTGTGCCTTGCCCTTTAAACGGCGCGAAAACAGCCATCGAGTAATTTGAATCCCAAAGCGATGTTTGAGTAAACGCGATTTGTTTCGTCGTTTCATTCAGCATTTGAAAAGATGACACATCAAATGCCCCGTTTTTCGCCGTCGGAACAGCCAATTCGGATGTTTTTTCCTTCAGCAGAGAGAATTGATCGACACTTCCGATGAAGATGATGTTTCTTCCTTTCATGTCATCCGGTTTGACTTCAGCGGATGTTTTCACTGTGAATGCCTGCCTGGCTTCGCTGCCGAAGGAGCCGACCACAAGTGAAAGTTCATGAAGCTTTGACTGATCCGCCTTGTCGGGCAGGATCATCAGCGTTTTGTTGTCCTGATCTCCCGCGTAGGGAAGCGGCCACTCTTGAAAATCGGCTGAAGCTGACGTGTCGCTGACATGGTAAGACAATGCACTCTGTTTATCGATGAAAATCCACTTGTCACCGTTCCCCGCATAGCAGGGGTTGTTCTCTTTCAACCCTGAAGTGGCAAATTGAATATCGATGTAACGGTTTTTTTGCAAAAGTTTCGGATCGACTTTTAAAGAAACATGGTAAAAGCCGTTTTTGTCTTCTTTTCCTAAATCGTCAAGTCCGACGGAATGAGGCTGACCATTGATCATGACCTTCAGCTCCGCTTGTTCCGCAGCTAACTCGCTTTGACCGGCCTGCTTTTGAATCGTCTCCGATTTTTTCATCGTAAGCGAAAGCTTTGCAGGTTGATTCTTGTCTAATGGCGCCGGTGCGGGATAATAAAAATGCTCGGAAGATGTCTGTCCGGACCCGATTGTCAAATCCCCCGTCCCGAAATCCTCGAGTGTCAGCTTGCCGCCGTCCCGTTTATTATGCTGCTGAAGTTTGCCGATTGCCAGCGTGTCGCCGCTGAGCTGGGCGGCATACGTTTTGTCGGTAATGACGCTGATCTTTTCAGAAAGAACATCATCAGATGATGCAGCTGCAAACAATACAGGCTGTTGCTTATCCTTTGCTTTGAGCATCCGTTCCGCAAGCAAAAGCTTGTCTTCTTTTGCTTCGAGCTTTGCTTGTTTTAACAGCTTTTTCACTTTGCCGCTCCAGTGATGCTGGACGCCGATCACAATCGTCGGCCTGTCGATTTTCGCCAGGTCAGATTCACCAAAGATCTTCGTGCTGATGCTATTGTCAACCGTTTTAAGGTAGGCTTCTGTTTTAACTGCAGCTTCGATTTCAGCCGAACTTGGATGGTCCGGAATGACGATTGCCGTTTTTTCCACGGAGCTGCCGGACTGAGCGAACGGATAAGGATAATGTTCGAGCGCCATTCCTTTAGATTCGTTCTTTTCTCCGATATTCAGACGGCTGTCCGGGTAAATTTTGATCCAGTTCCCGGAAGAGTCCTGTCTGACGCAGACGCCTTCATGAACCACACCGTAGAACTTCAGTGATAGGCTGTGAAACCCTGGAGACGACTGGCTTTTGTTTAGTGCGAGTTTCAGCGTTTTCTTCCCGGCATTCCCTGCAAGCTTAACCGTTTTGACCGGTTCGCCATCAATCTCGGCTGTTAAAGAAGACGGTGAAATTAAAAGGTCTGAGGCCTCGTATTCAAGTGTGAGCTGCTGATGGGCAGAGGAGGCGCCCGCTGGAATTTGATACGTCAGCTCGGCGTTGTCTTTTGCCCCGTACAAGGTTAAGAGATCGTTTGTAAGAACTTGCTGTTCGGCTTGTTCCCGGCTGTTTTTCCCGAGGATCGAGCCGTCTACTGTAACGTCTTTGGCAGCTGCAGCTTGTCCCGTCGCCGTGATCAGCATAAGGCTTGCCAGACATATGATGATATATTTCAAAAAAGTCACCCGCTTTTCTTTTGATTGTATCGTTCTGTTTTGTACCATTTAACCTCTTGCTTGAACAGGCGGTGCTTGATTTCGACGAATAAAGAATAAATCACGAGCGCAATCCAAGCCTGCGAGTATGTAAAGTACATCAGAAAAACGATGAAAAAGTTCTGCCTGTTCATTTCTGTTTTTTCGATGCTCAGTGTAATCATGACCTCCGTCATAAATAGAAAGAAAGCCAAAACCCATAAGATGATAGACAAAAAACCGAATGAAAGATGCAGATTATAAAATAAATTGATCACAAAAAGCGCATTTGACATGATGACACCAAAGAAAAACAAAAAATACGTAAAAAAGAAATAAAACAAATCAAAAATAATCCGTTTCCTCTTCAGCTTGAAAAATTGAGCCAAAAATTTCAGGACGACATACTGGTTGCCGCGCGCCCATCTTGTCCGTTGACGCCACCAGACTTTCCACGTTTCCGGCTCCTGCTCCCAAGTGACGGCCGCCGGGAAGAAGCGGATGTGGTAGCCGAGGTTGTAGACCCGGATCGTAAGCTCGGTATCCTCCGCGAGCGCCTGATCGTCCCAGCCGCCCAGCTGTTCGATAATGCTTCTCCTGATGGCGAAATTGGTGCCGGGGATCGTGGCGATTTTGAACCATTTCCATCTCCCGCCCTGTGCCATCCATTGGAAACAAATCGTTTCGATGTTGATAAATTTTGTGAGCAATGTTTTCGCCGCATTGATGACGCGGAATTTTCCCACCACTGCTCCGGCTTTCTGATCATTCATGAGCCCGAGGACAAGGTAATAAACAGCCATTTTTTCGGGCGTGTTGTCGGCGTCATACACACAAATGACATCTCCGCTTGATTCGGCAAAACCGCAATTGAGCGCCGTCGATTTTCCCTTTCCGGCATGCGGAGGTTTGGTCACGACCATTTTAATAAAGTCGTATTGTCTGGAAAACTCACCTACAATGTCGCCCGTCCGGTCAGATGAATTGTCGTTGATGACGATAATCTCCAGCCGGTCCTTCGGATAATAGAGATTCACCATCGCCTTCAGCGTCTGCCGAATCACGACCTCTTCGTTATGCGCAGGAATCAGAACGCTGACCTTCGGAAGATCCTTCACGTTCTCTTTCCACTTCGGCATGTTCCGTTCGAAGGTCATATAGTGGCGGAATCCGCCCTGCATCAGAAACATGTGATACAGAAGCATGACCCATATTAAGCTTAAAGAGACTAGGAACAGAACATTACCCACGGTTTTTTCTCTCCTTAAAGATTCGTTTTTTTAATGTGGCTCTCAAGTAAAGGGTATAGCTCACAAACATGACAACAAACAAGAGCACAATAAGAGAGAGAATCCAAAGCGCCTTTTCCAGCGGGCTTTGCTGGTGATGATCGAAAAACGTCTCAATGGCGCTGACTTTGCTTTTAACTTGAATCGTTCCATCTCCGCTTGTGTGAATTTCCACTTTATCTGTTTTAACGGTTTGCTTTGTCTTTTTAATATCGAGCCATTCGCTGTTCGGAATGCGTTCCATTTGATCAACCAGCTCAGGGAGATATTTCATTCCAAGATAAGGATGATAAAATGCGCCGGCTACTCCGCCTTCAAAATCGATCATTTGAGAGATGCGTTCCTCGACTTTGCCGAGCGGATTTTGATCCGATTGATCAACATAGCCGATGGTCTCAGGATAGAGCGTCATCCCATGGAGTATTGCCGGTTTGGTAACAAAAGGCCCGGCGCCTGACGTTTTCCATGTTGTATCGCTAAGCTGAACCTGGCCTAACAAGCTTGTAAAATACTGTGAGGCGATCTGATAGCCGTGCTCTGACATCGTATAGTGCGGCGCTTCAAACGCGAGCGGATACAGTCCTTCTGCGGTGAGATCTTCAATAGCGTTCGTCAGCTTCTGCCGCGTGTACGTTTCCTCATTTTTTCTGAACGGCTTCAAATAGTTTTGATATGCTTCTTCATTCGGAAAGTTCTGTTCCTTTTGCAAAAGGGTCGCGGGCTCTTTCGCATTTTGCGATGTGATCGGCTGATCGGCTTTAGCATCCCAAAACTCGAATCCTTCACCGGTTTCGCTGTAGCGGTATGTATGGGTATACCCGTGAACAATTACACTGCCGCCCATATCCTGCAGCTTTCTCAGCACGTTGACAAGCTTCGGCTTTTCAGACATATAGACTTTGTCGCCCGTTTCAGGATTGACATATACCGGAATCACAGAAAGGATAAAAGGAATATTTCGTTTATGCAGATAAGCCCCGGCTTGGAGCAGCAGTTTTTCATCCGACATTGGGCTGATATCCTCAAGCCGCAAATATAACAGCGTGCTGTCCGGGGTTTCACCAAATGCCTGTCTGAGCAGCTTAGCGGCGAGGAGGTTGTTGTTGAGCAAATCGGTTAAACCGATGTACACGTTACTTTTGCCGGTTTTCCATGCGAATGGGCGAGCTTTTCCGTCGTCAGCTTTGTATGTGTACAACGCTTTTCCCTTCAAGCCTGATACCTCAAGGACACGAATTCCGCTTTCTAAAGAGGTATCGTGTTCCTCATTTGTGCTGCGAATCTGATACACATTGTCTTCGCTTTTCAGCGAAAGATCTGCAAATTGGCTGAACTGCCCGGCGTTAAAGCCGATCGCTGTCACAGGTTTTTGGAAGGAGCTGATCAGCTGCGCGAGCTTTTTGTTCAGCTTTCTTTTCGTTTGTCCGTAATAGATGACGCGGTCTTTTCCTGCCAGATCCGCAGCTTTGACATCCGCATCATTTACAACGGTCACATGAGATGTAAAATGGCCGGCGATAAGGTCGAGCATTTTCACATCGGCTGATTTTTTGCCGTCCAATGTTGAATAGATGATGAGAATGCCGCGCTCCTGCTGCTTTGCCCCGGCGGTGTCCGGAACATGAAAAACCGCAGCCAGGATAAGGACAGCCGCGCATAGAAGTAATATCCGCTTACAGTTCATTCATCATCATCTCGTTTTCTAGTTCTTCTAAAAATTGCTCAGCAGTCTTTAAATCGTTTTGATATGATAAGTGGCACACGTGGAAGGTCAAGGTGACATACTTGCCGTTTTTCAGCTGGTATGTGTCCAGCTGTTTCTTCAGTTTTTCAAGGACGGCAGGCATATGCTCAGCAGGCGTGTGTGTCAGCAGGATGCCAAACCGCTCTTCGGCAGGCCGGAATCTTTTATCCGTTTCCCGGACACATGATCTGATTTGACTGCTGACAAATTGAAAGAGACGGTCGGTTTCTTTTTCTCCGTACAGGGATTTGAACTCTTTGAAATAATGCATTTGCAGCAGTAAAAAAACAAATGAGTTGCCATACCGCTCTGCCCGCTTGATTTCTTCCGAGAGCTCCAGCTTCATCCTCTGTTTATTATCAAAGCCTGTCACCCTGTCAATTGCAACGAAGCTATTGATCTCGTCTTGAAGGTGTTTGACAGAGCGGTGAAGTCCGATCGCGATGTCATGGATTCTCCCTGACATGAAGGAGAACAGCAAAAGCGCTATTCCCCAGATGACGAGGGTTTGCAATTCCGTTTCAGACGAAGCGTCTGTGTGAAGAAACATCATCAAAGTTCCGAGAACAAACAGGACGATGATCGTCCCAGCCAGTGCGTAAATCGATCCGAGCCATATTCCCGCTGCGATGATGGCAAGTGTGATGCAAATGATGAGAATGGATTCGGACTGCGGGGCTGAGACATAATGGATGAACAACGCAAGAGCTGCTGCTATTCCCGTCATATAAGCGAACATTTTTTGCGAATCATTGAATGATATTTTCATTTAAAAGCTTCCTTTCGGCTAATAGAGGCAGCAGGTTATCAAAAGAATGCGTATCATTTCCGCTCATATATCCCCCATAATACGTCTCAGACGAATCAAGAATTTCAAAATCATTCATTCGATCATACAGCGCTTTGATGACGTCTTGATCTTCGTTTTGGTTGATGAAAAATAATATCGCCAAAGCGTAGACGGATGGAGATTCGTATTGAACCGCCGGCTTTTTTGTATCGATCGAGTACCGGCCATACAGTTTGCCGCCGGTTTGAAACGTCTGTTTGAGCCAATCCGCTAATACAGCGGCTTTTTGATCCTTCGGCGGTAAATGCCAAGCTGTGTAAAGCTGATCAATGAGATTGACTTCATGGTCATAGGTGTATGCTTTCGTTTCTGTACTGTACACTTTCGGGAGAAAACCGTTTTTCAAAGGGGCGCGGTAAAGAATGTTGGCGTTCCGCCTTTCGGTATCCTTATCAATCACTCCGTTTTTTTTCAAGACGGATAGCGCATCTGGCATGATATAGGAAAGCGTGATATCCTTTGATGCGGATTGAGAGGCGGAGTCGTAAAAGTCCGTCAATATCCCGTTGTTCATGTTGTGCGTTTTTAATGCGGAACCGATGTTCAGAGCGGTTTGTTTATACTCGCTGTTTCCCCATAGAGCTGCCGCTTGATCGAGGCTCACCATGATTCTGAGATCATCGATCAAGGCGTTTACCCCGCTTGCCTGGCCGTTTTGGATTTGCCATGAGACCAGGTTGTTTTTCATCAGGAAGGATTCGGTCAGGTGCTGATATTGCTCATGAAAATGCTCGCCGTCTTTTTTACTGATCAAAAATTCCATCCACAAGCCAAGCGATTCCGACAAGTAAACAGGCTGGTCAGAAAAGCTGGTTTTAATCAGTCCCTGATCGCTCATTAAATGATGGTAAACGAAGTGTTCGGCAGGCTGCAGCGCTTCATCATTTTTGTCATCATCTGACTGATCTTCAGCTTTGATACAACCGACGGCCAGACTGGCCGATAAAAAGCACAGGATCATACCAATCCATATATACCTCACGGGTGCTTTCACGATAGATCACCCCGAATGTTTTTTTTGAGAATAATTTTGACTTACTTATTATAAATGAAAAAATGGAGATTGCTAGATTTTTTTGATCTTTTTGGACTATCCAAAAAGAGGACGTAAGTCCAATAATAAAATGTTTTTCCATCAATAGAAGGATTTTCGTATTGATTTTCATAAAAAAATACCAAAGGAAATAAACGGAGGACGTGAATGGATAGCCTGTGTGAGACCAGAGCAACCAGAAAAAATCTTGGTGAGGTATTGATTCAGCTATGAGATGAAACCGTGTTTTACCGGCGGACAAGCGCAGCTGAAGAACTGACAGCAGAAAAAGATGTATATATAAAGGATAAAGATATGATATGAACACATGTAGTGGCGCATGGGCCGGCATACTGGCCGTCTTTTTGCAATTCAGCTGGATGAGAAGGAGCATGAACCTATATAATATGGGTTAAAGCGTTACTAAAGGGGAGGAACGTGATGGACAAGGAAAAACAGCAATTGAGCATTGAAGCTGCGAGGCTCTATTATCAGTCTGACTACAGCCAGCAGCAAATCGCCGAACAGCTGCAGATTTCAAGACCGACGGTATCAAGGCTGCTGCAGTTCGCCAAGGAAAAGGGGTATGTCCAAATCCGCGTCATGGATCCGTTTGAAGATATGGATGCGCTCGGTGCGATGCTTGAGGAAAAATACGGGCTCATGGAAGCACATGTTGTTTTTTCGCCGACCGCGGATTATACGACCATCACGCATTATCTCAGCCGCTTCGGAGCCGAATACATGCACGGCGCAGTCAAGGACGGCGACATTGTCGGCGTCAGCTGGGGAACGACAATGTACCAAATCGCCCAAAATATGCAGCCCAAACAGGTGAAGGGCGCAGAGGTCGTACAACTGAAAGGCGGAATCAGCCACTCAAGTGTCAACACCTATTCGTCTGAAACGATTCAGCTGTTTGCCGAAGCCTTTCAAACGATGCCGAGGTATTTGCCGCTTCCGGTCGTGTTTGACAATCCGGAAGTTAAACAGATGGTAGAGCGGGACAGGCACATTAAGCGGATCATAGAAATGGGCAAACAGGCGAACATTGCGTTATTTACAGTCGGCACGGTCCGTGATGAAGCCCTGCTGTTCAGGCTGGGGTATTTTCATGAAGAGGAAAAAGCCCTTCTGAAAGAACGTGGAGTCGGCGATATTTGTTCGCGCTTTTTTGATGCGGAGGGAAACATTTGCAGCCATGCTATCGACTCGCGGACGATCGGCATTGAATTGGCTGACTTGAGGGAAAAAGAACGGTCGATTCTCGTAGCGGGCGGCAGCCGGAAAAAAGCCGCTATTCATGGTGCACTAAAAGGCAAATATGCCAATGTGCTGATTATTGATCAGCATACGGCGAAAGAACTGCTAGATGATTAAAGTGTCCAGGAAGAACAGCCTGGATTTTACTTTATTTTCTATTGAACAAAATTTCATATGGTAATTTACATTTGTTCAAAAATCGGTTATGCTGAAACTATCTTATACAAAGGAAGTGCTAGTATATGACGATTGCAAATCTCATTGATCATACAGCATTGAAACCGCATACACAAAAATCCGAGATTGAAAAATTAATAGAAGAAGCGAAAACACACCAATTCGCTTCAGTTTGCGTCAACCCGACATGGGTTGAATTCGCCGCCAAAGAGCTGAAAGGAACGGAAATCGATGTTTGCACAGTCATCGGTTTTCCGCTGGGCGCCAACACGACAGAAACAAAAGCGTTTGAAACGAAAGACGCGATCGCAAAAGGCGCGACAGAGGTGGACATGGTCATCAACATCGCCGCTTTAAAAGACGGAGACGATGACTTTGTCGAGGCGGACATCCGCGAAGTCGTTGAAGCCGCAAAAGGTAAAGCGCTTGTTAAAGTCATCATTGAAACGTGTCTGTTGACAGACGAGGAAAAAGAGCGGGCTTGCCGCTTGGCTGTTGCTGCCGGTGCCGACTTTGTCAAAACTTCAACCGGGTTCTCAACCGGCGGAGCGACAGCGGAAGATATTGCCCTCATGCGGAAAACAGTCGGACCCGACATCGGTGTCAAAGCATCCGGAGGCATTCGAACAAAAGAGGACGTTGAAAGCATGATCTCAGCCGGAGCGACCCGGATCGGTGCAAGCGCAGGCGTTTCCATCGTCAGCGGAGCAGAAGGGAAAAATGAAGATAACTACTAAGATCCAGTGCGGCGGGAAGCGAAAGCTTCCTGCGCACAGATACAAAAATGTAAGCGAATACATCCCCAGGAGGATCAAAACATGAAATATCTTATCGGGCTCATCGGTTTATTTGTCGTCTTAGGGCTTGCATGGCTGGTCAGCAGCGGAAAAAAAAGAGTGAAGTACCGTCCGGTTATCGTCATGATCGTGCTGCAATTTGCATTGGGATATGTTTTGCTGAACACGGGCGTCGGAAACTATCTCGTCGGCGGGTTTGCCAAAGGCTTCGGGTATTTGCTTGAATATGCCGCAGAAGGTGTAAATTTTGTCTTTGGCGGGCTGGTGAATGTGAATGAATCCACATTCTTCATCAGCGTGCTGCTCCCGATTGTTTTTATCTCTGCTTTAATCGGTATTTTGCAATATTGGAGAATCCTTCCGTTTATTATAAAATATATTGGTCTTGCGCTTAGCAAAATCAACGGGATGGGCAAACTTGAGTCATACAATGCCGTGGCCTCGGCGATACTGGGGCAATCTGAAGTATTCATTTCGTTAAAAAAGCAGCTGGGGCTGCTGCCTAAGCACAGACTTTACACGCTGTGCGCTTCAGCGATGTCAACTGTCTCGATGTCTATCGTCGGCGCCTATATGACGATGCTGAAGCCAGAATACGTTGTCACCGCGCTCGTATTGAACTTATTCGGCGGATTTATTATCGCTTCGATTATCAATCCTTATGAAGTCGATCGAGAACTTGATATGGTAGAGGTACAGGAAGAGGAAAAACAATCCTTCTTTGAAATGCTGGGCGAATATATTATGGACGGCTTTAAAGTCGCCGTCGTCGTGGCCGCCATGTTGATCGGATTTGTCGCGATCATCGCAATGATTAACGGCATTTTCAGCGCCGCACTAGGCATATCATTCCAGGAACTGCTCGGGTTTATTTTTGCGCCGTTTGCCTTCCTGATGGGTATTCCATGGCATGAAGCGGTGAATGCTGGAAGTATCATGGCAACCAAGATGGTCTCAAATGAATTTGTCGCGATGCAGTCTCTCGCACAAGGCAGCTTCCATTTCAGCGGCCGCACCGAAGCGATTGTTTCTGTCTTCCTCGTCTCATTTGCCAATTTCTCATCGATCGGAATTATCGCCGGCGCTGTTAAAGGACTGAATGAGAAACAAGGAAACGTCGTCGCACGTTTTGGATTGAAATTGCTATACGGCGCAACGCTCGTCAGTTTCTTGACAGCGACCGTTGTAGGATTGATCTATTGATAAACATTGAAAAAAGGACTGGTGATCACAATGAGAATGGTTGATATCATCACTAAAAAACAAAATGGAGAAGAATTGACAACAGAAGAAATTCAATTTTTCATTAAAGGCTACACAGACGGCAGCATTCCTGACTATCAGGCGAGCGCTCTGGCGATGGCCATCTATTTTCAGGACATGACGGACAGAGAACGGGCCGATCTTACGATGGCGATGGTCAACTCAGGCGAAACGATCGATCTTTCCGCGATTGAAGGCATCAAAGTCGACAAACACTCAACAGGAGGCGTCGGCGACACGACGACGCTCGTACTTGCGCCGCTTGTTGCGGCTCTCGACGTCCCGGTCGCCAAAATGTCGGGCCGCGGCCTTGGACACACAGGGGGAACAATTGACAAGCTCGAAGCGATCAAAGGGTTTCACGTGGAACTTTCTAAAGACGAATTCATCAAACTTGTCAACCGCGACAAGGTTGCCGTCATCGGCCAAAGCGGAAACTTGACGCCTGCTGACAAAAAACTGTACGCCCTTCGCGATGTGACAGGCACGGTCAATTCGATCCCGCTGATTGCCAGCTCGATTATGAGCAAGAAAATCGCCGCAGGGGCGGACGCGATTGTCCTTGACGTCAAAACAGGCGCCGGCGCCTTTATGAAAACCGATGAAGACGCCGTCAACCTTGCGAAAGCGATGGTCCGCATCGGAAACAATGTCGGCCGCCAAACGATGGCTGTCATCTCCGACATGTCCCAGCCGCTGGGGTTTGCCATCGGAAATGCCCTTGAGGTGAAAGAGGCGATCGATACATTAAAAGGGGAAGGTCCGGAAGACTTGACTGAGCTTGTCTTAACATTGGGCAGCCAAATGGTCGTTCTCGCCAAAAAGGCAGAGACCCTTGACGAAGCAAGAGAGAAACTGATCGATGTAATGAAAAACGGAAAAGCGCTGCAAAAATTCAAGGGTTTCCTTCAGAACCAAGGCGGCGACAGTTCTGTCGCGGATAACCCTGAAAAGCTGCCTCAGGCTGCCTACAAAATCGACATTCCTGCCAAAGAAGCGGGCGTCGTGTCTGAAATCGTCGCCGATCAAATCGGCGTCGCGGCCATGCTGCTGGGCGCCGGCCGCGCAACAAAAGAGGATAAAATCGACCTCGCCGTCGGCATCATGCTTCGCAAAAAAGTCGGCGACGCAGTCGAAAAAGGCGAACCATTGGTTACCCTATACGCAAACCGCGAAAATGTCGATGACGTCATCGAAAAAGTCTACGATAACATTCAAATCGCTGAGAAAGCCGAAGCGCCGAAGCTCGTGCATACGGTGATTACGGAATAGAAGAACATGCAGAAACAGCACATACCCTTGGGTGTGTGCTGTTTTTATGGGCTTTTTTTCTCATTTACCTATTTTAATCTTTCTTGTAGCATGAATACGTCTTAGGTGTCATCTTTTTACATGGACGGAAAGGTATAGATAAATAGGAGGTTTTTTTAAACGTGGCCAAACGTATTCTAGTATCTTCTGGTATTAGTGTTTTAATCTTTATCCTTATAGGTATATGCTCATTTATCCTATATGCCATACTGTCGCATTTTTACATGCAATCTTTTGTGACGGGCGAACCTTCCCAGGATGAAGCGCTGGGATGGGGGTATTTGGGTTTGTTGTTTATTTCATTCATATTGGCAATTTTGACAGGTATAATTGGCGGAATCATTTCCTTTTGTATATATTTTAAAAAATTCAAGAAATGGAGCAGTTAAAAGGGAACCGCCGGAAAATCCGGCGGTTTTTAAAAACGGATATTTTGAGAAAACCTTGGGTGTGTGCTGTTTGTTTAATGGCAAGATTTGAAGAAGGTCATTTGAACTAAGCACCTGATGCTATTTCAAAGAACATTGTGAGAAGCTTGAATGGATCAATTCAAGAAAATCCAAGAAAACCAAGTCCATTATCCTATTTACCTATTTTGGATGATATTGTAATATGAAAAAGGTCTGATTTATAAGAACGTTGGATTCAATCGGAGAGCAACAATATACCTAACCGAAATACTGCGGAATAAGCGAATAGTAACGTGCAGACGTTTATTTTCTGAAAAACGAGGTGAACCCGATATGTCAAACCATGCTGCTAAAATCGCTTCTTTGGAAAAAGATATTTCTTCTTTATCTCACAATATAAAGGATACACAAAGCAAAATCGCTGAACTGAAAAAAGCAAAAACAGCTATTACCGGTGAACTTCACACCCTTTCAAACAATGCCAATCTCATCAATCAGCCAGATATTACTTCGCATATATGGAACGGTAGACATACAAATCAATTTATCAATATAAGATCAAATATTGCACACAGCTATCAAAATATACAGAGAGAAACAGATGGTCTGATTTCACATATTGAGCAAGAGATTGAAAATCTTGAAATGCAAATCTCTAATATGGAGATGTTTCTAAGTATACAAAAACAACAGCTTACAGATATAAAAAAACAAGTCAATCATTGAGGTGAAAGAATGGCAGAAATAAAGGTAAAAGCAGAAGAAGTCAAAACGGCGTTTTCAAGCCTTCAGACAAAAATCAGCGCACTTTCGATAGCAGGTTCAAAAGCCGATATCACTAATTCTTCAATGGATGTAGTGAACAAAATAAAAAAAATCGAAAAGGAATACGAGCAGCTATTAAAAAAATACAAGGAGGCGCTATCTTCAGTTGAAAAGGACGCATGGTCAAACATTAAAGTCCTGATTGATACTGATAAAAACATCTCTCAAAAAATGAAATAAGGAGGGCTGGTTTTCTCTTGAAAGTTTTAGATGTCTCTGAAGTCATTGACGCGATAGACCAATTGATTAAGGAAAAAAAGCAAGAGGAAAAAGAAATCAATGCCATAAGGGAAAGTGTACAAAAAATTGCAGAGCTTGATGATGCATTAAAAGGAGAAGGCGGAAATGCGATCAAAGAACACTTTTCGGTTCTTCATCTTCCCGTGCTGCTTTATTTTCAGCACTTTATTGATCAATACATACAGAATTTAAAAGATATTAAAGCAAAAATCAGAACCTATGAATCAACAGAGGGTTTTGTAAAAGAAGAGTTTCTGACGCATGACGTCAAAAAGGGCTTAACAGAACTGAAACGTCAAACGAATGATACGGTTGATTCGATTAATGACGAATTTGATAAAATCAGCCAGTTGATTGGGGGCGGATCTATCTCTTTGGCATCATTTAATGAGCATATTTCCGAAGCAAAAAAACATGTGAACAACACAGTGTCTGATTTAAAAGAGCTTGATCGTGATACTAATTCTATATTAAAACAATCGTCAAATTCGATCGCTCAGCTTTCCAAGCTCACTGAAAAAGTGAACACTTGGTCAAAGGGAGGCGCGATCCTATCTAAAAAAACGATTAAAGAGGTTGAAAACTACTTTTCTGAAACAGATGTCGTTAAACAAATGATTGACGAAGCCGTTGATTTAGCAGAAAAACAAGACGATCCGACAATGATGGGCAGAATCGCTGAATGGCTCGATTTAATCGGTACAGGAAACGGCGCTTTGGCTGTAACAAAAGGCGTCATAGCCGTGAATGTACTGGCGACGAAAATGCTTGAGCTTGAAAAAGACGGAAAAGGAAACTTCCGTGTGAAAGCCTCTCCGAAATGGACGCAGGGAGCTAACGGAAAATACGATTCCAAGGTGGCTCAGTTTGTTTACAATATCCTGAAAAAAGGCGATCCAAACTCAAGCAAACCAATCAAAAAATGGCTCGGCAAATTTCAAAATAAACCAAGCGGCCTTTTGAGAAAGATTGTTGGGTTGGGGCCTAACACAACAAGAATATCATATGAAAAGATTTTAGAAAGCCAAAGTTTCCTAAAGCATAAGCCAGAGGAACTGAAGAGTTATAAGACTAAGCTTGATGTGAAAGGGACTCTTGGGAAGTTTAAGGATGAAGTAGCTCCCGGAAAACTATTTAAAAAAGTCCCTGGAGTAGGTACCGTATTTTCCTTTGTGACTAATTTTTCTGAATTCATTAATGATGATAACAAGGGGAAGTCTACCCTTGAAATATCAGGACGAGTGGCAGCTGGCTTTGGAATGGATGCGGGAGTAGCAGGTGTGACTGTTGGAGGTGCTGCATTAGGGTCACTTATATGCCCAGGCCCCGGAACTCTTATTGGGGGAGCTATTGGAGCTGGTATTGGAATAACCGGATCTATATTTGTTGGCGACACAGTAAAAGAGTGGGGAGAAGATGCTGGTGAATGGGTAGAAGACAGATGGGATGATATGAAAGACTGGACCGACAAACAATTATCGAATATCTCTGATTCAGTTTCAGAGGGTTTATCAAAAGCAGAGGACTTTGTGACTAGTTGGTTTCGATAGGGGGAATTTAAAGTGTCTAAAATTATATTAACTACTAATGAACTTGTTGCCGCATTGTTATTATGCAGATATGAAAAAGCTGCTGAGGATATTATTAATGAACAGAAGATAATTCAAGATGAAAAAGACATTGAACCATTTTCAATTCAAGCCGAAAATCTTTTAAAACAAAGAGGATATTGGGATGATGGCACAGAATCTAATTTACAAAAAGGGTTAGAAAACCTGATTCACTTACTCATTCAATCAAAGCGAAAAGTTCGCTGTATCCATCGGAAAAGAGTGTTGATTGTACATCATGTTCAAAAAGATGAACTCATTGTGCAGGAGATAGAAAATCAAAATCATAGTTTTTCGATTTTAAGAAGCAGAGAGTCGTTTTTAGAAATGTTGAAAACATTTTATCATTCATATACGGATAAAAACCCAGAACATGAAATTTTTGAAATGGATGATGATTCATTTGATGAATTTCACGAAGTAGAAGCTGAGGTTATTAAAAGAATGGCGGAGGATCCAAAAACTCACCCATCTATTAGTCAGTTCTCTTTTGATTTTCTAAAAAACAATCAAGAGCTTGATAATATTTCATTTTTTGAAAGCGACTATATTACAAGCCAATCAAGATTAGATCAAGCTGTATTCTTATTAAGAAGTGATGATTTTATTTGGCATTTAGATTATGAGAATATAAAAAAAACCGGTTCACTTTTTCTTCAGCCTGTGGCAGTAAATGAATATTTCGAGAAAATAGTAAATACAATGAATGAGTTTTTTGATTTGTAGAAAAAGAAAGGACAAGTGGATTTATGTTTTCTATAAAAAAAAGCGGTATTTTTTGGATGCGAAGTAATGCAGTATTCATGTTATTAGTGGTACTTTTGTTGATAAACATCCCATATTGGAATCGAGATGACAGCAGTATCTCATTATTTTTATTTATATTTTTCGCGGAATGTTTCTTGGTTTTACTTTCTTTGGTGTACGGTTTTAATACAAAAAAAATATATGTTAGTCCGAGGAAAAAAATATTCAAGAAATCAAACCTAATAGTAGGTACTATTACCGTCATTGCTATAAGTTTATTTTTAAGTTTTGTTTTAAGGGAACACATTCCATACCCAAGCGCCTTATTGTATATGTCTCTTACTATAAATTTCATTATGGCAATTATTTCATTGCTATTTCCTAACTGGGTGATAAAACAGTATGAATTTAATATATATGAAGAGTCAAGTGGATGGATAAACGATTTTTTACGCTATTTCTTATTTATTGCTTGGGCAATTAATTATGAAGTCCAGGTTGTTTTAGCCCGTCTGCCTTTTCTATTGCAGCGTTTAATGGGAATTGTTTTTATCATAGTGTTAGTCTTTTCTATAGCTTCAATATCCTCTATGTATTAAATATTAGAGGGGAATTAAATAGTTATAGGTAAAAAAACCGATTCTTTTCTCTGAGCAGCAATTCATTCTTTTGTGTTAACAGCTTTATAAGTTAATTAGGGTGTTTCTTAGGGCTGCGTTTATTACAGCCCAGTTTTTCATGTCCTTTTGAAATCAGTTATGATTCGCGTATAATCACATTCATAACACCATCATTCATTGGAAATCATATGACCAAAAGGAGTTCATGCATGAACAAAGCCAGTTTTAAAGACTATGCATTAAGCGGCGATATTACGAAAGCGCTCGATCATTTAGGGTATAAGCAGCCGACTGCGGTGCAAAGCGAAGTGATTCCCGCGGCGCTTAAAAAGCGGGATGTTGTGGTGAAATCGCGAACGGGGAGCGGGAAGACGGCCGCGTTCGGAATTCCGCTTTGCGAGCTGACAGAATGGGAAGAGAACAAACCACAAGCTTTGGTTTTGACACCGACGCGCGAGCTTGCCGCTCAGGTTAAGGAGGATTTGACGAACATCGGCCGCTATAAAAGAATAAAAGCAGCGGCTGTTTACGGGAAATCGTCCTTTGAACGGCAAAAAACAGAGCTCAAGCAAAAATGCCATATCGTTGTCGGGACACCTGGACGCGTATTGGATCACATTGAAAAAGGGACCTTTCCATTAGAAAAACTGAAATACCTTGTCATCGATGAGGCCGATGAAATGCTGAATATGGGATTTATCGATCAAGTAGGAGCGATCATCCGCCATTTGCCTGAAGAACGGCTGACGATGCTGTTTTCAGCAACTTTTCCGGAGGATGTGGAGCATCTATCCCTTCAATATATGAAAGATCCTTTGAAAATCAAGATTCAAGCAGGCGGTACGACAACTGCAGATATCGAGCATCAACTGATCTTTGTAAATGAAAATGATTCATTTCCGCTTTTAGTGGATCTGTTCATTGTTGAGAATCCGGACAGCTGCATCGTCTTTTGCCGCACACAGGAGCAAGTGAATGAGTTGCAGCGGCGCTTAGCCGGTTTGGGTTATCCGTGCGCGAAAATTCACGGCGGCATGCCTCAGGAGGAACGTTTTGCCGTGATGAACCGCTTTAGACGGGGAGCGTTCCGCTATTTAATCGCGACAGATGTGGCGGCAAGGGGCATCGATATTGAGAACATCACACATGTTATCAACTATGAGCTGCCATTAGATCAAGAAAGCTATGTGCATCGTACCGGCAGAACAGGCCGAGCCGGCAGCCGGGGAAAAGCGATTACGCTTGCCAGCCCGCGTGAAAAAAGGATGATCGCTGACATTGAAGACTATATCGGTTTTTCCATTCCTATTATTGAGGCGCCGTCAAAAGGAGAAATTGCACGGGCAAAAGCGGCGTTTCAAAAGAAAATCAATAGGAAGCCTGAGCTTAAACAGGACAAGAGCGAATCGTTAAATAAAGAAATTATGAGGCTCTACTTTAACGGGGGAAAAAAGAAGAAGCTGAGAGCTGTTGATTTCGTTGGGACGATTGCTAAAATTGACGGCGTCTCCGCTGAGGATATTGGGATTATCACGATACAAGAGCAAGGTTCATTCGTTGAAATTTTAAACGGCAAAGGACCGCTCGTCTTAGAAGCGATGAAAAACACAACCGTGAAAGGGAAATTGCTGAAAGTGCATAAAGCGAGGAAATAAACTTAGGCTGCCGACTTTGTCGGGAGCTTTTTTGTTCGTAATAAACCTTGGATAAGCAGCATATGATGAATTGTCAAAAAATGAAAGCGCTTCAAAAGAAAGGAGAACAAATGAATATGAGAAAGTGTTTCATCCAAGTCCTTGCATTGCTTTTCATCATGGCTGCATGTTTCGCGCCAAACCAAGCTTCTGCACAAACTCAAAAACCTGTATTTTCAGAAGTGGCGGTTCACGATCCATCCATTATTAAAGCGAATGGCACGTACTATGTCTTCGGCTCCCATTTAGCTTCGGCCAAATCGACGGACCTCATGAAATGGACGCAAATTTCCTCGAGTGTCCACGACGGCAATCCTCTGATTCCGAACGTATATGAAGAATTAAAAGAGGCCTTTGAATGGGCTGAATCTGATACGTTGTGGGCGCCTGATGTCACCCAGCTTGAGGACGGCAAGTTTTATATGTATTACAACGCCTGCCGCGGGGATTCTCCGAGATCTGCGCTCGGACTTGCTGTCGCGGACGACATTGAAGGCCCATACAAAAATAAAGGCATTTTCCTGAAGTCGGGAATGGACGGGATCAGCAATGACGGCACGCCTTATGACGCGACAAAGCACCCAAATGTCGTCGATCCGCATACATTCTTTGATCAAAAAGGAAAGCTGTGGATGGTGTACGGCTCCTATTCCGGGGGAATTTTTATTTTAGAAATGGATAAGAAAACCGGACTTCCGCTTCCGGGACAGGGGTACGGCAAAAAGCTGATCGGCGGCAATCACAGCCGGATTGAAGGCGCATACATTCTCTATAATCCTGAAACACAGTATTACTACCTGTACATGTCCTTCGGAGGGCTTGCCGCTGACGGCGGGTACAACATTCGCGTCGCCCGCTCAAAAAACCCTGACGGCCCTTATTATGACGCAGAAGGCCATGCGATGATTGACGTCCGCGGCAAAGAAGGAACGTTTTTTGACGATCGCTCAATCGAACCGTACGGTGTCAAACTGATGGGAAATTTCTCATTTAGCAATCAAAACGGCTATGTATCGCCGGGCCATAACTCTGCCTTTTACGATGAAAAAAGCGGCAAATCGTATTTATTCTTCCACACCCGCTTCCCGGGACGGGGCGAGGAGCACGAAGTCCGCGTCCACCAACTGTTGATGAACAAACAAGGCTGGCCGGTTGCCGCCCCTCACCGCTATGCCGGAGAGAAGCTCGACAAGGTGAAAAAGTCAGATGTGATTGGCGCCTACGAATTGGTGCGTCATGGAAAAGACATATCTGCAGATATTAAAGAATCGAAAGAAATCCGCTTAAATCAAAACGGCAAAATAACCGGCGCAGCGGCCGGGACGTGGAAGAACACGGGAGACAACAAAATCGAACTCAAGCTCGACGGAAAAACATATGATGGCGTATTTTTGCGCCAGTGGGATGCAGCTTCTGAGCGGAAGGTGATGACGTTTAGTGCGTTGTCTCGTGAGGGAGATGCGGTTTGGGGGAGTAAATGATGTGATTAAAAGTGACCTCTGTTCTGGAGGTCATTTTTATCTTAATCCCTTTCATTTTGACGAATCATTTCCAATTCGATAACATGGAAATAAATTGTTCACGAAGTGTAATATCAAACGAAAAGGATGAGACGCAATGTGTACAAGTATCACGTTGACGACTGCGGGTCGGGAGCATTTATTGGCGAGGACGATGGATTTTGATTTTGAGCTTAACGGGGAAGTGCTGTTGCATCCGCGTCGCTACAAATGGAAAAGTGAAGCAGTCGGCAGCGAGCATGCCGGCCGGTATGCGTTTATCGGGATGGGCAGAAGGCTCAATAATGCGCTGTTTGCCGATGGTGTGAATGAAAAAGGATTGTCTTGCGCGGCGCTTTATTTCCCGGATTATGCTGTGTATGAAAGCGAGACGAAAGAGCAATGCCGCAATCTTGCGCCGCACGAATTTGTGACATGGGTGCTGTCGGAATGCGGCGATTTGGAGGAAGTGAAAAAAGCGGCTGTTTCCGTAAACATTGTTGAGAGAGAGGTCAGCTTGCTCAGTACGGTGACGCCGCTTCATTGGCTATTAACGGACCGCTCCGGTGCGAGCATCGTTGTTGAACCGGCGGCCGGAGGGATTCAAATTCATGATAATCCGGTCGGCGTGCTGACGAACAGTCCGGATTTTCCTTGGCATTTGACCAATTTGCGCAATTATATCGGTCTTCAGCCGGGACAGTTTGCCGCGAAAAAGATGGGAGACCTGACGCTGTCGGCTTTTGGCCAAGGTTCCGGGCTGTCCGGATTGCCGGGAGACTTTACACCGCCATCCCGTTTTGTCAGGGCAGCAGTTTTGAAAGAGCACATGAAGCCCGTGTCCGACGAAACAGAAGGCGTTTCTGCCGCGTTTCATATTCTCTCCCATATGAATATTCCCAAAGGGATTGTCATAACTGACAATGGCGAAGACGATTACACCCAATATACGTCGGTGATGTGCAGCGAGACGTGCAGCTACTATTTTCACCATTATCAAAACAGGCAGATTCAAAAGGTTTGCATATTACAGGAAGACCTGGACAGCAACGAAATAAAGGCGTTTCCGCCAAAGCAGGAAGAGACGTTTCATTCTCTTCAATCATAAACGAAAGAAGGAACAATATTGCAAAACAAAGCAGCAAACAGACTCATTTTATTAGGCATTAGCTTACATAGCATATATTGGTTGTTTATATTATTTTTGTTTTTTCATTTCAAACATCAATTTGACGTTTATGCCGTTTGGAATCCAAATGTCACGGACGGATATATGGAGGCTGGGACTTTCGTGGCCGCGCTGAAGTTGATGATCTACTCAGGCACGTTGTTTAATTTGGCTCTCTTGTTCATTTTGAGCTTGTTGATTGTAATTTTAGTACAGTCGGTCATTTTTATTGCCCTGGAAATCACCGCTTACGTGAAAATCAAAAAAGATCCGTTTTCTCCATGGGGCTCTTTTATTTTAGCGATGGGCATTAAAAACATTTTCACAAACTTATCAGGGATTCCGTTCATGGCCGCCGGATTCATTCTTCATAAGCAGCAGGAACCGAAAGACGCAGTTGCACAGCCGCCAGCGCGAAGGAAAGCAAGGCGAAACCCTGCATTGCTTATGAAAAAGGCGGCGAAAGCTAGAAAACATAGAAATAAAGGTATAAAGTCTTAGTTTCTAGTTTACGTGTATTCTATTTTTTATGAGACATTTGTAATGAAAGCGTTGACATGAACAAAAACAGGTGTTACAGTATAGTTACAAACTAATATCAGCAAGTTTCTTAAGGATTGTTACTGCTTTTGCAGGCAAAACCTAAGTTGCGTACAGCTTTCTGGGACATCGTCCCGTTCAAGCCGGCGTAATTTAGGTTTTTTTTATACCCAAAATGAGGAGGTGATGTGAGATTCTGAGGATTCATTGCGGTTCCAGCCAATAAAAAAGCCGGGTGAAGGCGGCCACCTTCAGTCCGGCAGATTCCCCCAAAAGAGGAGGTACTCATATGGATTATAATAAAGTATCGAAGGACATTTTACAACTCGTGGGCGGTGAAGAGAACGTACAGAGCGTGATTCACTGCATGACAAGACTGCGTTTCAACCTTTATGACAATGCGAAGACAGACCGCGCGAAACTGGAAAGTCTTCCGGCTGTAATGGGCACCAACATCAGCGGCCAGCAGTTTCAAATCATCATTGGAAATGATGTCCCTAAGGTGTACAAAGCGATCATTGCCAACAGCGGGCTCAGCGATGAAAAAGCGGGCGAGCAGCAAGCCGGCAAAAAGAAAAACGTGCTGTCCGCCATTTTTGATGTGATATCAGGCGTATTTACGCCGATTCTCCCGGCCATCGCCGGAGCGGGTATGATCAAGGGGATCATTGCTATCGCCGTCACGTTCGGCTGGATGAGTGAAAATAGCCAGGTCCACACCATTTTATCGGCCATCGGCGACGGAGCATTTTACTTCCTGCCGATTTTGCTGGCGGTCAGCGCCGCGAGAAAATTCGGCAGCAATCCTTATGTTGCGGCGGCGATCGGAGCGGCGATTCTGCATCCCGATCTGACAGCGCTCCTCGGTTCAGGGAAAAGCATTTCTTTTGTCGGATTGCCTGTAACCGCTGCCACTTATTCGTCGACAGTCATTCCGATCCTGCTCGCGATTTGGATTGCATCTTACGTTGAGAAATGGATTGACAGAGTCACCCCGACTTCGTTGAAGATGATTTTTGTACCGACACTGACGCTGCTGATTGTGGTGCCTGTCACATTAATTACAGTCGGTCCGCTCGGTGCGATTGCAGGGAACTATCTGTCAATCGGTGTGAACGGTTTATTTGAAAACGCCGGTTTAATCACGATGATCCTTTTAGCCGGAACGTTTTCTTTGATCGTCATGACAGGAATGCACTATGCTTTCATTCCGGTTATGTTCAACAACATTACGCAAAACGGCTACGATTATTTGATACCTGCGATGTTCTTGGCGAATATGGGGCAGGCTGGCGCGTCATTTGCCGTCTTCCTGCGATCAAGAAATAAGAAATTCAAATCATTGTCGCTGACGACAAGCATCACGGCTTTGATGGGGATTACAGAGCCAGCGATGTACGGTGTCAACATGAGGCTGAAAAAGCCGTTTGTTTCTGCGCTTCTCGGTGCCGCTGTCGGAGGTGCATTTTACGGCATCACCGGCGTAGCAGCATATATTATTGGCGGAAACGTCGGTTTGCCGGGAATTACAACGTTTATCGGTCCGACTTTTATACAGGCCACGATCGGGATCGTCATCGCGTTCTTTGCCGCTACAGCGTTTGCTTTTGTATTGGGATTTGAAGACATTCCGTCAGATGAAGCCGATGAACCGGCGGCTGCTTCTTCTACGACTGGCGGTAGTGAAATTATTCAAAGCCCGCTGAAAGGCGAAGTCAAAGCATTGAGTGAAGTGGATGATGCGACATTTTCAGGAGAAGTCATGGGAAAAGGTGTTGCCATTGAGCCAGAAGAAGGCAAAGTGGTGTCGCCTGTATCAGGCACGATCACGACCGTTTTTCAAACGAAGCACGCCCTCGGCATCACTAGCGACAATGGGGCAGAAATTATTATTCATATCGGAATCGATACGGTGAAATTGAACGGTGAGCACTTTACCGTGCATGTCAATAAAGGAGACGCTGTAAAGCCGGGAGACCAGCTTGTCTCATTTGATATGGATGCGATTAAGGATGCGGGCTATCAGTTAATCACGCCGGTTATCATCACAAATACGGACCGGTACCAGTCGATCAAGCCTTTGAAAACAGATGAAAGCGTTGACATTGAGGAAGCGCTGATCGCGCTGGCGTAGAGAGAGGAAAGCTCGACAAATTTGGATGAGGTGAAAGGATATGACTGAACAAACGAAAAAATTCCCTGATGGTTTTTTATGGGGCGGAGCGGTTGCCGCAAACCAAGTAGAAGGCGCCTATAATGTCGGCGGAAAGGGGCTCTCGACAGCTGATGTGTCGCCGAACGGGGTCATGTATCCATTCGATGAGTCGATGGAGTCATTGAACCTGTATCACGAAGGCATCGATTTTTACCACCGCTACAAAGAAGACATCGCTCTTTTCGCCGAAATGGGATTTAAAGCGTTTCGAACATCGATTGCCTGGACGCGGATTTTTCCTAACGGTGATGAAAGTGAACCGAATGAAGAGGGACTCGAATTTTACGATCGCCTCTTTGATGAGCTATTAAAATACAATATTGAGCCAGTCGTGACGATATCCCACTACGAAATGCCGCTCGGTTTAATTAAAAAATACGGAGGCTGGAAAAACCGGAAAGTGATCGAGTGCTATGAACATTATGCGAAAACGGTTTTCACCCGCTATAAAGACAAAGTGAAATATTGGATGACGTTCAACGAAATCAACATGGTCCTGCATGCGCCGTTTACAGGCGGTGGCCTTGTATTTGAAGAAGGCGAAAACCAGTTAAATGCGATGTACCAAGCGGCGCATCATCTATTTGTCGCAAGCGCCCTTGCGGTAAAAGCAGGCAAGGATATTATTCCGGACGCTAAAATCGGCTGTATGATTGCCGCAACGACGACATACCCGATGACGCCAAAACCGGAAGACGTGCTCGCCGCGATGGAAAATGAGAGAAGAACGCTGTTTTTCTCGGACGTACAGGCACGCGGAGCTTATCCGGGCTATATGAAGCGCTTCTTTAAGGAAAATGGAATTGCGATTGAGATGGCTGAAGGTGATGAAGACATTCTGAAGGAAAACACAGTCGACTATATCGGTTTCAGCTACTACATGTCAATGGTTGCGAGCACGAATCCGGAAGATTTGGCAAAAACGGGAGGCAACTTGCTCGGAGGGGTTAAAAACCCGTACCTTGAATCGTCCGAATGGGGCTGGCAGATCGACCCTAAAGGAATCCGCATTACGCTGAATACATTGTACGACCGCTATCAAAAGCCGCTTTTCATTGTTGAAAACGGGCTCGGCGCCGTCGATGTCGTCGAAGAAGACGGTTCGATACAAGATGACTACAGAATCAACTATTTGCGCGATCACCTAAAAGAAGTAAGAGAAGCGATCGCAGACGGCGTCGACTTAATCGGCTACACATCATGGGGCCCGATCGACTTGGTCAGCGCATCCACCGCCGAAATGAAAAAACGCTACGGCTATATTTATGTCGACCGTGACAATGAAGGAAACGGCACGTTTGCAAGAACGAGAAAGAAAAGCTTTTACTGGTATAAAAAAGTGATCGAAACGAATGGCGAGAGTTTGTGATATTTAAAATGGCTGTCCTTTACAGGACAGCTTTTTTCTCTGTAGCGCATGAAAACGATTTGCTATACACTTGACTTAGAAAAAAGACAAAAAGTGCGGTGAGGCAAATGTTTAAACTGCTGTTGATCGAAGACGATGAATCGCTGTTTCAGGAAATAAAAGAACGGTTAACCGGGTGGTCATACGAGGTGTACGGCATCGACGATTTCAGCGAAGTGATGCAGGAGTTTGCGGCGATTAAGCCCGATTGCGTCATTATCGATATTCAGCTGCCGAAATATGACGGGTTTCATTGGTGCCGGCAGATCCGTTCCCGTTCCAACGTTCCGATTCTCTTTTTATCTTCGCGCGACCATCCGGCTGATATGGTCATGTCCATGCAGTTTGGAGCAGATGATTATATTCAGAAACCGTTTCATTTTGACGTGCTGATTGCCAAAATCCAGGCGATTTTCCGCCGTGTTTACGACTATAATACAGAGCCTGAGATTCTGAAGAAAGCGTGGTGCGGTGCAACCGTTGATCCCGAGCAAAACCGCGTCAGCAATAAGGCGGGGTCGATCGAGTTGACGAGGAATGAAATGTTCATTTTAAAACAATTGATCGACCAAAAAAACAAAATTGTCAGCAGGGAAGAATTGATGAGAAGCTTATGGAACGATGAGCGTTTTGTCAGCGATAACACGCTGACGGTCAACGTAAACCGTTTGAGAAAAAAACTGGATACCTTGAACTTGGGGCAATATATTGAGACAAAGGTCGGCCAGGGCTATATGGCGAAAGAAGAAGGATGATGAGAATGCTGAAAGCGTTTTTGACCGAGAGGCGAAGCTGGATCGCCATATTTGTCTTGCAGCAGATCGTCTTTCTGTTTATCGCTTATGTCGATTCATCCATTCCTTTTGCATCGATTTTATATATGACCTATTTGTCTTCATTTATTTTTATCGTTTTTGTACTTGTCCGCTTTCGGAGGGAAACGAAGTTTTATAAAAGCCTGGAAGAATGGGATCACAATCTCGATGTGACAAACATTCGAGAGGCGGAAACGCCTTTCGAAACGATGATTGAAAAAAGCATAGCCGAACAAACGAAACAGTTAAAGCAAGAGGCGGCGCAGCATCGCCTGGCATTGGAGAATGAAAAAGATGAGCTCATGGCCTGGATACACGAAGTCAAAACGCCGCTTACCGCCATGCATTTGATCATGGAGACGATTGACGATCAATCATTAAAATCGAGACTCGACTATGAATGGCTGCGCGTTCACCTGCTGCTCGATCGCCAGCTTCATCAAAAGCGGATGTCATTTATCGAAAATGACTTGTCTCTTGAAGCTCTAGAGCTCAAACCTTTAATCTTTAAAGAACTAAAAGATTTGCAATCATGGTGCATTCCAAAAGGGATCGGGTTTGATATACAGCTTGAGGCCGGGGAAGTGCTCAGCGATGCGAAATGGCTGTCTTTTATCATGAGGCAGCTGCTGACAAACGCAGTGAAATACAGCGAAGCATCCGATATTTTGATTAAAAGCTATGAACAAGATGGCCAGGTGCATCTCGCAGTTCAAGATTTTGGACGGGGCATCGATCCAAAAGATATACCGCGTGTGTTTGACAAAGGTTTCACATCAACAACGGAGCATCATGATCAGGCCGCCACGGGAATGGGGCTGTATTTGGCGAAAAAAGCGGCAAAGCCGCTCCTGATTCATATCGAGGTTGATTCTAAATCAGGAACGGGGACAACCTTTACGCTGATTTTTCCGAAGCGGAACGAATTTTCCCGTGTGCTTGGCGTGTGACAAAAGTGTCACACGCTTTTCTTTTTTGTTCGCTGAATCGAAGGAAAACGGCTGTCCTCCTTTCTATAATAAAAATATCCAGTCAAAAGGAGATTTTAAAAATGATGATTTTAGAAGCGAAAAAAATACGAAAAAGCTATGGAAATAAGCACAATAAACACGAAGTGTTAAAGGGAATTGACATTCAGATCCAAAAGGGTGAATTTGTCAGTATTATGGGCCCGTCAGGTTCAGGCAAAACAACATTGCTCAATGTTCTGTCCTCTATTGACCAGGTGAGCGGCGGAACGATTAACATCAACCAAGCTGAGATGACGAATCTGAAGGAAAAACAGCTTGCTGAATTCAGGAAGCAGCATTTAGGATTTATCTTTCAAGAATACAATTTGCTCGATACGCTGACAGTGAAAGAAAATATCCTTCTGCCGCTGTCGATTACGAAAATATCAAAAAAAGAAGCAGGTCAAAAATTTGAGGAAGTCGCGAAAGAATTAGGCATCTTTGAGCTGAAGAATAAGTATCCGAATGAAATTTCCGGCGGGCAAAAACAGCGCACATCAGCAGCCAGGGCGTTTATTCATGAACCGAGCATTATTTTCGCTGACGAACCGACCGGTGCGCTTGATTCGAAATCCGCATCAGACTTGTTAAACAAGCTGAGCCAGTTAAATCAAAAGCGCCGGGCCACAATCATTATGGTCACCCATGATCCCGTCGCCGCGAGCTTCTGCAGCAGAGTGGTTTTCATTAAAGACGGACAAATTTATACGCAGCTGAATAAAGGCGGACAAGACAGGCAGATGTTCTTTCAGGACATCATGAAAACGCAAGGCGTGTTAGGCGGGGTTCAGCATGAGTATTAATCAGCTAATCTTCCGCAACCTGAAAAAGAATATACGGAACTATTACCTTTATGTGTTTGCGTTAATCTTCAGCGTGGCGCTTTATTTTGCGTTTGTTACGCTGCAGTATGATCCGGCGATCGATGAAGTGAAGGCATCGATAAAAGGCGCAGCGGCTTTGAAAGCAGCTTCCATTCTTCTAGTGGCAGTAGTAGCAGTTTTTATTTTGTATGCCAATACGATTTTTATTAAGCGGCGCAGCAAAGAAATCGGTTTATTCCAGCTAATCGGCATGAGGAAGCAAAAAATCTTCCGTATTTTAAGTTTGGAAAATGTCATGCTGTATTTCGGCTCTTTGGTCATTGGGGTGTTTGCCGGGTTTTCGATCTCAAAGCTCGTGCTTATGACTTTATTTAAAATAGTAGATGTTCAAGCTGAAACCGAATTGAATTTTTCCGGAGAAGCGCTTATGCAAACTGTCATTGTATTCTGCGGAATCTACCTGCTGGTGATGGTGATGAATTATACGTTTATCAAAAAGCAAAGCATTTTGTCATTATTTAAAGCGACATCAGCTACGGAAGATAAGGTAAAGAGAATATCCGTTTTTCAAATGATCATTGGCTTATTGGGCATCTTGTTTATTTTGTCGGGATATTACATTTCTACTGAGTTGTTCAGCGGAAAATTCAAGACCATAGATGAGCTGTTTTATGCGATGAGCTTTATTCTCGGTACCGTTATCATCGGAACGTACCTCTTTTATAAAGGATCGGTCAGCTTTGTCTCCAACATCATCCGCAAAAGCAAAGGAGGCTACTTAAATATTTATGAAGTGCTGTCCCTTTCATCGATCATGTTCCGGCTGAAATCAAACGCTCTATTATTAACGATCATCACCACTGTTACGGCACTGGCGATCGGTTTGTTATCCTTGTGCTATATTTCGTACTACTCTGCAGAGAAAGCCGCCGAACAAAATGTAGCGGCTGATTTCGCTATGACAAATCAAAAGGATGCAAAACGGTTCGAACAACTATTGGATGAAAACAACATTTCATACAGCAAAAAAGAAATTCATGTCATTCAGGCGACTTTCAATCTGGAACAAGTTGTCGAAGGGGATCCTGAAAATATGGCTGGTGACCCGGGGAAATTACCCCTCGCCGTAGTCAGCGATGCAGAGATTGACGGGATTGACGTGCACAAAGGAGACGTCATTTTCTCAGGATATAACGACCTTCTCCAGAAACTTATGGCTTTAAAAGAGACGGGGGCCATTAAGGTAAAGAGCGAGCATGAGACGATTCCATTAAACTATTTAGGGCTGAGAAAAGAGTCCCTCTTATCCTTCAACTTTACCAGCGGCGGATTGCCTGTAGCCGTTGTGGATGATGCGCTGTTTAAACGTCTGAGCCAAGACAAAGATCCAAAATTACAGCAGAAGTCGAGTCTTTTTTACGGGATCAATTTAAAAGATGAAGATCAGATTCAGCAGGCAAATGAATTGTTTGCAACAGTGAATCAAAGCGATCAGCATTTATCGCTCCTCGATGCAAGCACAGCTCAAAAATCGCTTTTCGGACTTGCCATGTTTATCGTAGGATTTCTAGGACTTACGTTTCTGATCACATCAGGATGCATCCTTTACTTTAAACAAATGGACGAAAGCGAAGATGAGAAACCGAATTACACGATCTTGAGAAAACTTGGTTTCACGCGCGGGGATCTTCTGAAGGGGATACGAATCAAGCAAATGTATAATTTCGGAATTCCATTGGTTATCGGCCTGTCTCACAGTTACTTTGCTGTCCAATCCGGCTGGTTCTTATTCGGAGCAGAGGTGCGGACGCCGATGATCATCGTGATGGTGCTGTACACCGTTCTGTATTCTATTTTCGGTTTGCTGTCCGTTCTTTACGGTAAGAAAGTGATCAAGTCGGCGCTGTAGCTGAGCCGTGTGGAATCTCGGCCGCAGCATCAGAGACGAATGAAAGGGCTGTTCCCGAGTGGGGGCAGCCTTTTTTGCTTCGCTCAATGAATATAAAAAAATGTAATTTTTATTGGGTTTTAATCCCTTAAATATTTTAGGAATATTGTAACAGTTCTATGCATCGGTTAAAATATAGATAATAATGAAGCTAAACGATGGAAAAAGTGATCTATGCTGAAAAAGAGATACCGTTGATTATGAGTTTGTGATTCAACCATTTTGATACAAAAGAGCGATTGTTTGACGATACCTTGGTTAATTCCACAGCTTGCGGTTGTCCAGGTACAGAAACATTTAAAATAGTACTGGACAGGCGGCTGTATACATACGGAAGAAACGCTATGAATACTTGCTGTCAGTTGCAATAGAGAAGAAAGAGTTGAAAGGAGCTTTCTATTGGGCATTTGGGAAGAAGAACATAAAAACAAGAACATTATGATCGGTGATGACGGATTGGATATCCTTCACGATGCGGTAGAGAAATTCTATAAAATGTCCAAGGAGCATTTGGATAGGGAACCGGCTTTAGACGAATTTTTCGTAACATTGCTTCATGTATTGAACACAAATGGAGATTCATTTTTTCCGGAGCTAAACGAAAGACAAATTACAGATATAAAAGCTTCAACAAAAAAAGCTAAGTCCCTGTCAAAAATTGTGCCCGGCGCTATTATTGAGATTCCCTTAGAGGAGATAAATAAATACAGCTATGCATGGGTTTTGGAAGGAAACTTGGCAAAACGTAAAGATGATGATGTGCTAATTCAGTATTATGACATTTTTGTAGATCAAAAGCTGAGTAAAGCTATGATACGTGATTTACTAAAAGAAGAAAATAAGCTATTTGTAGCAAATACAAGTTACACTGGTTTTTTGCAGGATGATTGGAAGGTTGTTTCTAAAGCAACTCAAGATTTGTTGAAACAATATGATGAATCCAAATTAAGATTTATTACTTATGAGGAAGGAAAATATTTTATTAGTGAAGGAAAAGAAGGCTCTTTAGGTGGAGATGATGTATTAACAGAAGTAGATCAGAAAACAGGTAAGGCCATTTATAACCCCATAGGAATATTCGGCCATTTATGTATAGAGACGATTCTAATGAAGTATTCTAACGGCATTTCAATGGAAGATATCATTAAGTATGAAACATAAATAAATATCCAGTGTGTGGCCTGATATATTAACTAGGAGTAGCCATGGTAGCTGTTAAACGATCATAAAACACCATGAGCTTTCGGAAATTGGATTAGTGGTAAGGCGTTTTAGACGAATAGCAATTTAATTACACAAAAAACCAAAAAGTGTTAGCAAAAGGCAAAACGGGGGTGATGATCGTGCTCAAAAATAAAGAAGCGATTCTTGCATTGCTTGATGATTCATTCAAAAAGGGAGAGTTTCCGTTGCTTGATAACGGAAATTTCGATTTCGTAAAAGGCAAACTTTCGGTATTTGTTGAAGGGGATAACTGGCTCTTGACGTTTCAGTTGTTCGGATTGTCAAAATTGGGACCGGCTATTGATTTTCATGCGATGGGCAATCAAGTAATTAATCATGAAGCAAGCTTTTTAGTTGATGAGCCGTTTGCGTTTTTGGACGAAAAAGGAAACAAATTAGAGTTGGAGGATGTGGAAACCGGCTTTGCAAAAAATCCGTTTAGCATTGTCCTTAGAGAGAAAGTATTTCATTTTTTCATTGAGCAAAAAGTGCAAGCAAATATTAATGTGGAGAATGAATGGATTACCTGTTTGAGGCAGATGAGTAAAAACCGTTTATTTCTCGACACTCTCTGGCTGACAAAACATGAACAACTCCAAACTGCTGATCTCCCGTTAATGTATGACCAATTGTATTCAACAGAAACGTGGATACATCCAGAAACAGAAAAGGATTTGCCAAGTCTTTCTCCTTTCTTTGAATCAATTGCCGAAGCAATATGCCGCAAAAAAGCAACATATCTATCAGACTATGCCAATGGAAATACAGAGTGGCCAATGTGGGCATCCACAGATTCTGTCGATTATTTTTAAAAAGTATTTAAGGGAGAAATCCATTGATTAAAAGCAGAGAAATTCTTAGTTTATTAGACGGTGAATTTAGTGAATTAAACAGACCGATTTTTGAATGGCGCGAATGTAACTATATCGGCAGTAAATGTACGTTAATGCGATTAAATAAAGATGATTGGTTACTTTCAATACAGTGCTTTCAAATAGATGATAAAGGGCCTTTTCTGTCTATTCATGCATACAGCAACAGTTTTTCAGACAACTACAGCTTAATCATTATGGACGACTTCTCTTTAACGACCAAAGCAGGTGAGCTGGTAACATATCATGAAAGTAATCTGGATCAATTAAGCGAAGTAGCCAAAATTGAAATTGTGGAGACTCTTTACTGTATAAAAGCTAACCAGAGAAACAGATACCAAAAACAGACAAAAGAAGGAGCGTGGAAAACATACTTTAGAAACTTGTTTGAAGATCCATCTTTCAGAGAGGCTCTTTGGATAAAACCCGAAAATCTTCTGAATGAATTAGGACTACAATGCGATTATGAAGAAGTGTATGAAACAGAGAATTGGGAGTATCCCGATTATTTAACTAGCCCAAGTGAATTAGTTTCATTTCAATCATTTGCAGAATATCTTGAAACTGGACAAGGTCCGGTTTGTGCAGGGGTCCCAAATAATGATTGGAAACAGTGGGAAGATTACGATATCGACTAAGGCATGTTTAGAAAGCCTATGGGGAGAATCACATTCGATAACAAAAGAGGTGTTAGATGTGGAAAAACCTGAATTATCGGACTGTATCTGCAAAATGAAACAGGTGTTAAAAGGAGATTTGGCGAGAGAGGAACTTTCGGATTGGGCAGGGGGTTATGTATACGCTGACGATCCGGAAATAGAAGATGAGAGGGTATGGAATTTGTTGATTTTACTAAGCGGATTCGATTTAAAGGATTCACCTGAAACATATTTGCATGATAAAGAGGAACTAAAGGATTGGATAGAAGAATACTGGAACGGCCCCATTGATGAGGTGAGAAAGTGCAGCAACGAACGTTTCGATTAGGAAAAATAGATATCTACTTTCCTGACTCTGTCATCAAAAAATATTGGTTTTATGCAGATGTGGCAGCATTATTGAATCAAGAAACGACAGAGCAGGCTGTCTCTCTCATTAGAAAAGAATTAAAGCAAAGAGGATTCGGTAGGATAGCCTTTGATTCAGAAGCCGATGGAACCTCAGTTTCCTATCGGGATGGCCAAAAAGTGTTTGAAGTGGCCGCGGTTATAAATGAACTGTATAACCCTTCCTTTATGGTTTCTCAAGAACTGCGCGACAGTTTTAAAGAAGAGATTGCGAACTATAAGATTCCTAAAGGACAAAATTATAAAATTGGGGATAAAATCATTGTGCCTGACAGCCATAACACTTACTTTCATATCATGCAGATGATAGATGAATATGAAGGTAGTGCGGTCTGCATTCTGTTCAATAAGGTTTACAAGGGAATGGACGAGGCGGCTTCAGCAGAAATAGGGAAAGACTTATTAAAAGAACATGTCTTCGCGGCAATGTGTTTACAAGAAAGCTATATTATCGATTATACCTTTAAGGTTATCAGCTCAAATCATGAGCCGCTCGCTCGTGTATTGTATACAAATCGAAGAAACCGTTTATTAGACGAAACCTTTCCGGATATATCCATTCAAGAATTGTTTGAGTTGGAACGGAATGCTGCAAATAGTGACTTTATGAAGGAAAGCAGACAAAAGCTATCATATCTGACCTGGATTAACTAGAAGGAGTGCGGTCCGTGTGTAAATTAAATACCGAGTCTTTGACGAGTATAGGAAATCTGGATGTGATCAACCTTCTGCATTACCATTCACTGTACTCATCCGATCTTCTGTCAAACAATGGCCTCATTACATTTTTTGAACATCTCGATTTTAACCAGATTCTTATCGAAATTATGGGAACGCCCGATTTCATAGATGAAATGAACCCATTCATTGAAGATAAACAATTTGCTGTAAATGCCCTATCGAAAAGGCTCATCCACGTTGAGTGCATGTTGACTAAAGAAGAACTGCTAGAAAGACACAAGCTGACAGAATACCTCTCTTTTCTTGCTTCAATCAATGATTTTGTTGTTTTAGTAGCAGACCCGGTTAACAATAAAAAATATTTTAATAGCGTGACTCAAAAGGTTGATGTACATATTGAATCAAAGGAGAAGGTCATCTGGTTTGAATTTGATGCGACTGATGTCTATGTCGTGGAATAATGCATCATTAAAGGGGCGTTTTTCTTCGGCGAAACATATTTTTTGCTCTCTTCCGGAATGTCGTATTCTAAGTCGAAGCTAAAGGTATATAAATGTGATTGTAAAAGGTGATGAGCAATATGTAGGCAATAATTGAGATCCACTTTTCTTTTGATAAAACAGAATTTTTACGATCTGCGGGTGAAGGACAATGAAGAAAAGATACAGATATTATCGGCTTGATGCTGATACTGTAAATCAACTGAAGGATATGGACAAGCGCTTGTCAGGACCGCTTCCGGCAGATTTGGATGCGTTTGAACAAGACGGGCACGGCTTGTCAGGGGATTTTTACGAGTATTTTGCGCTCGTCGCCGGCAGTTTAGGTTACGTTTTGGCGGATAAAAAAATGCCTAAGGTGCAACGCCAATCACTAGAAAAAACGTTTTTTGAAGTTTATCCAAAGAACAAAATCGAAAATTACCCTGAGACTTTTCATGTGGTTGCCATGCATGAAAACGTCAGGAGATTGTTGTGTTCGATTGTAAACCGCAGGAAGACTTGACCATACCCATACAGAGGTGACTATAGTGGAGTTGTCTAAACACGAAAAGCTTAATCTGGAAATACCCGAGTTTTCATCGGTTCATATTAAAGAAATTATCCGGTTTCAATACTACAAAGAATTTCATGAAGGAAAAGACATCAGCTCGATCGACATGACGGTTCTCTATGAAGATGAGAATGACAGCTATCATATTGATTTGACATTTAAGGAGGTTTCTTCTGTTCGGTTAACCGATTTTGAAGGCCGGCATGGCGGTTTCAAAATCGATCAATTAAACGCCGGCTGGGAGAATATCAATTATGTTGTTGAAGATTATGAAGACGGGACATTCCAATTTTATTGCCATACATATGATGTTTCACGCATTGAACGAATCGTGCCAAGGCTGAACAAAAAAGAAGTCGAGGCTTTATTAAAGGCTTCGAAAGAGAAGCGGTACGAGTATTTTATTAAAAGAATCGCCGACTTTGAAGAGGTCTGGTCATTATATGGCGACGGATGGGTGATGACGGAGGATGATCAAGGCGGCAAATTGATTCCGTTCTGGCCGGCAAAGGACTACGCCGAATTGTGCGCAGGACAGGAATGGAGGGAATGCACAGCCAGGCCGATCGATCTCGAAGAATTCGTGAATGAGTGGCTGCCGGGCATGAAAGAAGACGGGATTCAGCCGTCCATCTTTTTCAACTCGAGAGACGCTATTATATTGCCGATCGATTCTCTCTTGGAAGACATCTTGGCGGAATTGGAGAATTATTAAATGTATCGGAAAGGTGATGGTAAAAACAGCAGTGAGCTGCATCTCTTCCGGCAGGCAGCAGACAAATTATTAAATGCAGAAAAGGAGTTTCCAAATCTTGTGTTCAGACAGAAGTTCCGATATTTCTGTTTCGAAGAATTTCATTGGGTGTTGTCAGATGATAGCTGGCATATGCTAAGCCAATTGGCAGCTGCTTCAGGCGATGAATATATTGTGATGGGAGGAATTGAGGAGTGGTCAGACACTTGGGTGAAGCTTCCCGTTGATATGTCGTCTGAAGCGTATCTTTCGGTTTTGACAAAGGGTTCGGATCAGAATGAAGACATGATAACGCTGGCTTCTAGAGTTGTATGGATGTCACCTTCACAAAAATGGGTTATTTATGGCTCGCGTACATTCGAAATATGTGTCATTGGCTTTAATGATGATGCATTGAAGGAAAGTCTGAAGTCTTGGCAGCCGCTCAATGATATCGTGCTGGGTTGGATTTCTGTCATATTTTACAACCAAACCATTCCCCCGGATTTTCAGGAAATTTTCCAGAGGCATTACGGAGAAAAGATGTGAGAGGACAACTGACATGTTTTTAAAAGAGGTACAGATGGTCGATGAATATGGGAAAGGTTTGCAAGGCGAGTCAACATGTATCACAGAGATGTTTTTGTGGGAGCTGGGTAAAACGTTTAAAACGAACGACTGTCAAGCGATTTTCTTTATATGCGGTGACTTTGAAGAGATGAAACTGGTAAAAACAGTTCAGGAAGAACCTGATATGCTTTGTCCAAAACACAGTTATGAAGCGGAGATTCCTTTTGATATGCCAGCTTTCCAAAAGCTGCAGAGTTACGAGAAAAAAGTGATGATGGCAGGTGTACTGAAAGAAGCGATGCTGTTTGTAGCGGAACAACGCAACTGGGATAAAGCGGCTGTTGCTAAGGCTTTTGCAAATATGAGGAAGAAAGATTACAAACACCAGTTTAAAGCATGGCGGCCAAAGATGAGTACGAATTTTAAATTAAAGGCGTACCCTCTGGTCGAGCTTGATATATACTCGTTCAGATTATATTTAGTGATTGAAGACAGAAAGAAAAATGTGATTGCAAAAGGACTGGCGGCTGCAACAGAAACTTTTATTGAGGACATCGCATACTATATGAACAGGCTGGAATGGCTGTCGGATGATGAAGCGGTGATATATACAATGGCCCACAAGCATTCATATTTCAGTCTGCGGGTAAACGGGAGCAGCAAATTTGTCAAACAGCAAAAGGAGAACGATACCCAATGAGCTGGACCGTTTTAAGCAGCCGGGAAAATGATAAAGTGTGGACAAAGGTGAATCGGGTCGTCAAATGGAAACCCGGCCTTCAATGTTCAAGGATGAAGCCGCCGCGGCCGTATATTGTCTATGATGTGTCCACAGGGTTTAAAGCAGACGGCCGGTTCCTTGCCGATTTGGAGGAGAAGATGATCGGCGCCTTCAAGGCGTGTACAGATCCGCTGGAGACGATGTACGCACTCTATTGGCAGCATGAAGGATATATGTTTTATCCGCACGGACCGCTTCCTAAAGATGAATATGGGGATTGGCCGATTCCGCTCTTTCCGAATGGGGATTACTATTTCTTTTTCCAGCGGGATTTTGAATGGGGCGTGCTTGGCGACCCTTGGCGGCAAACGATGACCCTATATGGAGAAAAACTTCTTGACCATATTGAACATCATCCGCCGGTTATTTTTAGAAAAGCATAATCAAAAGCCCATCGGATGAGTCCGATGGGCTTCCTCATATTTCCTACAGCTCAACCTTGTAGAGTGTTTGCTGCTGTCCGCCGCCCGGGCCGCCCCTTGCGCCCTGTTGTGCGGAGCGGTCTGTATTGTTCGTGGTACTGTTGTATTCATCAGACGAAATTTCGGTTCCGTTTTCTTTAATCCAGGAGACGAGCTCACTGTTGCCTGAGTTGTCACTGATCAGAAAGTATTTTATTTTTCCTTCTTTGACGAGGTTTTTCAGCTCACTGATCGACAAGATCGGGTCTGTGCCGTTGAAGCCTCCGAGCGCCATGACATTTTCGTCGGCATTGATGATATACGGGGCTGCGGTTACCGTTGTCAATGTCGCGAACAGGTACTCTTCGCCGGTATTATTTTTCCGGAGGTATGTGAGCAGTCCTGTGTCCACATCCGAGCTGAACATTCCGCCTCCGTTGGAGCTTTGCAGCTGAGGCCCTGATTCAGGAAGAACGCTGTTTCCTCCGTAAAGGATCGGTGTTGCCGACCAATAGACCGTTGTCAAAAGAAGCACGCACAAGCTGATGATGGTGAGCTGCCTTCCGAATGGATGACTTCGCTTCAGCGTCAGTAAGGCGATGCTGACACCCAGCCCCAAGAGGCCCATGACATACATCCAGGCGCTGCCGATTTGGCTTGTATATGCGTTTAAAATATACACTTGGAATGCTGCCGTTGTCAGAACGGCAGCCGGCAGCAGATAGCTTGCCCAGTCTTTGTGATTTTTGTAAAGGGCGTACATCGCGTACCATCCAATTCCTGACAGTGCGGCGATCGGCGGTGCCAGCATAATCAAGTAGTAGTGGTGAAAGAATCCGGCGATGCTAAAGAACCCGGCAACAGGAACGAGCCATGCAGCCCAAAAGATTGTTTCTTTCATTTCGCCTGCATTTTCGCGGCGGCTGCGGAGCCAGCTGATGATCATGCCGAGCAGTCCGAATAATGCGAATGGAAGCATCCAGCTAATTTGGCCCGATAAAGCAGATTGGAAGAGCCGCAGGGGTCCTGCGTCACCGGTGCCGAACATGTTCATGCTTTGTCCGCTGCCTTGACCTGCACCCGGTCCGCCATTGCCACCGGGCCCGCCGTTGCCTCCACCCGGTCCGCCTCCGGTTGGCGGCTGACTGCCGCCGTTTGCTCCTTGAGAACCGTCATCGGTCGCGTTGCCCGCAGCCGGCGGCTGCATTGCACCGTTTTGACCATCGGAGCCGTCGGATGAACGGCTTCCGTCTTGAGTTTGCGCATTGCCGTTGGTCGCGCTGCTTGCACCCGGCGGCTGCATCGCGCCATTTTGTCCATTGGAGCTGTCGGCTGCATTGTTCCCGTTCTGAGTGTGTGCATTGCCGTTCGGCTGCTGCATGTCTCCTCTAAAACCGTTCATATCGCCGCGGACGTTGCCCGTCGTCTGGCCGAGCAGCCGCTCTGTGCCGTTGTAGCCGAAAGCCAGTTCAAGCACGGAGTTGGTTTGACTGCTTCCGACATACGGGCGGCTGTCGGCCGATGTATAGTCGACAGCAAGCGCCCAAGAAAGCGAAACGCCGGTGAGAATAATAAGCGATAAAACAGCGGACACAATTTTTTTCTTCCAATTCGCATGGGCCGCGATAAGATAAAACAGCAAGAACGCGGGAAGCACCATGAATGCCTGAAGCATCTTCATATTGAACCCGAGGCCGATGAGGCCAAATGCAGCGAGCAGCCAGAGCAGCCTGCCTTGTTTGACCGCCTTCATCAGGCACCATGTACCAAAAAGGAGCGTGAAGACGAGCATGCTGTCGATATTATTCGTCCGGCTTACGGCAACCGCGATCGGCGTCAGCGCCATCACCAGCGCTGAAATGCGGGCGGCTCCTTTTCCGAATTTCGGTTTAATCAGTACGTATAGCAGATAGACGGAACCCGCACCTGCAAGCGCCTGCGGCAAAATCACACTCCACGTATGCACGCCGAAAATTTTCGCAAATATGGTCTGAATCCATAAAACGAGGGGCGGCTTATCTACTGACACGAATCCGGAAGAGTCGAATGACGCAAAGAAGAAATTGTGGAAGCTTTGCGTCATGCTTTTGACCGCCGCCAAGTAATACTGGTTGGCGGCATTGTCCTGCCAAATGTTATATGTATTCAGAATAAGAGCTGCCAACAAAATAAGAATCAGAATGACATCAAGTTGTTTGTTTTTTATTTTCATCATCACTTTCACCTCTTTATGTTCCCTATTCTAGAAGAAAAATATGAACAAGTTATGAATAAAAAGAGAACAATCTATTTTTGTTTGAATGGAAAAAAATAAATATTTTTTGGAAAAAGGTGTGTACTTTTTTCTTTTTGCGCTGTATACTGTACTACAACAGAAATCAAAAACATAAAACTGTTCTATAAAAAAGGAGAGTGACACAAATGAGCTTGAAAAGTCCGATGGAATTTTTCAGAACGCTTCCAAAAAAAACTTGCCCTGAATGCGGCGAAAAGATGGAGGAGCAGGCTGAATCTTACTTTATGGAATGTGAGCGCTGTCTTTCCAAAAAAGGCGAGTAAGCAAACTGTTTTATAACAATGCATGTAAAGGGGTAGGGAGACATGAAAACAGAGGAGAAGAGAACTCAGATAACCGGATCGATGAATCCGCAGTATGAAGAGATTTTGACAAAAGAAGCGCTGGAGTTTATCGGACGTCTTGAACGACATTTCGGGGGAAGAAGACGGGAATTGCTGCATTTGCGAACGATCAGGCAGGCTGAAATTGATCAAGGGAAGAATCCCGGTTTTTTGGCGGAAACGAAGCACATCCGCGAGGCGGACTGGACGGTCGCCCCGCTCCCCCGGGATTTGGAGGACCGCAGGGTTGAAATCACCGGCCCGGTCGACAGAAAAATGGTCATCAATGCTTTAAATTCAGGAGCCAAAGTCTTTATGGCCGACTTTGAAGATGCGAACTCGCCGACTTGGAAAAACTGCATTGAAGGCCAGGTTAATTTGCGGGACGCGGTTCGCGGGACGATTTCTTTTACGAATAAACAGGGCAAACGCTATGAGCTGAAAGAAAACCCCGCCGTCATCATTGTAAGACCGAGGGGATGGCACTTGGAAGAGAAGCATGTGCTGATCGGCGGCAAGCCCGTGTCAGCAAGCCTGTTCGATTTTGGCCTTTATTTTTTCCATAATGCAAAAGAGCTGATCAAAAAAGGAAGCGGCCCTTATTTCTACCTTCCAAAAATCGAAAACCATCTGGAAGCAAGGCTGTGGAACGACGTGTTTGTTTATGCGCAAAACGACTTGCGCATTCCGCAGGGGACGATTAAAGCGACGGTTCTCGTTGAAACGATCCTGGCGGCTTTTGAAATGGATGAAATCCTCTATGAATTGAAGGAGCATTCAGCCGGACTTAACTGCGGCAGGTGGGATTATATTTTCAGCTTTATTAAGAAATTCAGGAACAGGGAAGACGTCATTCTTCCAGACCGCTCAGCCGTGACGATGACGGTTCCAAACATGAGGGCGTACTCCCTCTTGGCGATTCAAACGTGTCATAAACGCAACGTCCATGCGATCGGGGGAATGGCGGCGCAAATTCCCGCTAAAGACAAACCTGAGATCAATGAAGCCGCATTTGCCAAAATCCGCGAAGATAAGGAACGTGAAGTAAAAGACGGACATGACGGAACATGGATCGCGCATCCCGGCATGATTCAAACGGCGCTCGATGTATTCAATCAGCATATGCCGTCGGCGAACCAGATTCATAGAAAGCGGGAAGACGTAAAGGTCGAGGAAAAAGACTTGCTGGAAGTACCGCAAGGCCGGATTACAGAAGCAGGCGTCCGTACCAATATCAGCGCCGGCATCCGCTATTTAGCTTCATGGCTGTCGGGCAGAGGCGCCGCTCCGATCGACCACTTAATGGAGGACGCAGCAACGGCGGAGATTTCCAGAGCCCAGCTTTGGCAATGGATTCGCCATCCGAAAGGGGTTCTTGACGATGGCCGGAAAGTCAACGCCGAAATGGTCAAGATGATGAAAGAGGAAGAAATGCAGAAAATCTTCGAAGAAGCCGGCATAGAACATTTTCGGAGCGGCCGGTTCGAAGAGGCCGGACAGTTATTTGAACAGCTGATTTTGGATGATGAATTCGCGGAATTTCTAACGATACCCGCTTATGAAAAAATATGATGGGGGAATGTGCGATGCTGAAAGAAAAACAACTCGCAGAAAGCTGGGAGCATGAAGAACGCTGGAAAGGGATCACAAGGCCGTATCAGGCGGCTGACGTTATTCGGCTGAGAGGCACGCTTGAGATTGAATACACGATTGCAAGGCGCGGCGCCGAAAAGCTGTGGAAGCTTCTCCACACAGAGGACTTCGTGCCGGCGCTGGGCGCTTTGACCGGAAATCAAGCCATGCAGCAAGTAAAAGCCGGATTGAAAGCGATTTATTTAAGCGGTTGGCAGGTGGCGGCCGATGCCAATTTGTCAGGGAGCATGTATCCTGACCAAAGCCTTTATCCGGCAAACAGCGTGCCGGAAGTCGTCAAAAAAATCAACCGTACGCTGCAGCGCGCCGATCAAATTCACCATATGGAAGGAAAAGAAGACATCGATTGGTTTGCTCCGATTGTGGCCGACGCTGAAGCGGGCTTCGGCGGACAGCTGAATGTGTTCGAGCTGATGAAAGGTATGATTGAAGCCGGCGCCGCGGGAGTTCACTTTGAAGACCAGTTGTCGTCTGAGAAAAAGTGCGGGCATTTGGGCGGGAAAGTGCTGCTTCCGACGCAAACGGCGGTGCGTAATTTGATTGCCGCGCGCCTCGCCGCAGACGTGATGGGAGTCCCGACCATTCTTATTGCCCGTACGGACGCGAATGCGGCCGACCTGATCACAAGCGACGTCGATTCATATGATGCGCCGTTTTTGACGGGAGAGCGAACAGCGGAAGGGTTCTTCAAAACAAAGCCGGGTCTTGATCAGGCGATTGCGAGAGGTTTGGCGTATGCGCCGTATGCCGATTTGATCTGGTGTGAAACGTCTGAGCCGAATATTGAAGAAGCCCGCCGGTTTGCACAGGCGATCCATGAAAAATTCCCGGGCAAACTGCTCGCCTACAACTGCTCCCCTTCGTTCAACTGGAAGGCCAAACTGGATGACAACACCATCTTGAACTTCCAGAAACAGCTCAGTGAAATGGGCTATAAATTTCAATTTGTCACACTGGCAGGCTTCCACGCCTTAAACCACGGCATGTTTGAATTGGCCCGCCAATATAAGCACCGCGGAATGGCGGCGTATTCTGATCTGCAGCAGGCCGAGTTTGCCAGCGAAGTCCACGGCTATACGGCGACAAGGCATCAGCGCGAAGTCGGAACGAGCTACTTTGATGAAGTCGCCCAGGTTGTGACAGGCGGGACTTCATCAACCACTGCACTGAAGGGATCGACTGAAGCGGAACAATTTCAATCCTAAAAACGTAAAAAGCCGCCCGTCATGGGGCGGCTTGCTTGTTGTCTATCAAGTTAGCAATTGACATCATTGGAAGGGGCGGTAAAAGGGTTTTCCCTAATAACAGTCAGTGTCTGATGATTTTTGTTGTTTCTTTTGGCCGGCCGGTTGTCTTTGCTGAAAGAATAGAACAAATACACAGCCATTGTCAAAATCAAGATAAACATCATCATAAATATCCCCTCCAAATTTTTTTGTCTTCACTATATTAGACGAACAAGCCTGCAAAAGGTTTCAGAAAATTAACATTTTTCCATAAATATTTTTACCCGCTGCATCTTCTGTATGAAACCCGGCGGTTCTATACAAGAATAAAACTGAAAAACTCAGGTTGACATCATAATCATTGATGTGTAGAGTAAAAGTTAATGTAATAGGAAGTCCACTAGGGGAGCCGTAAGCCGGCTGAGACAAGAAGCGATCTTGGACCCTTTGAACCTGATCTAGTTCATACTAGCGTAGGGAAGTGGAGCCGGTGTCTTTATGATTTCATCATACAAAGGCCGCTCCATTTTGGGGCGGCTTTTTTGCGTAAAAAGCGGCTCGCTCCCCCTGTGCCTTCCTTATAAAACCGATTGCTGAGGAGGCTATCTACATGAGTTTTTCTGCAGAACTTCGCCGCGAGGCAGACCCTATTTTTGAAGCCATTTTTGAGCATCCGTTTGTATTGGGACTGGCGTCCGGCAAGCTGAAAAAGGAGCAGCTTATTCATTATGTGAAGCAAGATTACGAGTATTTGAACGCTTTTATTCAAATCTACGGAATTGCAATTTCCAAGTGTCAAAACCGGAAAGACATGGAGATGTTTCATGAGCAGATTTCATTTGTATTAAACAGCGAAGTGCACCCGCACAACAACCTGTGCCGGGCCGCGGGGGTGGAGTATGAATCTCTGCAGGGCTATCCGCTTGCGCCTTCTGCCCATCATTATATCCACCATATGCTGACGACGGCGCACGAAGGCACGCTGGGAGAGATATTAGCCGTCTTGCTGCCTTGTCCGTGGACATATTGGGAGATCGGAAAAAAACTGATGATGGACGTTCAGCCTGACCCGTCGCATCCATTTTATGACTGGATCTGTTTTTACGGAGACAGAACCGATTCAATCACGACGAAGTTTTGCGCCCGCCTGGATGAATGGGCCGAAACAGCGGGCAAGGCTGAAAAAGAAAAAATGAAGGAGCTTTTTTTGCAAAGCTGTCAGCTTGAATACGGCTTTTGGGAGATGGCTTATACAGTTGAAGATTGGCCTGTGGAAATGGAGGCGGTGAGACGATGAATTGGAACATGAAAGAAGTCGTGATGGCAGTGATCTTGTCCGTTGCATGCGGCGTCATTTACTTAGGATGGTCCACCTTGTGGATCCCTGTTTCAGCTATTGTCGGGCCTGTCGGAGCGAACTTTATGTTCGGCATTTGGGTGATCGCCAGCCCGATTGTCGCTTATATCATCCGTAAACCGGGTGCGGCGCTGATTGCCGAGACGGCAGCTGCGGCGGTCGAACTGCTGACCGGAAGCCACTTTGGACTGTCAGCATTATTAATCGGTGTGTTCCAGGGAGCCGGTGCGGAAATCGCGTTTGCGATCTTTCGCTATAAGCGTTACAACTTGTTTACCCTTATGCTTTCCGGTGCGCTTGCCGCGGTCGGAAGCATGACATACAGCCTGATGGCGAACGGTTTTGCCTACTATACGACGCAAACGCTGATCATGACGCTTATCATCCAAATCATCAGCGGCATTGTACTCGGCGGCTGGCTGGCAAAAGCCGTTGTCGAAGCGCTTGCGAAAACGGGAGTCCTGAATCAGTATGAGATCATGAAGGAACAGCGGAAGAAGGATGATGCCGATGCGTTCATTTCTCGGATGCAGTAACCTTTCCGTCCGTTTTTATCATCGTCCTGAAACAGTCCTAGACCGGGTCTCGCTGTCGATTGGGCAGGGAGAGAAAGTGCTGATACTCGGTCCGAGCGGAAGCGGCAAATCGACACTGTTGTCCGTGCTTTCCGGCATCATTCCTGAACATGTCGAAGCTGAGGTCAGCGGAGAGGTCAATCGCAGAAAGAGCGCCGGCGTTATGTTTCAGGATCCGGATTCGCAGTTCTGCATGCTTCATGTTGATGAGGAAATCGCTTTTAGCCTAGAAAACCGGTCCGTCTCCCCAAAAGATATGGACGGCATCATCTCGGAGCTGATGGAGCAAGTCGGATTAAAGATAGATAAGAAAACGCCGATCGAAACCTTGTCAGGCGGTATGAAGCAGAGACTGGCATTAGCGTGCCTGCTCGCTCTGGAGCCTGAAGTGCTGTTTTTTGACGAGCCGACGGCGCAGCTGGACCCGGCCAGCCGGAAAGACATCTTTGCCTTGCTTCGTAACGTTTCACGAAAAAGCGGACAGACGATGGTGTTCGTCGAACACGTGCTGGACGGCTGTATCGAGTGGATGGACCGCGTCATTCTTTTCAATGGAAAGGGACAGATCATCGCTGACGGAAAGCCGGAAGAAATCGTGAAACATTTTCAGCCGGAGATGAAAGCGGCGGGCATCTGGCAGCCGAAACTGTACCCTGCGGTATGGGAAGATGTCATCACACAAGATGATCATCCGCTCGCCGTCAAGCTCTCTTCTACATTGAAAATGAAAGAGGAGGAGGCGAAAAACAGGCCTGCAGCTGACAGAGACATATTGATCCGCGCAGACGACGCGGCGATCGGCTATCGGAAAAAGATCGTTGCCGACGGCATCACCCTTGAGATTCCAAGGGGAGAATGGATTTCGGTCATCGGCGAGAACGGGAGCGGAAAGAGTACGTTTTTAAAAAGTCTGATCAGGCTTGAAGCCGTCAAAAAAGGGCGCCTTTATCTTGAGGATCGGGAGCTGAAGAAATGGTCCGACCGGACGCTCTATGAGAAGGCCGGCTTTGTCTTTCAAAATCCCGAGCTTCAATTTATTCGGGACACGGTGTTTGACGAGATCGCGTTCGGGGCGAGGCAGCGGGGATGGCCGGAGGACCGGGTCGAAAAGAAAACGGCTGAATTGCTGCGGGAATTCGGACTTGACGCTCATCAAAAAGCGCACCCCTTTACATTAAGCCTCGGGCAGAAACGGCGTTTAAGCGTTGCGACAATGCTTTTGTTTGACCAGGATCTGCTGCTGCTTGACGAGCCGACATTCGGTCAGGACGAAAGGACGGCGCAAGAATTAATCAAGCGGTTAAAGGAACGGCAGGAACGGGGAACGACGATTGTGATGGTGACGCACGACATGGACATCGTAGATGAGCATTCCGGCCGTGTCATCGTGTTTCATCAAGGGAAAGCGGCATTTCAAGGAACGCCGTATCGATTATTTTCTGATCAAGGCCTCGTCCGCCGCTTTTCATTGATACCGCCGCTTCATTACCGGTTCATGCATGAAAGAAAGGAGAGGGTTCCCGTATGAAAAGCAATGGTTCACTTCTTTCGGCATTGAACCCGAGCGCCAAGCTCTTTTCCCACCTCCTGGTCATGTGCTTGCTCATGTTTGTTTCAAATCCGAAACCGACTCTATTCATTTGGCTGTTTGCGGTTGCCGTCGGAATTTTTTTCGGGGGATGGACTTTGTCTTATTTAAGTAAGCGGCTGTTGCCTTATCTCGTCTTTTTTATTCTCGTCTTTTGGATGATGGCCGCTTTTGGAAAAGGCGAGGAAACGATTTGGGAATGGGCCTGGTTCCGTGTCACCGAGGAAAGCGTCGGCAATGGGCTGACAATCGCGCTCCGGATGCTCGGCTTTGTCACATACGGTCTTTTGTTTACATCAACAACCGATTTGACGCAGTTTATTATGAGCCTGATTCATCAATGCAGGCTGTCGCCTAAGTGGGCTTATGGCTTGCTGGCCGGCTTCCGTTTTGTCCCGCTTTTTCAGTCTGAGCTTTCGCAAATGAAGGCGGCGCACAAAATCAGGGGCTATAAGCAAAAAAACAGCTGGAAGGCGTTTATTCGCTATGCGCTGCCTTTGTTTTCGCAAGGCATCCGCAAGTCGGAAAGAATCGCCGTTGCCATGGAAGCGAGAGGGTTTACCGGTGCAAAAGACCGCACCTACTATCAAACAGCGCGGCTTTCCGGAAAAGACTTCGTTTATTTTGCGGGTCTGGCGTCAGTCACAGCGGGAATTTTGCTCATTTTTTAAGAGGGTTTTTTACAGGGCCGCACTGCGGCTCTTTTTTTATAAATCGGGCATTCTGTAAAATGTAAATATTTCGGACGTTGACTGAAACATATTGACCTAGGCCAAAAAGATTGTACAATCAATGTGTACCATATGAAAAAAGAAATATAAAAAATCCCCTTACAAGATGGGAGTGGCGCGATGTGAAAATTGCCAAAGTGATCAACAACAATGTGATCAGTGTTTTAAATGAACAGGGTCAGGAATTAGTGGTCATGGGCAGGGGAATCGCTTTTCAAAAAAAGCCTGGGGAAGCGGTGGATGAATCGAGAATCGAGAAGATTTTCAGGCTTGATAATAAAGATGTATCAGAAAGATTTAAGACGCTGTTGGACGAAATTCCGATCGAATTTATGGAAATGTCTGAAGAAATTATCTCCTATGCGAAATTAAAGCTCGGCAAGAAGCTGAATGACAGTATTTATGTCTCGCTGACCGACCATATTCATTTCGCCGTCGAACGGCATAAAAAGGGTCTGGATATTAAAAACGCCCTGCTTTGGGAGACAAAACGGCTGTATAAAGATGAGTTCGCCATCGGCAAAGAGGCGCTGGCCATCATTGAAAAGAAGACGGGGACAGCTCTTCCGGAGGATGAAGCCGCTTTTATCGCACTCCATATCGTAAACGCCGAGCTGAATGAAGAAATGCCGAACATCGTCAATATTACGAAAGTCATGCAGGAGATTTTAAGCATCGTCAAATATCACTTTCATATCGATTTTGACGAAGAATCGCTTCACTATTACCGCTTCATTACCCATTTGAAATTTTTCGCGCAGCGGCTGTTCAGCGGAGCCTATATGGAAAGCCGGGACGACTTTTTATTTGAAACCGTCAAAAATAAGTACCGCGACGCTTATGTGTGTACAAATAAAATCAGGCAGTACATCGAAAAAGAATACGGTCATCAGCTGACAAACGAAGAGCTTCTGTATTTGACGATTCATATCGAGCGGGTCGTTCATCAAAAATAGAGGATGATGCTAAAATGAAAGCGTTGACAATTGGATAAATGTATGCTACTTTTTACTTACATCAACTTATACAGGTTGTTAGGATTGTTACTGATCATGCAGGCAAAACCTAAATGACTGTGAGCGGGATTCTTATGCCCTTGTTTTTCACAGTGATTTAGGTTTTTTTATTTTCATCATGTCTTAAAACGGGATTGTTACTGTTCGGCAGGCAAAACCTAAACTAAGCCTTCTTTGTACTGGCTTTAGTTTAGGTTTTTTATTTTTTAACAGCTTAATAGGGCTTTAGGAGAGACAGGAGATGATCAACGATGGATGTTCAATCAATGGCAAAAGAAATTCTGGAGCGCGTCGGCGGGGAGAAGAACGTTGTATCGCTAGTCCATTGCGCGACAAGGCTTCGCTTCAAACTGAAAGACCGTTCCAAAGCAGACAGGGAAGCGCTTGAAAATACGGATGGCGTGGTAACCGTAGTGGAGAGCGGCGGACAATTTCAAGTCGTTATCGGCAATAACGTTCCTGAAGTCTATAAAGAAATCGGCCGGATCTCTCAACTGTTGGAAGGTTCTGCGGCCGATCACAGCCAAAAAGAGAAAGGAAGCCTCACCGGTAGATTAGTAGATATCGTATCTAGCATTTTCACTCCGCTGCTCGGCGTCATGGCAGGAGCGGGGATTTTAAAAGGCATGCTTTTGATTTGCACAAACGCCGGCTGGCTCTCGCCGGAAGAGACGACATATACGATTCTATACGCGGCAGCCGACAGCCTGTTTTATTTCCTGCCTTTGCTGCTCGCCGTTACGGCCGCCAAAAAATTTGGAGCGAACCCGTTCATAGCGCTGACGATTGCCGGGGCGCTGATCTATCCAACGATACTCGAACTGAAAAACAGCGGCGCCCAGACGGAGTTTTTCGGCATTCCGGTCGTCTTGATGAATTATACGTCGACCGTTATCCCGATTATCCTTGCCGTATTTGTAATGAGCTATCTTGAAAGATTATGTATGCGCTTTATTCATGAAAGCGTGAAGAACTTTATCACCCCTTTATTATGCCTGACGGTGATGGTGCCGTTAACTTTGATCGTATTCGGACCGCTCGGTGTTTACACAGGAAACGGGATTGCGGCGGCGATTCTGTCCGTTTTTGATGTGAGCCCGATTCTGGCAGGAGCGATTATCGCGGCCTTATGGCAAATCCTTGTCATCTTCGGCATTCACTGGGGGATCGTCCCTGTCATTTTGAACAACATTGCCGTCCACGGCAAGGACTACATCAAACCGGCGACGGCAGCCGCCGTCTTTGCCCAAACAGGAGCTGCGTTTGGTGTCATGCTGAAGACGAAAAACAAGAAGTTGAAAGCATTGGCAGGATCTGCTGCCGTTACCGGGATATTCGGGATTACAGAGCCGGCCGTCTACGGGGTGACACTCAGGCTGAAAAAGCCGTTTGTATGCGGTGTCATCAGTGCAGCGGCAGGCGGAGCCATTATCGGATACTCCGGCAGTGTCGCTCTCGCTTCCGGCGCTCCGGGCTTGTTGACGATTCCGATTTTTTACGGACCGGGCTTTCTCGGCTTTATCATCGGAATTACAGTTTCGTTTGTTTTATCAATTTTGCTCACTTACATTGTCGGCTTTGACGACCCTGTGGAGGAGACGAAAGAGCAGCCCGTTGAAAAAAGCGCCGGTGAACCAATTTACAGCCCTTTGCAAGGAGAAGTCCTGCCGTTAACAGAAGTATCAGATAAGGTGTTCGCATCGGGGGCGCTTGGAAAAGGAATCGCGGTGCTTCCGTCAAAAGGCGTTGTCACCGCCCCTGCGGACGGCATCGTGACAACGGCATTTCCGACGGGTCACGCATACGGCATAACGTCAGAAAGCGGAGCCGAGATTTTGATTCATATCGGGATGGACACGGTCAGACTCGATGGAAGGCACTTCAATTCCAAGGTCGAGCAGGGGCAAAAAGTGAAACGGGGTGATATACTCGCAGAATTCAATCTGGACGCTTTGAAAGAAGAAGGGTTTGACGTGAAAACACCAATCATCGTTACAAATTCCGTTCAATACACGGATATCATTCCAACGGATCAAAAACAGGTGAAAACTGAAGAACCGATCATCACTTTAATTTCATCACCATGGGAGGAAAATAATCATGAAATATAAAACATTAGCTCAATTTCCGGAAGAATTTTTGTGGGGTGCGTCTACTTCCGCTTATCAAGTGGAGGGCGCTTGGGATGAAGATGGAAAAGGGCCTTCTGTCATCGATGCGCGCGAAAGCTACCCGGAAGGGACAACCGATTTTAAAGTCGCAAGCGACCATTACCACCGCTATAAAGAAGATATCGCTTTGTTTGCGGAAATGGGCTTCAAAGCGTACCGTTTTTCGATTGCCTGGACGCGCATCATTCCGGACGGGGACGGCGATATTAATCCGAAGGGCATCGAATTTTACAGCCGTTTGATCGATGAACTCCTGAAATATGGAATCGAACCGATTGTTACGATGTACCACTTTGATCTGCCGAATGCTTTGCAGAAAAAAGGCGGCTGGTCGGACAGGGCCACGATTGACGCCTTTGAAAAGTATGCGAGAATCCTTTTTGAAAGCTACGGAGACCGCGTCAAATACTGGCTGACCATCAACGAGCAAAATATGATGATTCTCCACGGATCTGCACTCGGCACACTTGATCCAAACTTGGAAAACCCGAAAAAAGAGCTTTATCAGCAAAACCATCACATGCTTGTCGCACAGGCAAAAGCGATCAAGCTTTGCCATGAGATGCTGCCGGAAGCGAAAATCGGCCCTGCGCCGAATATCGCGCTCATCTATCCTGCTTCTTCGAAACCGGAGGACGTGCTGGCGGCTTTTAACTATAATGCGATCCGCAACTGGCTTTACTTGGATATGGCCGTATTCGGACGGTACAATACAACGGCATGGGCATATATGAAAGAAAAAGACTGCACACCGGTCATCGCCGAAGGAGATATGGATATTCTGCGGTCAGCCATGCCGGACTTTATCGCGTTTAACTACTATACGTCGCAAACGGCTGAAGCGAGCAGGGATGACGGCAGCGATACGGCTGCCCGAGGCGGCGACCAGCATTTGCAGACGGGAGAAGAAGGCGTATACAGGGGAAGCAGCAATCCGCACTTAAAGAAAAACGCATTTGGCTGGGAGATCGACCCTGTCGGTTTCCGTTCGACGCTGCGCGAGATCTATGACCGCTATCAGCTGCCGCTGATCATCACTGAGAACGGCCTCGGCGCGTTTGATCAGCTTGAAGACGGAGATGTCGTAAATGACGACTACCGCATCGATTATTTAAAGGAACATATCAAGCAAATTCAGCTGGCGATCACGGATGGAGTCGATGTTTTCGGCTACTCCCCATGGTCTGCCATCGACTTGATTTCAACCCATCAAGGCTGTTCAAAACGCTACGGATTTATTTATGTGAACCGCGACGAATTTGATTTGAAAGACTTGCGCCGCATTCGCAAAAAAAGCTTTTACTGGTATAAAGACTTGATTGCTTCAAACGGCGAAACACTAGATTAAACAAAGAAAGAGGATGTTCAGATGATCTCTGAATATCCTCTTTTTTGTTGTGAAAATGATCATTTTAAAAATTTACAGAAAATTTTAAAAATAAAAATGTGATTATTTTTAAAGCATGTTACATTCGAAACGTAACGAACAACAATCAGGAAAGGAAGAAAAAATCTATGACATTCAAAGTTGAAACACTTCCAAACTATCGTATTGCTTATATGCGACGAGTTGGTCCGTACGGTCCTGCCAATATTGAGGTAATGGAGGCATTAAAAAAATGGGCTAAGGAAAAAGGTCTTCTTGAGTCTGCCATTCTTTTTGCGATTCCACAGGATAACCCGGAAACAACATCTCCTGATCAGTGTAGATTTGATGCTTGTATTGTGATTCCGCATGATTATCAAGTCGATGATTCAGTTTTTGAAGGGGAAATTTCCGGCGGAAAATACCTGATTTATGATGTTAAACATACAGCAGAAGATATTCAAAAAGCATATTCTGATATTTTTTCATCTCTGCAAAACAATGAATTTCAACTGGACAATAGACCAATAATGGAAAAATACACGGGTGATATGGTGAGCAACCCGTATTGTGAAATATGTGTACCTTTAAAATCGGTTTAATTCATTTTCTTGTCCAAACTTTGAATTTATTAAAATTACAATTCCCTTTAACGAGCGTTGCGTTTAACTCGCTGACAGACAGGGTAAATCATAAAATAGCAATCCAGATCAACTACATAGGGAATAAATATGGGGAGGGATGACAAGTGAATAACAATGATGGCCGCCGCAACGTCAATGAGCACAGCAAGGATCAGCAACTTGAACAGTACCGGTCTGACAACCGGGGCAAAAAAATGACGACGAACCAAGGTTTACGCGTATCTGAAGACGAGCACTCTTTAAAAGCAGGCGTGCGCGGTCCGACGCTGATGGAGGACTTTCATTTCCGTGAAAAAATGACCCATTTTGACCATGAACGGATTCCGGAGCGGGTCGTCCATGCGAGGGGTTTTGGCGCGCATGGCTATTTCCAGGTTTACGAGCCGATGACGGAGTATACGAAAGCAAAATTTCTTCAAGATCCGTCAGTGAAAACGCCGGTGTTTGTCAGATTCTCGACTGTGGCCGGTTCCAGGGGCTCGGGTGATACCGTCCGTGATGTCAGAGGATTCGCGACAAAGTTTTATACAGAAGAAGGGAACTACGACCTCGTCGGCAACAACATCCCTGTTTTCTTCATTCAGGATGCCATCAAGTTTCCTGACCTTGTGCACGCCTTTAAGCCGGAACCGAATAACGAAATGCCGCAGGCTTCTACGGCGCACGATACGTTTTGGGACTTTGTCGCCAACAATGAAGAAACGGCTCACATGATCATGTGGGCGATGTCTGACAGGGCGATTCCGCGAAGCTACAGGATGATGGAAGGCTTCGGCGTTCATACGTTCAGGTTTGTAAATGAAGAAGGCAAGGCGCGCTTTGTTAAATTTCACTGGAAGCCCGTCCTTGGCGTCCATTCGCTCGTCTGGGACGAAGCGCAGACAATCGCCGGGAAAGATCCCGACTATCACCGCCGCGATCTTTGGGAAGCGATCGAAAGAGGCGATGAAGTGGAGTATGAGCTCGGCGTGCAAATGATTGACGAAGAAGACGAGTTCAAGTTTGACTTTGATATCCTTGATCCGACAAAGCTTTGGCCGGAAGAAATGGTTCCTGTTAAGATCATCGGTAAAATGACGCTGAATCGAAACCAGGATAACGTTTTTGCCGAAACGGAACAGGCCGCTTTCCATCCGGGCCACGTTGTTCCGGGAATCGATTTTACAAACGATCCGCTTTTGCAGGGCCGGCTCTTTTCCTATACGGACACACAGCTGATCCGATTGGGAGGTCCGAACTTTCATGAAATTCCGATCAACCGGCCGGTCTGTCCGTTCCATAACAACCAGTATGACGGCTATCACAGAATGACGATTAACAAAGGGCCTGTCGCTTATCATAAAAATTCGCTGCAAAACAACGATCCGGCGCCTGCTTCAGAAGAAGAAGGCGGATATGTGCATTACGAGGAAAAAGTCGAGGGCAAAAAAATCCGCCGGCGCAGCGAAAGCTTTAACGATCACTATTCGCAAGCGAAGCTGTTTTGGAACAGCATGTCTCCCGTTGAAAAAGAACATATCATTTCGGCGTTCCGCTTTGAAGTCGGAAAGGTCAAAAGCAAGGACGTCCGCCGCCAAGTCGTTCATATGTTTAACAGGGTTGACAGGGAGCTTGCCAAGCAAATCGCTGCGGGTGTAGGTGTAGAGCCCCCTGAAAAAGACGAAGGCTCCAATGTGACGTTCAAATCCCCTGCGCTCAGCCAGGAAAACACGGTCAAACTGCCGCAGACGAGGACCGTCGCCATTTTAGCAGAGCAAGGTTTTGATGATGAGGACCTCAGCCGGGTGTTGAAAGAGTTCAAAAAAGCCGACATCATTCCGGACATTGTCAGCTCGGCACTCGGCGTGATCAAAGGGACCGGCGGTACAGAAATAGAAGTCGGTAACACTTTGCAGACGGTCGATTCCGTGCTGTACGATGCCGTTTATATTCCGGGCGGCCAAGAAAGCATTGAACGCCTGCAATTGCATAAAACCGCATCGGATTTTATCAATGAAGCATTCGGACATTATAAAGCGATCGGAGCCGCAGGCAAAGGGATCGATCTCCTGCTGTCCGCCGCCGGGTCCCACGCGGCAGCACAGCCGGGCATTATCATCTCTCGCGATGATAAGAGCAAAGACGACTTCGGCAAAAAGCTGGTCGAAGCGATCGGCGGGCACCGCCATTGGGATAGACAAGTTTAATAAAAAAAGAGGCAGGCTAAATGCCTGCCCTTTTACTCTATTTTTCTACCACACAAACAGCCCGACAATCCCCGCGCTCAACAGCGACACCGCTATTCCGCTGACAAGGAGCTTCCACACATTTCTTCCGATAATCGCTGATTTTTCTCCGTTAAATAAGGAATTGTATGTTCCATAGATCATTCCGATCGTACTGAAGTTGGCAAACGACGTCAAAAATGTTGTGGCCACGGCGGCTGTATGGGGCGAAATCGTATCTAGCTGCGTTTTTAAATCCATCATCGCGACGAATTCGTTTGTTGCGAGTTTCATCCCCATCAGCTGTGCGACATACATCGCGTCACCCGGCGCCAGTCCAAGCAGGAATGCGAACGGACTGAAGATGTAAGAAAAGATTTTTTGAATCGTCAAACCGTCCATGATCAACCCCAACATTCCGTTCAAACATGAGGTTAAAGCGACATATCCGATGACCATGGCGAGAATGACGATGACCATGTTCATTCCGACCATCATGCTGTTTGAAATCGTTGAGAAAAAGTCCTTTTTCTCTTCTTTTGGCGGTACGTAAATGATGTCTTCATCCTTAGTGACTTCTACCGGGTTTAAAATGCTGGCCAAGATCAACGCATTTAAGCAATTCAATGGAATCGCTGTAAATACGTATGTTGCAGGAACCATCGTTAAATAAGAACCGAGAATCGATCCGCTGATACTGCTCATGCTCATAATGCCGAACGTCAGCAGGCGGTTGTCCTTTAATACGGCCAATTGCCCGCGAATCACGGCGAGCGCTTCAGTATTCCCCAGAAACATCATTTGAATCGAAAAGAAACTTTCTAATTTAGGAAGGCGCGAGACTTTCGAAATCACCCAGCCGATCTTATCAATCATCCATGTTAAAATTCCGAAATAAGCCAGTATATCAAAAAATGTCACCACAAAGATAATCGGCAGCAAGGCGCTGAAGAAAAAGTCAACGGTTTCATTGCCCATCACTGACGGAAAGGCAAACGCAATACCGTCGCTTGCACAAGCGATCAGCCACGAAAAGAAAGAGGCGATCAGGTTGATGGCCCATCCGCCGATTTTTGTCCCAAGCATAAACCAAGTCACCAAAAGCTCAACGATGAAAAGGGAGAGAATCGGCCTCCATTTTACGCTTTTCTTTCGCGGAGAACAAAAATAAATCACGGACATGACAATGAAAATGCCTAAAATGTTAATGAGAAAATACATGATGCCAACTCCCGAATGTTTTTTGAAAATAAAAAAGCTCTTACTTTTCATGGGTTCCGATAAAGAAAGCATGAAAAATAAGAGCAAATGAAAAATAGATATATTGTTTGCGCAATACACTTTTTACATGATCAAATCTATTCAAACTTCCTTGTAGTCTGGCGATTTACGGTTGCCAGGTAGAAACAATCAGACCCTATTACTGATTATATACAAGAAGTGAGCTTCTATTATTTTGACTGTATTTTATCTCGAGTTTGTGTAAAATTCAAGCTAAAAATATATTTTCACAATAATTTTTCAAATAAAGTCATGTCTAGGAGAGGGTGCAGTGAGCTTGTTGCTTAGTCTTTGAAAGCCGGCTTTTCAAGCGGGAAAAATGATTGAAGTGACGATGCACAGAACAACAGACGAAAAATGGAAGGTGATAAGATTCTTTTTATTAGAGGAGAATCGTAAGCGATTACGCTTTATATTTCATGATGCCGCCGCCTACTATGGCGGTTTTTTTTTGTGAAACTTTGTCTGAAAGGTCCCGTAAGTATGATGAATCGTTTCAGTGCTAAGGCCTCACTGCAACATACTAATGACACCGACAAGCCTTACATAAAGAGCAAACCTTAAATCAAAAGTCTTTGATTTGAATAGGTAAAATTTCACGGTACTTTAGTTCGTTGAATAAAATGAAACTTTTTTGCTATGATTTTCCTATGTTTTTACAACTTGTATATATGTCCAATTTCAGAGAAAAAGAGGGATAATCAATTATGCTATTAAAAAAGAACTATCTTCCTGTCGGCAGTGTTGTCGGCTTACATAATGATTCAAGACGTCTGCTTATCATCGGGCGGCAAATGTTTTCTGAGACAAACCATGTCATCAGAGATTATGCAGCTGTCGACTATCCAAACGGTTTTACCGATCCGAAAGAACAGCTAGTTTTATTTAATAAACAAGATATAGAAGTTGTGTACCATTACGGATATGTAGATCAAAAAGAATTGCAGCTTGATGAGTTGCTAACAGAAGCTGAAGCAGGAAAAAACGAAAATAAGGAGCAATGACGATGGGACATTTTCGCTTCAACAAAGAACTTTCACATAAGGCAGCGGGGACCATTAGTCAGCTGGAAAACGCTTTTAGCCATGTATTTGAGAACATGGTGTTTTTTCGTGAAGAATTAGACCGGCACAGCGGAAAAGCCGCCGCAGCGCTGCAGAAAAAAATGAGTGACAACATCAACTTTTTCAGTAAAGCGAGCAGCTGTTTATTATATTTTGCAGACAGTGTGCGGTGTTTTGCAAAAGCGGTCGAACTAACGGACGAATCCGACAAACCGGCCAATGTTCAGCCGCAGTCAAGATCGGAAAGAAACCATACATTTTCGGCTGAAAGAGTCCAAAGTGAAATAAAAGTAAACGGCGAATCGTTACACCAGGCAACCGGAAAGTTTGAATCAAATCTATCTACATTAGACGAAGTTTTGCACCATTTTGACACAATGCTCAGAGAAATGATGTATGAAACAGAGTTTCCGTGGGAAAAATTCGATGACGTCTGGTCTGATGCAAAGTCGCACATCAAATCGATCATGACGGAGCTTAAAAAAAGAGTCAAAGAACTTTCGGCAAACGCCAAAAACATCATTAAGGAATTAAAGCGCGTCGATAACGTAATCTCACAACAACTGCAAAGAGTGAAATGATGGAAGGGAACTAGAGTTATGGCATATTATAATAGAGAGCCAGAAATCACAAATATTATCAAAAGCCATGAAAGAAGAGCTAATCGAATGCTGCAGCATGCTCAATCCAGCCGTTTGCTTGAAGCTTTTAATAAAATATGGGTATCGATAGAAAATAAAGAACTTCCGAACTTTGTATCAAAAAACGTCATGAATTTTAATGTGGCGGATATCAAATCGGAAATCAACGATTGGATAAAGGATTTAAAAGATTGTCAGGAGAATGCCAGACGCAAGTTTGAGTCTATGGAAGACCCCTCACCGGAAGACATACAGAAACGCAACAATATTACGAGTGACGTCGTTCTTTTAATTAGCCAATACGAGAATCTAAAAAATGGCCTTGATCAGGTTGAACAAGATTTCAGCAATGTCGCCCGCACCCACCGCGCCCCAATGCGCGAAGCCTTGACAGACATCTCAATCTTGTATAATTCGGTTAATCATGTGAAAGGTGATTTTTCGGATTATAAGAATGTTTCGGTTTATGTGCATGGGATTGAGGATGATGGGGATGGATTCAATAATAGTGTTAGAAAAGCAGCAAAAGACGGTGATATTATAATACGTATAAATAGTGATAAAACAAGAGAATACTATATCATTGAAATAATAAATGGTGAAAAAGTAATTAAGAGAGTAGAAGGATTGAAAAAGTTAAAGGATACAAAACAATACAAAGAAAAAGCGGGAAGATTGCATATCGTTTACGAAACAGAGCATATGAATGAACATCGCCAAGCAACAAGTGATGATTTAGCAGAAAAGCTAAATGATATGGGGCTGATGAATGAGGAGACAAAGATCGATATGTTCGGCCACAGCTATGGCGGGAGAAGATCGCTGCAATTTGCGATGGATTACCCTGATCATGTCCGAAGCATCACAACAATCGGAACCCCATATGATAAAAATATCTTAGCTATCGGCGCTAATAGAGCACGTTGGCTCGCAGACAGTCCTCTTGCTAAAAGACATACTATGGATACGAGCGAATATTTAGATTTTAAAGAAGATAACAGAAATAATGATGAGGGAAAAGACTACAGTAATGCTTATACAGATATGGACAGTGAGGCGATGACTGAAGACATTAATCATTTGAAATCTGCCAATCCTGAAGTCTACCAAAAGCTTCAGAAAATGGACATTACTGCAGCTGCGGGATACAGAACAGAGGATACTGTGAGTTTTTCCCCTTACTATACTGCAAGTGGAAAACATAAAATAAACAGTGATGATATCGTTTCAGTTGAAAGTCAACATGGGGACATATTAGGCGATCTCATTGATAAAAAGCCAGAAATTGAAGTGAAAGGTTCCGGTGTCACAAATCCTGGACATATTTATGAAGTTGAAGACTCTGAATTTGTTGACTTAATTCAAGAAGTTAACAAAAAAGAAGCAGAATAGGAGCAGTTCAATGATAAGAAAAAGGTTTATAAATTTAAGCGCATTAATAGTACTCTTGCTGGTAATCACCGGCTGCGGAAAAGGTCAAAATCAGGAGATAACGTATAAAAAAGGCTTTCCTAAGGAGGATAGCCGTGGATTAACTGAGTTTATGAAATCCTACCTTACTGGCAGTACAGATAAAAAAATCATAGAAGTGAATGATGTTACTTTATTTTCAACAGTCAATCACCAAGGACAAGCAATGCGGTACTTTCAATATACTCAGGATCAGTTAAAAGAATATTATAAGCCCTTGTTTACTGCAAAAGAACCTAAAAAGACTTTAAATAATTTGTACCAAATAGAACGCTTAGAAAAGTTGTTGCACCATCCTATTCAAGACAAAGAAAAATATCATCTTCCTGCTATTAAAATGTTGCCGAACAATCAACTGGAAGTGAAAACAAAGAAAAATAAAAAAACATTGGATTTGCCGCAGCTATTGAAAAACTATGGAGTAAAGAAATCCGATGAATTAGAGATTAATTTATATGCAGTGAATTCTAAATGCTTTTCGGTGGTTATTCAAGATTTTAGTATGAAAGATCGTATTAATAGCACAATAGGACTTTTCATAACGCAAGACTTAACAAATATTGAGTCGACAGTTATCACTAAAGAAAAACTGCAAAACACATTATCAACAGGAAAGTTAAAAGATTACTATGATTTATTCACCAAGGTAGACAAATCGGGAAGATATTCGCTTTTATTTTTTGATGATATGATTTTAGATAAAAGGACCAATCAATTAATTGATATTAAAAAAGATGATTATTTAAGTAAAGATGGTAAATATGTTTTTATTAACGGAGCAAAAGAAAAAGAAACAAATGTAATGCCTGAGGGTATTCAACAGATACAAACAGTGGATAATTATCTAAAAGGAAATGAAAAATATGAAGCTCAATTTAAGATTGACTTCAAACAAATTGCAAAAGAGATGGATTTTAACGCGGGCGATGCAAGGATAGCTAATATTCAATATTTTAATAAAGATTATGTAGTTTTGTATATTTCCTATCACGGGAAGACGATTGGTACAGCAGGTTCTGTTAATGTACTAATCGATTTACAAAAAAACAAACAACAGCCAACCGCTTACTTAGTTGATTTAGGAATTGAATCATAGAGGGACTGAAGAGTTTTTATTCAGTCCTTTTCTTATTTGACAAAGGTAGGCCACAAAATTGGGACAAGCCTTCTGTCATTTTTGGAACTCAAATAAAAACATTTCAATGGCCTGCCGATGATCACCAACTACCGCAAAGACGATGGAGAAAAAACCGCACCTCCATAGTTAGACACTATCTAACGATAGGAGGTGCAGTTCATTTTTCACCCTTTTCTCACCTTCTCCGCCGCATACCCATTCGGATTCGCAGAGTGCCAGTTCCAGGCGTCGCGGATGATTGCGATCAGGCTGTTGTGCTTCGGGGTCCAGCCTAGTTCTTTTCTGGCCTTGGAAGAAGAAGCGGCAAATGTTGCTTGTGAATCGATGTCCGTTTCTGTCAGCTTTGCGGCGATGAGAGGAATGCCTGTGACATATTGGGCGGCAAGGATGATTTGTTCAGCGGAGTAGCTTTCGCCATAGCTGAGATTGTAGATTCGGCTATCCTTGCCTTTCCGCATGTGACTGATGGCGAGCACGTGTGCTTCTGCCAAATCCTGCACGTGAACATAATCGCGGAAGCCTGTTCCGTTTTCAGGGTGATCTATGTGAACAAAAGGAAGGTGTCCGAGAGCGGTTCGCAGAACATTTGAAATGAGATGTGTTTCGCTCCCCCGGTCTTCGCCGATGATGGCGGATGGGTGGGCGCCGCACGCATTGAAGGAGCGGAGGATCACATATTTCAGGCCGTACGCTTTTTCCGCTTCCATCAGCATTTTCTCCATCATCCGTTTGACCTTGCCGTGCGGGTGAACGGGCTCAGGTTCGGTTTCTTCCGTGACAGGCAGGTCTGGATTGCCGTAGACGGCTGCGCTTGACGCGAAAACGATCCGGCTGACATCGTATTCTTTCATCACCTCAAGCAGTGTTTCCATGCCTGTCATGTTTTCGTTGAAAGAAGAAAAAACGCGATTCGACTGTGATGGAATGGGTGATGCTGCGAAATGCATGACGGCTTCAATGTCCTCATTTTCAAATACTTGCTTGAGAAAATGCCGGTCGCGAATATTCCCTTCATAAAACGCAGCTTCGGGGTGAACGGCTTCTGCGTGTCCCGTTGCCAGGGAATCCACAACGACGACTTTTTCTTTTTTCTCAATTAACGTGTAAACGGCGTGGGAACCGATATAACCGGCTCCCCCGACAACAAGTATGCTCATCGGAATTCCTCCTTTTGGATCTCTTATCTTCTACATGATATGGCGCTGCGGAGCTGCCGCCCGCCGCTGTTCTTCAAATCCGTATTTGCCGTCAATGATATATAGCGGCCTGTCTTTCACTTCGTCATAAATGCGGCCGATGTATTCGCCGATCGCTCCGAGGATGATCAGGATAAAGCCGCTGAACAAGCATTGCAGAATGATCATCGAAGACCACCCGGTAATGGTGCTTGTCGTAAACAGCTTCATGCAGACGACGATGAAGGCATATATAAAACCGACCGCTGACAGCGCGATTCCTGAGTAGCTTGCCAGTTTCAGCGGCTGAAAGGAAAATGAAGTGATGCCGTCGAGCGAGAGCTTCAGCATTTTTTTGAGAGGGTACTTCGTTTCCCCTGCAAGCCGTTCGTGGCGCTCGTAATAGACGGCGGTCTGCTTGAACCCGAGCCAGCTGACAAGGCCGCGGACGAAAGGATTTTTTTCTTTCAGCTTGTTCATTTCATTGACCACCTTCCGGTCCATGAGCCGGAAATCTCCCGTATCCACCGGGATATCAACGTCTGTGAGTTTTCTTAAAATACGGTAGAACATGGCGGCCGTTTGCTTTTTGAAAAATGTTTCTCCTTCCCGCTTTGTGCGGACGGCGTATACAACGTCAAAGCCTTGGCGCCACTTTTCCGCCATTTCCAAAATCAATTCGGGAGGATCCTGCAAATCGGCATCGATCACCACGATCGCTTCGCCGGCAGCATAGTCGGTACCGGCCGTAATGGCGATCTGATGACCGAAATTTCTTGAGAAATTGATGCATTTTACTGCCGGGTCTGACTGAGCAAGCGACTTCAGCATGTGAATACTGTCATCGCTTGAACCGTCGTTTACAAAAATCAGTTCATAAGGGTCGCCTGTCGAGTCCATGACGGTTTTTAATCGGTCATAGGTGCTTTGAAGTACTTCCGCTTCGTTGTAGACAGGGACTACGATTGAAAATGTGACTTGTCTCTGCATATTCATCACCTTTCCTTTCATCAATCAAGCTCCACTTTATAAAGCGTCTGATTTCCGCCAGGTCCGCCTGACTGGGAATCGTTATCTGAAGAAGAGCTGCTGTATTCGTTTTTTGAAATTTCTTTTCCGTTTTCTTTAATCCAGTTAGTGATTTCTGAGTTGTCTTGGCCTCGACCGTCGCCGATCATGAAGTACTTGACTTCGCCGTTTTTGACGAGCTTCTCAAGTTTTTCAACCGTCAAAATCGGGTCGCTTCCAGAGAATCCGCCCATCGCCATGACAGCTTTACCTGTTTTGATGATGTAAGATTGAGCAGACGTTGCGCTGGAGACCGCAAATAAATATTTTTCACCCGTGTTGTTCTTTTCAAGGTAGCTCAACAGTTCTTCATCGACTGATTCGCCGCTTCCAGGGCTGCCGCCGCTTGGTTCGCCTTGTTGACGGCCGCTTGCGCCTTCGCCGTTCTGATTTTGGCTGTTTTGGCCGGAACCGGTATCAGTTGAAGAATCATTGCTGTTTGAACCAGGACCGAAGCCAGGTCCGTTATTGTTGTTTTGATCACTGTCTGTTTGACCGTCTTGGCTGCCGAATCTGGGAGGTCCGCTGCCGTTGTTATTCTGCATCTTCCCTCCGCCGCCACCGCCAAATGATTGTGCGGATTTAGGTCCGGCCTGCGGAATCATGCCGTTTACACCGTCAGCGAGCGTTGCTGTTGTCCAATAGAAAGGTCCGATCAGCATGCCGAGCAGCGCTGCAAGTGATACATAGTAGCTGAATGACTTTCCTTTTTTGAAAAAGATGAGAAGGCAGCTTGTGACAATGCCAAAAGCGCCGATCAATATGCTCCAGACGATGCCGATTTCGCTGAGATAAGGACTCAAAATATACAATTCAAATGCGGTTGTCAGCAAAATTCCGATCGGCAGAAGCTGTTTTTTCCAGCCGCTTTCTTCCTGATAGAGGCGAACGAGCGCTGTCCAGCCTGCACCTGATAAAGCGGCAATCGGTGCTGCCAGCATGATCAGATAGTAATGGTGGAAGAATCCTGCGACGCTGAAGAATGCAGCGACTGGCAGAAGCCACATCATCCAGAAAATCGTTTCAGTCGTTATTTCATTGAATTTGCGTTGACCGCGAAGGCCCGTGATCAGCAAACCGATGATGCCGAAGAGTACAAACGGGATGAGCCAGCTTGCCTGTCCGGAAAGCTCGGATTGGAATAGTCTGAGAGGGCCGGGGTTTCCTGTGCCAAACATGCCGCTCGTGCCGCCACCGGGACCTCCGCCGCCGCTTTGAACATCACCCTGCTGGCCGTCCGGTCCGCCTGAAGGCATCTCGCCCCCGCTCGGCGGAGCCATTTGTCCATTTGTCGAGTCTGAGTTGTTTTCGGTATCGCCGCTTTGCTGCTGCGGCATTTCCTGCTGCTGGTTCTTTTGATTTTGATCAGATGAGGAGGTTCCGCCCCCGCCAGCACCGTTTTGGCCTGTGAGACGCTGGATGCCGTTGTAGCCAAACGCCAGCTCAAGGACAGAGTTGGTCTGGCTGCTTCCAATATAAGGGCGCGAACTCTCCGGCTGACTATCGACGACTACCGCCCAGGAAACGGAAACGCCTGCCAGAACGATCAAGGCTGTGATAAGAGACACAATTTTTTTGCGAATCGTCGTTTTTGCTGCAATCATGTAAAACAGCAGGAATGCCGGTAATACCATGTATGCTTGCAGCATTTTGACGTTAAAGCCGACGCCGACCATACAGAATGCGCCGAGCAGCCAGCCGATTTTTCCTTTCCGGACTGCTTTAAACAACATCCAGGTTGCAATCATCAAACAAAGGGTGAGAATGCTGTCGACGTTGTTTGTATGGCTGACCGCAACGGCAATCGGCGTACACGCCATAATAAGAGCTGAAATTCTGGCCGCCGTTTTGCCAAAAGTAGGTTTTACAATAAAGTACAACAGTGCTACGGAAATCACTTCGGCAATCGCTTCAGGAAGAACGACGCTCCAGCCATGCACGCCGAACACAAGTGCAAAAAGTGTCTGAATCCAGAGTGCAACCGGCGGTTTATCAACTGTTACAAAGCCTGCTGGATCAAATGATGCGTAAAAAAAGTTATGAAAACTTTGGGTCATACTTTCAACGGCCGCCGTATAGTAGGCGTTGTCTGTGTCACTATTCCAGATGCCGTACAAGTTTAAAGCTGCAGATAATACAAGAATGAAGACCAGGAATATATCGATTTTCCTTTTCTTAATCATTGTTCGATCACCTCACTAAAGAGCATTATAGAAGCCAAATATGATCAAACTATGAACAAATCAAGAAGGAATTTTAAATTGTATAGAGGGGCAAAAAAAAAGAGACATGCCGTCAGGAGGCATGTCTCCAGCGTGTCGAGAAACCCCCGCATTCGTTGTCAGGCCTGCGCGTCGGTGCTCACGAATTCCAACATTCGCTCCGCTCCGATGCTCGGCCTTCCTAGACTGCAAGGGTTTTCAATCACGCTGAAAGGATGACAAAATCCCAAAACAAAAAGCTGTTTTGGGATTTTGTCAACATTCTGAGACATGCCGTCAGGAGGCATGTCTCAAATATGAGGTGTTATTTCCATACGTCTTCTGCGATCTCGACGACATGGCGCAGTTTTTCCCATTGCTGCTCTTCCGTCAGGAGGTTGCCTTCTTCTGTGGAGGCAAAGCCGCACTGCGGGCTTAGGCACAATTGGTTCAGGTCGACGAAGCGAGCTGCTTCGTCGATGCGCCGCTTAATATCATCCGGGTTTTCAAGCTCTCCGAATTTTGATGTGATCAGACCGAGGACGATCTGCAAGTCTTTCCGTTTGACATAGCGAAGCGGTTCGAAGCCGCCGGAGCGCTCGTCATCAAATTCAAGGAAAAGTCCGTCTAAATTGAGTCCGTCGAAAATCGTTTCTGCAGCCGCATCGTAGCCGCCTTCCGCCACCCATGTTGACTGGAAGTTGCCGCGGCAGATGTGCATGGTGACCGTCAAATCGTCCGGGCGTCCTTCAACTGCTTCATTAATCGTGTTGGCGAAGGACTGGCGCAGTTCATCAGGCTGGCGGCCGAAGGCTTTGATCTGCTCATGTCCTTTGTCTGAGAAAAATACCGACCAGGCCGTGTCATCCAGTTGCAAATAGCGGCAGCCGGCATCGTAAAATGCGCGGATCGCTTTTTTGTAAGCCTGCGCGACATCGTGATGGAACTCATCCAGATCCTCGTACGGGCTTTCTCCAAGTTTTCCTCTGAAAAACAGCATATTCGGGCTCGGAATCGTCATTTTCGGCGTATGTGTGCCCGCAATATCATGAAGAAATTTATAATCTTCCAGCATCGGATGGTTTGTAAAATCGACTTTGCTTGTTACTTTGATTCCGCGCGGCTTCGTTTCAACATTATGAAATTGAATGCCCTTGTCCGCTGTATATCCTTCTACGCCGTCAAGCCCTTCAAGAAAATCGAAATGCCACCATGACCTGCGGAATTCCCCGTCAGTAACGGCTTTAAGGCCAATTTCTTTTTGCTTTTCGACAATGCGCTTGATCTCTTCGTTTTCGACTTCGCGCAGTTGTTCAGCGCTAATTTCACCGTTCGCTTTTTGAATACGCGCTTTTTTTACGGGCGCAGACCTTAAAAGACTCCCCACCTGATCAGCTCTGTACGGTCCGATTTTTTTCCCAGGCGTTTGCTTCAGTACATCGGTTGATTGTGTCATGCTTCATCCCTCTTTCTTTATAGACATAAAAAAGCTCTTCCCGATAAGGAAGAGCTTGATATATTCAATCTCCTCCTTATCTTCAAGAGCACGAACATGCTCTTAAGGATTTAGCACCATTCTGTCATAGACAGCGGTTGCCGGGTTTCACAGGGCCAGTCCCTCCACCACTCTTGATAAGGAAAACCTTTTTATGCAATTTTTTAATAATTTTAATATTAATACTTTTTATAAAAATGTCAATGGGTTTAAAAAAACTATTTGGTTTTTCATTTTCTTCTTCTGCGGTTAAAACGGAGGGCGTATCGAATCAGCGTGTGAATTTTTTGTCAAGACAGTCTTTCAAATGGTCAACAAGGTGCTGAACGAACAGGGTGAATTAGAATATTTTTCAATTTTTATCTCCGAAAATAGAAACTTTCTCGCGAGTTCACCGGTCTATCATGTGTACCTGATTTCAAAATGGGTATGATAAACAATGACAGATTAAGGAGGGTTCTTATGAACAAAAAAACAGTGTTTAAAGCGTTAGGTATGCTGATGACAGGGGTATTGTTTTTTGCGCTGTACGGTGCGGCCGCACTTCCTTCTGCACACGCGGCAAATGAAAAAAAGCCGACGGTCACGAGCCATACTTACAAAAACATTAAGGCTTTGAAATACCCGCAGGTTGCAAATGTAAGCAGCAAATCTCTCCAAAATAGGATCAACAAAGATTTTAAACGTTATATTGAGCAGTCCTACAAAGATTATGTAAAAAACAAGAAAGACGGCCAACAGCACGAATACCAAACAGATTATCAAACGTCCTTTGAAGTGAAATACCGGACCGGCCAAAAGCTGAGCATTCTGACAAGTAATTACGTCTACTCCGGCGGAGCGCACGGAAATACGGCAGTCCGCTCTTTCAACTATGACCTTGCCTCTAAAAAGCGGGTGTATTTATCAGATATCTTAAATACAAAATCGAAAATGGATAAGACAAAAACATACATTTACGACTATATTCAAAAACACAGCGACATTTTCTTCCCGGATGTGAAGAAGAAAGACATCGTCCTTGGTAAAAACACGGCTTTTTATTACACAAAAGACGGCATTGCGATCGTCTTCCAGCAATACGATGTCGCTCCTTATGCTGCCGGAAATCCGGTCGTTGCCGTGCCGAAAACGGTGTATCAATAAATAACAGCCCCTGTTTCGCAGGGGTTTTTTTGTTTTGAGGGAAGAAGGAATGGGGAGGTTATGGAAGCCTTTTCATAAAGTGGCAGCTGACGGGCATGATTCAGCCCGCAGTCCGTTCGCAGATTTTTTCTAAATCGAATAGCTCGCAGACATAGAACATGCACTGCCGGCCGCTGATAATCTGATATTTTTTAAAAGCATATGTCCGGTCTGCTGAAACAGGTACAAGTTGTGTGAAATGTTTTCCCAGGCAGTCGCCCGTACTGAAAATTTCACGCCTTGACTCCAGTTCTGCAATGATTTTCCCGATGGGAAGCCTTTCTGCCTGCAAATCTTGTTTGATGGCGGGCGGCAGTAAGTTTGTTTTAACATAGACATAATTATAAGATAAATAATCATCGCCTGTTTTCAAAGAGGAAGTTCTAAACAAGATGTCATCATCGCGTTGAAACAGCCTCGCTTCTTCAGGTGACAGCTTGTCATAATCAATATTATTTTGCTGAAAAACTTCGATTTCGGCTTTGCCACCGATCAGCGTTTCAATCGCTTTGGTTGTTGAACCATCGGTTTTGGTTAACATGTCTTTTACAAGAGCAACTAGAGTTTCAGGAAAAAAGTGGCTTACGCTCAATGAAAGGCACCCCCGTACCAAAATTAGAATTTTTTGAAAACTTGTCTTTAAATTTATCATGTGGAGATGCGTTTGTCTAGAAAAATAAGTTAAATTTTAGGTTAGTAATGTAAATTTTATATTTTTAACAATTGGATAGATCAGGATATGTATGGAAAAAGGAGACGTCAATGTCTCCTTTTTTTGTGCGATTCATTTAAGTCGTCTCTCCTTCTAAAAGCTGTACGGGCAAATAGGTTTCCAGCGGTAAATCATCGAATTCGCCTTCAATGGCTTTGGACAAAATCTCGATGGCCGTCTTGGAAATGAGTTCAATCGGCTGCTGGATGGTTGTCAATTCCGGGAGGATGGACTGAACGGCTTCCGTTCCGTCGTAGCCGATCACCTTTAATTGCCCGGGAATGTCTTTTCCGCGTTTTTTTGCTTCGGTGATGACTGTAGCGGCCATGAGGTCATCGCTGGCAAAAATGCCGTCAGCCGCAGGCTGTTCATCAAACAGTTTTGAGATGATTTCCCGGTAATTTTGATGAAAGGGAACCTCATATGTAATCGGCTGCCTTCCGTGTTGTCGCATCACATCTTCATATGCTTTTCGTCTAAGATTTGCCGGTGTTTTCAGCTCAATTGGTCCGTTGAGATGGATGATGTGCCGGCAGCCTTTTGCAATTAACAGTTCTGTCGCTTTTCTTCCTCCGTCATAGTTATTGGAGCCGATGACGGGAATCGTTTCCGATAAGTAATGATCGATGGCGACAATCGGCAGGTTTTGCCGATGATAGTTTAAGATTCCCCTGTTGTAGGTCACGGCGATGACGCCGTCCACTTGATTTCGCATCAGCATTTCCAAGTATTTTTCTTCTTTGTCTTTGCGGTTCAAGCTGTTGCAAAGCAGCAGTTTGTAGCCCATGGCAGCGCAGATGCTCTCAATATGAAAGGCCAGTTCGCCGAAAAACGGGTTGCTGGAGTTAGGGATGATGAGCCCTATTAAATGAGTTCGTTTACGAAATAAAGAGCGGGCCAAATCGTTTGGAAAGTAATTGATTTCTTCCATCGCTTTATAGACTTTTTCTTTTGTTTTTTCACTAATATAGCCGCGGTTATTTAATACCCGCGATACGGTTGTTGGTGAAACTCCCGCTTTTTTTGCAACGTCGTGAATGCTAGGCTTCATTCCCTTTTCCCCCTGCTAGTTTACTGAAATGGCTTACAATTCTCGTCACGCACTTATTTTAGAGAATCGGACTGATATGTGCAAGAAAATGCCATGATTCTGAGAAATGTACCGGGATGAATAATTGGGGAAAAAGTATGTCAACCGGTTGACATGTGAAACCGGTTGACATACAATTCACTTGAAAGCGCTTTTATCTGTTGATTTATGAAAAATGGGGGGAAGTGACAAAGATGAAAAGGTGGCTCTTCGGAATTTTTTCGTTGTTACTGATGTTTGCGATGTGGGGCTGCAGCAATAGCAAAAGTGCAAATAGCCAAGATGGGAAAACGCTTACGATGTGGGTGCACGTATCTGATGATAGTGAAGAAGGAAAGGTCTATCAAAAGCGGGTGGACGCTTTTAATAAAAAGTATGCCTCCGAAAACGTCAAGGCAAAAATTGATTTCATCCCCAGAAGCGGAAACGGCGGCGGATATGAAGACAAAGTGAACGCGGCGCTGACAACGAACACCTTGCCGGATGTGATCACTTTGGACGGACCGAATACGGCGGCTTATGCGAAATCTGGCGTAATTGCGCCATTGGATGAGTATATCAAAGACCAGGATGATTTATTGCCGAGCATTAAGCAACAGGGAACCTACGGGGGGAAACTGTATGCGATCGGCGTCAGCGAATCGTCGGTCGGTATTTACTATAACAAAAAAATGCTGAAGGATGCCGGCGTTGACTTGAAAACGCTGCCAACGGTTGAGAATCCATGGACGTGGGACGAATTTCTTGAGCTTTGCAAAAAGCTGAAAAATAAATATGACAAACCGGCCATCGATATGCAGTTGCAGTCAAAAGACGAAATGCTGACTTATGCGCTTTTGCCATTTGTTTGGTCGGCTGGCGGTGATGTCCTTTCAAAAGACGGCAAGAAGTCGGAGGGTGTTTTTAACGACAAACCGACCGTTGCAGCGATGACATTTATTCAAACAATGCTGAAGGAGGGTTACACGACCCGGACTCCGGTTAAGCAGGCGTTTGAAACGGAAAAATATCCGATGAAAATGAGCGGTGTCTGGACGGTAACCGACATGGAAACAAATTTCCCTAATGTCGATTATGGTGTGATGCCGTATCCTGTTTCGCCAAAAACAAAAAAGCTTGTGTCCCCTTCAGGAAGCTGGCAGTTTGCCATGACACAGACGTCTGAAAACAAGGAATGGTCGGCAAAATTGGTCGATTGGATGACAAACAAGGAATCCAACCTGGAATTGAGCCGTTCGATCGCCGCGCTGCCTGTGCGCTATTCATCAGAGAAAGTGATGGCAAAGGAATTCTCAGATGAAATGAATGTCTTCTTGCAGCAGCTGAAAGAAACGGGGCATGCACGACCGGTGACACCGGCATATCCGCAGGTGACACGCGCATTTCAGCAAGCGATCGATGACATCAGCTTCTTTGATCAGCATCAGGATATTCAATCGGTGCTGGATACGCGTGCAAAAGAAATGCAATCAGCCATCGATAAGGCTAACTAGAAGGTGGAACCATGAATAAAATTCCGTTGAAAGAAGCAAGGACGGCCTTTCCGCTGAAAAAAATCCCGGCCAATAAAATAGGGTGGCGGGACAATGTGCTGGCCTATACATTTTTAGGTCCGTCCTTGCTGATTTTGTCAGTGTTTCTCGTGATTCCTTCGATTATGGCGGTTTACTACGCATTTACAGATTATTATTTGTTAACACCTGACATGCGCAAGTTTGTCGGTTTTGACAACTTTATCAAATTGTTCAAAGACCCTATTTTCTTGAAAAGTTTGAGCAACACATTGAAATTTGTTGTCCTTGTGATTCCATTACAGATCGGGGCCGCTCTCGGGCTGGCCCTTCTGTTGAATAAAAAGCGCAAGGCCAATACGTTTTTCAAAGTCGCATACTTTAGCCCCGTCGTCATGTCGCTTGTTGTCATCTCCGTTTTGTGGCTGTACTTGCTGAATCCGAATGAAGGCATGATCAATAACGTGCTGACGCATATCGGTTTACCGCCACAGCCGTTTTTGACAAGTCCTGATCAGGCAATCTTTACAATTGTTTTCGTTTCAGTCTGGCAGGGAGCGGGATTTCAGATGCTGATTTTTTTAGCGGGCCTGCAAAACATTCCCGGAGATGTCTACGAGGCGGCGCAATTGGATGGTATGAATAAATGGCAGCGGTTTATTTATATTACATTGCCTTTGTTGAAACCGACGTCGATTTTTATCTTTATTACAACGCTGATCAGTGCGTTTAAGCTCCTCGTGCAGCCAATGGTCATGACCCAGGGGGGACCGGTCAATTCAACGATGACAGTTGTCTATTATATTTATCAAACGGGATTTACCGATCGGATGGTCGGCTATGCAAGTTCAATTGCGCTCTTGTTTGGCACGATAATTGGATTGGTGACGCTTGCGCAGCGCAAGCTGGTGAAGGAGGATGAAGGCGGATGAGAAGGAAATTCGGGCCTTTAACGATACTGGAATATATATGCCTTGTTTTGCTGGCGGTTCTGTTTATATTTCCGCTGATTTGGATGGTCGCTTCATCGATGAAACCGGAAGCCGATATTTACAACAATATCAGCAGCATTAAAGCGTTTCTCCCGTCTTTTCATCCGTCGGAATGGTTTCAATCCTACAGGGAAGTGCTGTCACGGTTTGATTTACTAATGTATATCGGTAACAGTCTGTTTTACGGTTTGTGTGTGGCAGCGGGAGCGGTCATTATCAACGGAATGGCGGGCTTCGCATTCGCCAAGCTGCAATTCACAGGTAAAAAAGTGCTGTTTACCATATTGCTGGCGCTTTTAATCGTGCCGATGGAAACGATTTTAATCTCGCAGTTTACAATTGTTCATAAGCTCGGACTTGTTGATACGCGCCTTGCCGTGATTTTGCCGGCGCTTGCCGGGGCTTTCAATATTTATTTGTTCCGAAACTTTTTCATGGCGATCCCGGGGGAGATGATTGAGTCGGCCAAGCTGGATGGAGCCAATACATGGCAGATTTTCTGGCGGGTGATGCTGCCGATGTCGAAACCGGCTGTTGCTACTGTGGGGACATTGGCTTTTATCGGCAGCTGGAATGACTATATTTGGCCGCTGATGGTTTTGACGGATAAGTCGAAATTTCCGATCCAGGTGGCGATTACAGCCATCAACAGCACCGAGCCGGTTTATACGAACCAGGTAATGGCTGTCTTGACGATTTCCACGATTCCGCTGATTCTGATCTACATTGTAGCCCAACGCTACATTTTAGATGGCCTCGGCGGTTCAGGGACAGGCATCAAATAGATACATCCAAATCGGGTTAAAGGAGCAAATGAAAATGAAAAGCTCAAACAGTCTGTATTGGAAACTAAGCGCTTATTTTTTCTTTTTCTTTTTTACTTGGTCTTCCAGCTATTCTTTATTTGCGATTTGGTTAGGGCAAGAAATCAATTTGAACGGGTCCGCGACAGGCATTATCTTTTCTGTAAACGCTATCTTTACTTTGTGCATGCAGCCTTTGTACGGTTTTATCTCTGATAAGCTCGGTCTGAAGAAAAACATATTATTTATGATCAGCTTGCTTCTCGTATTTACGGGTCCCTTTTATATTTTCGTCTACGGACCGCTTTTGCAATACAATGTCTTTCTCGGGGCTATCGTCGGCGGAATTTATTTGGGAACTGCTTTTCTCGCCGGAATCGGCGCGATTGAAACCTTTATTGAAAAGGTAAGCCGCAAATATCACTTTGAATATGGAAGAACAAGGATGTGGGGATCCCTCGGCTGGGCTGCGGCGACATTTTTTGCAGGTCAGCTGTTCAATATCGACCCGAATATCAACTTCTGGGTTGCTTCCGTTTCAGCAGTCATATTGGTAGCCATTATTGTTTCCGTAAAAATTGAGATGACAGATTATGAAAAGGAAAGGGCAGACTCGGTCGGATTAAAAGACGTGGGAGGGCTTTTTCTCTTAAAAGATTTCTGGTTTTTGATGTTGTACGTGATCGGCGTAACTTGCGTATACGGCGTCTATGACCAGCAGTTCCCGCTTTACTACGCTTCCTTATTTCCGACTCCGGCTCTGGGGAACCAAATATTTGGATACCTTAACTCATTCCAAGTATTCATTGAAGCGGGCATGATGTTTCTTGCGCCTTTCATCGTCAATAAGCTTGGTCCTAAAAAAAGTTTGATTTTAGCGGGGCTGTTAATGGCTTTCCGCATTATCGGCTCCGGACTTGTCAGCGGACCGGTCGGAATTTCATCGATGAAACTCATTCATGCTGTAGAATTGCCGATTATGCTGATTGCGGTGTTTAAATATTTGGCGACTAATTTTGATAATCGTCTTTCATCCGTACTTTATCTTGTCGGCTTTCAATTCGCATCCCAGGTAGGCACGTCGATTTTTTCGCCGCTTGCGGGAGGCTTATACGACAGCATCGGATTTCGCCAAACTTATCTCATCATGGGAGCAATGGTCCTTTGTTTCACCATTATTTCGATTTTTACCTTGCTAGACTCAAAGAAAGACGTTGAATTTGCTCAAAGTCTACAAAGAAAGCATATATAGAAAGGGTGTCACAGATGAATAGAATTCACCAGGCAGAAGAAGCATTGAAGAAAGCCGGAAAAAAAGTGAATCACCGATACCGAATGGGCTATCACATGATGCCCCGGGCAAACTGGATAAATGATCCAAACGGACTGATTCAATATAAAGGGGAGTATCATGTCTTTTATCAACATCATCCGTATGATGAGAATTGGGGGCCGATGCATTGGGGCCATTTGAAGAGCAGGGATCTTATTCACTGGGAACACTTGCCGATCGCTTTAGCCCCTGGCGATGCATTTGATGAGAGCGGCTGCTTCTCAGGAAGCGCAGTCGAATATAACGGCGACCTTGCTTTAATCTATACAGGGCACAATATGATAGATGAAGAGAAAGACGATTTCTATCAAAATCAGAATATAGCAGTCAGCAAAGATGGTATCACCTTTGAAAAACTGAAAGAAAACCCTGTCATCGCAGAGCCGCCGGAAGACAGCTCCCGCCACTTTCGCGATCCGAAAGTATGGAGGCATGGTGAGACCTGGTATATGGTGATCGGAAACGCCTCAAAAGAAAATGTCGGTCGGGTCATTTTATATCGCTCGCCTAACTTTGTAGATTGGGAATATGCAGGCGTCCTCGCCCAAAGCGACGGGAATCTCGGCTTTATGTGGGAATGTCCGGATTTCTTTGAATTAGACGGCAAACACATTTTGCTGATTTCTCCTCAGGGTATAGAGGCGGATGGTGATTCATATCAGAATCTGTATCAAACAGGCTATTTGATTGGAGATTATGATGAAGGCACGAATGAGTTTGTACATGGCTCCTTTAAGGAATTGGACCATGGCCATGACTTTTATGCCGTGCAAACTTTGTTGGATGACAAAGGGCGCAGAATTGCGATTGGCTGGATGGATATGTGGGAGTCAGAGATGCCGACGAAAGCGGACGGATGGTGCGGGGCTTTAACTTTGCCGCGTGAATTGACGTTGAAGGATGATCACAAAATTTTAATGAATCCGGTTGAGGAGACTCAATTACTTCGTGAATCGGAACATCATGAATGTGCCAATCAATCGATTTCCGGCAGCTATTTAATAAAGACAGCCGAAAAGCTTCTTGAAGTGGTGGCCGTTTTTGATTTGACAATTTGCAGTGCCGAAACGGTTGGCTTAAAGATTCGGGGGATTGAACAGGAAGAGACAATCATCCAGTACAGCTTGGTTGATCAAAAGCTGACGCTCGACTGTTCAAAGTCCGGCAAAGCGCGGGACGGTGTGAGAAATGTACGGCTTGAAGCGGAGGAGAAGCTCACCTTGCATCTGTTTCTTGACAGATCGTCTATTGAAGTATTTGCAAACCATGGTGAAGCGACAATGACCAGCCGCATATATCCCAAAGAAGGAAGAGCCGGGATTGAGCTGTTTTCTGAGAAAGGCAATGTACGGGTCGAAGAGTTCACTTACTGGACGTTGAAAGATATTTGGAAAGGCGATGAAGCCGAATGAGCAGAATTTTTTGCATCGGTGAGACGTTAATCGGCTTTAACCCGAAACATGTTCTTATATCGGCAAAGCGCAGATAAAGATTGATCTGACAAAAAAGCGGCTGTCGTGTCTTGCAGCCGCTTTCCGCTTTTTTTCATATTACGCTCTTTCTTCAAACAGCTTCACAATTTCCACGATGACATTCGCGGCTTTTACCATATTGTCGGCGGAAATATACTCGTATTTTCCGTGAAAGTTTTCCCCGCCTGTAAAAATGTTCGGACAAGGAAGCCCCATGTATGAGAGCTGGGAGCCGTCTGTACCGCCGCGGATCGGTTTCACAACCGGCTCGATGTCCAGATTTTTCATCGCTTCATAGGCAATGTCGACAATCTCTTTGACCGGTTCGATTTTTTCCCTCATGTTGTAATATTGATCATTCATGTCTACTGTGATGCTGTTTTCGCCGTATTTGGCTTTAAGGTCGTTTGCAATTTTTTGGACGGTTTCTTTTCTCTCGTTAAATCGGTCTCTGTCAAAATCCCTGATGATATAGGAGAGAGTGGTTTCAGAGACATCGCCCTTGATCGAAAGCAGATGGTAGAAGCCTTCATAACCTTCTGTAAATTCAGGAGCTTCGTTTTCCGGAAGTCCGGCGTGAAACTGCATCGCGATTTTGGCGGCATTGACCATTTTTCCTTTTGCTGTGCCGGGGTGGACGTTCGTTCCTTTACAAGTGATTTTCGCGGCTGCAGCATTGAAGCTTTCGTACTGCAGTTCGCCGAGCGGTCCGCCGTCAACCGTATACGCGAATGTGGCGTTGAACGCCTCTACGTCAAACTTGTGGGGCCCTCTGCCGATCTCTTCATCAGGCGTAAAAGCGACTCTGATCTTCCCGTGTTTGATTTCGGGGTGCGCAATTAAATATTCGATTGCCGTCATGATTTCAGAGATTCCCGCTTTATTATCGGCGCCGAGCAAAGTCGTTCCGTCGGTAGTGATCAATGTATGTCCCGCATAATCTGCAAGCTCGGGAAATTCCTTGGGCGATAAGACGACATTGAGAGATTCATTCAGCACAATGTCCTTTCCGTCGTATTGTTCGATAACCTGCGGATTGACGTTCTTTCCGGTAAAATCTGTTGCTGTATCCACATGAGCCAGGAAGCCGATCGTCGGCACCTCTTTTTCCGTATTCGAAGGAAGCGTCGCCATCACATAGCCGTTTTCATCGATTGTGACGTCCTTCATGCCGATCTCTTTCAGCTCTTCAACAAGCATATTGGCAAGCGTCAGCTGCCCGGGAGTGGAAGGCGTCGTCTGACTGTTTTCATTTGACTGCGTATCCACTTTCGCATAAGAAATGAGACGTTCAATCAGTTTGTTCTTCATGTTTCCTTCATCTCCAATTGTTGGTTTTATGTTTATCTTATCATTCATGGCGGGCGAATCGAAAACTTTTATTCCTGTATAGGAAAATTTAGTATAATATAGTTCTAAAGGATCATCACAATTGTAAGGGAGTATCACAATGGCTAAAGGTTATACAAATGAAGGAACAAAATGGGAGTTTGCACATTCTTTCTGGCTTGTGTTCACATGGGTTCCTTTTGGATTTTTAAGCTGGTTTGCATTTATTTATATCGCAGCGCGAACGAAACAAAGAAAATGGTTATTTGCCGGGATCGGATATGCAGTGGCTGTTTTATTCGCTGCTTTTACAGCCAGAACGTTCCTTTTCGATTTGGCTATGAAAGCCTTGCTTATCGTTTGGATCATCTCAATCATTCATGCTTTCAAAACAAGGGCCGAATATTTGGTTCGGCTTGAAGCCGTCTATCGAATCAAACGATCAAGTATGAATGAACTGAGGGAAGAGCTTAAATATGAACAGGAACCGCACGGCCAAACCGGAACTTCTAAAGTGACGCTGACAAAGAAGTAAATAGAATCCGCTATTTTCGATGAAATAGCGGATTTTTTTAATGCAGAGAAAAAATTCCGTCCTTTTGAAACTTTTCTCATCCATTCTCTTCTCTAATGTTTGAAGGAGGCGCAACAGTGAAGCAAATCAGATTAGTTAAGAAAGCTGTCGCAGGCAATGCCAAAGCTTTTGAAACGCTGTTTCAAAAGCACAGCGATCAGCTTTACAGAACAGCTTACATATATGTGCGAGATAAGGAGGACGCGTTAGATATCGTTCAGGAGACGGCGTACAAGGCATTTTTATCGATTGCCCAGCTGAGGAATCCCGAATACTTTTTGACATGGCTGACGAAAATCCTCATTCATCATGCATATGCCTTATTAGACAAGAAAAAGAAAGTGGTTTTAATGGACAGGCCGCTGCAGGATGAAGGCCAGGAGCAGGAGATGGATGCGGACGACAGAATGGGGATGCTTGAAGCCGTTCAGCGGTTGCGAAAAGAATATCAAACCGCCATCATTCTATTTTATTATCACGACCTGCCGATACATGATATCGCCGAGGTGATGAATGCTCCCGAAGGAACCGTTAAGACCTATTTGAAAAGAGCGAAGCTTGAATTAAAACAACTACTGACTGGGGGAGAAGACGCATGGACAAACAATGGTTCAAAAACGAAGTAAACAAGATCAATGTTCCTACAAAAGAAATCCGCGAATCAATCGATAAAGGCATCAATCGGGCCAAGCGGGAAAAAAGGTTTCGGCCGAAGCACGCCGTGAAACGAACCATTTTTGTTTCAGGCGCGGCCGCTGTGCTCCTTCTCGGCAGCGGCTTCGTTTCCCCAGCGATGCAAAGCGTGTTGGCTGACGTCCCGCTGTTTGGGAAAGCGTATCAACAATTCCATGACTATGTCGGTCAAAACTTGGTGGCGGGCCAGCTTGTCACTGAACTGAACGAGAAAGCGTCCAGCAACAACATAGACGTGACGGCGACAAGCGTTTATTTTGACGGCGGAATCATCGGTATGACGTTTAAGGTGAAAAGTGATACAAGAAAAGATTTGGATGATGGAGCGAGAATGATTCATTTCACATTATTTAATGGCGAGCGCAAATGGGCGATCGCTTCTCAAGGAGACATAAAGAAAACAGAGGATGGCTATACCGGCTACATTCAAATGGGCTATCCAGACAAACATATTCCCGATAAACTGACACTCCCGGTTACGATCACAGATATTAACGGAATCAGAGGGAAATGGAAGTTCGACATTCCGGTTGATAAACTGCCGTATAAAACGCTCCACGTAACTAAAAACAATACACAATCGGCTGATGGCCATAAGCTCGCCGTAAAAACAGTAATTCTCGGAAAAGAATCGACTGTCATCGACTATGAAGTATCCAATTCAGAGGAACATCCAAACGATCGTACATCAATTATAAAAGTGACAGATGATAAAGGAAACGAAATCCCTTATATAAGTGGAGGGCAGAGGACGACAGACAGTACAAAGAAAGGAAACAAGGTTCGTCACGAAGAAAGGCTGATCCTTGAAAAAGTGAATAAAGGAACAAAATACCTCAAGATTGAGGCGAGCAGCAGTATGGGCGATTCCGAAAAAACGCTGCCACTCACAAAAACGCCCGCCGTGCTGAGCGCTGACCGTCATGATTTCCAGATTGCCGTTGATCAGGTGAAACAAAACGGTAGCAAACTGTCTGTCGACTATCATTTGAAACATGTCGATCAATCTAAGATCGATATGGACAGCATGCAAAATTTTTTAGAAACGATGTCGCTGGTTGATTCGGCTTATAAAGGCTTTGACGAGGCGCCGGAGGGACACAGCGTAAAAGGTAATTTTACAAAAGTGCTAGATCCTGAAAAACTTCGATTCCGTTCAGACTTTACGTTAGATGGTGAATTTGGAGTGAAAAACTTCAGTCTTGACCAATATTCGCTTGATGTCGAGTTTGGTTATTTAAGCGCATTTTATTCTACACCGTTCAAGCCGATCAAAGTGCAATTGCCACAGTAAAATATATGACCCGCTGTTTCAGTGAAACGGCGGGTTGTCTGCTTTGATGGCCTCCCAACCTGAAAAATTTCCTCTCCCAAAGGAAAAAATATGCACCGAAAAGAAAGCGTTTTCATTGTAAAGTAAAAGCAAACCACCAAAAAAAGGGGGAGAGTAAATGAGCAGGATGGCGAAGGTGACCGAGATGTTTGAGCGGGTCGCTTTTAAAATTACAAGCTTCAAATATATCATGGTCATTAAGTCGGCGTTTGTTACGCTGATGCCGGTCATCATTGCCGGGGCGTTTGCGGTTCTGATGCAGAATATGGTGATGAGCCCCGAGACGGGACTTGCGGTTTTCGAGCCTTTTCGGTTCTTGTCTGCGCTTGAGCCGATTATGGCCTCGATCAATTATGCGACGCTGAACTTTATTACGATCGGCGCAGTGTTTTTGATCGGGATTGAGCTCGGGAAGCTGAATGGGCATGAATCATTTTTTCCCGGCTTGATGGCGCTGATGTCCTATATCTCTGTCATTCCATCGACGGTGCTGTTGGAAGTGAACGGTTCGATGCAGGAAGTGGTTAATGTGCTGGCCAAGGAATTTACGGATCCGAAGTCGCTGTTTTTGGGGATGTTTATTTCGATTGTGTCTGTTGAAATCTTCAGCAAGCTTTCGAGCATGGACCGGCTCAAAATTAAAATGCCGGACAGCGTGCCGGCCAATGTCTCTGTCTCGTTCGGCACTTTATTTCCTTCGATTATTACGGTCACGATCATCGCCAGCTTCGGATTTGCTTTTCATCGGCTGACGGGCGTATACCTTCATGAAGCTGTGTACAATGTCGTGCAAAAACCGCTTGAGGGTGCGATTCAAGGCCTTCCCGGGATTTTGCTGCTAGTGTTTGTCGCACAGTTTTTCTGGGTCATCGGCATACACGGAAACCAGATGGTGAAGCCGATCAGGGAGCCTTTGCTGCTCGCTTCGATTACCGTCAATATGAATGCATACGCTGCCGGCGAATCGATTCCGAATATCATTACGATGCCGTTTTGGGATGTGTACATGAGCATCGGCGGATCCGGCGTCACGATCGGCCTGTTGATCGCGATTTTTATCGCGGGGAAACGGGAGGATTTGCGCAGCATTACAAAAATTTCGTTTGGTCCCGGCATCTTCAATATCAATGAACCGGTGATCTTCGGGGTTCCCGTCATGCTGAATCCGTTAATGGCGATTCCTTTTATTGTGACGCCGCTTGTGACGGGGGCGATCGGTTACATCGCGACAGCGGCGGGCTTTGCCGGAAAAGCCGTTGTCATGGTGCCGTGGACGACACCGCCGATTATCAATGTGTGGCTGTCGACAGGAGGAAGCCTCGGCGCCGTCGTCACACAAATCGTATGCATCATCGTCTCTGCCCTTATTTATCTTCCGTTTGTGATGTTGATGAATCGAAGCCTTACGGTAAATTCTGAAAACAATGTTTCCATGTAAAGGCGTTGAAAGGAGCGAACAAAATGGCGAGACAAACGTGGAAGATTCCCGCCGATTTTATTCTCGGCGCAGCAGCGTCGGCGTGGCAGACAGAGGGGTGGGCCGGGAAGCGGCCGACACAGGATTCTTATTTGGATATGTGGTACAAGAATGACCCGCATGTATGGCATAACGGATACGGACCGGCTGTGGCAACCGATTTTTATAACCGCTATAAAGAGGATATTCATCATATGAAAGAGATCGGCTTGACACATTACCGGACATCGATTAACTGGTCCCGCTTTCTGATTGATTATGAAACAGCAGAAGTTGACGAAGTGTACGCAGGCTATATCGACGATGTCATCAATGAGCTGATTGCATCAGGTGTGGAACCGATGATTTGCCTTGAGCATTATGAGATTCCCGCAGTTTTAATGGAGAAATACGGAGGGTGGGGGTCTAAACATGTCATAGATTTATTTGCGGCATATGCGAAAAAAGTATTTGAACGATATGGAGACAGGGTGAAATATTGGTTTACTTTTAATGAACCGATTGTCCCGCAAACCCGGATTTTCCTTGATGCAATTCGATATCCATATGAGCAGAACACAAAAAAATGGATGCAATGGAATTTTAATAAGGCATTGGCGACGGCGAAATGCGTCAGGCTTTTTCACGCCCGCAAGTCCGATTGCCTGGAAGGCGCCAAAATCGGCGTTATTTTGAATCCGGAGGTTACTTATGCGAGATCAAGCGCGCCTCATGACCAAAAAGCGGCCCGCATCTATGATTTGTTTTTTAACAGGGTTTTTTTGGATCCGAGCATCAAAGGCGCCTACCCCGATGAATTGATAGAGCTCTTGGTTAAACACGATATTCTGTTTGACCATGATGAGGCGGAGCTTGACATCATCAAACAGCATACAGTAGATTTTGCCGGCATTAACCTTTATTACCCCCGCCGTGTAAAAGCTCCGTCAAGACAGTGGAATGACTCAACGCCATTTCATCCCGCTTATTACTATGAATACTTTGAGCTGCCCGGCAGAAAAATGAACCCATTCAGAGGATGGGAGATCTATCCCCAAATTGTCTATGATATGGCGATGAGACTCAAACATGAGTACGGAAATATCGAATGGCTGATTGCGGAAAACGGGATGGGCGTCGAACATGAGGAGCGTTTTAAAAATGAAGAAGGTGTCATTCAGGATGACTACAGAATCGATTTTATTTCGGCCCATTTGCGAGAGGCAATGAAAGGGATCGCAGACGGCGCAAACTGCAAAGGATATATGCTTTGGGCGTTCACGGACAACGTCTCTCCGATGAACGCCTTTAAAAACCGCTACGGCCTTGTTGAGATCCGATTGGAGGACAACCGCAGCAGGGCGCTGAAAAAATCGGCTTGCTTTTATCGGGATATCATCAAAAACAGACAGTTTGAAACAGAGGAATTCCGGTATAAATAAAGGCGGCGGGGGGAATCATCCCGCTTGTCGTCGGGATGATTTCTCATATATGATCTACATAAAATACTCCGGCCGGTTGATCATAATCTGCTTGTTCATTTGACTGATCACGCCTTCGCAGCGGAGCTTTTTCAGGACGGCGCTGACGGTTTCGCGGGATGTCCCTGAGATTTTGGCAATTTCAGCAGCGGTGATCGGACAGTTGATGACGGTTGAATTGCTTTCTTTTTGACCGAGGCTTTCGGTTAAATAGTAAATGGCTTGTGTGACCCTGTCGTGTGCATGGGAGAGTGTAATGCGCTTCAGCCTTTCCTCGTGGAGGGCAAGAATGTCTGATAAATGATTGAGAATATCGTAAAGCAGGTTTTTGTTGTCCCGGACGAGATCTTCGAAGATGTTCATGGGTATATAGTAGAGTTCAATATCTGTTAAGGCTTCGGCGGCATAGTGATAATGCTCATCCCGAAACAAGCCTCCAAATGGAAAGAGGGTATGAGGACGTACATAGTCGGTATAAAACATGGATCCAGCTTCGTTTGATTTTTCGAGTTTGATAAAGCCGTCGAGAAGAAGGTACATTCGTTCCCGGGGGTCGTCTTCCATAAATAATATCTGGCCTTTATGGTAAGTGCGCCAATAGATAAACTGTTTCATATCTTCCAGATCTCTTTTATTCAGGGAAGCGAGAAGAGGAAACTTTTTCAGTTGATGTACGATGTCTTTGTTCTTCATATGGACCACCCTTATCGATTTTCTTATGTTGCGGCTATATAGTTTAAATTTTACTTGTTTTTGACGATTGGCAAAAGGAAGAACCCTCCCCGAGCCCTTCCTTTTGCTTTTAGGCTTGTTCGACAATCGTGCCGGCATTTCCTTGGAGAGCGTCTTTGGCTAATTTCAGGGATGTGATGACCGTTTTATTGCCTTTTTTGGCTTCGGCAAATTGGATGGCTGCTTTGACTTTTGGCAGCATGCTTCCTTCTGCAAATTGCTTTTCTTTTATATAACCTTTCAGTTCTTCGGTGGTGACGCGTTTCAGCGCGCGTTCTGTCGGCTTTAAATAATCGACGGCAACATAGTCGACACCTGTTAGAATGACCAGTTCGTCAGCCTGCACAAGTTCCGCCAGTTTGCAGGCGGCAAAGTCTTTGTCGATGACGGCGTCAATACCGGAGACGGCATCGCCGTTTTCAATGACGGGAACGCCTCCGCCGCCGGCCGCAATGACGATATGTCCGTGTTCGACAAGATCATTGATAACATCGTGTTCAAGGATCGATACCGGAGCCGGAGACGGTACGACCCGGCGCCAGCCTCTTCCGGCGTCTTCTTTAAAAACGAGGCCGCCGTTGCGGCTGTTCATCAGTTCTTTCGCTTCTTCTTCGCTGTAAAACGGACCGATCGGTTTTGTCGGGTTGCGGAATGCTTCATCATCGCCTCGGACGGCGACCCGGGTGATGACGGTTGCCGCATGTCCGCCTTTCCCTTTCGCATGCAGCGCCCGGTCAAGAGCATTTTGCAGCCAATAGCCGATCATTCCCTGGGTCATGGAAACACAAGTTTCAAGCGGCATGGCCGGTGTTTTCGGGGAATCCGCCTCTTTTTGCTGAATCATCAGGTTTCCGACCTGCGGGCCGTTTCCGTGCGTGACGATTAATTCGGCGCCGCTGTCGATCATATCCGCCAAATACATGGCGGTTTCTTCAAGCGCGCGCTTTTGCGCTTCTGCACTGGCATCTCCGGTTTGGATGGCATTACCGCCAAGTGCGACGACAATTTTTCTTTTTTTCATTTGATCATCACCTCTGTTTTGTTAAATTGAAATGCTTCCCGCAGCCAGCCTGATCACGGCGATGACAGCCAATACAAGAATCGCGGCGGCAATCAAAAGCTCGGCCTTATTGAAGACGGGGCCTTCTTTTCCTTTGCGGACAGCCCGGAATACGAGAATGCCGGGAGCGTATAAAATCATGGTCAAAAGCAGGTAATCAAGTCCTGCGGCATATACGAGCCAGACGCCGTAAATGCTTGCGATGATCCCGATGATGAGGTTCTTTCCCCGGTTAGGTTCTTTGTGCAGCCAGCTGTATTTAAGCTGATAAAGCCCGGAAAACAGATACGGGATCAAGATGGCCGAGGAAGCCAAGGAGAATGCAAACTGATAGGCCGCATCCGAAATGAGAAACGTCAGCAAAAACAGCTGGATAATGGCGTTTGTCAAAGTCAGCGCATTTGTCGGCGCGCCGTTTTTATTTTCTTTGCCGAACCATTTCGGGAAGACCCCTTCGCGCGCCGCGATCAGCGGGAGTTCGCCCGCGAATAATGTCCAGGCCAGCCAGGCGCCCAATACGGAAATGATTAATCCCAAGTTGATGAGCACAGCTCCCCATTTGCCGACGATATGCTCCATGATCGCGGCCATTGAAGGATTCGGAAGCCCGGCTAAGTTTTGCTGATTCATGACGCCGAGCGACAGCATCGTAATCATGACGTAAATCACAAGTACACTGATCAAGCCGATGACAGTCGCTTTGCCGACATCGCTTGATTTTTTGGCACGGCTTGAGAATAAGACGGCCCCTTCAATTCCGGTAAACACCCAGACGGTCACCAGCATCGTGCTCTTGACCTGTGTCCCGATGGAACCGAGCGACAGCCCTTTTCCCCAGAAATCGTTCGTAAATAAATCAAGATGAAACACAAAGATAATGGCGATAATGAAAGCAAAAATCGGTACCAGTTTTGAAATGGTCGTAATTAAGTTGATCATGGCAGCGGACTGTACCCCGCGCAGGATCAAAAAGTGCACGCACCAGAGGATTACGCTTGCACCGATAATCGATGCGACGTTTTGTCCGTCTCCAAACGCAGGGATGAAATATCCGACTGCGCTGAACAGCAGCGTTCCGTATGCGACATTGCCGAGAAGGGCTGCGAACCAGTACCCCCAGCCGCTGTTAAACCCCATAAAATGGCCGAATCCTTCCCGCGCATAAGTGAAAATACCGCCGTCTAAATCAGGCCTTTTCGTGGTCAAGTTTTGGAAAGAGAAGGCCAGGGCAATCATGCCGACTCCGGTGATGATCCAGCCGATTAAAATGGCTCCCGCCCCCGCTCCTGAAGCCATGTCGCTTGCAAGGTTGAAGGCGCCCCCGCCGATCATCGATCCGATGACAAGCGCGATAAGTGCAAACAGCCCAAGTTTCTTTTCTTCCGCCATTTTTGTCACCTCATTCGGTTTAGAATGGAAAAGGGAATGAGCCCCTTTTCCTGTCAGTCAAGATCGCCGAGTGTCGCTGCCATGACAGCTTTAATTGTGTGCATGCGGTTTTCAGCTTCATCGAACACTTTAGAGTGTTTGCTGCGGAACACTTCGTCCGTCACTTCCATTTCTTTAAGGCCGTGCTGATCGTAAACGTTTTGTCCGTAAGTTGTATGAAGGTCGTGGAAGGCAGGCAGACAGTGCAGGAAGATGACGTTATCGTTTCCTGTTTTCTTGACGAGATCCATATTCACTTGATAAGGCTTGAGCAGTTTGATCCTTTCAGCGAACTTGTCTTCTTCTCCCATGGATACCCAGACGTCCGTATACAGAACGTCGGCTCCGGACACGGCTTCATCTGTATCGCTTGTGACGGTGATTTTTCCGCCGGATTCTTCGGCGAACGCTTCCGCCATTTTAACGATGTCTTGATCAGGGAACAGCTCTTGAGGCGAGCAGATTCTCACGTCCATGCCGACTTTGGCGCCGCCGATGAGCAGGCTGTTTGCGACGTTGTTACGGCCGTCGCCGATATAGGTGAGTTTGATCCCTTTTACGCGTCCCGTATGTTCTTTCACTGTCATAAAGTCCGCAAGCATCTGCGTCGGATGCCATAAATCGGTCAGCCCGTTCCATACCGGCACACCGGAATGCTCTGCCAGGGAAATCACTTTTTCATGTTCAAATCCGCGGAATTCAATTCCGTCGAACATGCGGCCGAGAACTTTGGCTGTGTCTTCGATCGATTCTTTTTTGCCGAGCTGAATGTCGTCTTTGCCCAAATATTCGGGATGCGCACCGAGGTCGATACAGGCTGTCGTGAAAGCGCAGCGCGTTCTTGTAGAAGGCTTTTCAAACAGCAAAGCGATGTTTTTACCTTCCAAATAGCGATGCTTGATGCCTTGCGCTTTTTTTTCTTTTAATTTTTGGGCGAGATCGAGCAAATAGAGGATTTCTTCTTCGGAAAAATCTTTTTCAGCTAAGTAGCTTCTGCCTTTTAAATCAATCGTTTGGTTCATGGATCTCTCTCCTTTTTCTTTAGGTTTGGCTATTTCACATCTTCGCGATAGAGCGGCATGCTCATGCAGCGCGGGCCGCCGCGTCCTCTTGAAAGCTCCCCGCTCGGGATTTCGATAACTTTAATGCCCTGTTCTCTCAAACATTCGTTAGAAATGTAATTCCGGTCATAGGTGACGACGACACCAGGAGCGATCGCGAGTGTATTGGAACCGTCATTCCACTGCTCTCTGGCTGAAGCGATTTCGTCTCCGCCGCCGCAGAAGATCAAGTTGACATCTGAAAGGCCGAGCGTTCTTTTTAGCACTTCCGGCAGATTGTGTTCTTCAGTCGTACGAATGTCGTCTGCCGTTTCCCCTCTCTCAAGAACGAAGATCCGCATGTCTCCTTCAGGCCCCTGGATGGCGGGATGGATCGTGAATTGATCTCGGTCAACCATCGTGAAGACGGTATCTAAATGCATAAAGGCTCTGCTCTTCGGTATTTCGACGGCCAGTACGCGGCGAATCCGGCTCTGCCGCTGAAATAAGTTCCGGACAAGACGCTCGATCGCCTGAGCCGTTGTCCGTTCTGATACCCCGATCGCTACGGTATCTTCATTTAAGACAAGCTCATCTCCGCCTTCGATATTGAATTTGAAATCACGGTCAAGCCAAACCGGAATCTCATGCCCTTTAAAACGCGGGTGGTGATTGATAATGTAGCGCATAAACAGCGACTCTCTCCTGCGAGCAGGCTCTTTCATTTTGTTGATGGTCAGTCCGCTTCCGATGGCGGCCGCCGGATCTCTTGTGAAGTAAAGGTTTGGCATCGGATCGAGATAAAATGGATAATGGTCTTCCATCAGCTCATGAAGATGCGATTTCTTTTCGCGTTCCAGCTCATTTTTTCGAATCCCGCTCATCACATGTTCGACCATCGAATCGGCGTCAAAGGTGAGCAAGAACTCTTTCAGTCTGTCGTAAGCGCCGTTGATATCTGCTTTGCTTTCCGTTAACAGCTCATCGATAAACCGCTCGCGGATGAAAGCGTCATCCAGGGCTTCAGCCGTCAGCTTTTCTAAATAAAGAACTTCAACTCCCTGTTTCTTTAACGTTTCTGCAAATTGGTCATGCTCTTTTTGCACCGCTGGCAAAAAGGGAATATCGTCAAAGAGAAGCCTTTCCAGATATTCGGGTGTGAGGTTTTCCAGTTCCCGACCGGGCCGCTTCAGCATGACGGTTTTCAAAGGGCCGATTTCAGAGTAAACGTGTATCGGTGTTGTCATGATCATCCCGCCTCCTAAGCTCTTTTTGTTACATGTACAGCTTAAAACAGGAAGGAAAAGCGCGATGTGAAAGCGATAACAACGAAAACGTGATATATTTCACATGTTTTTTGATGAAGCAAAAACAAAAATGAATAATTATGATAAATCGAAAATGAGTCCTTGCAGGAGCAGAGAATAGAACGTATAAAACGTGTATATTTTTAAAGGGGATTTTTTGAAAAAATTTTTTTTGAGGGAAAAAAAGCTGATCCGGATGGCCGGATCAGCATAAGTGATCACAAAATGATTGGGCTGCCTCAGGCGATTGGGAAATCACAAGGCATGTATCGTTCCCGCATATACAGCCCAGCATTTCCGGGCTTCCCAGCTTATCAAGAAGGACGCCGATGGCATGGGCGTTGCCGGGCATTGTTTTAATAATGATCAAGTTGTCCGTCCGATGCACATGAAGGACAACGTCGGAGATTTTATCTTTTAATATTTTGGAAGGGTTGATGGATAAGGAAGCATTTGTCGTGTAGACAAGCTTTCCGTTTTCACCGGGCTGTTTCACAAGATACATTTCTTTAATATCGCGGGAAATGGTAGACTGCGAAACGGCGATGCCCCGTTTTTCCAGCAGGGATGCCAGCTGTTCCTGATTTTCTACCGGATGTTCGAGAATGGTTTGCTTGATGAGCCATTGCCGTTTTTGTTTGTTCATAAGAGCGCCTCCCAGGCAAAACACGTATATCTATTATTATAGGACGGTTTTATCGTCGGCAGATGGAAGCTATTTTACAAAAAAACAAATCTTTCAGTCTGTTAAAGGGGTTGATAGACCCCAAAATTTCACTTATAATGCTTGAAGATGACAAATTGATAACAGAGAAAAGGTGGTTTTCTAGGGTTCCGCAGTGGGTTCCGCGCTGGTCTGGTCCGAGAGAAAACACATAGCGAAGATATCGTTATGACACGGTGGGATAAAAGCCCAGGAGTTTTTGCTCTTAATCAAAGAGCTTCTCTCCGGGGCTTTTTTACTTTTTACAGGAAATCGACTACGAATAAGGAAGGGGATGCAGTTTTATGAAAAAGAAAGCAATGGATATGATCCTGATTGTTATAGGCGCATTTTTCTTTGCGTTAGCCGTGAATCTGTTCGCCATCCCGAATGACTTGGGAGAAGGCGGCGTCACGGGGATCACGCTGATTTTATACTACGTTTTTGAATGGTCTCCGGGCATCACAAACTTTGTGCTGAACGGCATTCTTCTGATTATCGGCTATCGCTTTTTGGATAAAAAAACGACGATTTATACCATCATTGCGGTGGCGGCCAATTCATTTTTTCTGCATGTTACTGAAGATTGGACGGTACCGGCTGATGAAGTGATCATCAGCACGATCTTTGCCGGGGTATTTGCCGGCGTCGGCATCGGCATGATCATTCGTGTCGGCGGAACCACTGCCGGGTCTGCGATTCTCGCGAGAATCGCCAATAAATATTTCGACTGGAACATCAGCTATGCCTTGCTGATGATCGATTTAGTTGTCGTGTTCAGTTCCTACTTTATCATTGGTGCTGAAAAGCTGATGTTTACGATTGTCATGCTGTACATCGCCACAAAGGTCATGGATTTCATTATCGAAGGGCTCAACACGAAAAAAGCGATCACGATCATTTCTGAGCATAAAAACGAGATCGCCGCGCAGGTCAATACCTTGATGGACCGCGGCGTCACGATATTAACGGGACGCGGACACTATACGGGCGATTCCAAAGAAATTCTATACATTGTCATTAACAAACAAGAGCTGTCCATGCTCAAGAAAATTATAAGAAGCACAGATAAAAAAGCATTTGTCATCATCCACGATGTCAGGGATGTATTCGGCGAGGGATTTGTTGATATTTCAAAATAGGGGAAGGCTGCCGGCAGATGGCCGGGAGCCTTTTTGTATTCATCGGGTCGTGATTAGGGACAGATCGTCTGCTGATTGGACGAATACGTGATCATTCACACTGCAAGTTTTATGCAGAAACCGGTTTCTGTGGTAAGGTAGATTGTGGCATGAATATCATTAATATAGAAATCCGCTTGCTGAAGTAAAGGAGGTCTATTATTTTTGGAACAGGAAGAAAAAAAGCCAATTGATGTGAAAAGCCGAATGTTCTTTAGAGTATGGGCTTTTGCGGGGACGGCAGGTTTCGGATTGGTCGGATTGTGGCTCTTTTATGAAGCAATAAAACTCGAATCGAAATATTCATTGCTTTACCTGGGAGTCGGACTTTTCGGGATCATCTATGGTTTGATTACTTTTCTAATGATATTTCCGGCATTCACAAAAAAAGGAAACATCATCTTCAGCATGATCGAGGGAGAAGGCGGGCGGCTGTTCTCAGGGAAGAAATCTGTATTGTTCAAGGACATTAAAAGCCTTAAAATGGCGCAGCACCGCTTCAGCCTGAAAGGCATTTTCTTTATGGATATACTGATAGAGACGCGCGGGAACGGCATGGTGCGGATTCCGACGTACAACATTCTTCCTGAACCGGCATTTTATAAAGCGGTCGAGCTATACATTCTGCCCTATATGACGGAGGAAGCGCGTGCGGACTGGATCGGCCGGTTCACAGAAGCGCAAAGAAAAGCTTATTTAAATGAATTTCATAAAGATATTTAATCGTCCGGGAAAGAGCAATTTTCGAGATGAATGAAAATAACTGAAACCTTTGGGGAAATTCATTCGTCTTAATTAGAGGCCGTAGTCTTAAATGCGGAATTTTTTTACGCAGACGTGGACTGTTTGAGTGAGGGAAGCTGGGGGATTTTCATCGTGGACGTGCTTGAAAAACCGCCGAGACTTTTAGTAGAATGATATATTATCGTTTCCTCACGCTTCATTGACTGAAACAGAAAGCGGTCTGAAAAAAGTTTAAAAAGGTAGAGGTTATCATGAAAAAAATATTCTCTCATAAGCTAAGCTTTTTTGTGTTAGCTGTTGTTTTTGTATGGGCTAAAACCTATGCTTCCTACTTTTTAGAGTTTAATTTGGGTGTGAAAGGGTCTACGCAGCACATGCTGCTGTTTATCAACCCATTCAGCTTCACGATTGCTGCACTCGGTTTGGCTTTGTTTGCTAAAGGCCGTCGGTCGGCGATATGGATCATCATCATTGATGCTGTGATGACGTTTGCTTTATATGCAAATATCCTGTTTTACCGTTTCTTTGATGACTTTTTGACGTTTGCAAACTTAAAACAAGCCGGAAACCTCGGCAACATGTCGGATGGCGTTTTTGACATCATGGCATTTCATGACGTTATCTATTTCGTCGATTTGATCATTCTGATTGCATTATGTGTGAAGCTGCCTGAACTGAAGGCGGCACAACTGAAAAAAAGATGGGCTGCAACTGTCGTTATCGGCGGAGTGGCGCTGTTTTTCATCAACCTTGCAGTTGCTGAGACAGACCGTCCGGAGCTTTTGACAAGAACATTTGACCGAAATTATATCGTCAAGTATTTGGGGCCTTACAATTACATGATCTATGATGGTGTTCAGGCTGCCCAAAACGCGAGCCAAAAGGCATATGCGAGCAGCGACGACCTGACGAGCGTCATTAACTATACAAATTCGCATTATGCAAAACCGAATGACGAGTATTTCGGCGCAGCAAAAGGTAAGAACATCATCAAGATTCATTTGGAAAGCTTCCAGACGTTTTTGATCGATTATAAGCTGAACGGAAAAGAAGTCACGCCGTTCTTGAACAAGCTGGCGCACGGCCAGAATGACATGATGTATTTCGATAACTTTTTCCATCAGACCGGTCAAGGTAAAACCGCGGATGCCGAATTGATGATGGACAACAGCCTTTACGGACTGCCTGAAGGCAGCGCGTTTGTAACAAAAGGGCAAAATACGTACCAGTCCCTGCCGGCGATTCTGAACCAAAAAGAAGGCTACACAAGCGCCGTGCTCCACGGGGATTACAAGTCATTCTGGAACCGCGACCAGGTGTATAAACAAATTGGCTATGACAAATTCTTCGATGCCAGCACATATGACATGTCAGAGGAGAATCTCGTCAACCTTGGCTTGAAAGACAAGCCGTTCTTTGAAGAATCAATTCCGAAGCTGAAATCGCTGAAACAGCCGTTCTATGCGCATTTAATCTCGCTGACAAACCACTATCCGTTCATTTTGGATGAAAAGGATGCCACCCTTGAAAAGGGAACGACGGGAGACAAAACGGTAGACGGGTATTTCCAGACGGCGCGTTATCTTGACGAAGCGCTTGAAGATTTCTTTAAAGAGCTGAAAAAATCGGGATTATATGATGATTCCGTCATCGTCATCTATGGCGACCACAACGGAATCTCAGAGAACCACAACCGTGCGATGAAAGAAGTATTAGGAAAAGAGATTACACCGTATCAAAACGCGATGAATCAGCGCGTACCGCTTATGATCCGCGTTCCGGGCAAAAAAGGCGGAGTCAATCATACGTATGGCGGCGAAATGGATGTCATGCCGACACTTCTTCACCTGCAAGGTATTGACAGCAAAAAATACATCAACTTTGGTACAGACCTCTTTTCTAAAGACCACGACGAAACCGTGGCTTTCAGAAATGGAAACTATGTAACGCCGAAGTACACGATGATTGATACGACCGTATACGATACAAAGACAGGAAAAGAGATCAAAGGCAACCAGGAAACGGAAAACCTCAAATCACAGGTGTCCGAACAGCTGGATCTGTCCGACCAAGTACTCTATAAAGATCTGTTAAGGTTCCACGAAATTTCAGACTTCAAACCTGTTGATCCATCAACGTATCATTACGGAAAAGAAAAAACCGGCGAGTAAAAACGAAAAGCCGCCTGACTGCTTTATGAAGCGTCAGGCGGTTTTTTTGTGAGGCTGGTCCGCCGTTGTTCTAAGAAGCCGGCCCGGCACATAGATTGATAGGAAAGAGGACAGAACAAGGATAGAGGATGTGAGAACGTTGACCAAATCTCAGTATTTTTTTAAATTGCATCCTTTAATGGTGCCGGCCGGCTGGACAGTGAAAGAAAATCATTTGTATCAAAAGCCGATTCGCGATCCCCGCCGTACGCTCTTCACCTTGGAGAATGAAACCTCCGGTAAAATGGTACAAGTTGAATATGCTGGAGAACTGAAGTACGTTATCAGGATGCTAAATGCTGATCAAACGCTGGTCAGTGAAGATTCAGATACGCCGTATGAACAGCTGGTCGAACGGTTGGAAGATAGGATTCGCGCCTCTGGCGGCGCCCGCAATTTGCTGAGGCTTAGAATCCCGGCCGGTTGGACGGTTGTGCATCACTCATTAACCGATACAAACCCCGATGAATTGGCGCCTGACAGCAAGGCCTGGCGGTCAGATTTCAAACGGGATCTTTTGAAGCTGCGGCATGAGGAAGAATGCCTCCTCCTCGATATAGAGTGGTATCCCGAGTGCAGTCCGGCCGGCCATTATGCGCTGAAATTGATTAAGAACGGGAACTGGAACAGTCCTTTGGAAGACATGCTGTGCATCCATCCGAAGGAATTGGCCTATGAGATTCACGCTGTTTTGAAAAAGACTTGTGAACATCAATATGTTGATGAAGCCGGCGCATAACGCGGCCGGTTTTTTGTGTGAAAAGTCCTTTGTCCAATACATACTTTTTATTCAATAAAATGTCATATTTTTCTTGAGTGAATAAGAAAAATATTTTATTATGGTAAAAGATACATAAGAATTAGACGAAAGGGGTCAAACGGGATGAAAAAAATAGCAGCGGGTCTTTTGTCTGCCGGTCTTATCATCGGTTTTTCCTGGGGTGCCGGCGATGTGGCAGAAGCAAAAACGAAGGTAAAAACGTACAAAAACTGCAAAGCTTTAAATAAAGACTATAAAGGCGGCGTCGCACGTTCGAAGTCGGTCAAAAACAAAGGCGGAAAAACGAAGTACAAGCCGTATGTTTCAAAAGCGCTTTATGACGCCAATAAAAAGCTGGACCGCGATAAAGACAAAATTGCCTGTGAGCGCTGATATATCCAAAAAAAGATCTCTTGCTGAGGGGGTCTTTTTTTGTTTATCAGGAAATTTATGAAAATTAAAGACTGCTGAAACATAATCTTAACAGTGCGAACCTATACTTTGGCAAGAGAAGAGCAAAAGGGGAGTGGATGATGTGTCAGCTTTATTAAAGAAATTGATGTTATCTTCATTGATCGGGGTTTCTATCGGGTCAGCACTGTTTGCAACGGACGCGGGAGCGCAAGAGCCGGCGGCGAAGCCTAAAAAAGTGGCTGTCATTGCGCACAGAGGTGCTTCTGGATATGCGCCGGAAAACACGATGGCTGCCTTTGAAAAGGCGCATCAGATGAAAGCGGATTATATCGAGCTGGATGTTCAAATGTCCAAGGACGGGGAGCTTGTCGTCATTCATGATACAACTGTAAACCGTACGACAGACATCGGCTCAGTGCTGCCGGTCGCCGTAAAGGACTTGACGCTTGCCGAGCTGCGCAAGCTTGATGCTGGCAGCTACTTCGGGCCGCAGTTCGCCGGGGAACGCATTCCGACATTTGAAGAAGTGCTTGACCGGTATAAAGGAAAGATCGGAATGCTGATCGAATTGAAAGAACCTGCACGCTATCCGGGAATCGAAGAAAAAGTATCAGCGGCATTGAAAGAGCGGAGAATGGATAAGCCTAAAAACGGAAAAATCATTGTACAATCGTTTGATTTCAACTCTGTATACAAAATTCATCAGCTGCTCCCATCAATGCCGACAGGTGTCTTAACGTCAAAAACAGCGGACTTAACAGATGCAAAGCTCAAGGCATTTTCCGGCTATGCCAAATATGTGAACGCCAACTTAAAAAATGTGGCCGCTGATCCTACACTTGTGCCGAGAATCCATGCGTTCGGCATGAAAATTACGCCATGGACCGTCCGCTCCCGCGATGAAGTGCCTCCGCTTTTAAAGGCTGGCGTGGACGGGATTGTGACAGACTTTCCCGACTATGTTCCGAAAAAAGTACGCTAGATACTAAACAGAAAGCCTGCAGTTTGCTCTGCAGGCTTCAGCGTGTCGACAAACCCTCGCATTCGTTGTCAGGCCTGCGCGTCGGTGCTCACGAATTCCAACATTCGCTCCGCTCCGATGCTCGGCCTTCCTAGACTGCAAAGGTTTTCAATCACGCTGAAAAGATGACAAAATCCCAAAACAAAAAGCCGTTTTGGGATTTTGTCAACAATCTGAAGCCTGCAGTTTGCTCTGCAGGCTTTTTCATTCATCAATAAAACTGGGCTAACAGCAGCAATGTCAGTGTAACGGTTATCGCTCCGCCGATTCTTGTGGATACCTGAGCAAACGGCATGAGCTCGAGGCGCTCGGCGGCGCTGAGAATGGCGATGTCCCCCGTTCCGCCCTGACCTGAATGGCAGGCATTGATAATCGCGGTTTCGATCGGGTACATGTTCAGCCACTTTCCTGTAAAAAAGCCGACGGCTATCATCGTGATCACGACAGATACGATCGTAATAATATTGGCAATATTAAAAGCAGCGATCAGCTTGTCCCACGGTGTCATGGAGACGCCAATGGCAAAAAGCAGCGGATATGTCACAGCAGTTGAAAAGAAACGTGACACGCCGTAGGCGCCGTTTTCCAAATTCGCCGGAGCCAAACGAAACAGTTTCACGGCAACAGCCAAGAGAAGCATCATGACGGGTGCTGGAAATCCGAACAAGTCATGTGAAAGCATACCGACCAAATATAATGAGACGGCAAGAATGCCTCCCGATGCAAAGTGGGAAAGGTTAAAAACGCTTTCTTTGTCTTTGTCGCGGCTTTCAAGCGGCAGTGCGTCCCCACTTTCGAAACGGTCGACTTTTCCGTTGCCTGTCCATTCAGGCTTTTTCTTCCCCATTACATTTAAAACCCCGGACAAAATGACAGCGCTTAAGCTTCCGAACATAATGGAAGGAATGACAAGTGCAAAAGCTTCTCCTTGTGACATGTGCATGATTTCCGAATAGCCGATGGACAGCGGAATGGCTCCCTCGCCAACCCCTCCGGCCATGATCGGAATCACAATGTACAGCAGCGTATGCTGAAATCCGAGGCCGAGCATTGTACCAACTGTCAGACCGACTGCCGCTGCGGCAATTGTCCCTGCGATCAGCGGAATGAAAATTTTAATGAACGCCCTGACCAGCGTTTCTCTTTTCATCCCTAAAATGCTTCCCACTACAATGGCTGAAATAAACAAATAAAGAAAGTTTGAGTTTTCTGTAAATTCAGTTGTTGATTTGATAATGTCATCGGGAATGAGATGGTAATAGACGATAGCTGAAGGAATAAATGTCGCAAGTATAGCGGCACCGCCGACAGAACGAAGAAGCGGCAGCGACTTTCCGATTTGGGCGAAGGTGAATCCGAAAAAGCCCGTAACTGCAATAGCTGTTAAAATGTCGCTTTTCAGATCGTGCATATAGACAAACGTCACAATCAAAGCGAAGAGCAGCAAGTACACGGGCAGCGGAATGATGCCGATTTTAACATTCATTGCTCTTGCAAAAAAATTTTCATCCGGTTCTTTCGTTGTTTGAATCGGTATATGTTGTACCTTTGGTTTTGCTTCCATTTTCTTTCCCCCATCCTTTTTGTTATCCCTTTGCTCTGAGTTATTTAACTAAATTAAGTATACTAAAAAAATCAAAATTCAGACAACCGTGCAGGAAGACCTAGCTGTTTTCACATGATGATCTAGAGCGGGTCCATTTGGTTAAAGACGTGTCTGGACACTGTTTAATGGCCTTGTGCAGGCTTTTTTTGATGCGGTAATTCCCGAATCTCCTTTTACTGGAATCAAAATCGACACAAAAAAGCTGTCAATCCGTCAAAAATAAATCAAACATTTAGGAGCAGAGACCTTTTTTCCTGTGTGAACCGTTGATACATTCAGCTCCCGTCTCCGAAGAGACAGAGGACGTCTGCGACAAAAGATTCAATCTTGAGGTGGCATATATGTGAAGGGTTATCAACGTGAGCCTTATGGATTTTTTGGAAGAGAGTCTATAGTCTTATATTTTTCGCGTTTAAAAGACAATTAGATATGTTTTTTTATTATTTTTAAGGAAATTTAGGTCTAAAGGTGGTAATATATTCGAGTGCAAAAGAATGAAATGGAGGGAAATTTTAGAGAAACCCTTCCCGAAGGGTTTTTTATCAGCACATAAGGAGAAGAAAATGGAATTTATCTTACACTGCTATCCCGTCGCAATGATTGCCCTTATTCTCATCGGTTTTTTGGGATCTTGGATGAATCCGCGTTTCAAGAAATTTTTAATCATATTGTGTCTTATGACGAACGGCGTGTATATTGTTTGGCGGTTCGGCTATACACTGCCTGTCTCTCGCCCTGCCGACATCGTGATGGGCGTGATCCTGATTGCAACTGAATGTATCGGCTTTTTACAGCTCTTGATCTTTTATACGCTAGTATGGAAGGAAAGGAAGCGGGAGCCGGAAACGCTGGGCGATCAAGACCATTGGCCGAGCGTTGATATTCTCATTGCAACTTATAACGAGGAGCGCCATGTGCTGAAAAAGTCTGTGGCAGGCTGTCTGAGCCTCGACTATCCAAAAGAGCTTGTCAACATTTATTTGTGTGATGACGGAAGGCGGACGGATATTCAAAAACTGGCTGAGGAACTTGGCGTTCATTACGTTACAAGGCCAAACAATGAGCATGCAAAAGCGGGGAATTTAAACCATGCGATGAGCTGCTCGAACGGGGAACTGATTGTGACGATGGATGCCGATATGGTTCCGCTCCCTTCATTTTTGCAGAAAACTGTCGGCTATTTTAAGAAGGAAAAAGTGGCTTTTGTTCAAACGCCGCAGGCCTTCTATAATGAAGATCCTTATCAGTACAACTTATTTTCCGGTGCGAACATTCCGAATGAGCAGGACTTTTTTATGCGCAGGCTCCAGGCCGGGAAAGACCGTTTTAATGCCGTCATGTACGTCGGCAGCAATACGGTTTTCAGAAGAACCGCTTTGGAGGAAATCGGCGGTTTTGCGACAGGCGTGATTACGGAGGATATGGCAACGGGAATGCTTTTGCAAACGAAATTTAAATCTGTTTTCGTCAAGGAAGTGCTTGCCGTCGGTCTCTCGCCGGAAACGTGGACGGATCTTTTGAAGCAGCGCGACCGCTGGTGCAGGGGAAACATTCAGTGCGGAAAGAAGTGGAATCCGCTTTTCTTAAAAGGTCTTACACCAATGCAGCGCATTCTTTATTTTGACGGTATTCTCTTTTGGTTTTTCGGCGTTTTTAAGATGGTTTACATCCTGGCGCCGCTCTTGTTTTTGCTGTTTGGCATACATAGCTTAAAGACCGATTTGTGGTCGATCACCTCGTTTTGGCTGCCTGCGTTTTTAGGTTCTTACCTTTCATTTAAAGCCGTTTCGGACCGGCAGCGCAGCATGAGCTGGAGTCATATTTACGATACATCGATGGCGCCGCACATGGCGATATCGGCTTTGTCGGAATTCATTTTTAAAAAGCGGTTTGATTTTAAAGTCACACCGAAGGGCGTCAACACAGATCGGCGAAAATTCAAATATACGACGGCGCTGCCGTGTGCGATTCTGCTTGCAATGACGCTGTTTGCTCTCGGGAAAATTCTTTATGAACTTTGGTTTCTGCATACTTTTGATATGAACGTCACATCGTATCATTTATTTTGGGTTCTCTATAATATGACGGGACTCATACTTGCGCTGCTCGTTGCCTTTGACAGGCCGAGATTTCGAAGCTCTGAACGGTTCACAGTCAACAAGCCGGCGGCTTTTTCCACCGTTTCTGGCGATGAGCACGAATGCGAACTGATCGATGTGAGCGACACGGGCGCGCGTATCAGGCTGCCTTATCAGGCTGATTTGCACATGTACTATCATGTGGACGGTCTGATCATAGATGCGGTCGGAAAAGTGCCGGCTCGGGTGATGTGGACGACAAAAGACGAGGCAGACATTGAAATCGGGCTGCACTTCAAAGAGATGGACAAGGAACTGTATGTGAAACTGATCGGTTTTATGTTTGATGAAGAAAATGAAAAAAAGGCCGACCGGGAAAAGCGGGCTGATACGTTGTCAACAGTGCTGCGATTTTTCATGAAAACAGAAAAAAGCCCGGATGCATACAAGAGAAAACACGTCCGCGAGGCCTTTCAAGGTCTGGGAACACTGCTGTTTCCCGATGATGCAGAGAAAGGCGCCCACGAGATCATGATTAAGGACATCAGCTTGTCAGGCTGTCAGATTGAATCCGGCGTCCCGCTTGAGATGAATGAACATGTGTTAGTTTCTATCAATGAGAAGGATCTGGATCAGCGGTTGGCGCTCGTCTGCTGGATAAAGAAGCGGAAGAAGCGGTACACAGCGGGATTGAAATTTATAGATGGAAATGCGGCACAATCCATAGGAGACCCGGTAGCATAAGCTGCGGGTCTTTTTTTATCAACGGTCTTCCTGTACGGTCCGCCCGTTTTCGAATTTCATACTTTGATTCAGCATGTTTTCTTTAGCTGTTATCTTTATGGGATGAATTTTAAGGACAACGGTTTTGCTGCCTAAACTCGATCTGTACTTTTCAACATGTGTTTTGTGAAGCGGAGTACTGTAGTATCCTGGTACGTATTTGTCGAGAAGAGCCTGCATCGCGGATGTTGCTTCATCTAAGTCTGTGATGATTGACGCTGTGCCGAAAAGAATGACACTCATATAAGCGGTATCGGTTTTAGCGGGAATGGGATGAACCATTGTTCCATATTGTTCGCTGACTGTGAAACATACGTTAGGATTTTCTTGCAGCATGTCCATTTTCCGTCCCTCTGATGCACCGTGAAAGTAAATGTAACCGTTTTTCCAGACGAAATTCAAAGGGATGACATATGGATATTCATCTGTGGACATGCCGAGATAACCGGTTTGCGCTTCTGTTAAAAATTGATCAATCTTTTTTTCATCTGTGCAGACAAGCTGTTTTTGCCGAATGGAATGAGCCATCACATTCACGCTCCTTTTTATTATTAAACTGATTTTAAGTTGTTATTGTCCCTTTAAAAAGAGACAATAATAGAAAACTTGATGAGGTCAGATGATGATAGAGTTAACGCCTTTACTCAATAAACAGCTTAAAACACCTCTGTATATACAGCTTTACGAATATATCAAAAAAGAAATAGAGGCCGGCGGCATCCCAGCGGGAGCTCTTTTGCCGCCGATCCGCTATTTATGCGAACATTTGCATCTAAGCAAAAATACAGTTGAAAGCGCCTATCAGCAGCTCACTGCAGAAGGCTATACAGAAAGCAGGCCAAGGATCGGCATCAAAGTGCTTCCCTTGGAGAAAACACTGATGCCGCCTAGTCAATTGAAGATTCATACCAATCGGGAACAAAAAGACACAGGACAAGCTTCAGCGGCAACATATGATTTTAAATATGGTGATATCGATTTAAGCCATTTTCCATTCAAAACATGGAGACGTTGTCTGCAGAATGCAATGGACAGTGGAGATCATGACTTATTTTTGTATGGCGATCATAAAGGCGATTTCGGCCTTCGCACGGAATTGGCGAAGTATTTATTTCAGGCAAGGGGTGTGCGCTGTGTACCGGAGCAAATTGTGATCTGTTCCGGTACGCAGTATGCAGTCGGACTTCTTTGCCAGCTGCTCTCAATGCACGGCCGATTGGTTGCGGCGGAAAATCCGGGATATGATGGTGTGCGTTCCGTTTTCCTCAACCATGGATGTGAACTTCAGCCGATTGGTCTCGAGACAGACGGGATCAATTTGTTTCAGCTTGCTGCAAGCCGAGCCAAACTCGTTTATATTACGCCATCTCATCAGTTTCCGTATGGAATGGTCCTGCCGGTACAGAAGAGGCTGAAATTGCTTGAATGGGCAAGCCGTGAGAATGCCTACATTATCGAAGACGACTATGACAGTGAATTCCGCTATCAGGGCAGGCCTATTCCATCTTTAAAAGCGCTTGATAAAAAAGAAAAAGTCATTTATTTAGGGACTTTTTCAAAGTCATTTCTTCCGGCAGCGAGATTGAGTTATATCGTTCTGCCTTCAAAGCTGGCGGATGAATTTCAAGAAACGCTTGGCCGCTACAGCCAGTCCGCTTCACCCATCATTCAAAAAGCGATGTTTTTATTTATGAAAGAAGGTTTTTTCGAAAGACACATCCGTAAAATGAAAAAAGTATATCAAGAAAAGCACAAAACATTAATATCGGCCATTAAAACGCATTTCGGAAATGACATGGAAATCATCGGCGAAAAAGCGGGGCTCCATATTTTGATGAAGACAGACCGACATGCACAAGACTTCATACATAAAGCGGAAAAACTCGGTGTGAAAGTTTATCCGGTATCAGATTTCTGGCTTGAGCCACATAAAAGCAGCTCTTCCATCGTCATGGCGGGATTTGGGGGGCTTTCTGAAGCGGAAATTGAAGAAGGGATCAGCATACTGCGTAAAGCTTGGCTTTCATCATCAAAGCAGGAACGGTGAAAAATGCTCGTTCCGAAACCGATATTAAAAAGGATTCAATAGATAGAAAGCGGGAATACTTGTGAAAAAAACGAAACTGCTCATTTTGCTGCTTATGTTGATGGGAATGCTGTACGGGTGTTCCAGTCATGAAGCAAAAGGAGAGGAAAAAACAGAACCAAATACGGCTCAAAAAGCGGCAAAACAATCAAAACAGCAGGCGGAGCATGATCCATCCTCCAAGTGGATCAAAGTGAAAGGCCCCGCCCGCATTCCGATTCTCATGTATCACAGCATTTCCACAGGAAACAGCCTGCGCGTACCGGAGGCGGAGTTCCGCGGACATATGAAATGGCTGAAGGATAACGGCTATTACACACTGACACCTGAAGAAGCCTATATTGTCTTAACGCAAGACAAAATGCCGAGTGAAAAATGCGTGCTGATTACGTTTGATGATGGTTATACAGATAACTTTGAAAAAGCGTACCCGATTTTGAAAGATTATGAGATGAAGGCGACAATTTTCATGATCGGTAAATCGGTCGGCAGAAAAAATCATTTAACCGAAAGCCAAATGAAAGAAATGGCCGAACACGGTATTGCCATCGAAAGCCATACGATCAATCATGTCGAATTGAACGGACTTGCTCCAGAGCAGCGGCTGAGTGAAATGACTCGTTCCAAAACATTGTTTGACGGCATGCTTCAGCAGAACACAACCATGCTGAGTTATCCAGTTGGACGCTATAATGCCGAAACGCTCAAACAGGCTGAGAAGGCGGGGTATCAAATGGCGGTGACGACAGAGCCGGGGGCGGCTGCTAGGGATCAGGGGATGTATGCGCTGCACAGGGTCCGCATCTCGCCGGGAATGTCGCCGGACGCCTTTGGAAGAATGGTGGAACACAGCATACAATAGGAAAGACGGCATTTATCATGATGCCGCTTTCTTTATTTTTTTTCATTTTGGTCCGTCGGGCTCATGACAAGCCGCAGATTTGGACGCATACCTTCAGAGGTTCGGCGGTTTACCGGCTGCCCGGGTGCGGTTTCGATGACCCTCAAAAATCCGGTCGGCGCAGCTGCCTGGCGGATCAATATTCTGCTTTTCGGTGCCGCTTTTGTATAAGATCTTTTGTTGCTCTTGTCAAAAAAGAATGAATACAAAATAAACAGAGCCAATAAAACCAGTAAAAAAATCATCTGGAAAAAACCCTCCTTATTGTGAATGTCTTCTTTTAATATCGAACAAGTAGGTGCAAAGTTTTATATATTTTGTAACAGAATCGATTAATTGTGACTTTTAAATCGTTTGAAGAGCGGGAATCTGCTGTCTTTACATCATTCCCAATCGGAAGTCTGGTTAAACAACTGGATTGATGATGGCGTATTTGGAGTTAGATGGTGAATGAATGATGAAGTGAGATGGCTGGAACATACCCGGCTGACTGCAGCAAGAACTGCATACAGCCTAAGGGTCCGAGCAGAAGATAGGGAAAGGCAGCCCGCGGGTCTTAACAGCCGCCGCCATCACCGCCGCCGCCACAATCTCCGCCGCCACCGAAATCACTTCCGCTGTCGCCGGATGAATCAGGACCCCCGACAAAGAAAGTTGAAGAGCTGCTGCCGCTGTTGTTTCCGTCGGACGGCGCCATGGCGGCGTAGAGGAAGAATCCCACCAGGATAAAACCGATCATTCCAACAATCATATGAAAACCTCCTAACCAATATGACTTCTGTTTTACTACGAACAACGGGCCAAAAAGTTTCGGAAATCTGTAAAATTATAGTAACACAAAAAACGGCTAGACGCCGTTTTTTTACTGCCTGATCACTTTGGTCCGAACTGCACTCGGCATATCGCCGGGCTGTACTTCTTCCCATGTCTCAACGTATTTTCCCTTCGCGTGTACCTTTAGGTAGGCGTTTTTTCGAAGGGAGCCGCTGGAGGAGAATGTAATTTCTTTTTCCTTCCCAGTGTCATTATATCCTTCCAGCGTGTACTCATAGCGGCCCGGACTCAAGTGCTTTCCGTCTTTGTTGATTTGGACATACACGCTTTCTTTCTTCACAAGTGGATTGAACCTGTCTGTCACCTCATGATGAATTAATAGAAATGCACCGATGCATACAACAGCCAAACCGGCTGTAATCAGAGAAATTGTTTTTTTCATATTTTATCACCTTAAAAATCCTTTTAATTTTTTCAAATAGCTTTTTCGAATGATCATAAAGAATAATAGTTGGAAGGTCAGAAATCCGCCTATCGTCATCAACACCGGAGCTGCAAAATGACCAAGACTCTGCGCCTCGAGCGTCTTCATCGCAAAATACGTATGAACTGCTGCAAGAGCGAACGGAAAGAAGAACAGGATGGCCAATTGAATCGTCACGCTCTGCGACATTTCCTTTTCGCTCAGGCCGATTTTTGCAAGCGACCGGTAGCACTGCTGATCTTCTTCAAGATCGGTAAACAGGCGGAAGTAGAGAAAACTTCCGGATGCCGTAAAAAAGAGAACCGCAATAAAAAGGCCGATAAACAGACTCAGGCTTGGAAGCTGAACAGTTTCAAAATAAGTACTGGCCTTTGCGTCAAATTGAAATCGGATATTGGGAGCTTTTTCTCTAAGATCTTTTTCCAGTGATTGGATCATATCAAGGCTCTCTTTCCAGCGGTTGTACTTATAGCCATACAATGTGACGAATTCGCCTTGTTTTTTCAGCTTTTCGAAGGTTTTGCCGTTTACGACAACGACGCTGTTTAACAAAATGAGCGGTTTTTTAATACCTTTCACTTTTAGATGTTCATTTGCCGGCTTCGAATCTTTGTTTAACATGTTCAAGGTCTTGGGAATTTCCGGCTTTTCTTTCGCCTCGATGGCGTTCGGATAATACATCGCCTCGCCGTCTTTCAGTTCGCCGGAATCTGACTTAAAGTGCTTTTGGAATTCGCCTTCAGAGGTCAGGAGCACCCAGGGTCCCTGGCTATAGCTCATATAAATTCCTTTTGTCACTTCCTTTTCATATGAAAAATGTCCGTCCTTCAACTTTTGTTCCATCAGCTTAACGTGTGTCTGTTCCTTTTGGTTCCCGCTGTATAATAAGTACTCTATCTCATATTGAGAATCCAATTTTCCGATGGAAGTCTTGGAAATCACCAATGTGCCAGTGGCGGTAAAGGCGACGGCTGAAATGATGCAAACGAGAAAGAACAGACGGGCATTATCGTTCAGCCGATAGACAAGATCGGATACCCAAAGCACGTTTTTTCCGCGCAAATAAAATGACTTCCGTTTTTTTAAGAGCCGCAGCAGCCAAATGCTGCTTTGGCGAAAGAAGAAATAAGTCCCGATGATCGTCAGAATTAAGATCGTGACGGCTTGGGGAAAATGGATGTCGGCGAACAATACGAGCCAGTAGCCTGAGCCGAGGCAGCCGATGCCGATGACCGAAAAGATAACAGACGGTTTTGGCTCAGGTTTTATTTTCCCTGTGCCTTTGATCAGCTTGGTAACGGTTTTTGATTTAATAAACAAAACCGTAAATTGCGACAGCAAAATAAACAGCATGAGAAAGCAGGCGGCTGTGAGAGCCAGCGCTTTCCAAGGCAGATACAATGGCAAAGCGTCCATTTCCAAAATATAAGCGCCGATCGTAAAAAATGTTTTTGCAAAAACCAGACCGCCGATGATCCCTGTAACGATCGAGAGCACGCCGATGATGATGTTTTCTGCGGTAATCAGCTTCCTCAATTGACCCGGAGCGATTCCCTGGATGGTGAGGATCCCGAATTCCCTGCTTCTCGACTTGAGAAAGGCGTTGACGGAATAAAGCACAAACAGAATGGAAAAGGCGAAAATCATCCATTCAGCCACCGATAATCCCCGCTTTGCAATGGTGTTTAAGTAGCCTTTCTCTAAAGCGGGGTGGAACAAAAGCATCGCAAATGTGAAAAAAACCATCACTGAAAACGCGCTGCTTAAAAAGAAGGCAAGGTAGGCTCTTTTATTCCGGACGACGTTTTTATAAGCGAACTGAAGAAAGGTCATTGGCGTTTCCTCCCAGCATGGACAGCACATTCAGTATCTCTTCATAAAATATTTGGCGGTTGGCGCCGCGGTGGATTTCGTTGAATAATGTTCCGTCTTTAATAAAAATGACGCGCCGGCAATAACTTGCGGCAACAGGGTCATGCGTGACCATCAATATCGTGGCATTGTCGTTTTCATTAAGATGCTGCATCGTTTCCATTACGTCTTTTGACGCCTTCGAATCGAGGTTTCCTGTCGGTTCGTCGGCGAGGATGAGAGCGGGCTGATGAATGACGGCTCTTGCGATGGCCGCCCGCTGCTTTTGTCCGCCGGATACTTCAAACGTCCGTTTATTCAGAAGTTGTTCGATGCCGAGTTTTTCAGCAATCGCCTGAAGTTTATCTTCCATGACGGAAAGCGGTTTATTTTCAAGCGTTAAGGGCAGCATGATATTTTCACCGATCGTCAGCGTATCCAGCAAATTAAAATCCTGGAATACGAATCCGAGCTGTCTGCGGCGAAAGTGGGCAAGCTTGGCCCTCTTCAGATGATGCGGATTTTCTCCGCGAATCAAAATGTCGCCGGAATCGGGGCGGTCAATCGTCGAAATGATATTGAGAAGCGTCGTTTTTCCGGAGCCGGACGGCCCCATGATCGCCGTGAACTCACTGCCCTCGACATTGAATGAAATATCTTTTAAAGCCTGATGAGAGACTTGTCCTTTATATGTTTTATTGATGTTTTTAACGATCAGCATGTCTGTCATGATATCCTCCTTTTGCGGTGCTTTTTAGGGGTGCCCGCTTCCAATATGTTGCGATTCTTCACATCCACTCCAGTGCCCATTCGGAATGCTGAATGGCCGGTGTGCAGAAGCAAAGTATGGCGGGCCTCGTTTTTTGTTCAGCGCGTCGATAATGACGAACAAAAAGGAAAAGATCATGTAGAAGCGCTGAACAAGTGACGTTTATTTGGGCGATCAGATGGCTGAGGGTCCGCCTGCCCTGAAGTCGATCATAAAAATGATTCCGCATAAAGCGTATCATCGATTGTGTCGATTCTTTTCATAAACTTGGATTGCAAATAAAAAATCCTCCTTGCCACGTTTGTTTGTGTAAACAAATCATATCAAGGAGGATATGGATGAGCTATGCGGTTTTATTAAAGAAGACTTACATTTTTGTAAGGAACGAAAATTGCACAGTCGTTCCTTTCCCTTCTTCTGAAGCGATGCTCACATCATGATTGAGCTTTTCCGCAATCTCTTTTACAAGGTAGAGGCCGATGCCCGTTGATTCCTGAAAGCGTCGTCCGTTTTCCCCGGTGTAATAAGGCTCAAATACCCTTTTCAAATCTTGTGAAGGAATTCCGACTCCGTAATCTTTGATTTCCAGGATGATGCGTTCGCCATTACGGAATAGCGTCATATCGATGCGTTCGCTTTTTCCTGACGAATACTTCACAGCGTTGGTGATAACCTGGCCAACGGCAAACTTGAGCCATTTGCGATCGGAGTAAATAACGGCGTCTTCAGCGGGAACCTGTTTATTTGGATAGACCCGATGCTGTATAAAATAGCGTTTATAGCGCTGAATCTGAGAATGAAGCAGCTCGCCAAGTGACACGGCTTCAATTTTAAAATCCTTTTCAAACAGGTCAAGCCTTGATGAATAGAGGAGTGTTTCCAGTCCGTATTCAATCTGCTGGACTTCTTTTTTGATTTGTTTAAAAACGGGTTCGTCCTCTTCCTGGATGATCAGATTGATGACGGAAAGCGGTGTTTTCACCTGATGCACCCATTGATTCATGTAGGTTACCCTGTCTTCCAGCTTGGACTCCATCTCATGTATTTTGCGGTGGTGGAGCCGGCTCAGCTCCATATGTTTTTCATAGAGCTCTGAGCAAAATTCAGCCGTCCCCAAAAAAGGAATTTCTGTATCTTTTTGTTCTGAGCCGAGCCACTGGTAGACTCTGTGTTCTTCATACCATTTGTACGAAAGATAAAGCGCCAGCGCCAGAAGCTGAACGCCGAGAATGTAAAAAAGGTGGGTGAAAGTCTGCATGCCGGCAAACCAATAGTAAAAAAACACGAATCCGCCCTGAAAAAGAAACAGAAGAATGAGAACGGCATGGTTTTTTAGGAACAGCTTCATGATTTCGCCCTCAGCTGATACCCTTCGCCCCGCACTGATTCAACTGAGAAGGGCACGTCCATGCTTCGCAATTTTTTGCGAATCCTTGTAATATAGACATTTAACGTGTTTTCATCTATAAATGTATCGGTTTCCCATGTCTTCTCCATCAACCGGTCTCTGCTTGTCACTTTTTCTCCTCTTTCAAGCAGCACTTCCAAGAGTTTGCTTTCCTTTTTTGAAAGCTCGAGCTTCTCATCCCGGCAGCGCAGCTCAAATCGTTCGACAAACAGCTGAACGCCTTCAAATTCAATCACTTTTTCTCCTTGCTTAACGGCGTATTCTCCAAATGCCCTGCGAATTTGGCCTTTAATTTTAGCGAGCACCACTTCATAGGAAAAAGGCTTTTCTATATAATCATCGCCGCCGTTTTCAATCGCCATGACCTGATCCATTTCTCCGCTTCTCGCTGAAATGAAAATGATCGGACAAGTCGAATGCTGGCGGATTTGCCGGCACCAGTAGTACCCGTCGTATGCCGGCAGATTGATGTCAAGCAATATCAGATCGGGCTTCTCTTGGAGAAACATTTCAAGGATAGAGGTGAAATCAGTAGCTGCAACAGTTTCGTATCCGTATTTTTCTAAATGATCGCATAAAAGCTTCCGAATGTCTTCGCTGTCCTCGACAATCATGATTTTCGTCATTTTGAACACTCCTATGAACAAGTCTCCGCTGCCGAAAATGAGCGATTCCATTATAAAAGCGGCAGTGAAGGTCTCTTAAGTTAAGAATATCATAAAAAATTTTTTTTCATGTGAGCGCTTAAGGTTTTTGCATACCAGATCATGATAATTCAGTTTCTGTGAGTTAAAATAGGAATGGACGACTGTCAAAAAAGGAGAGGATCAAATGGCAAAATACAGAGGCTATATCGGAACATATACAAAAGCAGACAGCGAAGGGATTTATACATTTGAGCTTGATACGGAAAAAAAGGCGTTAAGCACGCCAAAGCCGGCAGCAAAGCTGGGCAGTCCGACATATTTGAATATCGCCAAAGACAATGAAATGCTCTATGCAGTGGTCAAAGACGGCGATAATGGCGGGGTTGCCGCATACCGTGTTGACGGCTCCACAGGAGAGCTGACTTTCGTCAACCAGCAGGCCGGGGAAGGACCATCGCCTTGCCACGTCAGCGTCGATCAGAATAACCGCTATGTTCTGTCCGCCAATTACCACAACGGGACGATCATGGCATACCCTTTAAATGAAAGCCGCGGCTTGCTTGAGCCTTCAGCAAAAGTGCAGCATGAGGGAACAGGACCGCATGAGAGGCAGGAAAAAGCGCATACTCATTATTCCGGATTCACACCTGATGAGAAGTATGCAGTAGCCGTCGATCTCGGTACGGATCATATCATTACGTATCAATTGAAAGAGGACCGGCTTGAAGCGGTGAAAAAACACGCAACTGCACCGGGGTCAGGGCCGAGGCATATTGAGTTCCATCCGCAGGAAAAGTATGCGTATGTATTAACGGAGCTGAGCAATGAAGTCATCGTGTTGGAATACAATCCTGATTTGGGTGAATTCAGGGAGATTCAAGTCATTTCGGCATTGCCGGAAGGGTTTGACGGTGCAAGCCAGGGCGGCGCCATCCATGTCACTAAAGACGGCAAATTTGTATACGCTTCAAACCGCGGACACGACAGCATCGCCGTCTTCAGCATCAACGAGTATTCGGGCGAACTTTCCCTGGTTGAACACGTATCAACTGAAGGGGAATGGCCGCGCGACTTTGAGATTGATCCTTCAGAACAATTTTTAATCGCTTCCAACCAGGAAACAGGGACATTGACATTGTTTGAAAGAGACCGGACAACGGGCCGGCTGACGCATTTGCAGTCCGGAGTTCCTGCTCCTGAAGCGGTTTGTGTGAAATTTTTACATCAATAAAAGCAAAAAAACTTGACTGGCTAAAAAGGCCAGTCAAGTTTTTTTCTTTTTATAACACTTGCAGCATGCGGTTAACCGCTGTCATTTTACCCCGCATCCAGCTCTTTTTTGACCTTGATAAACGCAACCATCTGCTTGATTTCTTCTTCGGAAAGAAGCGTCCCGTCGACTGCCAGCTTGAGCTTATCCCATTCCGTCAGTTCAATGGCTTCGTTTTTAGCCTTTTCATCCCGGGGATCGTCAACTCTGCCAAGCAAAAAATCAGTGGAAGTATTGAATAAATCAGCGATTTCGATAAGCGCCTCTAAAGAAGGGCGGCGGTAGCCCGATTCATAGCCCGCGTAAGTGCTTTTCGCAATACCGAGGCGGTCGGCAGTATATTGCAATGACCATTTTTTATTTTTTCTCAGTGTTGTTAATCGATCTAAATTCATATCTTACGCTCCTTTTAATACACAGTGATTATAGCACATTATCAGCAAAAGTGTACGCGAAATGAATAAAGTTTCTTGATTATTTCACATTTGAGGACTATAATTGCATTGAAGGTACGCATAAAGCGTATACATTCCTGATGTATCAAGCCTTCTTCGTAAAAACAAAACATGCTTTATACTGTATAAAACAACTACTTCTTAAAGAGGTGTAGCACATGAAAAAGTTACTGCTGTTGACCACCGGCGGGACCATCGCTTCAGTAGAAGGCGAAAACGGACTGGCTCCGGGGGTTAAAGCGGAAGAGCTTCTCAACTATTTATCTGATGACCATTCTAATTATACGATAGATTGCCAATCTTTAATGGATATAGACAGCACCAACATGCAGCCTGAACATTGGGTGATGATGGCTGAGGCTGTATATGAGAATTACAGCAGCTACGACGGATTTGTGATCACGCACGGAACCGATACGATGGCCTACACCTCGGCGGCGCTTTCATACATGCTGCAGAATATTGATAAGCCTGTTGCGATTACAGGTTCCCAAGTTCCGATTACATTTAAGAAAACGGATGCGAAAAAAAATATTAAAGATGCGGTCCGCTTCGCGTGCGACGGTATCGGCGGAGTTTACGTCGTCTTTGACGGCCGCGTCATTTTAGGCACGAGAGCGATCAAATTAAGAACAAAAAGCTACGATGCATTTGAAAGCATCAATTATCCTTACGTTGCTTTCATTCATGACAAGGAGATCGAGTATAACAAACGGGTTCCCGAAGTGAAGCCAGGCGCTTTGAAACTCGATACCTCCTTAAATACCGATGTTTGTCTGGTGAAGCTTCATCCCGGATTAAAGCCTGAGTTTTTTGATTGTCTGAAAGGTTCATATAAAGGTATTGTGATTGAGAGCTACGGAAGCGGCGGCATTCCTTTTGAGAAAAGAAACATTTTAGAAAAAGTGAACGAGCTGATCGATTCCGGAGTAGTCGTAGCTATTACGACACAATGCCTTGAAGAAGGAGAGGATATGAGCATTTACGAGGTCGGCCGCAAGGTAAACCAAGATGCCATCATCCGCTCGAGGAATATGAACACCGAAGCGATCGTTCCGAAGCTGATGTGGGCACTAGGAAAAACCGGACAACAAGCTGAAGTCAAAAAGATTATGGAAACGCCAATTGCAGACGATATCATCATCTAAAAAAAGAAAGCAGGGTTAAAAAATGAAAACTGAAATGACATACCGGACGGAAAAGGATTTTCTCGGAGAAAAAAAGATTCCGGCCGATGTCTACTACGGTATTCAGACATTGCGGGCAGCGGAGAACTTTCCAATTACAGGATATAAAATCCACGAAGAAATGATCAAAGCGCTGGCAGTGGTGAAAAAAGCGGCCGCGCTTGCCAACATGGAGACAAAACGTCTTTATAAAGGCCTTGGAGATGCCATTGTCCAAGCCGCTGATGAGATCCTTGAAGGAAAGCTGCACGATCAATTCATCGTTGATCCGATTCAAGGCGGCGCAGGAACTTCAATGAATATGAACGCGAACGAAGTCATCGGAAACCGTGCACTTGAACTGCTCGGCCACAACAAAGGCGAGTATATTCACCTGAGTCCGAATACGCACGTCAACATGTCTCAATCGACAAACGACGTATTCCCGACGGCGATTCACATTTCAACGCTCAAGCAGCTGGAAAAGCTGCTGGACACAATGGAATACATGCTTGACGCGTTTAAGAAAAAAGCGCGCGACTTTGACCACGTCATTAAAATGGGCCGCACACATCTTCAAGACGCAGTGCCGATCCGCCTTGGGCAGGAATTTGAAGCTTACAGCCGCGTGATTGAACGCGACATCAAACGGATTAAACAATCGCGTCAGCATCTGTATGAAGTCAATATGGGCGCTACCGCGGTTGGAACGGGATTGAACGCGGATCCGCGCTATATTGAAAATGTTGTCAAGCACTTGGCTGAGATCAGCGGTCTTCCGCTAGTCGGCGCTGACCATCTGGTGGATGCGACGCAAAATACGGACGCGTACACTGAAGTTTCGGCTGCATTAAAAGTATGCATGATGAACATGTCGAAAATCGCCAACGACCTTCGGTTGATGGCATCAGGTCCGCGTGCAGGACTTGCTGAGATTTCTCTTCCGGCAAGACAGCCGGGTTCATCCATCATGCCGGGGAAAGTCAATCCGGTTATGGCCGAGCTGATCAACCAAATCGCATTCCAAGTCATCGGAAACGACAATACGATTTGTCTCGCTTCTGAAGCCGGACAGCTCGAACTGAATGTGATGGAGCCAGTGCTCGTCTTTAATCTCCTGCAGTCCATCAGCATCATGAACAACGGATTCCGTTCGTTTACCGATCACTGTGTAGCAGGAATCGAAGCGAATGAAAAACGCTTAAAGGCATATGTAGAAAAAAGCGCAGGCGTCATTACTGCGGTCAACCCGCATCTTGGCTACGAAGCAGCTGCAAGAATTGCAAGAGAAGCGATTTTAACAGGGCAATCCGTCCGCGATCTCTGTCTTCAAAACGATGTGTTGACAGAAGAAGAGCTTGATCTGATTTTGAATCCTTATGAAATGACAAAACCGGGGATTGCCGGGGCTGAACTTTTAAATCGGGATTAAGCTGAAAAAACAGTACGCGAAAACACTCTGAAGCATTTTACCGGGATAGAAACACAGAGTGTTTTCGCTTTCCTTCAATAACTTTATGAAGAGAAAGGACAACAGCGGTGAAGTGGTACCGCGTCAGCCTTTTTCGTGGTATACTGTTCGTTGTTAGTTAAATTTTTAAGAAAAAATTGAAGCAGATTGCTATTTTTATGTAGCTTATTTTGAAAGCGTTTCAATAATAAGGGGGATTTAGGTTGAAAACAGCACGGTTGCCATCAATGTTGGAAATCATTTGTGTATTAGGTGCATTTTTAGCGATAGTTTGTTCATTTACAGTCAAATTTGATCTGCCGATTCAGCTGGCATTGTTTATTTCATGGTTTTTAGTGATTTTGCTCGGTCTGCGCCTGGGGCACCGGTATGAAGATTTGCAAAAATCGATTACAAACGGAATTTCAAACGGACTCGAAGCGATATTGATCCTGATTGCCGTCGGCGCTCTGATCGGTACATGGATAGCCGGCGGTGTTGTGCCGACTTTGATTTATTACGGGCTTGAGTTTATCCATCCGAGCATATTCCTGCTTGCCACGCTCATTATTTGTTCGATCACCTCTGTGGCCACAGGTACGTCTTGGGGTACTGTAGGAACGGCCGGGATCGCCATGATGGCAATCGGTGAAGGGCTGGGGCTACCGCTTCCGCTTGTAGCCGGAGCCGTGCTGTCCGGCGCCTATTTCGGAGATAAATTATCACCGCTTTCCGATAGTACAGTGCTTGCGTCATCCCTTTCAAAGGTCGAAGTGATTACCCATGTCAGAGCGATGTTGTATTTGTCGGTTCCCGCCTATTTGATCACGGCGGTGTTGTTCACCATTACCGGATTTATTTACGGTAGTAAAAATGTCGATTTGCAGAAAGTCGAATTTTTGAAAACTTCTTTGCAAAACACGTTTGATATTCATATTTGGATGCTTGTTCCGGCTGTTATCGTTATCGTTCTTTTGGCCATGAGAAAGCCGTCTGTGCCGACGATCGCGATCGGCGCACTTTTGGGGGCGATCTGGGCTGCGGTCTTCCAAGGCATGAATTTTGCGGATGCACTTGGTACGGCATACAACGGCTTTTCCATCGACACCGGGATCAAATTTATGGACGAGCTCTTAAACCGCGGAGGAATTCAAGGCATGCTCGGTTCGGTCGTCGTTATCATTCTCGGTCTGGGCTTTGGCGGCCTTTTGGAGCACTTAGGCGTTCTAAAAGTGATCGTGTCCAAATTCCAGCAAAAGCTGACTTCTGCCGGCAACGTCACATTCTCGACGATTATCGTCGCTTTCCTGGCGAATGTGTTCGGCTGCGCGATGTACGTCTCGCTCATTTTAACACCGAAAATTATGGAGAAAAGCTATGACAAGCTCGGAATTGACCGGAGGGTGCTCTCCAGAAACGCGGAAGTCGGCGGTACGATGACGTCAGGCATGGTGCCGTGGTCAGACAACGGTATATATATGGCGGGGATTCTCGGCGTGTCAACCTTCTCTTATCTGCCGTTCATGTGGCTGAGCTTTGTTTCAATCGGCCTTGCGATTTTGTACGGATACACAGGTAAATTTATTTGGTACACCGATAAAAAAGACTCGCCGGTTCAGTAGCCGATTTTAAAACAATTGATGGAGGTATTCTGTTATGAATGGCAACAATATTATTCGGAATTTGATGCTGGAAATCCCTTCAGCACCAGGAAACCTTGGAAAGGTGACAACGGCGATCGGCCTTGCCGGCGGTGATATCGGAGAGGTTGAAACGATCAAGGTGGGGCCGAATTATACGATGCGGAACATTACGGTTCAAGTTGAGCATGAAGAACAGCTTACCGAGATCCTTGAAGTGATCCGCAACTTAAAAGAAGGCATCCATCTTCATACCGTTTCAGACGACGTACTGGCTGCCCATGAAGGCGGCAAGATCCGCGTGAAAAGCAAGATGCCGATCCGCTCGCTCGCTGATCTGCGGCGGGTGTATACGCCGGGTGTCGCGAATGTGTGCGAGCTTATTAAAGAAGAGCCGCAAAAAGCGAATATCTATACAGGCATCGGCAATTCGGTTGCAATTGTAACGGACGGTACGGCCATCCTAGGCTTGGGAGACATTGGGCCTGTGGCGGGAATGCCTGTTATGGAAGGGAAGGCCGCGCTTTTCGACCAGCTTGCAGACATCAGCGGAGTTCCGATTCTGCTTGATACGAATGATCCTGACGAAATCGTGCGGACGGTTAAAAACATTGCGCCCGGATTTAGCGGTATTTTGCTTGAAGACATCGGTTCACCGCATTGTTTTGAAATCGAAGAGCGCCTGAAAAACGACCTGAATATTCCGGTCATGCATGACGACCAGCACGGTACTGCGGTGGTGACACTGGCGGCCGCCATTTCAGCCGCCAAGAGTGCAGGGGTCGATCTGAAGCAGGCCCATGTCGGCCAAATCGGCCTGGGTGCGGCAGGGGTCGCGATCTGCAGAATGTTTATGGCATATGGGGTAAAACGTGTCATCGGAACGGATAAATCGCTTGAGGCGATGGCGCGTTTAGAGAACTATGGCGGCCATGCGGCTGAAAGCATCGAAGAATTGATGGAAAGCTGCGATATCATCGTCGCGACAACCGGCGTTCCGGGATTGATCAATAAGAAATGGGTTCGGGAAGGCCAGGTGATTTTGGCTCTGTCCAATCCGAAGCCGGAGATTGAGCCTGAGGATGCGCTTGAGGCCGGGGCAGCCTACGCTGCGGATGGACGGTCTGTCAACAATGTGCTGGGGTTCCCCGGTATTTTCAGGGGCGTGTTAAATGCCGGAGCGGAATCGATCAGCCACCCAATGCTGGTCGCGGCCGCCGAAGCGATCGCATCCTGCACAAAACAAGGCGATCTTGTGCCTGATCCGCTGAATCCTGATGTTCACGAGATTGTGGCCAAAGCAGTCGAAAGGGTCGCACTTTCAGAAATGGGAAAAATGAACGGATAAAGAAAACAGCTGCTGCTTTATCGCAATACGGATAAAGCGGCAGCTGTTTTTCTTGCGAATGTTAACGGCGGTTCTACAGATTGAAAATGAATATATAAAATATTCGGTTTTGTAAAAATCCAATGATTGTGGAGAGCGCTGATGATGATGCCTTGATCGACAAGCTTTTTTGTAAACAACGGAATTTCTTCAGGCAAAATGGCAACTTCGGCCATATTCAAGGCGATTCCGTTTTGATCGAGCGACTCGAACATGACTTCTTCCATGCCGACTCCACGGCTTGGCCTTCCTTGAATCGTGACGCGCAAATTCCGTTTGATGCTGACAGAACAGACACCGTGTTCAATGTGCGGCTCCCAATTTAAAATATGTCCAAACTGCTGGCAAAGCGAATGAAAACTTTGCATCTGCTGAACCTCCATTTTTAAAGTTACCACGATTTTATGAAGGGAACCTGCATATTTAGAATCCTTTAAAAATGGACAATCTTTTTATTTGATGATTTCTTCACCGCCCGGCTTGTTTGCATAGTGGTACATGAAGCCCATCATAAACGCGCCTCCGATCAGGTTCCCGAGGGTTACCGGAATCAAGTTATGGATTGCGCCTGCAATCGAAATCGTATCCGGATGCTCGGTGACCAGAGAGACGGCAAAAGTGGCCATGTTCGCGATGCTGTGTTCATAACCGGAAATAAAGAAAGTAAAAACAAACAGCATCATAGAGAACATTTTCGCTCCGTCTCCTTTTTGCGCCATCGGAACAAAGAACGCAAGGCAGACTAGCCAGTTACACAAAATCGCTTTGAAAAACAATTCGGTCACCGGCGTATTCATTTTATGTTCCGCCACGCTAAGTATAAAGCCGGTGGAAGAAGGATCCTTAAATAAACCGGTCGCAAAGATGAGGCCTGCGAAAAACACGGCGCCCATTAAATTTCCTGCATAGCTGAACATCCACAGCTTGATAACAGCGGGCCAACGCATTTTTTTACGAAGCGCAGCCAATGTATAATAAAATGTATTTCCCGTAAATAAATCTCCTCCGCCATAGACGATCAGAATGATGGCGCCCCCGAATGTGATTGCTGCAATTGGATATGTGAACGGAGAATGTTCAACATAAAATAGATTCCCCGTTTTAAACGCTACAATGACTCCGAACCCGATAAACATACTGGCCAGCATAGCTCGTAAAAGATAACGAAGCGGGCTTTGCATAAAGATGCTTTGCTTTTTTAAGGCAAGCTCTTCGACTAGAACAAGTGATTTTGATTCCATGTTTTCCACCACCATCAAGTGTTTACTTAAGAAGTATCTATCATAAATACAAACTAAGTATAGCAGGATATTGTGAAACATTTCACAAATTTTGTGTATTTTGTTTGAACAAATGTATGGTTCGATTTTCATAGAATAAACAGGGTATCGTTATTGTTTATTTTCAAGTAATAAATATTCCATCCATTCGTAAAAGCCTGAGGGAGCGATGTTTCAAAAATAGCTCGACAGGGAGGGATACGGCAGCAAGCAGGTAAATGCGCAGTGTAATCAGCAAGTGCTGCATGAAGGCATAGATGAAGGACGTGCGCAAAAGGCTGAGGGAAGATTTCACAGATTGGACAAAATAGCAGGACTTTCCGTCAGGCGTTTTCAAGCTGAAGGAAAGCGCCGAATTTGTTTGATTGCATATAACGGTATTCTTTTGATCCGCAAGGCTTTGCGCAGAGAATCGCAATCGTTGAATGACGAAATGCTCCGCGGGAATGAGGGGCATTTTTCTCATGCTGATTTAGTTCTTGTTAACCACAGTGTCACAAAATAGCTATAATTTCTTCGGATAATTGTCACAATGACATCCATAAATTAGGGGATATGTACTTTATTTAAGAAGGGATTCGCGGTAAAGTACAGGTATAAATAACCATCCGGATAATAACGGAACATCAATGTGGGCCAAGGTCACCCTTTTGTCTGTGATCATATTCATAAGATTCATGTGAAACTTTGAGCAAGGGTGATGCCATTCGGCAACGGTCCGGCTAGAACAAAGAGGAGGAGACTGGAACAGTGGACGAACTCATTTTGGCAAGATTTCAATTTGCTTCAACAACGATCTTTCACTTTATTTTTGTGCCGATGTCAATCGGGCTTGTCTTTATGGTTGCTTTAATGGAAACTCTATACGTCGTAAAGAAAAAAGACATTTACAGAACGATGGCTAAATTTTGGGGGCACTTATTTTTAATTAATTTTGCAGTCGGTGTGGTCACCGGGATTCTACAGGAATTTCAGTTCGGAATGAACTGGTCGGAGTACTCCCGCTTTGTCGGTGATGTATTCGGCGCTCCGCTCGCGGTGGAGGCGCTGCTTGCTTTCTTTATGGAATCGACGTTTATCGGTTTGTGGATATTTGGCTGGGACCGGCTTCCGAAGAAGATTCATTTGCTGTCCATCTGGCTTGTTTCGCTTGGAACGATCATGTCGGCGTTTTGGATTTTAGCGGCCAACTCGTTTATGCAGGAGCCTGTCGGATTCGCGATCAAAAACGGCCGCGCGGAAATGACCGATTTCTTTGCGATTATTAAAAATCCGCAGCTATGGGTTGAATTTCCGCACGTCATTTTCGGTGCGCTTGCCACCGGAGCGTTTTTCATTGCCGGTGTCAGCGCGTATAAAATGCTGAAAAAACAGGAATTGCTCTTTTTTAAAAAATCCTTTCAAATCGCGATGATTGTGGCGCTTGTTTCCGGCATCGGCGTAGCGTTCAGCGGACATGAGCAGGCCCAGCATCTGATGAAGAGCCAGCCGATGAAAATGGCTGCCAGCGAAGCGCTTTGGGATGACAGCGGTGATCCTGCAGCTTGGACGGTGCTTGCGAACATTGACGCGGACAAGCAGGAAAACAAATCAGAGCTCAGCATCCCGTATGCGCTTAGCTATTTGGCTTATAAACAATTCAGCGGCGATGTGCCCGGAATGAAGACGCTGCAAAAGCAATATGAAGAAAAATACGGAGAAGGAAATTATATTCCGCCGGTGAAAACGACGTTCTGGAGCTTCAGAATCATGGCCGGCTCAGGACTTTTAATGATCGTTGCCGCTTTGACTGGCCTCTATCTCAGCTTCCGTAAAAGACTTGAAACAAGCAAATGGTTTTTGCGGACGATGGTGGCTTTAATCGCCTTTCCATTCATTGCAAATACGGCGGGGTGGATCATGACTGAAATCGGACGCCAGCCGTGGACGGTGTTCGGTATTTTGACAACGGCGCAGTCCGTGTCGCCGAACGTATCAGCGGGAATGCTGCTGTTTTCCGTCATCGCGTTTACAGCGATTTATCTTGTACTGGCGCTCGTTCTTGTCTACTTGTTTGTGCGGGAGATTAAAAAAGGGGCTGCACACCATGACCACCATCATGACGATTCCGTATCGACAGACCCGTTTGATCAGGAGGTTTACCATGGTATCTCTTAATGAACTTTGGTTTATATTAGTCGCTGTGCTGTTCATCGGTTTTTTCTTTCTTGAAGGTTTTGATTTCGGCGTCGGAATGGCGACCCGGTTTCTCGGGCGCAACGAGCTTGAACGGAGGGTGATGATCAATACGATCGGCCCTTTCTGGGATGCCAATGAAGTCTGGCTGCTGACTGGGGGAGGCGCGATTTTCGCGGCTTTTCCAAACTGGTATGCCACGATGTTCAGCGGATATTACATTCCGTTTGTCTTTGTTCTTCTTGCATTGATCGGACGCGGAGTCGCGTTTGAATTTAGAGGGAAAGTCGAAACCGCAAAATGGAAGAAAACATGGGATTGGGTCGTATTCTTCGGCAGCATTCTGCCCCCGTTTTTGTTCGGTGTTTTATTTACCAGTATTTTGCGCGGTATGCCGATTGATGCCGATATGAATCTGCACGCCGGTTTTACTGACTATGTGAACGTCTATTCCGTAACAGGGGGAGTCACCGTTACACTTCTCTGCCTGCTGCACGGCCTGATCTTTATTACGTTGAGAACGGAAGCCGATTTGCGCGACCGGGCAAGACAGCTGGCTAAAAAAGTCGTATTCGCCGTTTTGGCGGCGCTTGTTGCCTTTGTTGCTTTATCCATTTTTGAAACGGACTTGTTCACGGGCAGGGGACATGTGACGATACCTCTTGCGGCTCTGATTGTCGTTTGTTATGTGCTGTCGATCGTATTTATGAAACAAAAACGCGACGGCTGGACATTTGCTATGACAGGGGCTGGGATCGCCCTCACAGTGGCGACGATTTTCACTGCGCTGTTCCCGCGCGTCATGATCAGCTCGGTCAAAAGCGCATATGATTTAACGGTTTATAATGCTTCATCAGGAGACTATTCTTTAAAAGTGATGACGATCGTCGCGCTGTCACTGCTTCCGTTCGTGCTGGGCTATCAGATCTGGAGCTACTATGTTTTTCGAAAACGGGTCAGCAGTAAGGAGCCAATGATTTATTAATGGGAAAAGATCTTTTGCAATATAAAGGAATGAAGCGAATTCTTGCAGCACTCACCGTACTGACATGCATGCAGGGCGCAGCTATTATCATGCAGGCCGAATGGCTTGCTGAAGCGGTGACCCGCCTTTTTAACGGCGAGCGGGTCGGTTCGCTTGTTCCGCTGATCATCTTATTTACCGCCGCTTTTTTATTCCGCCATGCCGTGACCCTTGTCAGGCAAAGGCTGATTTTTGATTATGCCGCCAAGACGGGGGCCGACCTGCGGAAAAAGTTTTTGGAGAAGCTTTTCCAATCCGGCCCCGGACTGGCGAGAAAAGAAGGAACAGGTCACGTCGTCACACTCGCGATGGAAGGAATTGCGCAGTTTCGCCGCTATTTGGAGCTGTTTTTGCCAAAAATGATCAGCATGGCTGTTATACCGCCGGCGGTTGTCTGTTATGTCTTTTTTAAAGACACATCCTCCGCTGCAGTCTTAATGATTACGCTGCCGATTTTAATCGCATTTATGATCCTTCTCGGCTATGCGGCAAAGAGAAAAGCGGACAGCCAGTGGAAGACGTATGAGATGCTTTCAAATCATTTTACTGATTCCTTGCGCGGCCTGGAAACATTGAAAGTGCTGGGCATGAGCCGTTCACATACGAAGAATATTTTTCATGTGAGCGAACGGTACAGGAAAGCGACGATGGGCACGCTTAAAATTGCCTTTCTGTCTTCGTTTGCACTGGATTTTTTCACCATGCTGTCCGTGGCAACCGTAGCCGTTTTTCTCGGTCTCGGTCTTGTTGACGGCACTATCATACTGGAGCCGGCGCTAGCCATTCTGATTCTTGCGCCTGAGTTTTTTCTCCCTGTCCGGGAAGTCGGCAATGACTATCATGCTACGTTGAACGGACGGGAAGCCGGTAAAGCGATCAAGGCGATATTGGAGTCGCCCGGTTTCAAGGATGAGGCGCCTTTGGATCTTGAGCGATGGTCAGACAACGATCAAATCGAGTTCAAGGATGTAGAGGTGCGGCATGATGAGGAGGAAAACTCCTCATTATCCGGCATTTCTCTATCGTTTAAAGGAAAGAAAAAAATCGGAATCATCGGAGAAAGCGGTGCCGGAAAATCTACGCTTATCGATGTGCTCGGCGGTTTCTTGGAAACGAAAAGCGGCGTGATCAAAGTCGGGGGAAAAGAGAGGACGCATTTGCAGACAGACAGCTGGCAAAATCAGCTCCTGTATATTCCGCAGCATCCCTATATCTTTCCGGATACGCTCGGAGCCAATATCCGTTTTTATCATCCCGGCGCTTCTGACGAAGAAGTTGAACAGGCAGCAAGAGCCGCCGGGCTGACGGAGCTGATTGATCAGCTTCCGTCCGGCTTAGAGGAGCGGATCGGTGAAGGCGGGAGGGCATTAAGCGGCGGACAGGCGCAGCGCACAGCCGTTGCCCGGGCTTTCCTAGGCAACCGTCCGATTCTCCTTTTAGATGAGCCGACCGCTCACTTGGATATCGAAACAGAATACGAATTGAAAAAAACGATGCTGAAATTGTTTGAAGACAAGCTGGTTTTTATGGCAACTCATCGTCTTCACTGGATGCTTGATATGGATGAAATTATCGTGCTGAAGAATGGACAGGTGGCTGAAACCGGTACACATCAAGAATTGATTGAAAAGCGGGGCGTTTATTACGAGCTTGTGCAGGCGCAGTCGTTTGGAGGTGCATCATGAACAATGAAGACGGGTGGATTCTGCCCTATATCAAGAAAAATATAAGGCTTTTGATCATTGTCGTGTTGCTTGGCGGATTGACGGCATGCTCGGCTGCAGCTCTCATGTTTACCTCCGGTTATTTAATATCCAAAGCGGCTACGCGTCCGGAAAATGTTTTGATGATTTATGTCCCGATCGTAGCGGTCCGCACCTTCGGGATTCTGCGCTCGGTGTCGCGCTATGTTGAGCGATTGACCGGACACCATATCATCTTGAAAATTTTATCCGATATGCGCGTCAGGCTTTACAGGATGCTGGAACCTCAAGCTTTAAAATGGCGTGAACGCTTTCGGACGGGGGATATGCTCGGCATTTTGGCCGACGATGTTGAGCATTTGCAGGACATGTATTTGAGAACGGTATTTCCCGGGCTGTCGGCGCTTCTTTTATATGGCGTATTCATCACTGCTATTGGCTTTTTTTCATGGCCTTTTGCAGGGCTGATCGCGATCTATGCAGCGGTTTTCGTGTTTCTTGTTCCGCTTGTTTCCCTGCTTGTGACAAGGGCGAAAAATGTTGCGCTGAAAAGAGGACGAAGCCTCTTGTACCGTCAGCTGACAGACGCGGTCATGGGCGTGAGCGACTGGGTGTTCAGCGGCCGGCAAAACGACTTCGTCCATGCGTATGAAGCGGCAGAGCAGGAATGGCTGGCGATCGAAAAGAAACGGATGCGCTTCAGTCGTTGGAGGGACTTTGCCATGCAATGCCTGGCGGCAGGACTTGTTCTTCTGATGTTAATATGGGCGGGCGGACAAAGCGCGGAAGGCGCCCTGGCTCCTGTGTTTATTGCAGCGTTTGTCCTTGTTGTGTTTCCTTTGACAGAAGCTTTCTTTCCGCTTTCAGACGCAGCGGCGTCAATCCCTGAGTATCAGGATTCTTTAGAAAGAATGGACGGGCTTGAGCCGCCGAAAAGGGAAGAAATTGGAGGCGCTGTTCAGCAGGAACGGGCGGAGGCTGTAGGTTTGGACGATGTCACGCTTCGCTTTGAAGATGTTTGTTTTTCTTATGAAGAAGGCCATCCGGTGTTGGACGGTGTTTCATTTATATTAAAGCAGGGGGAAAAGACCGCTTTGCTCGGGCCGAGCGGCGCTGGTAAATCGACGATCTTGTCGTTAATACAAGGGGCGCTCGCTCCTTCTAAAGGAAACATTACATTGAACGGCATTTCTGTGCAGTCTCTTCAGGGAGAAATCTCACGCGCAGTCTCCGTTTTTAATCAGCAGCCGCATCTGTTTGATACGACGGTTTTGAATAATATCAGGCTCGGAAACCCTGACGCGAGCGATGAGGACGTGTATTGGGCGGCGCGCCAGGTGAAGCTTCACGATTATATTCAGTCTCTACCCGAAGGATATCATACATCTGTTCAGGAAACGGGCATTCGTTTTTCAGGCGGAGAACGTCAGCGGATTGCATTGGCGCGGATTCTGCTGCAGAATGCGCCAATCGTTGTATTGGATGAACCGACTATAGGTCTTGATCCTAAAACAGAGAAAGAGCTTCTATCAACGATGTTTCAAGTGCTTGATGGAAAGACGGTTCTATGGATTACACACCATTTGGCAGGAGCCGAAGCGGCCGACCGGATTCTGTTTTTAGACAAAGGGAAGCTTGCAATGGCAGGGAGCCATCAGCAGCTTTTGGAAAACAATCCGCGCTATTCAAGACTTTATCGTCTGGATGCGCCTGTCGGCCGGCTTTCTTAGTAGAAAACCGCAAAAGACAGCTTCAAGTCGAGAAGCTGTCTTTTTTTATATGGCCCGCTCATCAACTGCTTTTATTTTGCATGTTAAAGAGCGGTGAAGGGTATGATTCAGTTAGTATTTAATTAAACGTTTGTTTAAACTTTGTATTGAAAGGTGTGATCCGGGATGTCTGCAGAACAATTGCCGATATGGACGAAAGACTGTGTGAAGGGCTCATTGCCGAAAAGGGGGAATGGAAGTCATAAAGGAACTTATGGAACCGGCCTTTTGCTCGCGGGAAGCGATGATATGCCGGGAGCGGCTCTCCTTGCAGGAATTGGGGCGATGCGGAGCGGTCTTGGAAAGCTTGTCATCGGAACGTGCGGAAGTGCCATTCCGTTGATCGTCCCCGTTCTCCCTGAAGCGACGTATTGGCGGGACGGCTTAGAAAAGGCGGCGTCCGGCGAGATTGCCGAACCTTACCGGGCGATTGCGATCGGGCCGGGGCTGCCGCCTTCGCAAATGACTGAGCAAGCGGTCCGGAATGTATTGACGAAAGACTGCCCGGTTGTCCTTGATGCGGGTGCTCTTTCAAAACGAACGTATCAAGAAAGGGAAGCACCGGTGATATTAACGCCGCATCCGGGGGAATTTTCGAAAATGACAGGCTTGTCCATTCAAGAAATTGAGACGAACCGGGCCGGTTATGCTCGAGATTATGCAGAGGAACACGGTGTTACTCTTGTATTGAAAGGCAATGAAACGATCATTGCTTTCCCGGATGGCAAGTGCTGGAGGAATGTAACGGGAAACGGGGCGCTGGCAAAGGGAGGAACCGGAGATACGTTAACCGGAATGCTTCTCGGAATGCTGTGCTGTCATGAGAATCCGAGAGAAGCGGTGTTGAATGCTGTCCACCTGCATGGCGCATGTGCTGATGCATGGACAAAGACCAGATCGGCCCATACGCTTCTCGCACATGAACTTTCCGATCTGCTGCCTACGGTTTGGAAAGCGTATGAGGATGGAAATGAGTGAAACGCTCGGAATGCCTCCGAACGTTTCACCTCAAAGTTTATGGATTGACTTTGCCGACTCCGGCATTTTGTTTGATGATTGATTTTACATTGTCGACATTGTCGAGTGAGTAGCTGTATGGCGGATTATAGGTTGTAGTAGAGGTAGTCGGCATGCTGCCCCTGGAGTTTATAAATTTGTTGTTGGATACATGCCAATAGCCTGGTGAACTGCTGTACCAAGAGACAATTGGATCTTTGGCGTTTTCAAAAAGGTTGTTCTCAATTTTGATACGTGCGCCCATTCTCGAATTAATTCCGCTGTCGATGATCTTATTGAAATAGTTGTTGTAAATGTGGCCCTCTCCGAAACGGAATGACGGCACCCGCGAATTCAGATTTTCGAACCAGTTATGGTGGAATGTAATCGTCCGGTTGTAATTGTCGCTGTCCGATGAGCCCATCAGCATGGATTTCCAGCCATCGTGCACATAGTTCCAAGAGAATGTAATATATTCGGCGTCTCTTTTGACGTCAAATAATCCGTCATAGTAATCTTTGTCAACGTTCAGGCTGTGGTAAAGCTCGTTATGATCAACCCAAATGTTTTTAGAAGGGCCTTCAATGCCGATCGCGTCTTTATCGCCGGAAGCTACTTCGTGAATTTTTAAGTTGCGGATGATGATGTTGTTGGCGCGCCATACTTTAATGCCGATGCCTTTGAGTTCGCCTTTGGTCCCTGACCCGACAATCGATACGTTTGACACGTCTTTGACGTCAATCTTTGATGCGGATGTATTTGAGGTTGTAATGGTGCCGTTGACATAAATTTTTAATGGCGTATTTGCATTCTTATTTTTTAATGCCGCAATGAGCTGATCTCCCGTTGTTACGGTTACCGTCTGACCGCCTTCTCCGCCTGTTGTTCCGCCGTTTAGTGTCGCGAAGCCTTTTAAGCTGAAATCGGCAAGCGGATTTACTTTGCCCGAGCTTAACGAAGAAGCTGCTTCTGCCGAAACCGCCGCTGTCAAAGACCCGATAACCCCTAATACAAAGATAAAGATGATGCTGATTAATTTCTTCACATTCATTCCTCCTATTCTTTTTTCATGCCGCCGCTATATAGGAAGCGCTTACAATTACGGCGGATGCCAAGTGATGGACACTGATGATCCCTCCCTTTTATTGGAATCAGAGAGAGCATAGCATACGTTTCTGAATAATCTGAATAATCATGATGTGAGTTGGATTTGCGCATAAGCTGGTGATTATGCCAAATGACACGAATCTGAGAATAAGCGCATTTAGTTGAAGGTCTTTCATCATAATGGTGCAAAAAAAAGAATCTATGGAAATGAATAGCCATAGATTCTGCTTCTAAATCATGTTTTCTTCAGTTTTTCATTTTTCGGAGCGATTTACAGTCCCGCTTTCTCCTGTTCTGTGCTGTTGTATGTTCGCTCAACGACTGCGGCAAGCGTATCAATGAAGCGCGGATCGGTGTTCGGCATAGGCGGACGGTGATAGCTTGCGCCAAGCTCGTCCGTAACCGCTTTACACTCATAGTCGTTGTCATACAGCACTTCCAAGTGGTCAGAGACAAATCCGACCGGTGCGTAAATAAATGACCGGAAGCCTTCCTGATACAGTTCTTTTGTTAAGTCTTGGACATCCGGACCAAGCCACGGATCGGGTGTGTTGCCCTCACTTTGCCAGCCTACGGCGATCTGGTCAAACGACAGTTGTTCTCCGATTAGTTGGGCCGTTTTCTCGAGTTGATCCGGGTATGGATCTCCATGCTCCTTGATTTTTTCCGGCAGGCTGTGTGCTGAGCATACAAGAACCGCTTTTTTTCGTTCTTTTTCAGACATGCCGTTTAAAATGCTGCCGATTTCTTCAGACCAATAGCGAATAAAGCCTTCTTCCTGGTACCATTCGTCAATCGATGCGATCCGGGGGCCGCCGATTGCTGCTGCGGCCTGTTTGGCGCGCCGATTGTATACTTCGGTACTGAAGGTGGAATAGTGGGGAGCTAAGACGACGGAAACGGCCGCTTCAATTTGGTCTTTTTTCATTTGTTCAACCGCATCCTCGATAAACGGAGAGATGTGTTTTAAGCCGAGATACATCACGTATTCGACCTCATCTTGGCGCTCGTTCAACGTTTTTTCCAGCTCTTTTGCCTGAGCGAGCGTAATTTCCGCGAGCGGAGAGATTCCGCCGATATGCTTGTAGCGTTTTTTCAAGTCTTCAATCATATCATCGGACGGCCGTTTTCCATGACGGATATGCGTGTAATACGGAATGATATCTTCTTCCTGATAAGGGGTTCCGTATGCCATGACTAACAGGCCGACTTTTTTTCGGTTCATATGTCTTCACCTCTGCTGCTGTTCTTGGCATGTTGTACAGATTCCGTAAATCCCTAAATAATGCGAGTTCACTTTAAAGTTCGTCAATTGTGCTGCTGCATGCTCAACCTCTTTGAGGTGAGGATAGTCCAGATCAGCGACTTTTCCGCATGATTTACAGACAACATGATAGTGCTCTGATGTAAATAATTCATATTTGCTTTTTGCGTCTCCGTGGGACAGCTCTTTTAAAATGCCGAGCTTCACAAATAATTTCAAGTTGCTGTAGATTGTCGGGAGACTCATGTACGGCAATTCCCGGTGAATGTCTTCCGCCGATGGGTGGCCGCCCAGAGAAGCGATCGTTTTTAAAATCAGGACGCGCTGAGCTGTTATTCGTAAACCCCGCTTCTTTAAGAAAGGGACGAGCTGTTCGTCTTCCACACGTAACATCCCCTGTCGTTCTTTGATTAAGGTCAGGCACCCGCATGCTTAAGAAGACGGGTGCCTGTACCTGAGAAAATGAGAATATTCATTGAGAATGATTGAAATGATTTAGCCTTAAACTTCCTGCGGAACGGACAAGCCCAATCCTTCGGCAACTCGTGTTCCGTACTCCGGATCTGCTTTATAGAAATGCTGAATTTGCCGAAGCTTGATTTCGTCTTTTGTCACCTGCTTCATCGAACCTACGATATTGCTGACAAGACGAGTCCGCTCTTCTTCGCTCAAGAGGCGGTAAAGATCGCCAGCCTGTGTGTAGTGGTCGTTATGGTCGTAAGAAGTGCTGTCCGCCGAACCTGACACCGGATAAGCCGTTGTTTTGTTTTCAGGAGATTCCTGAGGGCCTCCGAAGCTGTTTGGTTCATAGTAGACAGAGCCCCCGCCGTTTGAATCAAAGCGCATTTGTCCGTCTCTTTGATAATTATGGACGTCTGCTTTCGGACGGTTGATCGGCAGGCTGTTATGGTTTGCGCCGACGCGGTAGCGGTGCGCATCCGCATATGCGAACAGGCGTCCCTGGAGCATTTTGTCGGGAGACGGTTCAATGCCGGGCACCAATGTTCCAGGGGAGAATGTAGCTTGTTCAACCTCTGCGAAATAGTTTTCCGGATTGCGGTTTAGAACCATGCGGCCGACTTCAATCAGCGGATAATCTTTTTGCGACCATACTTTTGTAACATCGAACGGATCAAAACGGTACGTATCCGCATCCTCCAGGGGCATGATTTGAACGTACAGCTTCCATGCCGGGAAGTCTCCTTTTTCAATCGCCTCATACAAGTCCTGTGTATGATAATCGGGGTTTTCACCTGCAATCTTTGTCCCTACTTCTTCGGTCAGGTTTTTAATGCCTTGTTCTGTTTTGAAGTGGTATTTGATCCAGACGCCTTCTCCTTCGGCATTCACCCATTTGAATGTGTGGGAACCGAAACCGTGCATGTGCCGGTAAGTGGCGGGGATGCCTCTGTCAGACATCAGGATGGTCACCTGGTGAAGGGACTCTGGAGACAATGACCAAAAATCCCATACGGCATCCGGGTTTTTCAAATGTGTGACCGGATGGCGCTTTTGTGTATGAATGAAATCAGGGAATTTAATCGCATCGCGAATAAAGAAAACAGGTGTGTTGTTTCCGACGAGATCATAGTTCCCTTCCTCTGTATAAAATTTAACAGCAAATCCGCGCGGGTCGCGGACGGAATCGGCTGAACCGTTTTCGCCTGCAACAGTGGAAAAACGGACGAATAACGGTGTGCGTTTTCCGACTTCTGATAAAAATTTGGCTTTAGTATATTTGGAAACGTCATTTGTGACTTCAAAGTAACCGTGCGCACCGGCGCCTTTTGCATGCACAACTCGTTCAGGCACACGCTCTCTGTTGAAGTGGGCGAGCTTTTCGAGCAAGTGGACGTCCTGAATCAGCGTCGGTCCGCGTGAACCAGCTGTCATTGAGTTTTGGTTGTCTCCAACGGGAGCGCCCCAGCTGGTTGTTAGGTTGTTTTTATTTGTCGTCATCAAAGGATCACCTCGCGTAAATTTTAATTACAAAACAATGATAACATTTCTCAAGAAAAAAACAATATTTATTTATAATAATTATAAAGAAAAATTCATTATCGTTGATTAAATATATTAAAACTGAATAACTCCCTTCATTTGGGATAAGTTATTATTAATTCCAAATAAAGGAGGTACGGAGATGGATCAGCATTCAAACGAGCAGAAATCTGACATGGAGACGGATGAGACGTTAACGAACCGGCAGGGCCACCCGATCACAAACAATCAGCATATCAGGACCGTGGGCAACCGGGGGCCTTCCACATTGGAGAACTATGATTTCTTGGAGAAGATCAGCCACTTTGACAGGGAGAGGGTTCCCGAACGGGTCGTCCATGCCAGGGGGGCCGGAGCGCACGGCTATTTTGAAGCTTATGGAACAGCAGGCGATGAGCCGGTCTCAAAATATACGAGAGCAAAACTGTTTCAGGAAAAAGGGAAGAGAACCCCGGTGTTTGTCCGTTTTTCGACGGTGACCCACGGGATATCTTCACCGGAAACGCTTCGCGATCCCCGCGGATTTGCCGTTAAGTTTTACACGGAGGACGGGAACTGGGATCTAGTCGGAAACAACTTGAAGATCTTCTTTATCCGCGATGCGGTGAAGTTTCCTGATTTAATCCATGCATTTAAGCCGGACCCGGTTACGAATTTGCAGGATGGCGAAAGAATCTTTGACTTCATTTCCAACACGCCTGAAGCCATGCACATGATCACATTTTTGTTTTCTCCTTGGGGCATTCCGGCAAACTACCGGCAGATGCAGGGGTCCGGTGTCAACACGTACAAATGGGTAAACCAAGAAGGAGAAGCCGTCCTTGTGAAGTATCACTGGGAACCGAAGCAGGGCATAAAAAACTTGACGCAAAAAGAGGCGGAAGAAATTCAGGCGAAGAACTTCAATCACGCTACACAGGATTTATACGAAGCGATTGAGCGGGGAGACTATCCCGAGTGGGAGTTGTTCGTTCAAATCATGAGCGATGATGAGCATCCTGAACTCGATTTTGATCCGCTTGACGATACGAAGCTATGGCCTGAGGAGCAATTTCCTTGGCTTCCTGTCGGCAAAATGGTATTAAACAAAAATCCCGAAGACTACTTTACAGAAGTCGAGCAAGCGGCATTTGGAACAGGGGTTCTTGTCGACGGACTTGATTTTTCCGATGACAAAATGCTTCAGGGACGTACGTTTTCCTACTCTGATACACAGCGATACAGGGTAGGGGCCAACTATCTGCAGCTGCCGATCAATGCGCCGAAAAAAAGGGTGGCAACCAATCAGCGGGGCGGCCAGATGCAGTACAAGGTCGACTTAGGCAAAAATCAAAGCCCGCACATCAACTATGAACCTTCAACTATCAACGGGCTGAAAGAAGCGAAGCAGGACGGCAAAGAATATACCCCGCATGTCGAAGGAAATCTGGTGCGCGAAAGTATCGAAAGGCAGAATAATTTCAAGCAGGCCGGGGACACGTACAGGCATTTCGAAGACTGGGAAAAGGACGAGCTGATTACGAATCTGGTCAATACACTTGCCCCCTGCGATCAAAGAATTCAAACGAAAATGATCGAGATGCTCAAGCAATGCGACAAGGAATATGGCAGCAGGGTCGAAGAAGGATTAAAAAACGCTTCCAGCCAAAATACATCCAGCCGGGAGCCGATCGGGGCAGAAGGCGCCGAAGATGCGCCGAGACAGGCGGAAGAAAAAGGCCATAGTGAAGATCCTTATTAAAGGATCATCATTATCTATTCAAACTGATATTAAGATATGGATGCGCTTCAGCGTATCCTTTTTATTTTGGAATAATGGAGACAATCGGTTCAGCAGTGGAGGAAAAAGAAGAATACAGAAAGAGGTTTAGGGTGTTCGCTCCAATTTGTCGAGAAAATAACGAGCAAAAGAAGCTTATCCCCGCTTACTCCCTTTAACCAATATTTCCCTATATTCAACAAATGTACAAATCCACAACAAAGAAGCAAACGGAAAATATGGTAAAATCAAACATGTATAAAGAGTTGAAAAAAAGGAGGAGTTTTCATGTTGAAAAAGTTGGCAGCGGTCGTTTTCATGTTGGGAATCATGCTTTGCGGTGCTGGCGGAACGTCTGTTTTGGCATACGGAAAGTCAATTTCTCAGGAATCGATTCATCCCTACAGCACGGCATATACAGATGTCAAGGTGGTTGGCAAAACAGTCCGCTTTTATATTAAAGGATTGGAGAGTCCGTTTAATCAGACTTATTATGAAAGAGTCGCATGGACAAGCACTGATGAGGAGCCTGATACATTAAAGGACAACATTTTATCTGTGAAAATACCGGCAAAAACGGGAAGCAGGTATGAGGCAAACTCAAGCGAAAGGCTTGAGCTGATCAGAGAAAAGGTCAATTCAGGCGATATGGTTTACGGATGGGCAAAAGCGCAGAATGGCAATTGGTATCCTGCCGGCTCTGCTAAAATATCTTATTGAGCAAGGCAAAAAGCAGGCATCATCCTCGCCTGCTTTTTGTACGTATCGAAAACTGCTTTGAAACGAGCATCACTCCTGCCCCTGCTAATGACAAAGCCCCGGCAAACCAAAAAACCTCCCGCAGCCCGAACAGTTCAGCCGTTTTTCCCGCCACAACCGGTCCGAGAAAAAAACCGAGCGCATAAAAAGATTGATAGAAACCCATCACAGACATTTTGAGCTGAGGCGTACCAAGCTGGACGACTTTGCTGACCAAAAGCGGAAAAATAAACCCCAATGTCAGTCCTGTCACGGCGTGGATCACACACACTGCGAAAAGGTTCTCGGCGAACGGCAGCAAGGAAAAGAAAACAGCCGTTATCACATAAGATATCCATATCAGTGCATCGGCGGCCTTTACTTTGTAAAAGATACACCACACGGAAGCCAGCGTTTGCGGAACAAAAAAAGCGCACATAATCCAAATCAGCTGCTTCTCATCAATGCCGACCGATTCCGCGTAAATCGGCGTGAACCCGAACACGGTCATAAATAGCACGGCATGGGCTAAAAACGATAATGTTGTAATCGCTTTTAAATCAGGAAGACGCAACGTCTGTTTAACATAGTCTGACAAAGCCATCCCTTTGGCCGTATGGCGGGGGCCGTTATCTTTAATGTAAAATGACAGAATCAGCCCGATGCACGAAACGGCAACACCGATCCAAAACGGAAACATCCAGCCGAACAAATGGACGAGGTATCCGCTGACAGCCATGCTGACAAATTGGGGGAGAACCGTTAAAAACTGCAGGATGCCCATCGCTTTTGACGATTGATCTTTTGTGAAATACTGCGAGTATAAAACGGTTGCCATCACCCACATCGCCGCAGTCATACCGGCGAGCAGCCTGGCCGTGATCACCATGATGAACGAATCGGACAACAGAAATATGCAGCAGCTCAACAGAGACATTGCAAAGCCGCTGATCAACAGCTGTTTTCTAAGCGGCGAAAGAACATCTGACAGGATGCCGAACGGAAACCGCAGTAATATCTGGGTGACGCCGTAGCTTCCGAGTATTATTCCTATCGCTGAATATGAAAATCCGATGTTGTCTAAATATAATCCGAAAACAGGGACATAGATGTATGTAGCAAACCAGAAACAAAAGACGGCACCCCAAAAGATGATATGATCTTTCCTTAAAATTTGTTTTTCTTCATAGACGATTTGTTTTTGCAGTTCCATCCCTTTTTACTCACACCCCTTTAAATTCCAGTACATCATAAACCCCGCTCGGAAAACAAGATGATTTTTTATCTTATTGAAATACAATTGAACGGTTTGCTTGCAGCCGTCGTCCTAGATACAGAGACAAAAAGAAAGGGGGTAGGCGTTTTAGTGGATCAAGCAGATGAAAAAGAACTGATCATACGGGCAAAAGACGGGGAAGATGAGGCTTTTACGATACTGTTTCAGCTTCACTATCCTTTTGTATATCAATATGTTCTGAAATTAACGCTGAACCCAGATCTTACAGAGGACTTGGTCCAGGAAACGATGCTGAAAGCGTATGTCAGCCTTCATCAGTTTCAAGGCAACGCGAAATTTTCAACATGGCTGATTTCAATTGCTTCCCGGCTGTTTATCGACCATCAGCGCCGGAAAAAACGCGAAAACCGCAAAACGCAAGCAGCAGGAGAGGAAGCCTTGCGAAAAATGAAATGGAAGTCTGCCCTTCACGGCCACGAATGGAGCGAATACTTGGAGCTTTTTGCTGCTCTTGAGCCAGAGTTCAGAATGCCAATCTTGTTAAGGCACTATTACGGGTTTACTTATCCTGAAGTGGCAAACATGCTGAAAATAAAAGAAGGTACCGTCAAATCGCGCGTGCATCATGGATTAAAGAAGATTCGAAAGGAGTGGGGACAGTGAACGACCGAGACGAAAAAGAAACGATTACACAGTTGAAACGCGAACTCGAAAGAATGGATGATACTTTTGTGCCGCCGGTTCCTCAAGTATTTGAACTGAATCAGCGTTTAGCGCGGTTTAAGCAAGAACGCAAGCGGGCGCTCAAAAAGGAATTGCTTTGTTTTATCGTCATGGCGCTGGTGATTTTATCGGCTTACTTGACGATTTCCGTTCAAGTGCCGGCTGTTTTTATCATGGTGCAGGGTGCGGCGCTTATATTTCTGCCGGCGCTCGCCTTATTAGAAAAAAGGCGGCGTGCGGCTGACGGGGAGGCTGATTAAATGAATCTTGATATGACTCAGGAAAAATTGATGCTGCTGCTTTACATTTCACCGCTTTTATTTGCGCAGAGTATCTTTCTATTTCTTAATGCGAAGAAAAAAGGAGCCAATGCGTGGTTTTGGGGCATATGGGGCTTGATCCAAACACCGATGCCTTTATTATTCTATTATTTATTTGTTGTAAGGCCGTTTCATAAGAAAAGGAGGCCGTCATCATGACTGAAACAGATATACCTTGGGCGCTGCTCGCTCCTTTCATTGTGCTGTATTTCATTTTAGCAGTGTCCGCATTGGTCAATTGTATCAAACAGGAGAAAACGAATGGCCCAAAGTGGATGTGGATTTTGATCATTTTCGGGATCAGTTTTGTCGGTCCCGTCTCTTACTTTATCATCGGTAAAAAAACATATGAGAGGAGGCGGGTGTGATGCTGTCCGTCAATGGTTTAACAAAAATGTATCAGCAGCACCAAGCTGTCCGAAATGTCAGCTTCGACCTTGAATATCAGCAATGCGTTGCCCTTCTCGGGCCGAACGGAGCGGGAAAAACGACGACATTGCAAATGCTTTCCGGTTTATTGGCGCCTACATCAGGAGGCATCCGCTTTTTGGGGAGGGAATCGATAAACAGGCTGGAAATCGGATATTTGCCTCAGCATCCTGCGTTTTTTTCATGGATGACAGCTTTGGAATATATGGTGTTTGCTGCAAGACTTTCTAAAATGAAACGTCGTGAAGCCCTGGAAAAGAGTCGAACCGCTTTGCGCTATGTCGGTCTGGAAAAGGAAGAAGACCGGAAAATCAGCGGTTTTTCAGGAGGAATGAAGCAAAGGCTCGGGCTTGCGCAGGCTTTGGTTCATGAGCCGAGCCTGTTGATTTTGGATGAACCTGTTTCTGCGCTCGATCCGGCGGGGCGGCGCGAAGTCCTTGATATGATGAAAGAATTAAAAAAGAAGATGACAATTCTATTTTCGACTCATGTGCTGCATGATGCCGAAGAGGTGTGCGATCAAGTGATCATGCTGAAAGAAGGGGCTGTCAAATGGTCCGGTCCGCTTCACAGATTGAAGAACCGGCATTTAAAGCCATCTTATATCCTGACAGCTGAAGAGAGCCTTGAAGGATGGCTGGAACACCTGCCTTATGTCAGCAAAGTCGTGTATCATAAGCCTTCACAAGCTGAATTTTATTTAACAGATCGGTCTGACAGCCGCCGGCTGTTAGCTGAATGCTTGAGCAGGCAAGTATCGATTGTTCGTTTTGAACAAAAAACGATGTCCTTGGAAGATATGTATTTGAAGGTGATGGGGCTATGAATTCATTTTTTATGTTATTTCAAAAAGAATGGACGGAAAGCTGGAGGGACGGAAAGCTGCTTTGGCTGCCAGTCATTTTGATCCTTCTGGGCTTGATTCAGCCGCTCACCCTGTATTATATGCCTCAGATTATCGATATGGCCGGGAATTTGCCTGAGGGAGCTGTGATCGACATACCAAAGCCGGGAAGTGAAGAGGTGATGGCGAGCACCTTGTCCCAGTTCGGCACGATTGGTACTGCAATTTTCGTTTTCAGTGTGATGGGCAGCATTGTCCACGAACGAAACCAAGGATCCCTTTCATTGGTGATGGCGAGACCTGTCAGCCCGCTGCAGTATATCGGCAGCAAGTGGCTTCAGCAGGTGCTGCTCGTATTGGTTTCGTTTGCTGTGAGCTACGGGTTAGCTTTTTATTATACAAACCTTCTATTCGGAAAGGTTGAATTTGACCGGTTCTTATTTAGCTTATTCGTGTACAGTATATGGATTGTATTTGTCATGTCGGTCACGATGTTTTTCGGTGCCCTGTTTCGTCATATCGGGGGGATTGCCGGCATGAGCATCAGTTCCATCGCCTTCGTTTCACTGGCGGGTTCCTTATTTCCCCGTTTTACCGAATGGATGCCTGATAAGGCGAAAAGCCAGGCTGACTATTTTATCATGCATGGTTCATGGGATAATGCTTTCGGCTGGATGGTGTTTTCGTCTTTGGGAATTGTGCTTCTTTTGTTCATGTGCACCGTTTTTGTTTTTAAAAGATATGAATCTTACTAATCAGCCGGGCTTGCCCGGTTTTTCTAATTGTTATCTTCATAGCTTAAGGTGTACAATACATTGAAAGGTTTCGAGGGCGTATTTCAAAATATAAAAAAGGAGTGATCCAATGGGTACGCTTAACAGCCAGGCAGATCTTGCGGCTCAGTCAAAAGCTAAGTCGAACAGGGTATGGATCGCTGTCATATTGGGTATTTTATCGGGAATCGGTCCGGTTGTGATCGATTTATATTTGCCCGGCCTTCCACAGATGGCATCTGATTTACATACGAATGCTTCCGTCGTTCAGCTCAGTTTAACATCGTGTTTACTGGGGCTGGCAATCGGCCAAATTGTCATCGGTCCTTTCAGCGATGTCCTTGGAAGAAGGCTCCCGCTGATCGTTTCGCTGTCCGTTTTTGCCGCGGCCTCATTTTTATGTGCTATGACATCCTCTGTATGGGTCTTGATTGCGATGCGCTTTATTCAAGGTGCAGCGGGTGCAGGCGGCATTGTCATATCACGCGCGATTGCCCGTGATCTATATTCTGGTACAGAATTGACAAAGTTCTTTTCGCTCTTGATGCTGGTTAACGGGATTGCGCCTATCATATCCCCGGTAGTGGGCGGCCAGCTGATGAAATGGACGACTTGGAACGGCGTATTTTTCATTATCGGCCTTTTTGGCTTGCTGATGATTTTGTCCGTGATATTCGGGGTGAAAGAGTCGCTGTCTCCGGAAAACCGCACGGCAGGCGGGTTTAAAGAGACGTTTGTATCATTTGGAAGGCTCTTCGGCCAGCGCACTTTTATGGGATACGCTTTGGCGCAAGGGCTGATCGTAGCGGGGATGTTCGGCTATATATCGGCCTCTCCGTTTGTTTTGCAGGACATTTACAAATTGTCGGCGCAAGCCTTTAGTTTTTGTTTCGCATTAAACGGTTTGGGCATCATTATCGCAGCCCAGATTACGGGCAGGCTTGCCGGCCGGTTCGGCGAAGCTTCCCTTTTGCGGAGCGGTTTGCTGCTGTCTTTTACCGCAAGCGTTGTTTTATTTGTTTCTGTCTTTTTCAAAGCACCGCTGATTCTGATTTTAATTCCGCTGTTTGTCGTGGTTTCCTGCATCGGAATCGTGACGACGACCAGCGGATCCTTAGCGATGCAGAGCCAGGGTAAATCGGCCGGAAGCGCATCTGCGCTTTTAGGACTGCTTCCGTTTATTTTAGGAGCTGCCGCGGCGCCGCTCGTCGGTATTGGCGGAAGCCATACAGCTTTACCGATGGCAGTCGTCATTCTGTTTTGCAATATAAGCGCGCTCGCTTGTTTTAACATGCTGGTTCGGCGGGCAGCGCTTAAATGAAAAAAGCCTGCCGGTTCTTTTGCCGGCAGGCTGAAATGTTTTAGCGTGGCAGGATATCAACTGTAGCTTCAGCGTGGTTGTAGTTTCGTCCGAACTTTTGCAGCTCCGCAGTGACTCTGTGGGTTCCTGCGTTTGGAAGCGTTTTCCGAACCATGACCAGTTTGAACGCAGAAGAGCTGAAAGCATAAACCGGCACTCTGACGGTTTGCCCGTCATTTAAAATTTGTGTATAGTTCAGTGTTCTGCCGTTCAGCGAATCTCTTGTGTTCGCATGGAAGCGGTATGGAAAGTTAAATTCAACATAGCTTGCACCGACAAAAGAGTTCGGTTTGTAAGTGACTTCAATGTCTGAGGTTGTCCACTCTTTGTTGCTGTCAACCGTTTCGACATGAAGCGTCGGAGCGTTTCTGAAAAAAGTGGCGCTCGCTTCCTCCGTCGGAAGAATGAAAGAAAACAATGCTGCTGAAGTTAATAGCCCGACTCCCATTTTACCGATAAATTTACGTTTTAACATGTACTTCCCCCTTCTAATGAATGTTGTTAAAAAAGATGAAAAAGGAAAAAATAAGTTCATCATCTACTATATTCCTTTTCCTGCTCCATCAATCTATCACCGTTTACCATTCAAGTAAATATTTTTTGAGAAAAATTCTAAAAACTTTTAAAAAATGCATGATATGTAAAGGGAAATACAGCAGAACGGCTGCCGGCAAATTGATGCCGGCAGGCCGAACATTGATTTAACGAGGAACAATCTCCAAAGTTGTTTCAGCATGGTTGATGTTTTTTCCATTTTGTTGCAGTTCAGCAGTAATTCTGTGAGTCCCTGCATTTGGGAGCGTTTTCCGAACCATCACTAATTTGAACTCAGAAGAGCTTAAAGCATAGACGGGAACTCGGACCGTTTGTCCATCATTTAAAATTTGTGTATAGTCAAGTGTTTTTCCATTTAGTGTATCTCTTGTGCTTGCATGAAAACGGTATGGAAAATGAAATTCAACATAGCTTGAACCGACAAAAGTGTTTGGTTTATAAGTAATTTCGATGTCAGAAGTTGACCACTCTTTATTGCTGTTAATGGTTTTTGCCTCAAGCACAGGCTTCTGAGTCGGGTTATCCGGTTGCGGATAATCCGGCTGCGGTTTTTGAGGCGGCTGCGGCTTAGGCCACGGCTTGAATGGCGGCGGACAAAAGATCGGTCCTCTAAAATGATTTGTTTTCACCTCTTGGGCATTTGCCCCTTGGGTAGGAATGATAAATGAAAACAATGCTACAGAAGCTAATAGACCAACACTGATTTTGCGAATGAGTTTTCGTTTAAGCATCGATAAGTTCCTCCTAAATGCAATGTTAAAGTTAAAAAGTAGAGGACGTCCTATTATTTTCAAGAAAAGGTAGAAACGAGATCGCGATCAACTATATTCCTTTTCTTGTTTACTTAATCTATCACCATTTACCATCCAAGTAAATATTTTTAGATAAATTTCTAAAAAAAATTAGTATAAATTGATAGTTTTCTATCAATTTATAGCCTTTTTTATAAAAAGGAGTCGTATAAAGAACAAAATGGGCAAATATGTATGTTGGGTTGCGGTTCTTTGAGGGGCCTTTTAATATAAAACAAAAAGGAATGAGGGGGATGGATAATGAGAGACGTTCAGTTGTTTTTGGCCGGGGATTCAACGGTTTGCGATTATGATAGCGACAGGGCGCCGCGTGCAGGCTGGGGACAGAAAATTGGCGCGTTTTTAAGAGACGGTGTTTTGATCCGCAATGAAGCGGCATCAGGGAGAAGTTCAAAAAGCTTTATTGAAGAAGGCAGGCTGGAGCGAATCATGACACAGATCCGAAGCGGCGATTATTTGTTTGTCCAGTTTGGTCATAACGACCAAAAGCCGGATGATCGCTATACAGAGCCATTTACAACTTACAAGCAGCATTTGCGCCGGTATATAGATGACGCCCGGTTAAAAAAAGCCAATCCGGTCCTCATTACACCGGTCCAGAGAAGATCATTTGAAAGCGACGGCCGGTTCAAAAATACCCACGGCGACTATCCTGATGCGATGATACAGCTTGCTGAAGAGCTTCGGGTGCCGCTCATCGATCTCGCCTCCAAAAGCCGTCAATTGCTTGAATCGCTGGGCCCGGAAGCTTCCAAAAAGCTGTTTTTATGGCTTGAACCGGGGGAACACCCCAACTATCCGGACGGAGCCAGGGACGACACCCATTTTTGCGATTTCGGTGCAAATGAAATGGCTAAGCTTGTTGCACAGGGAGCAAAAAGAAACGGGAATTCCTTTATAAAACAGTCTACTTGAGAATAATTTTCAATTATTTTTCAAAATTTTTGCACTTCCGATGCCAAACTGTGATACGATCAATCTCGTAAAGATTCTCAAAAGGAGTGCACATCATCTTATGATACGCCGCTTTTTTTCATACTATAAACCTCATAAACGTCTGTTCTTCATCGATTTCAGCAGTGCGATCATCGTCGCAGTGCTTGAGCTGGCTTTTCCCCTAGTCGTTCAGTGGTTCATCGATACGCTGATTCCCGGGGGAGACTGGCTTGAAATTGTCTGGGTAAGCATCGGCCTCTTACTGATTTATTTGCTCAGCACGGGCCTGCAATACATTGTCAATTATCTCGGGCATAAGCTCGGCATCAATATTGAAACGGATATGCGCCAGGAGCTTTTCCAACATGTACAGCGCCAATCTTTCCGATACTTTGACAATACAAAAACTGGACATATCATCAGCCGCATCACAAATGATCTGTTTGATATCGGAGAGCTGGCCCATCACGGACCGGAGGATTTGTTCATCGCCGTGATGACCTTTTTCGGTGCATTTTGGATCATGCTGACGATTAATGTGAAGCTTGCCTTGGTTGCTGTTCTGTTTGTGCCGTTATTGATTATTTTAATCACTTATTCAAATATCAGGATGAACCGCGCTTGGCGCCAGATGTACAGCGAAATCGCCGATGTTAACGCCAGGGTTGAGGACAGCGTCTCAGGCGTTCGCGTCGTTCAATCTTTTACGAATGAACGCTTTGAGATTTCCCGGTTTTTAAAGAACAATCAAAAGTTCCGCAAGGCGAAGCTGAAAGGCTACAAAACGATGGCTCTCACGACTGCGGGGACCTTTTTGATGACGCGGCTGATGATTCTGGCAGTGCTTGTGTACGGAGCTTGGCTCAGTTTTTCCGGGAATATGTCCTACGGGGAATTCGTCGGGTTTGTTCTTTATGTCAACGTGTTGTTTAAGCCGATTGATAAAATCAGCGCCATTTTGGAGCTTTATCCGAAAGGAATGGCAGGATTTAAGCGGTTTACGGAGTTGATCGGTACAAAGCCGCAGATTGTCGACCGCAAAGATGCGATTGATGTTCAGCTGTTGGAAGGAAACATCGTCTTCAAGAATGTGACGTTCGGCTATGAAAAACATAAACCTGTCCTGCAAGGCGTCGATCTGTCAATTACAGCCGGAGAAACGGTCGCTTTTGTCGGTCCTTCGGGAGCGGGCAAAACGACGATCAGCTCGCTGATTCCGCGTTTTTACGATATAGACGGCGGAGCCATCACAATTGACGGCATCGATATTCGCGACATGACAAAACGTTCTCTCCGTTCGCAAATCGGCATCGTCCAGCAGGATGTGTTTCTTTTTACGGGGACGCTCCGCGAAAACATCGCCTACGGAAAACTGGATGCGACAGATGAAGAGATTCAGCGGGCCGCCAAAATGGCGCATTTAGAACAGCTGATCGAGTCGCTCCCGGACGGTTATGAGACCCAAGTCGGCGAAAGAGGGCTGAAGCTGTCAGGGGGCCAAAAGCAAAGGATCGCAATCGCCAGGATGTTTCTTAAAAATCCGCCGATTCTCATATTGGACGAAGCCACATCAGCACTTGACACAGAGACGGAGCAGGTGATTCAAAACGCTTTGACAGAGCTCGCAAAAGATAGGACGACGCTTGTCATTGCTCACAGACTTGCTACGATCCGCAATGCCGACCGGATTGTGGTCGTGACAGAAAACGGAATCGCAGAAGAAGGAACACATGATGAACTGGTTGAGCGCGGCGGTATTTTTGCGAATCTTCATCGTGTACAGTATCAGTCGTAAATGTTTGAAACAGGCAAGCCCATGTTTGGGCTTGTTTTTTTAAGGGCAAAAGACCTTGAAAAGAGAGAGAACCGATGCTACACTTTCGTTATAAACTGTCGATATCGGATTTCGATATTGAGTTTCGTTAAAGGGGGTGCGGTATTGGAAGATAAAGTATTGCGAAAGCTATTTCTGGGATTTATTCAAATTCATATTTTGCACCACGCCAGCGAACATCCGATTTTCGGCTTGTGGATGCTTGAGGAATTGAAAGAGCACGGATATAACATCAGTGCGGGAACGCTGTATCCGATCCTTCATTCAATGGAATCTGACGGACTTCTTCGAAAAGAAGAACAGAATGTGGACGGGAAAATCAGAAAATACTACTCAACTACGGAAAAAGGAGCAAGCGTACTGAAGGAAGCAAGGTTGAAAGCATATGAACTGTTTAAAGAAATTAAAGAATAGAGGAGTGAAATCATGACAAAGCATAAAGCGGACCGAAGCTTGAGGTCGCTGCTTGAAATTCTATTCGTTTCAACCAGGCTTGGATTGACATCGTTCGGAGGGCCGATCGCCCATTTGGGATATTTTCATGCTGAATATGTCCGCAAAAGAAAATGGATGGACGAAAAAAACTATGCCGATCTGGTCGCTTTATGCCAGTTCCTGCCCGGCCCTGCCAGCAGCCAGGTGGGGATCGGAATCGGCGTCATGCGAGCCGGCATCATTGGAGGCATCTTAGCGTTCATCGGGTTTACTCTCCCATCTGTCATAGCACTCGTATTATTTGCTATGATTCTGCAAGGCTTCGATATCGGGACAGCCGGCTGGATTCATGGGTTGAAAATCGTAGCCGTAGCCGTAGTCGCCCATGCTGTTTTGGGGATGGCGCAAAAGCTGACACCTGATAAAAGGCGCAAGGCGATCGCGCTGTTTGCTCTAGTCGCCACCCTTCTCTGGCAGACGGCTTTTACACAGGTCGGAGTCATCCTGCTCGCCGCTTTCGCCGGTTATCTCATCTATAAAGAGCAAGTTGAGACAGATGATTCTGTCATGCGATTTCCAGTGTCGCGCCGTTTTGCGGCGGTTTGTCTCAGCTTGTTTTTCGGGCTTCTCATACTGCTGCCGATGCTCAGAGAACTGACATCTTCCAGCTGGATTGCCATGTTTGACAGTTTTTACAGGTCGGGTTCTTTAGTCTTCGGCGGAGGGCATGTGGTCCTGCCGTTATTAGAACGGGAATTTGTACCGACGGGCTGGTTAAGCGAAGAGGCTTTTCTAGCCGGGTATGGAGCCGCTCAAGCTGTCCCGGGGCCTTTGTTCACATTCGCTGCATATCTTGGTGCGGTGATCAGCGGCTGGCAAGGCGGAATGCTCGCCACAGCGGCGATTTTTCTGCCGGCGTTCCTGCTGATTTTGGGGACGCTGCCCTTCTGGGATACGCTGCGCCGCAATCCTAAAGTGAAAGGCGCTTTAATGGGAGTGAATGCAGCCGTTGTGGGAATATTGATTTCCGCATTTTATCATCCGATCTGGACCAGCTCGATATTGGCGCCGGTTGATTTTGCATTCGCCGCGGTTTTATTCAGCCTGCTTGTCTACTGGAAGCTTCCGCCATGGATCATCGTTGCAGCCGGTGCTGCCGGCGGTGCATTGATGCAACTGCTGTAAATGGAGAAGGCTGCCGACAATTCGGCAGCCTTTTTTCTCGTATTAACGATGTTCTTTTCCGATTTCGGGAAGCACCGTTTTGGCGATATTTTCGTCCAATTTTTCATAGTCGTAGTATTGAATCGCATCATATAATTCTTCGCGCGTCTGCATGTCATCGAGCACACCCTTTTGCGTGCCTTTTTCGAAAATTTCTGCGAAGACCCGTTCATAAGCTTTTGCGGCAGCGCGCAGGGAGGTTACCGGGTAAATAACCATGCTGCAGCCGAGCATTTGGAATTCGTCAGCCGTGTAATAAGGCGTTTTTCCGAATTCGGTCATATTGGCGAGGAGCGGCGCTTTAATGGATGAGGCCATTTCCTTGAACTCAGCTGCGCTCGTTAATGCTTCCGGAAAGATGGCATCGGCTCCCGCGTCGGCATATAAATTGGCGCGTCTGACGGCGGCCTCCATTCCTTCCGCTGCTTTTGCATCCGTGCGTGCCACAATGACGAGTGAAGGGGCGGTTTCTTTTATCGCTCTAATTTTTGCGATCATGTCTTCTGCCGGGACAAGCGTCTTTCCATTTAAATGTCCGCATTTTTTAGGCAGCTGCTGATCTTCGATTTGAACGGCTGCGACCCGGCTTTCAGCCATTTCGGCCGCCGTGCGCGCCGCATTTAGGACACCGCCGTAGCCGGTGTCGATATCGACCAAAAGCGGAAGATTTGCGGCTCTCACAAGTTCGCTGGCTTTTTCAGCGATTTCCTGGGAATGAATCATTCCGAGGTCAGGGAGTCCGCGGCTTGCCGTGTAGGCTGCCCCGGAGAGGTAGAGCGCTTTGAAGCCGATGTTTTTTGCGGTAATGGCTGCCATCCCGTCATGAACGCCTGGTATTTTCAAAATATCAGGCGCTTTCATCAGCTTTCTGAATGTATTGGCCAGTTCTTCCTGAGTTGATTGTTTCGAGACAATCCACATATTCAAAACCTCCTAAATCACAAACAATTCCATAAAGTCCGGCACAGGTGTACCGCTTAATTGGCGAGGGTCATTCAGCAGGGCGTTGATTCGCTCCGCTTGCCCCGCCGGAAAGCGCGTTTTTAAGTTATTGGTGAACTTTTCTTTTAACAGCGGGATGCCTTCGTTGCGGCGGCGCCGATGACCAATCGGGTATTCGACCGCAATTTTTTCCGATTGTGTGCCGTCTTTGTAAAACACTTGAACAGCGTTGGCGATCGAGCGTTTTTCCGGGTCGAGATAATCGGTAGAATACTGTTTGTTTTCGACTGTGGTCATTTTTTCGCGCAGTCTGTCGATTTCCGGATTTTGCGCGGTTTCGTCTTCGTAATGGTCAGCGGTAATATCGCCGTAGATCAGCCCGATCGCTGTTATATACTGAAGGCAGTGATCACGGTCAGCCGGATTGTGTAATTCTCCCGTTTTGTCGATAATCCGGATGGCCGATTCGTGCGTCGTGATCACGATTTGATCGATGTTATCAAGTCTGTTCTTCACTTCAGGGTGAAGCTTGATCGCGGCTTCAGCAGCCGTTTGTGCGTGGAATTCCGCCGGATACGAAATTTTAAAAAGGACATTTTCGATGACATAAGAGTCGAGCGGTCTGGCGAGCGTCAATTCTTTTCCGCCGAATAAGACATCCTGAAAACCCCACATTGGAGCGGACAAAGCGGTTTTATATCCCATTTCGCCCTTCAAGGTCATCATTGCGAGCCTCACGCCGCGGCTTGTCGCATCACCGGCTGCCCAGGACTTTCGCGAACCGGTATTCGGAGCGTGACGGTACGTCCGCAGGCTTGAATTATCGACCCAGGCTTGGGAGACGGCATTGACAACATCCTGTTTTGTCCCCCCCAATAGTGAGCATGCCACAGCAGTGGAGGCGACTTTTACAAACAGCACATGGTCAAGCCCGTTTCTGTTTAAGCTGTTCTCGAGAGCAAGGACGCCTTGGATTTCATGAGCCTTCACAATTGCCGTTAATACATCGTGAATGGTGAGCGGTTCCTTGCCCGCCGCGAGCCGCTGCCTGCTGACATAGTCAGCGCAGGCTAAAATCGCTCCAAGGTTATCTGACGGGTGGCCCCATTCGGCTGCCAGCCATGTGTCATTATAATCGAGCCAGCGAATCATGCAGCCGATATTGAAGGCTCCGTGAACAGGATCGAGCTCAAATTGCGTTCCCGGGACGCGGGTGCCGTTCGGGACGACGGTACCCGGGGCAATCGGGCCGAGATGTTTGGCGCATTCCGGGTATTTGAGCGCCAAAATGCCGCAGCCCAGTGTATCCATTAAGACGTAACGGGCGGTTTCAATCGCTTCTTCGCTTGAAATCTTGGCATTTACCGTATAGTCTGCGATCTCTTCCAGCAATTGATCGCAATTTTGGAGCGTTTGACTTTCTGTTTTCATAACATTTATCTCCCTTCTTTCTGAATCAAAGGCGAACTATGGATGAAGATGACGCGGTCCGGTATAGTGAACTCTCGGGCGGAACAGCCTGTTGTCTTCGTGCTGTTCAATGACATGCGCGCTTAGACCGACCGAACGTGCCGCGAAAAATATCGGAGTATAGAGATCGATCGGTATGCCGAGCAGGTAATAGACCGGAGCCGCATAGTAGTCGAGGTTCGGATACAGGCCTTTTTCTTCGCGCATCAGCTTTTCACCGGCATCACACATCTCATATAAATCCTGTCGGCCGGTTTTATGAGATAGCGAATAGAGCGCCTTTTTCAGCAGGGCTGCGCGCGGGTCCATTTTTTTCATATAGACGCGGTGGCCGAAGCCCATGATTTTTTCTTTTCTGCTTAACTTATGCTCAATCAGCTTGCAGAAGCCCGATTTTGTTTCTCCTTCGAGCAGCATGTACATCACTGCTTCATTCGCGCCGCCGTGCAAATGTCCTTTAAGCGATGCAGCGGCGCCTGTGAAAGCACCGTATATGTCTGTGTTTGTCGATGCGATGACTCTTGCGGCAAATGTGGAGTTCGGCATTTCGTGCTCGCTGTACAGCATTAATGTCTGATCAAAGACGGCTGTTTCTTCCGGAGTCGGTTCTTTTTCCGTCAGCATGTATAAAAAGTTCTGGCTGAATGAAAGCTGTTTATCAGGCGTGATGACATTTTTCTGGTGAAGGATGCGGTAGCTGTTGGCGGTAATATTCGGAACCTGTGCGATCAAGCGCAGCGCTTTGCTTCTGTTTGCTGATGGAGACCTGTCATTCAATACAGGATCATATCCAGCCAAAGCGGAAATCCCGGTTCGGAGCGCATCCATCGGATGGGTGTTATTCGGAAGCGCCTTCAGAATGGTATAGATTCCGCCGGGCAGTTCATACGAATTTTTTATAGCGCTTTCAATTCCTTGCAATTCCATTGGATCAGGCAGTTTATTTTGAAGGAGGAGATAGACGAGGTCCAGATATGTTTTTTGTTCTGCAAGTTCGATTAAATCATAGCCTTTAATGACGATTTGTTCCGCTTCCGTATCTAAGAAGGAAATGTTCGTTTCCCCAGCAATAACGCCTTCTAATCCCGGTTTAAATACACCTTGTTTGCCCATTTTTCCACCTCTTATTCGTTTTTTAACTTTTGTGTCAAAAACGTGCTGTGAGAATGGCATTGGCTGTTCGGCGGATTAGTATGAACGTTCCAGCGTTTCTTCAATGGAACGCAAGCTTCGTTTAATGTGGGAACGCATGGCGGCTTCTGCCAAAACGCTGTTTTTTTCTTTGACGGCATTAAAAATGTCCAAGTGTTCATTGAAAGATACAGACGGTTTGTAGTCAGGATTTTTGTATCCGCTGATTCTGCGATACCGTTCGATCCTGCTTTCAAGCTGATCCAGAAAACGTTTTGCGGTTGCGTTTATGCTGATGGCGTGCAAGATGGAATGAAATTCTGATCCGTATTTGACCGTATCTGTTTTGCGGCCCTTTACGGCAGCCAGTTTCATCAGTTCGATGCGGTCTTCAAGCTGATGAAGGCTCTCCGGTGTCACCAGCTGTGCGGCTTCGGCAGTGAGCAGTCCTTCAAGCGCTTCCCGAACTTTAAAAACCTCTTTCGCTTCAGCGAGCGAAATCGGGCATACGCGAAGCCGGCCGTTCGGCTGTTTACTGACCAATCCTTCAAGCTCCAGCCGGTAAAGAGCCTGGCGAAGAGGAGTTCTGCTGATGTTTAAACCCTTTGCAAGACTGTCTTCAGCAAGCTGTTCAGAGGGAGGGTATTCAAGTTCGATGATCTTCGTTCTTAATTCATTGTAAGCGTAATCACTTGCAGACTGTCTTTTGACTGGATTTGAAGAGTGCATGAAAAAAGCTTTCGCCTCCTTTTTTCAGAATATAATTATTATTGTATACAATAATACAGATATGTCAATGTCATCCATGAAAGACTGAAAAATAAAATCAAGGGGAGATCCTCATCTTAATCAAGGCACCTTCATTTTCTGGCATCCCGTCTGTCGAAAATGGTAAAATATATCACAATCGACAAAGAGGCATTTCGCCTTTGAGCAAAAAGGAGGCCATCCAAAAATGAATCCAGCTCACGAACCTCTCCCGCTCGAATTTTATAGCAAACCAACAATTGAACTCGCTCAATCCCTGTTAGGCTGTCTTCTTGTCAAGGAAACAGAAGAAGGGACTGCTTCAGGATATATTGTGGAGACAGAGGCTTATAGAGGGCCCGGGGACAGAGCGGCGCACAGCTACGGCAACCGCCGGACGAAACGTACGGAAATCATGTTTCATGAAGCCGGCTTGGTCTATACGTACACCATGCACACCCACACACTCATCAATGTTGTAAGCGGAGGAGCCGATGAACCTGAGGCCGTGCTGATCAGAGCGCTTGAACCCCATGAAGGCCTCGTGCTGATGGAGAAGCGAAGGAGCGGAAAGAAACCGCGCGATTGGACGAACGGACCGGGAAAGCTGACAAAAGCGCTTTCCATCACGATGAACGATTACGGCAGACCGTTGACATCGCCGCCGCTTTATATCGCAAAAGGATATGAACCTCAGAACATTTTGTGCGGCCCGCGAATTGGAATTGACAACTCTGGAGAAGCGAGGGAATACCCTTGGCGTTTCTGGATAAAAGAAAACCGCTATGTCTCAAGATAGTTAAAAGGTTTGGCTCCCGTTCAACAGGGAAAACAATAAAAAAACAGGAGGGAGTCAAGCTATGAAAAAAGTGTTTAAAAGCGCCGTCAAATGGGCGCCTGTCATCTATCCGATCGCATGGAAAATCATCAAAAGCCGAAGAGAGAAAAAGAATCTGAAAGCCGGGTAAACCGGCTTTTTTTCTTGGAGAAAGGCCAAATTGACTTGAAAGCGCAGCCATAATAGAATTTACTTAACTATGAGACAAATTTCACAAAAAGAATGAATATACCTGAGTGTATGGGTTTGGTCTCGGTTCAAGTATCTTAGTGGGAGGGTCTTTTTCTATGCTCAATGCTCGGCTTAAGCTTATCCTCGGCGAATTGATAGGAGCAGAATCACCGTTAACCAGCACATATTTGGCCAATGAGCTAAATGTGACCTCTCGGACGATCAGGTCAGATGTGAAAGAATTAGACCGGCTTCTCTCCAAAAACGGCGCTGCCGTTCAATCGATCAGAGGTGCAGGCTATCGGCTCTCCATCAAGAATGACCGCCTCTTTCGCCAGCTTCTGCAGCACACATTTCATGAAGAGCTTTCTACTCCCGTTTTTCCGAATGAGCGTATTCTCTATTTATTAAAAAGGCTTCTCTTAACTGAGGAGTATGTCAAACTTGAAGATTTAGCCGGTGAGATGTTTATCAGCAAATCGACGGTCCAAAACGATATGAGAGATGTGAAGAAAAGGCTTAAACCTTACGACATCGAACTGGAGATCAAACCGAATTACGGCTTTAAGCTGAAGGGAGATGAGATGAAGCTGCGATCCTGCATCGCAGAGCACCTTTTTCCAAAGCGGGAAACGGATATTGATATTATGAACACCCGGATATCCATCCTCCCAAAAGAAGAGCTGGCTATGATCCGTCAGACGATTTTAGAAAAAATAAGCGAAGATCACATTTCTCTTTCAGATATCGGACTAAACAACCTTCTCATTCACGTCGCCATTGCATGCAAACGTATTCGAAGCGGCAAACATGTTTCTCTTTATTCCAAAGATGTAAAGGAGATTATGAATCATAAAGAATATGAAGTGGCGAAGGAGATTGTCCGCACTCTTGAACAAAAGCTGCAAGTGGCATTTCCGGATAAAGAAACGGCCTACATCGCCATCCATCTGCTTGGCGCGAAAAGGACGGTTATGGCCTCCATTCGCAGCGATGCAATCGAAAATATGATGGATGAAGAGACAGACCGGCTGACGAAATTGATCATGAAAGCCATCGATCAAAAATTTACCCTTGGCATTGGGAATGACAAAGAATTAAAAATCGGTCTCGGTCTTCACCTGAAACCGGCTCTGAATCGCTGCAGATACGGCATGAATATCAGAAATCCGATGCTGGACGCAATTAAAGCCAATTATCCCCTCGCATTTGAAGCCGGGATTCAAGCTGGTGAAGTCATCAAAAAAGAGACGGGATTTGACATTCAGGAAAGCGAGGTCGGCTATCTCGCTCTGCATATCGGCGCAGCCATGGAAAGACGAAACATGAACAGGCCCTCAAAACGCTGCATGATTGTCTGCGCGTCAGGAGCCGGAAGCGCCATGCTGCTTCAAGACAGACTGCGGGCTACATTCGGTTCAAAGCTTGAAATCCTTGGAACAGTTGATTACTACAAGCTGAATCAAATGTCTCTCCATGCACTCGATTTTGTCATCAGCACCATACCGCTGTCCGCTGATCTTCCTATTCCGGTGATTCAAGTTAACGCCATATTGGGAGGGGGAGATTTAACGAAAATAGAACAGGTGCTTGCTGAAGATGACGGAATCGCTTCGACCTATACGAAAAAACAGCTCGTCTTTTTGCAGGAAAGTCTGTCTTCCCGAGAGGAGGTCCTCCGCTTTCTGTGCGGAAAAGTGATGCAATCAGGGCTTGCAGACTCTGGGCTTGAAGCCTCCGTCTTTGAACGGGAGGCCGTTGCGCCCACTTGCTTCGGTAATCTGGTTGCAATTCCGCATCCGATGGCACCAAAAACCGATTCGACTTTTTGGGCGGTTTGTACGCTGCAAAAACCGATAGTCTGGGAGAATAAGAGGGTTCAATTCGTTTGCCTTCTTTGCGTGGAAAAGGACAATACAGCAAATTTGCAAGAGATGTACAAATTTTTGGGCCGTGTTTTAGATGACAGGGTCATTGTCCGGGAGCTTCTGAAATGCAAAACGTACGGGGAGTTTATGTCCGTCTTCAAAAAAAGCAGGCCGGCTCATCGATATGCAAAATGAAGATGTCCCCTTGTCTTTTTTCCTCTTCACTGAGGAAAATCATTAAGTGTATATGAAAACGGTTTCATTGTATGATGGAACTGTAAAAGAGATCATACACGATACGTAAAAGGGGGACATATGAACATGAATATCTTACTAGCTTGCGCTGCAGGAATGTCAACGAGTCTGCTTGTGACGAAAATGGAAAAAAGTGCAGAGGAACAAGGCAAAGACTATAAAATCTGGGCCGTTTCCGGAGGAGAGGTTCAGAATCATATCGATAAAGCCGACGTATTGCTTCTTGGCCCGCAAGTCCGTTACATGCTCCCGCAATTAAAAAAATTAGGAGAATCGAAAGGTGTACCCGTCGATGTCATCAATACGGTCCATTACGGAACTTGTAATGGGGCAGAAGTGTTAAAATCCGCCGAACAGCTTGCCGGCTCTTAAAGGAGGCGGCACAAGTGAATAAGTTTAATGCGTTTTTAGAGGAGAAGGTCATGCCGGTTGCCGGCAGAATTGCCGCCCAGCGCCATTTGCAGGCACTCAGAGACGGTATTATTCTGACCATGCCATTAATCATTATCGGATCGCTGTTTCTCATCTTAGCCAATTTGCCGATTCCGGGATATCCGGAATTCATGGCGGGGATTTTCGGCGAGCAATGGGCTGATAAATTAAGCTACCCGGTTAATGTCAGCTTTGACATTATGGCGCTGATCGCAACGTTCGGCATCGCCTACCGGCTGGCCGAAAAATACGACATTGATGCTCTGTCATCAGGTGCCATTGCCGTAGCAGCTTTTCTGCTTGCGACCCCCTACCAGATTCCGTTCACACCGGAAGGCGCAACAGAGGAAATTTTAGTGTCGGGCGGCATCCCGATTTCATTAATGGGAAGCAAAGGTCTGTTTGTCGGCATGCTGATTGCAATGTTCTCGACTGAGGTTTACCGCTGGGTCGTTCAAAAGGATATTGTCGTCAAAATGCCGGACGGCGTACCGCCGGCTGTCAGCAAATCATTTATCGCTCTGATTCCGGGATTCGCCGTTATCGGCTCGATTTGGGGGGCGCGCCTTTTAATTGAGATGACGCCGTTTGGAAGCCTCCATAATGTCGTCAACGTACTTTTAGGCACACCTCTGTCCATCCTTGGAGGCAGTCTCGGCGGAAGCCTTATAGCCGAAACTGTGAAAATGCTGCTGTGGTCCTGCGGCCTTCACGGAGCAAACATTGTCGGCGGAGTGATGTCGCCGATCTGGTACGGTGCGATGGACGAAAACCGCCTCGCTTTCCAAGCCGGTGAAGCGCTCCCAAACATATTTACGACACAGTTTTTTGAGATTTGGGTTAACATCGGCGGAAGCGGCGCCACTTTGGCTTTGGTCATTACGATGTTTGTTAGAGCGCGAAGCAAACAGATGAAACAGCTCGGCAGATTAGCCATCGGTCCCGCTATTTTTAACATCAACGAACCGATTATTTTCGGCATGCCGATCGTCATGAATCCGATGCTGCTGATTCCGTTCATCGTGTCGCCGCTGTTAATGTTAACGGCCACCTATATTGGAATGAGTACAGGTCTTGTCGCAAAGCCGGCTGGGATTGCGGTGCCGTGGACAATGCCGCCCGGCTTTTCCGGATATTTAGCAACAGGAGGGAAAATTTCCGGAGCGGTCATGCAGTTGATTAATCTGTTGATCTCGTTTGTCGTATACTATCCGTTCTTTAGAATGTGGGATCTACAAAAGCTGAGAGAAGAGAGCGAACTGGAGGCCGGAACGGCCGTAAGCGACGGTCAACAGGCCAGTGTATAGAAAAGGGGTGCCAAGATGTCCGAGGAATTGGAACGAACGATATTTCAAATTATCCTTCACGGAGGAAACGGCAGGAGCTTTTGCATGGAAGCGATAGCCGAAGCCAAAAAGGGAGATTTCGCCGCTGCAAAAGAAAAGATCCGGGCGGCTGACAAAGAACTGATCAAGGCGCATCATTTTCAGACAGCTTTGATTCAAAATGAAGCGAAGGGGGCGAAAACCGAACCCTCACTTCTCATGATTCATGCCCAAGATCATTTAATGAATGCGATGACCATGAAAGATTTGGCCGCGGAGATTGTCGAGCTGTATGAAAAAATGAATGTCCACGGAGGTGTCAATTGATGAAAAAAGGATTGAAAATCGTAACAATTGGCGGAGGTTCTAGTTATACGCCCGAGCTTGTCGAGGGATTAATCAAACGGCATGACCAACTTCCGGTCAGCGAGCTCTGGCTCGTCGATATACCGGAAGGGGAAGAAAAACTCAATATCGTCGGCACGCTGGCGAAGCGAATGGTCGAAAAAGCGGGCGTCCCGATCGAAGTCCATCTGACGCTCGACCGCAGGGAGGCTTTAAAAGACGCTGATTTTGTCACGACGCAATTCCGCGTCGGTTTGCTCGAAGCGAGGGCAAAAGATGAACGAATTCCATTAAAATACGGGGTGATCGGACAGGAAACAAATGGACCGGGCGGTCTTTTCAAGGGGCTCCGCACCATTCCGGTCATCCTTGAGATTGCAAAAGACATCGAAGAACTGTGCCCTGACGCGTGGCTTGTCAACTTTACCAACCCGGCAGGCATGGTGACTGAAGCACTGCTCCGCTACTCTAATTTGAAAAAAGTCGTCGGGCTCTGCAATGTGCCGATCGGCATGAAGATGGGGGTTGCAAAAGCGCTTGATGTTGATGAAAGCCGCATAAACATTCAATTTGCCGGATTAAATCATATGGTGTTCGGACTCGACGTTTTCCTGGACGGCGTCAGCGTCAAAGACAAAGTGATCGAAGCGATGGCAGATCCCGAAAATGCGATGACGATGAAAAACATTTCCGGAGAATCGTGGGAACCTGACTTTATCCGGGGGCTCGGCCTGATTCCGTGCGGCTACCACCGCTACTACTACAAAACGCAGGAGATGCTTGAACATGAACTGGAGGCTTCAAAAACGGAAGGGACGCGTGCAGAGGTCGTTCAGCAAGTTGAAAAGGAATTGTTTGAGCTGTATAAAGATCCGGAGCTGGCGATCAAACCGCCCCAGCTTGAAAAGCGCGGCGGCGCATATTACAGTGATGCCGCCTGCAATTTGATCAGCTCGATTTATAATGACAAGCACGATATTCAGCCTGTCAACACGATGAATAACGGAGCGATCGCAAGCATTCCGGATGACTCCGCAGTGGAAGTCAACTGTGTCATGACGAAAAACGGGCCGAAACCGATCGCGGTCGGAGATTTGCCTGTCACCGTGAGGGGCCTTGTCCAGCAAATCAAATCATTCGAACGCGTTGCGGCTGAAGCGGCTGTTACAGGTGATTACAACACCGCGCTTGTCGCCATGACAATCAACCCGCTCGTTCCGTCCGACAAGATTGCGAAACAAATACTGGACGAAATGCTTGAAGCGCATAAAGAGCATCTTCCGCAGTTTTTTAGATCTGTAGAAGCATAGGAATAAAATTGAGGTTCCGGTGTGTCAGCCGGAACCTTTTAATAGATATAGGCGCCGCCGGGTCCGAATGGCCCGGCGAAACAGCGGCCGTCCCATTCATGCCTACATATTTGCGCTTGCTTCTTTTTCTTTGACCAGATCTGACTGCCGGGCTTTGGCAAGCTGAGTGAATATGAGGATGCCGATGCCCGCAATGATTTCGATGAAGCCGCCGATTGCGATCACGCTTCCCGCGCCAAGCGTTTTTGCGGCATATCCGCAGGCAATTGCTCCTAAAGGAAGCGATAGATTTGTGATCATATGGATGACTGCGAACACTTGAGGCTGGTCATCCCCTTCGACAGATGTCTGGATAATCGTGAATTCGGGGACATTGATCGAACTGATGGCTGCTCCGAATGCAAAGGCTGCGAGAAATACGAGCGGCAGGAAAGTATTCAGTCCAGCGATAAAATAAGCCGCACCTTCAAGAATGCCTGCCGTGATGAAAAGGAGTCCGTACCTGTTGATTTTTACTTTTGCAAGGATAAAACCAAGTAAAAATGCTCCTCCTGCCGTCGTAGCCTTCAGCAGCGAGTGGATGAACGGCGTTCCGTTTAAATCCTCTGCAACATATACCGCAGAAAGGGCTTCCCAGGGTGAAGCCGCCAGGTTCATGAAGATGCAGTAAATCGCCAGCGGATATAATATTTTGTGGTTTTTCACCAATGTAAATCCTCTTTTTAATCTCGCAAAATATGTACCTCTTTGAGCAAGAGACTTAGATTGTGATTGATTCCGGATGATGGTGTATTTGATGCAAAGCACGAATAGGCCCGATATGATATAAAAGATAAATGAAAAGACCAAAGTCGTTGCAGGACCGATAAAAGTCAGCAGCACACCGCACAATGTAACGGCTCCCAGCCTGATGATTTCTGAAGAAGACTGGAGAATCGCGTTGGCTTTTTGGATGAGATTTTCGTTCACGATCTGCGGAATCAGCGTAATCGACGCCGGGTTATAAGTCGCACCAGTTGCCGAATGGATGATCATGAGCCCTAAAACAAACCACATCGGTGAAAAGCCGTTTAAGTAGCAAATCGGTATTGTAATGACGACGGCTGCTCTTGTTAAATCCGAAAAATACATCCAGAATTTCAGGGCGCTTCTTTTGACTAAAGGCCCTGTAACCGGCGCCAAAAAGGCTTCGGGGAGGAAAGTGACGGCAAGAAGCAGGGAGGTGCCGATTGCACCTTTTCCGTCAAAAATTAAGAACCATAAAATAGAGTTGAAGGCAAAACAGTCAGCCGAGATTTTGATTAGCCTGGAGATGAAAAGGAACGTGTAATTCTTTTCCCAGACGCTCAATTTTGTTTGATCCATTGTTCAGCGTCCTTTCTTGATTTGCATGTTACATGAGAACGGATAATCTCTCCTTTCCGGTGTGGTTATTGATAATTTTAACATAAAATATATAAAATGGAATCGTTTTGTGCGGGGTATTGACTAGGCGGAATGAAAAAGAGGGGCGAGCGGTGTGGAAACAGAGCCTGCCGCCGGTACATTTCGCGATAAGGGTGCAAGCCCTCTTTTTTGCAAAAGAGAGCTTAAACCGCTTAGCAGGATTGGCTGACTTTATCAACTTCAACTGTCCAGCCGAATGTGTCAGGCAAAGCGCCTTTTTGAATACCGGTGATCGTTTGGTAGAGCCTTTTGGCGATTTCGCCTGTTTGTCCGCTGTTGATCACAAGGCTTTCGTTTTTCCAGATCAGCTCGCCGACCGGGGAAATGACAGCGGCGGTTCCGGTGCCGAACGCTTCTTCAAGCAGACCGTCTTTGTGAGCCTGAACCAGTTCATCAACTGAAATTTTCCTTTCGGTTACGGAAAGTCCCCATTGTTTTAATAGATGAATGACGGAATTTCTCGTAATGCCTTCCAAAATACTTCCGTTTAGAGCCGGAGTGACAATTTCACCGCTGATTTTGAAGAAGATGTTCATGCTGCCTACTTCTTCAATGTATTTCTTTTCTACTCCGTCAAGCCAAAGTACTTGCGAGAAGCCTTTGCTTTCCGCCACTTCCTGAGCCTTCAGGCTCGCCGCGTAGTTGCCGGCCGTTTTCGCATTGCCTGTACCGCCTGCCACAGCACGGACAAATTCGCTTTCAACGGCAATTTTCACAGGGTGGATGCCTTCTTTGTAATAAGATCCGACCGGCGATAAAATGATCAGCATTTTATACATATTGGACGGGGCGACGCCGAGGTACGGTTCCGTTGAAATAATGAACGGACGGATATAAAGGGATGTCCCCTCAGCTTGAGGAATCCACTCTTTGTCGATCTGAACCAGCTGCTTCAGCCCTTCCAGAACGGTGTCAGGGTCAACCCGCGGAATGCAGAGGCGGTCGTTGGATTTATTGAGCCTCTCGACGTTTTTTTCAGGTCTGAACAGAAGAACGCTGCCTTCGCTTGATAAGTAAGCTTTTAACCCTTCAAAAACGGACTGCCCGTAGTGGTAAACCATTGCAGCCGGGTCCATTTCAATCGGCTGATAAGGAACGATTCTCGGATCGTGCCAGCCGTTTTCAGCCGTATAGTCCATGATAAACATGTGGTCGGTAAAGGTCCGGCCGAATTCGAGCCGGTCAGCCTCTGGCTTTTGCTTTTTTGCTGTACTGAGCTGTACGCTGATCGTTTGTTTTGTCATATTCATTCTCCCTGCCGTTTCTAGTCTTTTTCCAAAAAATATTTATCTTCTATTTTAAACCTTCTCTTGATAATCGCAATAGATTTCAGAGAAATTTGTAAAATAGAATTTTTGGAAACTTTAAAAATTTAAATCGGACAAAAAAAGGACTCCCCATGGGGGAATCCTTTTTTATGATGACTTTTTATAAAAGGATTCGATCTCCTGATCGACGTAAACCCAGCCTTTCCAGCCAAGGTGGAGCGTATCTTTCAAGAAGTATGGATCATATTCATGATTCGTTAAATCAGCAACTTGAAAGCCTTCTTGTTCGATTTCTTTTTTAATCTTTTTATAGAAATCTGTCCGGCCTTTTTTAGGGAAGCCGGTATAGTCGTAAAACTTGCCGTGGACCGGAACCGAGATGAACAGCGGTTCTGCGCCGGATTCTTTCAGAACATCCATCATGAGATGAAAATCGTGGAACTCGACTGACTCGGCATAGTTCATCTTTTTATTGTGGCCTTTAAGCTTTTTCAGCTTCGGCTTCAATTTCTTATAAACGCCGTTTGAAATTTTAAACTCATTGTTGCGGGATTCTTTGGCGCCGACCTTTTCGGCCATCTGCTTTAATTCATCCCACGATTTGTTTTTTACATCCTGGGAAATGGTCCGCTTCGGTCCGTTTCCTTCAACCATGGAATAGTAGATGTCCTTTTTCTCCAGAATGCTCCGGTAAGCTTTTGCCGGCGGCGTCAGAAGGGACAGCGCCACTTTGTCCTGATCGAGCTCGGCTTTAAAAAGGGCTGAAAGCAGAGCGTCGTTTGTAACTGCATGAAATTTAAGCATGCGTTTGATCATTTTTTTCTTCAGCTCGGGATCGACATTTTGATTGAACACAAGATCGTATGCCTGCAAAGCCGAGAAGTTCGGCGCAAAGTGGGATTCGTCCGAGCCGTCTTTTTGAAACCACTGCGGAGAAATAATGAAAACGATTTTCTTGCCCTTTAATTGACCAGACTGCGCCGCAAAGTTGATTGCATGAATCAAGGACTGTGAACCGCCTTTCCCGACCAGGTAAGGCGTGAACCCTTGGTTGTTTACTTTAAAATAGTTAGACGGATGAAAGGCATCTAACCGGGACAATTCCGATGATCCGTAAATCGGCAGATATTTCGGATCTTCAAGCGCTTTGCCTTGAAGATACATACCCTGGAACATCATCGGGTTTATTTCTGTAGCTGAAGTTTCGACACGATCTTTAGGAACCAGTTTTGCCAGCCATGCATTTGGAATCAAGATCGCGGTGAAAAAAAGTAAAAATGCCAAGATGATTGGCCCGAATAAAAAACGCTTTTTCATTATCTCAACTCATTCAGCTGCTTTATGATTTGATTTGGCGTGTTCCATGCATCCCGGTCAAACTCTGTAATCGGCACTGTGATGTTAAAGTGGCTTTCGAATGCAAGCAGCAATTCCACCGTGCCGAAGGAATCGAGGATTCCCTCTTCAAAAATATCAATATCCGGATTTTCCTTTACGATATCGTCCTGACATACCTCTGCTAAAACTGAAAGTACTTCTTGATTAAAATCCATTATGAAAATCTCCTTTTAGTGTATTAGTTTCCCTGAGAAAATTAAAAATCCAAAACATACGAAGTGGAAGGTCACCACGACTGAGACGGCTGTCGTCCACTTATTGTTCGGCCACCACTTGTATTTCTTATTCCATTTTTCAAAGAAGTTAAAGCCGACCATGAGCAGCGCGTGATACAGCCCGTAGACGATGTACTGAGGGGCAAGGCCGTGCCAGACACCCATCAGAAGGAACAGCAGCACATATCCGATATTGGAAACAGCCATCCGGTTTGTGATCCATTTTTTCTTCGTCATCCAAAGGACAAAGCGCATGAACACGTAGTCTCTGAACCAGAATGAAAGCGACATATGCCAGCGGTTCCAGAAATCTTTAATATTGCGGCTGATGAACGGCTTATTAAAGTTTTCAGGGGATTTGATTCCCATGATATAGCTGACGCCGACCGCAAAAGCAGTGTAGCCGGCAAAATCAAAAAACAGATAAAGGCTGTACGCATACATGTATGCCAAGCCATGCGAGATGCTGCCGGAAGTCAAAAACGGCAGTTTCATAATGACATACGTATTAATACAATAGCCGATAATGAATTTATATAAAAAGCCGAGAAAGATTTTATTGATTCCTTTGTAAAGCAGTTCTTCGTATTGCTCCTTCGTCCATACCGTCTGATCGTCTTTTTCAAAACGGCGGTACCTGTCGATCGGACCTGACGAGATGGTCGGGAAAAAGAGAATAAAGTAAAGCAGTCTGCTGATTGGGAGCTGCTTTTTAATGAGACCGTCGCGGGTTTCAATGATGAGCTGAACCCCTTTAAAAGTTAAATACGAGATACCGAGAAATGTTGCCCAGTTGTCAACGGCGAAAAACGGCAGCAGCTTTGACAGTGCCAGAGGCAGGATAGAAGCTGCTGCAGCGAGACAAAATACGATGCCGCTGTTCGCTTTGAGACGGTAAGCGATATAGCCTTTGATCAGAACCATCTGCCAAAGCGTAAACAGGCACAGCATGATCAGCCCGTGCAGGCTGTTTGAAAAAATAAGCGCCAGAATCAGAACGGAAACAGCCATGTTATATAAGCGGAAGCTTTTTCCGTTCAGTCCGAGAATGATGGTCGGCGCCAGTAAAATTCCTAATATGATGAAGAAAAGAAATGAACCATAGGGTGTCATACGGTTACCTCTTCTTTTAATCTCTTGCGGTCAATTTTACCGTTTGCTGTCATCGGAATCTCTTTTTGATACATGAATTTTCTCGGAATCATATATGCAGGCAGCTTGCTGCCCAAATCTTTCTTAATCGCGCTGGTTAACTGGTATTCCTTTTCGAAATCGTGTTCGGCAGGCACGATCATGGCGATCAGATACTCGATTTTCTCCTCGCGGTAGTATGGAATAACGACCGCCGACTGCACGTATCGGGACTGATTGATTTGGTATTCGATCTCTTCAAGCTCAATCCGGTAGCCATGCAGTTTGATTTGGAAATCGAGTCTTCCGAGGAAGAACAGCTGGCCGTTTTCTTTGTACCCTGCGTCACCGGTGCGATAAGCAGGGGCGCCGTTGTAAGAGAAAAACGCTTTTTCCGTCAGCGCTTTTTCGCCTAAATAGCCTTTGCTGACGCTGGCTCCGGTAATAATGATCTCGCCTTTTTCCCCTTCTTGGACGGCTTTTCCGTCTTCATCGATGATCACGATCTCGGTTTCCGGCTTTTCAGAACCGACGGGAAGAGAAGAATACTTGTTTAATACGTCGTCTGTTACTTCGATGGAAGTGACGGCAACAGTCGCTTCGGTCGGGCCGTATGTGTTAAAAACACGAGCCTTCGGAAATCTCTCTTTAAGTTGTCTGGCGACTGACGCGGGAAGCGTTTCTCCGCAGAACATAAACAAGCTCAGTTCAGGAAGCAGCTCTTCAGAATAAGACGGATCCATCAAGCACATTTGTGCGAATGAAGGCGTTGATGTCCAGACGTTGACGTTGGATTGTTTCAGCGCTTCAAACAACAGTTTCGGCCGGTTAATCATATCTTTCGTAACCGTCCATAATGTGCCTCCGGACTGCAGGCACGGATAAAGGTCCATCACCGATAAATCAAAGGAAAACGGGGCTTGATTTAAGAACACTTGGCCGCTTTCCACCGGAAAGTCATTCGTGATCCAATCTGTGAAGCTCTGAAGATTAGCGGCTGAGATTTGCACGCCTTTTGGATTTCCCGTGCTTCCGGATGTGTAGATAATGTAAAAGGTATCTTCACCGTGAACCCAGCGTCCGGGATCTGTCTCCGGCACCCCGTCTCCTTCAAGAACGCCCGGTTCCACAACGGAAATGAGGGCATCTCCCGTGTCAACCGAAGTGCCTGAGTTATTGAGTATAAGCTCGGCTTTTGAGCTGTTGATGATTTTCAGAATCCGGTCTGCCGGAATCGATACGTCAACTGGAATGTACGGATGGCCGGCTTTCACGCAAGCCAGGAAAGAAACCGCCATGACCGGTTTCATATGTCCGTAGACAATGATCGGAGAAGCCTCTGTTAATGCTTCGCTTTGAATCCGCGCGGCAAGGCGCTCAGATTGTGACCAAAGCTCTCCGTATGTCAGCTTTTCTTCTTCATTCACAAAAGCAAGGGTATCGGGTTGTGTTTGCGCGTATTTTTTAATAGTTTCTATCAGTTTCATTGTTTTTTTCTCCATTAAAAGTCATTATAAATATATGAACCTGTATTTGCTGTGTGGAATCCGTAAATTAAAAACAGCAGTACGAGAATAAGAAAGTAATAGGAAGTGTTGAGCAGCCACTTCATTGTTGTTTTTTCATACAACATTTTTAGCTTATTTAACATTGATCTTTTCCTTTCCGTTATTGAATTGCCTTAACAACAGTATAAGACGAAAATGTTGTATAAAAGTTTCATTTGTGGGAGAGTTTTATTTCTGAGCGTTGTCAGCTCAGAGCCTATCCTATTATAAACATTTTTTGTTATTGTGGAAATAACTTCTTTTTAAATCACAAAAAAAACAGGCTCATATGAAAAGCGGAGCGCTTTTCGATATGAACCTGCAGTTTGTCGGAAGTGCGTGAAGGAATTAATACTTTACAAAAGCGGAACCCACAATGATCAGCAAAATAAATAATACAACGATCAAAGCGAAGCTATTAGAGTATGACATATTCTCACCTCCGAAAAGTGGTAATACAGAATATGAATGTTTTATGACTTTTGAAAGGGAAATAAATTTATAAAAGTGGAAAATGATCAACCAGACCACTTTTTGATCTTGCGATTTAAGTCGAAACTTTACCGTGGATGTGCCCGTCTACTAACTGAAAAAACGATATGATGTCATAAGGAGAAAAATATAATGGATATGGCGATAGATAAGATGATAGGACTGCCTGAAGCCCAGATAGAAGATTTAAGAAACCTGATGGAGGACTGGAAGAACGAACTCCTTGTCTATAAATTTGCCTTGGATCAAATGGATACGAAATTTTCGATTATCAGCCAGGAATATAATTTAATCCATGGCCATAACCCGATTGAGCATACGAAATCAAGGGTAAAAAGCTTTGAAAGCCTGATCAACAAGCTTGTGCGGAAGGGCTGCGATATTACCACAAAGGCCGCTAAGGAGCACATCAATGATATCGCAGGTCTCAGAATCGTCTGCTCGTTTTTATCCGATATTTACAATATGGTTGAAGTGCTGAAGGAACACGAAGACATCAAGATTTTAAACATGAAAGACTACATTAAAAATCCGAAGCCGAACGGATACAGGAGCCTCCATCTGATTGTAGAAGTGCCTGTTTACTTGACCAACCGCGTCGAGCACGCCAAGGTGGAGATTCAAATCAGGACGATCGCGATGGATTTCTGGGCGAGCCTCGAACATAAAATCTACTACAAATTGAACAATGAAGTGCCGAACCAGCTCACGGATGAGCTGAAAGAAGCGGCTGACATCGCGAACTATCTGGATGAAAAGATGCTTCATATTCGAACAAAAGCGGATCAATAAAAAGCAGCCGGGCATTTTTTAGCCCGGCTGCTATTTTTTTTTGCCGCTTGACCCGAAGTTGTCAATCCTTGAATATCAACCTCATATGTAATATCGGATTCGGTGAAAATCTCATCCCATTTCCCTTCCGCTTTTTCGATTCCAGAATTTCAAGACGTCCGTCCGGTATTCACCCTGCAGTTTGCCGAGCGCGCTCTTCATCCACACTTTCACCTGATCTCCGGCAAGACGCTCGACTTCTTTCCGCTTTTTGTTTTGGAAATCATGGCCCGGCGATGCCTTCGCGCTCTTCTTTTGTGAACTTTTCACTATGCCAGCTTCGTCAAATATGTTTTTCAACTAAAAGAAAAGAGGAAGAACGCTCCTTTGTATCAAAGGTTATGACTGTCATGAATCGAAAAAAGAAAACAAGAAAATGATAAGAGCACGAGGAGGTCTAAAAATGAAATCGGATATTGAAAAACTTGCGGAATGCGGTTTGCAAAACGGAGCGGCAGCGATGATGAACCGGGAGTCGCAACGGCTTGATGCTGCTTTATACGGGACCGTCGGCAATGCTTTCGACCGTGATGCGGGTGCGGAAGGTAAAGCGGACGGAGCTGGCGAAAGGCTGCTTTACCCTAAGTAAATGGCCGGATTGAAAAAGAACCGCGCCCTGTTTTTAACAGCCGTTGCATCAGGGACGATGCTGAATCCGCTCAATTCTTCAATGATTTCTTTGGCGCTGCACAGCATCCAGCATGAGTTTCATCTTTCATTTGCAACCGTATCGTGGCTGATTTCATCTTTTTATTTAGCCAGTGCGGTCGCGCAGCCTGTCACGGGAAAAATCGGCGATTTAATCGGTCGGAAAAAGATGTTTTTGTCAGGGCTTGTTCTCGTTGCCGTATCGGCAATCGGCGCTCCTCTCGCACCGGCTTTTTCCGTCTTGCTGATCATGCGTTTGTTTCAATCGATTGGGAGCGGCGCCATTTATCCTTCGGGAGTGGGCCTGATCAGAAGCCACATTCATGAAAAGCGGGCGTCAGCACTAAGTGTGCTGTCCATTTTTTCTTCGGCTATGACCGCTTTTGGACCGACTGTGGGGGGATTTTTAATCGTTCTCGGGGGATGGCCCGCCATTTTCCTTGTGAACTTTCCATTTATTTTGTTCAGCTTTTTGCTGGGGATGTACATGTTTCCGAAAGATGAGAAAAAAGCCGGCTTAAATGTCCGCGCCGTCATCAAGCGGCTTGATCTGACCGGGATTCTTCTGTTTGCGGGCGGAATCGTTCTCCTGCTGGCATTCCTGCTCTCATTGAGCACGGGCGAGCCCCGTTTTGCCGAGGGGATGTTCGGGCTTGTCTTGCTTTTGATGTTTGTTTGGTGGGAGCTGAGAGTGAGCAGCCCGTTTATTGATATCAGACTGTTGATCGCGCGCAGGACGCTAACTTCGGTCTATGCTCAATTTATTATGCTGAACATCTTTAACTACTGTTTGTTTTTTGGACTTCCGAGTTATTTTCAGGATGAAATGCACCTTTCCGTTCAAGCGAGCGGTCTTTTGATGCTGTTCATGTCCGGGACGAGCGTATTGATTTCACCTTTCGTCGGGAGATGGATTGACCGTTCAGGTGAAACGCAGCCTGTTTTCATTGGTTCTTGCATAATGGCGGCCGGCGCCATCCTGCTTACATTGTTTTTTGTCGATGCACCGATGTTGTGGAAAGGCATTATCCTCTCTTTGCTGGGGGTCAGCTACGGACTCGGCAATGTCGCCCTGCAGGCTGCCATGTTTACGGCAAGTCCGCCGGACATCGTCGGGACCACTTCGGGGCTCTTCCAAACATGCCGCTATCTTGGCTCGATCTTTTCGTCCGTCATTCTGGGTCTGTTGTTTGGAGAAGAAATAACCGCGGGTCATTTTCAGGATCTGGGGGTGGTCATGATTGTGGTTGCCATCGGCAGCGTTTTGATGAGCTTCCGGTTTATTAAGCTGATGAAGGATTGAAAAGAAGCGGTATAAAAAAAAGAGCAGATCAATTCGATCTGCTCCTTTTTAATATTATTGGGCGACTGAGCTGTAAGACGGTTTTCTGTTTTCTTTTTTGCTCAGGTTATACACGGCTGTTCCCGAGATTTGACCGGCTGTTTTCAGCCTGTCTTTGCTGATGTGTTCAATCGTGTCGTAAGGGGTGTGGTACCAAGGCTCCAATGCACCTGTTCCCGGCTCTCTCCAAATGAAGTTGGCCGAGTCGATGCCGGCTTCATGGAATGGGACATGGTCGGATGATCCGCCTTGATGTAAAAATAATACGTCTTTCCCAAGGCTTAAAGAAGCGGCTTTACTTAGCTCCCAGACGAGGTTTGCCGAACCGTCGGGTGTATTGATGTACAGCTGTGAAGCATTTTCCCAGCTTGTCGCCACCATATCTAAGTTAAAGTTGGCAACGCTCTGTTTGACTTCCCGCTCTGACAAGGTGCTGACATAATGGCGCGATCCGAGGAGACCGATTTCTTCGGCACCGAATGTAATAAAGCGAATTTCTTTGTCGGCTGGAACCGTCTTCATGATCCGGGCCAGTTCAAGGACGACTGAAGTGCCGGAGGCATTGTCATTGGCTCCGGGAGCATAAGGGACGCTGTCATAATGCGAAGTCACATACACGATGTCCGGATTTTTGACACCTTTTGCTTTGCGGACGCCGATCACGTTTTGCGATGTTTGATTTTTATGAGCCTTCAGCTTCAAGATCGCTTCTTGTTCAGAAAGCAGCTTTTCTCCGTCTTCCTTTTTGACGCCGACTACCGGAACATCGACTTTATTACCGCTGAGATTCGGAGTCAGAGGGACGAGGCCGTCGACGTTATTATAAATGATCACTCCGCTTGCGCCTGCGTCAGCAGCGTTTTTTGCTTTTTCATAGAATGTCAGCTCGCCTCTTAAAATGACGGCGATTTTGCCTCTCGCTTCCTCGGTGAAGTCGCCGGGCAGGCCGAGGCCGGCATCATAGAGAGGAGCTGCCAGGCCTTCTGCTGCTGTCGGGGCGGAACCGGCGGCAGGCCGCGAAGGCACGTTATTTCCCTGAACGGTAAGCGTTCCTTCCAGCCGATCAGGTATGCTGAAGGTTTGTGTGGTCACTTTCAGATTTGATTTTTTCATCTGTGAGGCGATGAAAGCGGCGCTCTTTTTTTCTTCCGCCGTGCCTGTCACACGCGGTCCGATTGTTTCGCTTAAATGGTAAATCGTTTGATAGGCGCGATTTTCGTTGAATTTTTTGCTGAATTTTTCGACATCTTTTGCGATGGCTGTTTCCTGAGGCGCCGCTTGAACAGCATTTCCCGTTCCATCGGCGAACACGCCGCCTGCTATTACGGATAGCGCCAATCCGATCATCATCATTTTTCTCTTCATACATAAACCTCCTTGATGGTCTTGTTTTCCTGAGAAGAGATATTCGCAGCTGAGTGGGTGAATCCTGCATGCATCTGATAAATGATTCGATAGACCAGTAATTTGAAGTTTGATAAAAAAGTTTTTTTGTTTAATAGGATGGTTGACGTGAGCATTCTTTCTGTTTAGAATACGTCCGAATTATCAGGATCCTGATTTTGAATCACATATGTGAATGTTGGAGGGTGTCATGTCAGTAAAATCCGCGGTACGTGTTGTACGTATATTTGAATTGCTGTCAAATCATCCGGATGGATTAACCGTAAAGGAGATCAGCAAAGAATTGTCGCTGCCGCAGAGCAGTACATTCAATTTGGCCGCTACACTTTTGGATGAAGGATACCTTCAGCAGGATGCTATCAAGCGTTACAGGCTGGGGGCAAAACTGATCCAAGTTGGAACCGCTGCCATGGAGTCGATCGACATTTCGTCGCAAGGTGTTCCGTTTTTAAAACAGCTGATGGACGGCGTTCAAGAGACGGTGTTTATGGCCGTTCTATCCGATGATCAGCTCGTCTACATCGCAAAAATCGATAACAACAGGTCAATCAGAACAACCGCACAGCCCGGTTCGCGCAAGCCGCTATATTGCACCGGGCTTGGCAAGGCATTTTTGGCATTCATGCCGGAGGACAAAAGGGAAGGGCTGCTCGACCGCATGGAATTTATCCGGTTTACCGGGCATACCATCACCGCCAGAGATGAGCTGGAAAAGCAGCTGCAGACATTTTTGGAACAGGGATATGCCGTTGACAATGAAGAAAATGAAGAAGGTTTGTTTTGTCTGGCGGCTCCTGTCTATGGTCCGGATGGCGTAATGAATGCGGCGATCAGCACCGCCGGGCCAAAGGAGCGCATGCTCGCAAGAAAGGCGCTTATCGTTGAGCAGCTGCTTCACACAGCCGGAAAAATTACAGAAAGCATTGGCGGATTTAAAAAGCCGCTTTAGCAAAGGGGGAAAGTTCTGATGGATGTTATTAGCATAGGAGAGACAATGGCGCTGTTCACTCCGAATGAAGACGGCCCTCTCAGATACGCAAGAAACTATCAGGTGAGAATAGCGGGCGCAGAAACCAACACGCTGATCGGGCTTTCGAAGCTCGGGAAAAAAGCCGGCTGGATTACCCGGCTTGGAAAAGACGAGTTCGGGGCGATGATTCTTTCTGCTGTCAGAGGAGAAGGAGTCGATGTCAGCCAAGTGAAGCTCGATGACACGGCGCCGACCGGTTTGTTTTTTAAAGAAAGGAAAAGCGCGGCCAAAGTCAATGTCTTCTATTACAGGACGCTTTCAGCGGCGAGTTTTTTGAAAAAAAGCGATATTGATGAGCCATACATTGAGAAAGCGGGGTTTTTATACATTACGGGAATTACCCCGGCTTTAAGTGAAAGCGCTTCAGATGCAGTGTTTTATGCAGTGGAGCTCGCCAAAAAGCACAATAAATGCGTTGTATTTGATCCGAATTTTCGAAAAAAGCTCTGGGACGGAGAGCGGGCGCGGCAGACGATGTTTGATTTGATCAAACAGTCTGATATCGTGCTTCCCGGCTTGAGCGAAGGGCGTTTTTTGTTCGGCACCGCTGATGAGAAAAAAATAGCGGAAGCCATCCGCGGGCACGGGGCTGAAACCGCCATCGTCAAGCTTGGTGCAAAAGGCGCCTATTATTCCAGCGGGAATGAAAACGGCTATGCGGAAGGCTATCAGATTCAGACTGCAGCGGACCCCGTGGGTGCCGGAGACGGCTTTGCAGCCGGTGTATTATCGGGTTTGATTGATCATATTCCGCTTTCTGAAGCTGTCAAACGCGGCTGTGCCGTCGGCGCCATGGTAGCTGCGGTAAACGGTGATATTGAAGGGCTGCCTGACAGCGATTCACTGTTTGCGTTTATGGAACAATCTGATGAAGAAGATGTCAGCCGATAAAAAACCGTAAAGAAAGGGTGGCAGAAATGCATGTATTGTCACAAATCAAAGAACAAAAAGTGATTGCGATCATCCGCGGATACAATCCGGAGGAGGCAGTGAGCATTGCCGGCGCCTTAAAAGCGGGCGGCATCAGGCTTGTGGAAATTACGCTTAATTCCCCTCAAGCGATCAAAGCGATTGAAGCGGTTTCAGAAGATGTTGGAGACGAAATGCTTATCGGAGCGGGAACCGTTCTTGATCCCGAATCTGCGAGAGCGGCGCTTTTAGCCGGCGCGCGGTTTATCCTGTCGCCAACTGTTCATGAAGAGACGATCAAGCTGACAAAGCGATATGGAGCGATCAGCATTCCGGGCGCCTTTACCCCGACGGAAATATTGACGGCGTATGAAAGCGGTGGAGACATCATCAAAGTATTTCCCGGAACGATGGGGCCTGGCTATATCAAAGATATCCACGGACCGCTTCCGCATATTCCGCTGCTTCCGACGGGAGGGGTAGGGTTGGAAAACCTTCACGAGTTTTTACAGGCCGGTGCGGTCGGTGCTGGAATCGGCGGTTCACTTGTGAGGGCTCATCAAGATGTGAATGACGCGTTTTTAGAAGAGCTGTCCAAAAAAGCAAAGCAATTTGTTGAAGCAGCAAAACAGTAAAAGGGGAGATCAGAGATGAAAATAACGGGATTCGAGTGTTTCCAAATTCCACCGCGCTGGCTTTTCTTAAAAATCGAAACGGATGAAGGCATTACAGGGTGGGGAGAGCCGGTAATCGAGGGAAAGGCGGCGACAGTTAAGGCGGCTGTCGGCGAGTTAATGGAATATTTAATCGGCAAAGACCCGATGAACATTGAAGACCACTGGAATGTCATGTACAGAGGCGGATTTTATCGGGGCGGACCCATTCTGATGAGCGCGATTGCAGGAATCGATCAAGCGCTTTGGGACATTAAGGGCAAGTTTTACAATGCGCCCGTGCATCAGCTGCTCGGAGGGAAGAGCAGGGAATCGATCAAGGTCTATTCCTGGATTGGCGGAGACAGGCCTCAAGACGTCGGCCTCGCTGCCAAGGAGGTGGTTGACCAAGGCTTTACAGCCGTCAAAATGAACGGCACGGAAGAGCTGCAATACATTGATTCACATGAAAAAATCGATCAGGTGATTGAAAGAATATCAGCCGTCAGAGAAGCTGTCGGCCCGTACATTGGAATCGGCATCGACTTTCACGGCAGGGTGCACAAGCCGATGGCGAAGATTTTGGCAAAAGAGCTTGAACCGTTTCGCCCGATGTTTATAGAAGAGCCTGTTCTGCCGGAAAACAACGAGGCGCTCCGCGATATCGCCAGCCTCGTCTCAATTCCGATTGCGACCGGAGAACGAATGTTTTCAAAGTGGCAGTTTAAAGATCTGCTGACTGACGGCTATGTCGATATTATTCAGCCTGACTTGTCACACGCCGGCGGAATTACCGAATGCAAAAAGATCCTGTCGATGGCGGAAGCATTTGATGTCGCCGCCGCTCCTCACTGTCCGCTGGGCCCGATCGCTCTGGCGGCCTGCCTTCAGGTTGATGCAACGTGCCACAATGCATTTATACAGGAACAAAGCTTAGGAATCCATTACAACAAAGGCACGGATTTGCTTGATTATATCGTGGATCAAAAGGTGTTTTTCTATGAAGACGGCTATGTCCGGATTCCGGATGGCCCGGGCCTTGGGGTGGACATCAATGAAGATCATGTCCGGAAAATGGCTGATATCGGGCATAACTGGCGCAATCCGGTATGGCGGCACAAGGACGGAAGCATAGCTGAATGGTAAAAATGATACCGTTTTCAAAAGATGTCCGTCATTACAAACAAATAAAAGGAGAGGGCCTGTCATGAAACAAGCTGCTGTAAAAGAGAAGCCGACAAAGGTTAGAGTGCGGGTACTGCTGTTTATTTTTGTATGTGTCGTGATCAATTATATGGATCGAAGCAATATCTCAGTCGCAGCTTCTGCAATTGGAGACGATTTAAACTTGTCTGCCGTTCAACTGGGTTTGATTTTTTCCGCTTTCGGCTGGGCATACTGCGCCCTGCAAATACCGGGAGGCGGGCTTGTCGATCGGTTTGGCCCGAGGCTTGTCTACGGTTTTACCTTGGTTACTTGGTCGCTCGCAACATTGCTTCAGGGGTTTGTCCGCGGCTTCGGTTCTCTATTCGGGTTGCGTCTTGCGACGGGGGCGTTTGAAGCGCCGGCTTTTCCGACCAATAACCGGGTGGTGACTTCATGGTTCCCTGAACAGGAAAGGGCTTCAGCCATTGCGTTTTATACGTCGGGGCAATTTGCCGGCCTTGCGTTTTTAACGCCGGCGCTCAGCGCCATCCAGCATGTCGTCGGCTGGCGCGGCCTGTTCATCGTAACTGGGGTGATCGGCATCATCTGGGGCCTTATCTGGTATATTTTTTACCGTGATCCCGACCGTCATCCAAAGGTAAATAAGGCTGAACTTGATCATATAGAAAAAGGCGGGGGGATCGTCCGCCGCGGCCGGACTTCCGAAAAGGAAAAATCGGCATTTAATTGGAAGCATTTCAAACAAGTGACCGCTCATCGCAAGCTGTGGGGTATATATATTGGACAGTTCGCCGTTAATTCGACTTTATGGTTTTTTCTGACATGGTTTCCGACATACCTTGTAAAATATAGAGGCCTTGATTTTCTCCAATCCGGTTTTCTCGCCTCGCTTCCGTTTCTTGCGGCGTTCATCGGTGTTCTGTTGTCCGGCTTCCTGTCCGACTTTCTGATCAAAAGGGGCGTATCGGCCGGGGTTGCCCGCAAAACACCGATTATTACCGGATTGATCCTGTCTATTTCCATTATCGGTGCCAATTATGTCGATCAGACATCACTGATCATTTTATTTATGACGCTTGCCTTTTTTGGAAACGGTCTGGCCTCCATTACATGGGTGCTGGTATCGTCTTTAGCGCCTAAGCATTTGATCGGACTGACCGGCGGAGTATTTAATTTTGTCGGCAGCCTCGCTTCCGTTATCGTTCCGATTGTCATCGGCTTTCTCGCAAACGGGGGAAGCTTTGCGCCCGCCCTCGTCTTTATCGGCACCCTTGCCCTTCTGGGAGCCCTTTCCTACATCTTTCTTGTCGGAAAGGTTGAACGGATTCAGGTCAATGATAATATAAAAGAAAACGATTCTATTTCTATGTGACACCCGGCTGCCGGACATTCGGCGGCCTTTTTGAATAATAGATCATGGTTTGTCACAAAATAACGTTAAAATATTTTGATGACAGGTGCTTAAGATGAAAACATATTTTCAAAAAGATTATCAGCTCGGCTCGTTTCAATTTTTTTCAACATCTCATATACTGACTTTGCTGGTGCTTGCAGCGCTCGGTGTTTGTTTGTTCGTCTTTCGCAAGACGCTGCAAAAACCGCGGTGGAACCGGATGCTTCGCTATGCGTTTGTGGCGGTTTTATTGATTTCTGAAATCAGCTACCACTCCTGGTTTATCTATGTAAATTCCTGGACGCCGCGTTATTGTTTGCCGCTTCACCTCAGCGACCTTTCGGTTTATCTTGTCATCATTCTGTTATTAACGAAAAACCTCACCTTGTTTAAATTTCTTTATTTTGCCGGTTTGGGGAGCGCTTTGCAAGCGATTCTGACGCCTGACTTGGGAAGGTACGGCTTTCCTCATTTCCGCTTTTTTGAATTTTTCATTTCCCACGGAATCGTCGTACTGGCCTGCCTTCTGATGATTGCAGCCGAGAAGTATAAGCCGACCGTGCGCTCTCTCTGGGTCACGTTTCTTCTCGTCAATATTTATGGGGCATTCATCTTTTTAATCAACCGTTTGCTGAAGTCGAACTATATGTACATGATGAAAAAGCCGGGCGGCGGAGCTTCGCTGTTAGACGTGCTCGGGCCGTGGCCATGGTATCTTTTATCAGCGGAAGCGGTCACGATCGTCTTCTTCTATCTTCTCTATCTGCCGTTTTGGATCGCCAGGAAGGTGAAAGAAAAAAAGGATCTTGCATGATTCCTGTATTTCTGAATAGGTTCGGCCGTATTCCATTGGCCAAGAGAATTTAAAAAATCAAAATGAGTGATTGCGCCATGAGTGTCTCCTTTTTAACTAATCATTCACACCGTGATCAGGAATATGAAGAAAAAAGCAGATCTCGTAAAAGATCTGCTTTCTATTACATACTGATTTGTTTCTTTTGTTCATAATCTATTTCTGGCTGTATTTCCTTCGTGAGTTGATGCCCTTCTATGTCCACATTCGGAATAATCTTGTCCAGCCATTTTGGCAAGTACCAGGCTGCATTCCCCATCAGTTTCATGACACTTGGAATCAGTGTCATTCGTACAATAAAGGCATCAAAGAGCACACCAAAGGAAAGAGCCAACCCGTTGGCTTTAATAGAAGCTTCTCCAGCAAAGATAAATCCTGCAAAAACGAAGATCATGATCAGGCCGGCTGCGGTGACAACAGGACCGCTGTGTTTTAATCCGGCTTGAATGGCTTGTACTGGATTCTTTGTTTTCACATATTCTTCACGCATTCTGCTGACAAGGAATACTTGATAATCCATGGCTAATCCAAACAGAATTCCAATAGATAAAATCGGCAAGAACGCGAGTATCGGCCCTTTTTCTGGTATTTTGAAAAAGTCGATGAGATTCCCGTCTTGTAAAACAAATACACAGATCCCAAGAGTGGCAGTCATTGTCAATACGAAACCAGCAACAGCAACAAGAGGCACAAGCAGCGAACGGAATACGATTGTCAGCAATACAAACGCAAAACCAACAATGAGCACAGCAAACACCGGTATCGCATCATTCAGGCGATCTGAAATATCAATATTCACGGCAGTCGATCCAGTAACGAGCAAATCTACCCCGTTTTTATCTGATAAGCTGCGTACTTCCTTTACCAAATCCTTCGTTGCCACATCATTTGGACCTGTTTCAGGAACGACCGTAATGATAGCAAAGTTCCCTTCTTTATTAGGCATTGCAGGAGTGACACTCGCTACATGGTCTAGTTCCTTTATTTCTTTCACTGCATCTGTGAAGGCTTCCACCTTATTTTCTGTCACACTTGTAGCATCCGCTACGATTGTTAATTGACCATTAAATCCTTCTCCAAAACCGTCGGCAAGCAAGTCATATGCCCGGCGTTCCGGATTATCCTTCGCTTTCATCCCTGCATCAGGCAAACCCAGTTCCAAATGCACAGATGGAATACTAATGACGAGCAAAATCAGAATGCTGCATACACTTAGCATGATAGGGTTTTTTGTGACAAAGCGTCCCCAGACATTTGTTTCAGCGCTTTGTTTATCTTTTTTCTTGTTTGATTTCGGAACCATCCGTTTCCCCGCTATCGATAAGACGGCAGGAACAAGCGTGATTGAGGCGAGAACAGCTAACAATACACTAAGCCCTGCTGTCAGCCCCATTGCAGACATAAAAGGAATGTTAACAACCGTCAATCCGCAAAGTGCGACAATAACAGTAAGTCCGGCAAAAACGACTGCACTCCCAGCTGTTCCGGTAGCTCTGGCAATAGATTCATTCTTTTGTATGCCTTCGCCTAGAAACTGACGGTGCTTCGTAAAAATAAATAAAGCATAATCAATCCCAACAGCAAGGCCAATCATTCCGGCTAATGAAAGACTGACGGAAGCAATATCGAAAACTTGTGTTCCAATCAAAACAAGTCCAATACTAACACCTAATCCAATCAGTGCAGTTAAAATCGGTAAGCCTGCTATTAATAAAGAGCCGAATGTAATGGCCAAAACGACAAAGGCCAAGACAATGCCGACAATTTCAGAGACACCGCCTATCTCCATCTCGGCTCCCGGTACATCTCCGCTTAGCTCAGTTTGCAATCCCTCATCATCAGCGATTTTCAAACTGTCTTTTAAGTGTTTGATAGAGTAATCCTTTATATCATCTGCTGATGATTTATACTTGATATCAGCATAGGCAACTGTGCCGTCTTTCGCGATTGTTCCTGTCACAAAAGGACTTGCAATCGAGTCAACAGAACCATCTTTATCGATTTCCTTTAACGTATTTTCTATTGCTTTTTTGGCTGACTCTGCAGTAAGTTTCTCTCCATCTTCAGCACCGAAAATCACCCGTATGCTCCCTTTATCAGGGCCGTGAGGATATTCTTTTTGAATGACATCCATCGCTTTTTCCGAAGGTGTGTCAGGTATGGACATATCCTCAGAAAAATTTGGTTTTAATGTGGTTGCAAGGCTTATCGAAGCAACTAACACAACGATCCACGCGCATATAACTTTTATGCGATGGCGAGCAACCCATCCTCCTAATTTATATAACATTTTTGACATGATAATCTCCTTTCAACACATTGCTTGATCATATTCCTCCTCATTGTAGTGGACAATGAAATAAAAAAAACGTACATTCGGGTATGTACGTTTGGGCAAATTTCAAATTTGATGTTATTTGTCTAATGTCAGAATGCCTCTTTGCATGGCAATCGTTACGGCTTCAGTTCTTGAATTCGCGCCTAATTTATTGTAAATGGACGTTAACCTGGACTTTACTGTTCTCTCAGAGACGCCCAAATCAAAGGCGATCGCTTTGCTTTTAAGACCTTTAGCAATTGCTTTTAGAACAATGACTTCCTTTTCTGTCAGCTGCGTATCACTGCTCTGTTTTTTCATCCGCTCCAATTGGATTTCTTGCAGACGTTTTAAGATTTCAGGCTGCAACAGCACGTTTCCTCTTATTGCTGCATCCATTGTATGAAAAAGGGTTTCTGAACTCGTAACCTTCAATAGATATCCTTTCGCCCCTAATTCAATTCCTTCGATCATTAAGTGATCTTCATTATAAGTAGTCAAAATAATGATAGGGATGTCATGTTTTTCTTTTATTTGTTTAATGGCTTCTAACCCGCTCATCTCCGGCATATACAAATCCATGAGAATGATATCCGGTTTTAATTCATCTGCAAGACGGACTGCCGCTTTGCCATTTTCGGCCTCTCCTATGATGGTGTAATGATCATTCGTTTCAATTAAAAGCTTCAGACCTTCCCTCACGACAAGATGGTCATCAACGATTAAAACCTTATTCATCTTGCATCTCTCCCTGAATTGGTACTGTGATCTCAATTTGTGTTCCTTTTGATTTTGTACTCTTTATATTAAATTGGCCTTTCATGGCTCTGACGCGTTCTTCTATGCCGAGAAGCCCGTAATGTCCTCTCTTTTTCTTGCTCTTTTCAACATCAAATCCTTTGCCATTGTCCTTGACAGTTAAATGGAGCCTCCCCTTATCATCATCCCAAATGGATACCGATATCGTTTCTGCTTCAGCGTGCTTTGCTGCATTCGTTATGCATTCTCCAATGATGTAATAACAGTTTTCAGCTGTACGAACGTCTAATATCTGATGTAATCGATAGTCTAAAAAACCACCCATGCCTGTCGACTCTTGAAAATGATCCATTAGTGAGGTAATTCTTTCTTTTAGAAAACCGATTTCCTCTGATTTGCTGCGCAGATCGTCAATCGCTGAACGCGCGTCGGCCAATGTACCTCTCACTCTTTTCATTGATTGTTGAATGATTTCTATTGCTCTCTCTGTGTTGCCTTTGGCGAGATGAACATGAATAGCATCGAGCTGCATATTTAAACTGACCAGCCCTTGAGCAAGCGTATCGTGTAAGTCCCGGGCCATACGCTGCCTTTCGTTTTGCAGCGTCAGCTGTTCGACCTGCTGATGAGCCAGCTCCAGCCGTTCAAGAGTCAGCTGAGCTTTTATCTTTTCATCGACTTGGGCAAATAATGTAGCGGCATAAGTAATAATCACGATCATAATAGGTACGGCAATGACAAGAAAATGCAAATAATCACCTTTGTGAATCTGATGTGTTGCATTGATTGACAGCAGAAGCAGTAAATACAGTATGAGGAAAGTCCTTCTTCTGTCTGCTATTCCTGCAATCTGTCCCATCAAAAATGCATAAAGGCCGATGATGACCAGCACTAAGAAGCCAGTCATGATATTAGCCAGTGTAAAAGTGATCAAACCTTGCAGCACAAAATATAGAATGACCCTTTTCTTAACCCAGCGATATGAATGCCAATGCAGCAAAGCAAAAATGGCGGTCAATACTGTAAACACGTTAAGCAATAAAATGGACCAGCTCCCAATAATAAATTGCAGCACGACAGAGGCTACATAGATCATGAGAATAAAAGCCAGGCCCGGCACTCTGAGCGCAAGCATATTTAATGCCCGTCTATCATGTGAGTAATGCTTTTCTTTAAAAGGATTCAAACCTCATCCACTTCCTTTAACAGTTTAACCGAACAGAGATTCATGAAATTTATTGAAAGTGAACATACATTTATCCAATCATTTTATAGGAAGAGAAAGAACACAACAATACCGAGGTGCAGTGAACCATTAGATGTTCCCAAACATATGATCATTGCCCAAACGTACATAAGCGTTCTGCCTTTATGTACGTTTTATCTTTTCAAATTTACATTTAAAATCATGAGGAACTCACTATTTATTAAAGGAATGATCAACATTGAAATCGATTGATCTCACAATTTTATCATTAAAAAGAAAAGGAATCAGAACTGAGAAAGTGTCAAAAAATCAGTGCCCTGATCGATTAAGCAATACGAACGAAAAAACAGACAAACATAGAAACAAAAATAGTCAATCCAAGAACATGTGTAAAGAAAAAGGGGAATGAATATGTATTGGTTTTTAGGTGCTTTATTATATTTTCTCATCGGTACTTGTATATTTATTGGAGTCATTAGAGACATTCACTCAGGCTCATGGATGCTCCTTACATTAGCAGCTCCAATCATCATTATTGGCTACCCTTACTTTTATTCAAAGAAGCTTTTTGCCAAAAGATAGTGAAATAGACTCCATACAATCAGAGGATCTTGCATGATCCTTTTTTTTCAGCCTATCGACGGTGTTTATTTTTTAAAAAAAGGGAATAGAACAAAAAAAGAAAAGGAGATGGAAGACATATGAAAAGCGACCGAACCATGCATATTATTTCATGTACAGACAATAACTACGCACAGCATTTAAGCGTGATGTTCGCATCATTGCTGACGAATATGGATCAGACGCGCGATGTGAAACTGTATGTCATCGACGGAGGGATTGAACCGGAAAATAAAAAGCGTCTGGAAGAGACGACCCTTCAATTCGGAGCCCCCATTACATTTCTGAATGTAGAAAAAAGCCAGTATGACCGTGCGGTCGAAAGCAGCCATATTACAAAAGCGGCATACTATCGGATTTCCATCCCCGATCTGATTGATGACGATTCCGTCAAACGAATGATCTATGTCGATTGCGACGCCTTAGTGTTAGAGGATATATCGAAGTTGTGGGACAAGGACATTTCACCTTATTTCGCAGCGGCAGTAGAAGATGCAGGCCAGCATGAACGGCTGAAAAAGATGAACATCAGCGACGAAGCAAAATATTTTAACTCAGGTATCATGATCATCGATATGGAAGCCTGGAGAAAAAACAACATTTCGAAAAAAGTCATCGACTTCATCAATAACAACGATGAAGACATGTTTGTGTTTCATGACCAAGACGCGCTGAATGCGATTCTTTATGATCAGTGGCTCGAACTTCATCCGAGATGGAACGCCCAAACACACATTATTTTAAAAGAAAAAACACCGGCTTCCCTCATCGATCAAAAGCGCTATATGGAAACAAGGGCAAACCCGGCAATCGTTCATTTCTGCGGCGGAAACAAGCCTTGGAATTCAAACACCTCACACCCGTACGCCCGTCAATATTTTAAGTATTTGCAGTCCACAGCCTTTAACCAGCCGGCCAAATTGTCTAAAAACCATGTCAGCTAACATGCCAATCTCATTTTAAATCGCAGGATGAATCGATATAATGACAACAAACCCTGACGTATCCCCATATTCGCTTGTTTCCTTTCGGAAACAAGCATTTTTCTTGGCTGCAAAAATTTTTTACGAATGGAGGAGCGCTTTTGGTTAAAGTGCTGTTGACACTTAACGGACTGTTTTACCGCGCAGCGCCGCTGTTGAAGGAAAGGGTCGAACGGCTCGGCGCCGAATTTGCATTTTTGGATTCCAATCGGTTGACGAGACAGGATTTACTGACTCATATCAAGGATGTTCATATTTATATCGCCGGCGTTGAAAAAGTGGACCGGGAGCTGATCGACGCTGCCCCGGAACTAAGATATATCATGAAATTCGGTGCGGGAATCGACAATATTGATGTAGAATATGCAAGCGAAAAAGGAATCCTCGTCACGAATGCACCCGGCCAAAACGCCTCGGCAGTCGCCGATTTGGCATTCGGCCTTCTGCTGTCTGGCGCCCGTTCGATCCCGCAGTCAAACGCCGCAGTCAAAGCCGGTTTGTGGCAATCCGAGATGGGCTATGAGCTCGATGGAAAAACGCTGGGGCTTATCGGTTTTGGGGAAATTGGCAAAAAGGTTGCAAGACGGGCTTCCGGGTTTCATATGAACGTTTTGGCGTACGGCACATACAAAGACTACAATGCAGCCAAACGGCTGAATGTACGGTTTGCAGAGCTTGACGATCTCCTGGCAAAATCTGACTTTATGTGTATCAGCACGTCATTAAGACCTGCCACCTATCATTTGATCAATCAAGAAAAGCTGGCAAAAATGAAGAAAACCGCGTACCTGGTCAACATTGCCCGCGGAGAAGTGGTAGACGAAAGCGCGCTCATTCAAGCGCTTGAACAAAAACAGATCAGAGGTGCAGCATTGGACGTCTTTGAAACCGAACCGCCGGCCGCCCGGATCACTAGTCTCGGCAATGTCATATGCACGGCGCATATTGGTGGCGCTACGTATGAGAGCATCAGGCGCATCGAAGAGGTGACATATCAAAACATCAAAAGGTTTATCGAAAACCAGCCGCCGGCTTTCCGCGTTTCTTAAAGACTGGAAACGGCGAAAAGCCGCATCCGGTTATGTTCTTTGAAAAAACTCAATTATTTCTCCTTCGGGCCCAAAAAGAAAAAAATAGCGGAAGCCGTTTGGCAATACGGTGATCTCGTCTTCCATCAGCTTGATGCCGGCGCTTTTTACGCGGGCGAATTCAGCCTCGATATCATCGGTTGAGACGGCAAAATGATGTACTTTTCCTTCCTGAGGAAGACTGTCGTTATATCCCTCGATCAATTCAAGCTCTGTCTCGTCTCTGTTCTCAAAGCCTAAAAAAGCCAGCTTCATGATGCCGTTTGTATGGGTCATTCTGCCTTTAAGCGTCATTCCGATCACATTCTGGTAGAATGTGATCGAAGCATCAATGTCTTTCACCATCAGTCCTACGTGGTCAATTCGCGCCATTACGCCATTCCTCCTTTTGTTTCTCCATCATTTTAGAAAGGTCGGAATCATCTGTCAATTATCTCGATTACATGATGAATAAGAATATTGATCAGGCGTTATGGTAGGATAGAGAAGACTTTAAAATAAGGACTGAAATCAAATGCATACATTAAAAATAAAACATCCATTCGCTGCAAAAATGAAAAAGGGCTATCCCTTAATTGAAAAAGAAGCTGTTTCTTCGCAAGAAAACGGCATAAAAGAAGGTTCGCTGATCAGGGTTGCCGATGAAAACGGCACGTTTTTGGGAAAGGGCTACTATGGCGAGCAAAACAAAGGGATCGGCTGGATTCTGACCCGAAACGAAGAGGAATCAATTGATCAATCATTCTTTTTAAGCAGGCTGGCGAACGCCTTTCAGGCCAGAAAATCGCTTTTTCAAGACCCGGATACGACCGCTTTTCGTTTGTTTAACGGGGAAGGCGACGGAATCGGCGGCTTTACGATTGATTATTATGACGGCTACTATTTGTTCCAATGGTACAGCAAAGGGATTTATACGTTTAAGGAAGCGATTATGGAAGCCCTCGATGAATTGACAGACTATAAAGCCGTATATGAGAAAAAACGGTTTAATACGGCCGGGCAGTATGTAGAAGATGACGACTTTGTCAGAGGAGAGAGAGGGGAATTTCCGATCATTGTGAAAGAGAACGGCATACATTTTGCCGTTTACCTCAATGACGGTGCGATGACAGGCGTTTTTCTCGATCAGCGCCATGTCCGCAAGGCGGTTAGGGACCGGTATGCGGAAGGAAAAACCGTGCTCAACACCTTCTCATATACAGGTGCATTTTCTGTGGCGGCGGCGCTTGGAGGCGCTGAAAAAACGACGAGCGTTGATGTTGCAAACCGCAGTTTAAGCAGGACGATCGAACAATTCAGCGTGAACGGGCTGGATTATGAAGCTCATGATATTAAAGTCATGGACGTTTTTAAATATTTTCAATACGCGGCCAAAAAAGAACTCGCCTTTGACCTCGTCATCCTTGATCCGCCTTCATTTGCGAGAACAAAAAAGCATACATTCAGCGCGGCAAAGGATTATAAAAATCTGTTGAAAGACGCGATTCGAATCACTAAAGATCAAGGTGTGATCGTCGCTTCGACGAACAGCAGCGCTTTTGGGATGAAAAAATTCAAAGGTTTTATCGAAGCGGCATGCAAAGAAACGGGGACGCGCTTTACAGTGCTTGAGGAGCATTCGCTGCCCGAAGATTTTAAAACGGTGAAAAGCTATCCTGAAGGCGATTATTTAAAAGTTGTCTTTTTGCGGATCCGCCGCCGTTAATGTTAAGGGCGGGGAAAAATTTTGCGATAAAAACAATACCTGTCGATCAATTATTCATGTATATTGATATTACGCGAAAAACTCAGGCAGGGGGAAGTTATGGATTACGGAATTTTAATATCGATAGGTATTTATATGGCAGGAATGCTTTTTATCGGATATTTTGCATATCGAAGAACTTCAAATTTGACCGACTACATGCTTGGCGGAAGAAATCTGGGCCCCGCCGTCACCGCGTTAAGCGCAGGTGCTTCCGATATGAGCGGCTGGCTATTAATGGGGCTGCCTGGTGCGATGTTTCTGAACGGATTGAGCAGCGGCTGGATCGTTGTCGGTCTGACAATCGGCGCGTATTTGAACTGGGTGTATGTTGCGCCGAGGCTGAGAACGTATACGGAAACGGCCGGCAACAGCATTACCATACCCGATTATTTCGAAAACCGTTTTAAAGACGGTTCAAGGCTGTTACGGGTGACGTCGGCTTTCGTTATTTTAGTATTTTTCACTTTTTATACATCATCCGGAATGGTGGCGGGCGGAGAGCTGTTCAGAACAGCATTCCACCTTGATTATCGGATCGGCATCTGGCTGACGGCCGGGGTTGTCATTCTTTATACGCTCTTCGGGGGCTTTCTGGCTGTCAGCTGGACCGATTTTGTTCAAGGGACGATCATGTTTATTGCACTCATCTTAATGCCGATCGTCGTATTTGTCCAATTGGGGGGAATTGCGCCGGCGTTTTCGGAAGTGAACGCGGTCAACCCGGACCTCCTCCGTCCGTTTCAAGGAACAACCGCAATCGGTATTGTTTCTTTACTGGCGTGGGGGCTCGGCTACTTTGGACAGCCTCATATTATTGTCAGGTTTATGGCGATTTCAAGCGTGAAAGAGTTGAAGAGTGCCAGAAGAATCGGCATGGGCTGGATGATCTTTTCGATTTGCGGCGCGATGCTGACAGGACTCGTCGGCATCGCCTATTTCAGCGCAAATCATCTTTCGTTAAAGAATGCCGAGACGATATTCATTAAGTTGGCAGACCTTTTGTTCCCATCGATGATTACGGGATTTTTGCTGGCTTCCATTTTAGCAGCTGTCATGAGCACGATTTCTTCACAGCTTCTTGTAACCTCAAGCGCGCTGACAGAGGATTTTTATAAAGCGTTTGTCCGGAAAGGGGCTTCTGACAAAGAACTTGTTCTTGTCGGAAGGCTGTCTGTCCTCGCGATTTCACTGATCGCCCTCATGATGGCGCTTCACCCGAATGAAACGATATTGAATCTTGTCGGCTATGCGTGGGCAGGTTTCGGAGCAGCATTTGGTCCTGTCGTTCTGCTGAGTCTGTATTGGAAACGAATGACGAAGTGGGGCGCGCTTTCAGGGATGCTGTCCGGGGCGCTGACTGTTATTGTGTGGGAGCAAGTAAAAGCTTTTGACCCGGTTTATGAAATCATTCCCGGATTTATTGTTTGTACAGTCGTGATCATCGTTGTCAGCCTGATGACAAAGAAACCGTCCGTAGAGATTGAAAAGGAATTTGAGACGGCGGTTGAACAGCTGAAAGGTTGAGAATAGGGTGATGGTCTTTGTCAAAGTATTATGGACAATCACTTTTCTTACAGGGGCTTTCGCAGGATTTCTGTGGACATTTTCCAAAGAAAAAAGCGATGAATTTTTCTCGGAAATGACGGCGGATGGATCGGGAATCTTCACACTTTTCGGTTTGATTGGTTTGCTGTTCGCCAAGCTGTTAAAAGCAATTTCTCCAAAACTGCCGCATGACTGGGCTCTCAGGTGTATTTCTTTTATTCTGGCCCTTATATTATTGATAATGTCCATATTCATATGGCTGCTCGATGTCTAAATGAAAAAAACCAAATTGGCGGAAAAAAACTTCCCCAATTTGGTTTTTTTATTTTTCGGCTATGACACTGCAATAAGGGAAATGAGAAACGGCGCTGCGCAAAGCGTGATGATCGCAGCCAGGATCATCGATACGCTTGAAATCGTTCCGGACACGGAGCTGAGCTCAAATGCTTTTGATGTACCTGCGCCGTGGGCGCTTGTGCCAAGCAGCACGCCCCTTGCGATTTCATTATCAATCCGGAAGTAGCGAATGACCATCGGTCCGATCACTGACCCGGACAGGGCGGTCAATATAACAAAAACAGCGGTCACCGCGGGCATTCCGCCGATCATTTCAGAAACGCTCATTGCAATTGGCGTTGTGACCGATCTGGGAACGAGGCTCTCAATCAGGTCTTCATTCAGCTTGAAAAGTTTTGCGATAAACGCTGTTGACAGGATCGCGATACAGCAGCCTACAGTCACGTTGATAACGATCTCAACCGCGTATTTTTTCAAGACTGGAAAGTATTTGTACAACGGAATCGCAAAAGCCACGGTTGCCGGCTGGAGCATGTCTGTCAACAAGCGACCGCCCGCATTGTACGCTTCAAAGGGCACATTGATGAAAAGCAGCAGGCCGACAAGTATCACCGGCGTGACCAATAAAGGTGACGCATACACCTTTGGATGGCGTGAATACACCGCTTTTGCGCCCAGATAAATTAACACTGTTGCGATCAGGCTTAAGCATCCGATGAGCATGTTTTTTTCCTTTCCTTTCTTTTGGCAATCAATTGAGTCAGCATTCCGGTCGACACCATGACGACGAATGTACTGATGAGGACAACGAGTATAATGCTTGTGCCGAATTCAGCCAGAATATCTCCGTAGTTCATAATCCCGACGGCTGAAGGGACAAAGAACAAAAGCAGCTCCGCGAGCAGCCACAAGGCGCCGATTTCAATCCATTCCAGCTTAATGATTTTGAAATGAAGAAGCGCAAAAATGACGATAATCCCGAGAATGCTGCCGGGAATGTTTATATGAAGAACCTCGGCAATCAGATTCATGAAACGCGCGAATAAAAACAAAAGAGCGACCTGACCTAATCCTTTAATGAATGTTTTCATGTCATTATCCCCCTTTCTAAACATGAGTGTACATGAGTTTTAAGTATAGGTAAAATACATATACAGAATAGATATTATTCATTTTGTCTATAGTTAAAAGCGCAAATCAGGTCAAAAGAAACAGTTTCCTGACTAAAATTAGAAATTGTCGTCCGGAATCATTTGGCGATTTTTTGTGACCATTAAACTGCCGTATTCCCGTGCCTTTAGACTTGTCCGCGATGAAAGCGGTGTACAGATGATTCAAAAAGACGGGTTATATGTCCTTGAAATGCGCTGTGAGGAAGATGATGAACTGTGTATATATCCCTAAAAACAGTATTTACAGCCTATTCAACATCCGTGATTTTCGACTTAAACTATAAATATTGGAAATGAGAGCAAGTCCAGTCAAAGATGTGAATCTATGAAAAACCAACCGAATCATAATTTGACAAGGAAACAATCCATGCGAATCATACTGCAATTTCAGAGGTGACAATAATGGACTACTCAGACACGCTGCAAAAAATACACGGTGTCCTCTCTCATAAGGCGGCAGAGCTGGAAGAACAAATTGCAAGGCTGGAGCGGGCAAAGCGCGATGTAGAGCGGGAACAAAACCTCGGAATCGAAGAAATCAGGCAGATTTTGCGTCCGAACCTTGATGAGTCGTGGACCGGAAGCAGGGCAGCCGATTTTGACGAAGCACGTGATGAAGCGCACACGGCAATGTACAGAATTTTCACCGATGAATATGATCGGTATATTCATAAAATTGATTTAAAGATATTTGCTTTAGATTCTGAAAAAGGGGCTGTTCAAGCTGCAAGCTGGTCAGCCGACCGGGCGGACTTTCTGATGGAAAAAGGAGAGGAGGCCGTCGACGCTCTGCACAGCACAATCAACGGTTTAAAAGGGTGGTTGAAATGAGCAAAACGATTAAACTTAACCATGCAGCGGTTATGAAGCAGCTGGAGCAAGTAAGCAGCACGCTTCAAGCCGTGTCTTTAAAAAGCCCGTCAGCCGGAGCGCTCGGGCGGAACAACCTTGATTTTACGAAAAAGTGGCTTGAACGCGAAGCCGAAATTTGCAATATGGTCGAACAGTATAAAGAGGCTGTTCGTAAAAACATTGAGGACACCCGCTCCAATGTGGACACGCTGAAGGAACAGGATGAAGCGATTGCCCGAAGATAGGCGCTGCCGGCTGTATGCCGGCGGCGTTTTTTTATGTTGATGTAGAAGGGTGCTCCACGGGGGTGCAGAAAACAATGAAATTGGTTTAGAATATGAATACAAGCAGGAACTCTGAAAGGGTGTCAAACAAATGGACATACGCCACTTAACCTATTTCTTGGAGGTAGCCCGTCTGAAAAGCTTCACAAAAGCCGCTCAGTCATTATACATATCTCAGCCGACAATTTCCAAAATGATTAAAAATCTTGAAGAAGAGCTCGGGATTGAGCTGTTTTACCGGCGGGGGCGTCAGATCGAGCTGACTGATGCGGGGCAAAGCATGTATGTGCAGGCCCAGGAAATCACCAAGTCGTTTCAAAATTTAACTTCAGAGCTGAATGACTTGATGGACGTCAAAAAAGGGCACGTGCGGATCGGTTTGCCGCCGATGATCGGCTCCGGCTTTTTTCCGAAAGTGATAGGGGATTTCAGAGACAAATATCCGAACGTCACCTTTCAGCTTGTTGAGCACGGCTCTGTGAAAGTGCAGGAAGGAGTGGAAGACGGATCGCTTGATATCGGCGTTGTCGTCTTGCCTGCAAAAGAGGAGATTTTTCACTCCTTTACAATCGTAAAAGAAGACTTGATGCTGATCGTCCACCCGTCTCATCGTTTTGCCGATGCGGATGAGATCGAGCTTCGGCAGTTAAGCGAAGAACCGTTTATCTTTTTCCGGGAAGACTTTGTTCTTCACGAACGGATCATTACGGCTTGCTTGAAGGCTGGATTTCAGCCGAATGTCATTTATGAAACCTCGCAATGGGATTTCATCAGCGAAATGGTTTCCGCTAACCTTGGAATCGGGCTTTTGCCCGAAAGAATCTGCCGCGATCTTGACCCGGAAAGAGTGAGAATCATTCCGCTGGTGAGGCCGGCCATTCCTTGGCATGTCGCCGTCATTTGGAGAAAAGACCGCTATCTGTCGTTCGCGGCGAGGGCGTGGATTGATCATACAAAATCGTATATATGGAGCGAAAATTCAAAAACAGAAGGGAATGCAGCCGAATGAATCTGGAAGATGCCGCAAGAGGAATTGAAAAAGTCAGAAAGCAAAAACCGCTCGTACACAATATGACAAACAATGTCGTCACCAATTTTACGGCGAACGGTTTACTGGCTCTCGGCGCATCGCCGGTGATGGCGTATGCGAGGGAAGAAGCCGCCGACATGGCAAAGATCGCCGGAGCCCTTGTGCTGAACATCGGCACGCTCAGCCGGGAATCTGTTGAATCGATGATCATTGCAGGAAAGTCCGCCAATGAACACGGTGTGCCGGTTATTTTTGACCCAGTCGGTGCTGGGGCGACGCCGTTTCGAACAGAATCGGCTCAAGCGATTATGCGCGAAGTGAAGGTTTCCGCCGTCAGAGGCAATGCCGCGGAAATTGCCAACACGCTTGGAGAGGACTGGCTGATCAAAGGCGTGGATGCAGGCGAAGGGAGCGGCGACAGAAAAGAGCTCGCCAAAAAAGCCGCGAAATTATGGGATACAGCCGTCATCATAACCGGAGCTGAAGATGTCATAACGGATGGAACAAAAACGTATACCGTAGGCAACGGACATCAACTGTTAACGAAAGTGACGGGGACAGGCTGTCTGTTTACCTCTGTCATCGGTGCGTTTTGCGCCGTTGAAAAAGACGTTTGCCATGCCGCTGTATCTGCAGCCGCTTTTTATGGAACGGCGGCCGAGTTGGCCGCGGAGAAAACGGAAAACCTGGGGCCCGGAAGCTTTCAAATCGAGTTTTTGAATCAGCTTGCCGCTGTTGAAGCGATGGATATAAAAGAACGCGGCAGGATCAGAGAGGTGGAATAAGATGACGCGAGTCTCAAAAGAAACGATGAAAGATCTGTTGTCAGTCTATTTTATTATGGGTTCAAACAATACTGCAGGCGATCCTTTAACTGTCATTGAACAAGCCTTAAAAGGCGGTGCGACACTTTTTCAATTCCGCGAAAAAGGCGAGGGCGCGTTAAAAGCAGGAGATCAAAAGGCGTTTGCTCGACAGGTGCAGGCTCTTTGCAAACAGTTCAATGTTCCGTTTATCATCAACGATGATGTAGAACTTGCGCTTGCGCTTGACGCCGATGGTGTGCATATCGGGCAGGATGATGATAAGGCCGCCGACGTCAGAGCGAGAATCGGGGACAAAATCCTCGGCGTTTCCGCGCATACACTTGAAGAAGTCGTAAAGGCGGAAAAGGATGGAGCGGATTATATCGGTGCAGGGCCGGTTTACCCGACTGAAACAAAGCGGGATACAAAAGCTGTGCAGGGTGTCTCGCTCATTCAAGAGCTCCGCAGGCAGGGGATTGGCATACCTGTGGTCGGAATCGGCGGGATCACGGCCGAAAACTGCGCCCCCGTCATCGAGGCCGGCGCTGACGGCATCAGTGTCATCAGCGCCATCAGCAAAGCTGCCGATCCAAAGGCGGCCGCCGAGGCGTTCAGCAAGAAAGTGCAAGCTGCTAAACAAAGCGCGCATTCCTAAATGGAATATGCGCTTTTTGATATAAAAATTAAAATCTCTCGTTCATAAACCGTTCCAGAAAATGCCCGATCACCAGGGAGGACATGCCGAGCGATGAGGCAGTGCGGCCAAGTGAGGAGATTTTCAAATGATAATTAGACAAGGCTTCTGCAGCACTTCTTGAGGCAATCGTTTTTTTAATCGCATCGACGATGATCGGATAGGATTCCACAATGGTATTCCGCAAGATAATCGTATCGGGATTCAACGTCTTCAAGATGTTGAGAAGTCCGATGCCGATATGAAAACCGAATCTTTCAAACGTCTCCATCATCCCCGGATCACTGCGGTCTGCAAGTTCTTTAACGGTTTCGTAAAGCGAGGCTTCGGAATTCGCTCCATAGTGAGAGAAGACGGCTTTTTCCGAAGCGTAAAGCTCCCAGCAGCCTCTATTCCCGCACCGGCACAATGGGCCGTCAAAGTGAATGGACATGTGCCCGGCTTCTCCGGAAAAACCTTGCACACCTCTAAACAGTTTTCCATTCATTAAAATCCCTAAACCAATCCCGGTATTAATGCTGACAAACACGGCATGCTCCAGCTGTCCGGCTTCTCCGTATTTCTTCTCGCCAACGGCGCCGGCGTTTGCTTCGTTTTCAATTAAAATGGGAACGCCGAACCTTTCTTCCAGTTTTTCCTTTAACGGAATCAAATGGATTGGCTTATTTGGCGTAAACACCACCTGCCGTTCGTTGTCTACCAAGCCGGGTACGCAAACGCCGATTCCGGTCAATCCGTATGGGGAAGGCGGTATTTTGTCAACGGCTAGCCCTGTCAATTCGATTAATGCCTCTTCTGTCGCCTGAATGTCTTCTTCATCCAGCGTCCGTTCGAATTGTTCAATCAAATGCCCTTCAAGATCGGTTAACACAACAATCAGATAATTGGTTCCGATATCTACACCGACCGCATAGCCGGCTTTTCGATTGAATTTCAGCATCACGGGCCTCCTGCCGCCGCTTGACTCGCCGGGGCCGGTTTCATAAATGATGTCCTTTTGAAGCAAGGAAGATACTTGGGAGGAAACGGTCGCTTTATTTAATCCCGTTATTTCCGAAAGTTTTGCTCTTGAAATGGGTGCGTTCTCAATAATCTGCTCAAGAATCAGAGCTTTGTTCATTTTTTTTACAAGGGCTTGATCCGCTGTATTCAATGTCAATCACTCCATTGTTTTGAAGCTGTGAATTTATTATAGTATAACAAATTTAGAAAACTCAATTTTTTCCTTCATTTCCATTGAAAGCGGTTGATTCATCTTGTAAAATAAATACAAGGAAGTTAGTTTAATGGTTAAACAAACTTATTTTTTAACGTTTGCTTTGCAAGGAAAAGTGAAGGGGGAGATCGGAATGTTTTTTAGAAATGTCGGAGTGATTGAGTATGAAGGAGCCGATTCGGAAAATCCTTACGCATTTAAATATTACAACCCTGATGAATACGTCGGCGGCAAAACGATGAAGGAACATCTTCGCTTCGCTGTTGCGTATTGGCATACCTTTGATGCGGACGGGAAAGACCCTTTCGGCGACGGGACGATGTTCCGGCCGTGGAACCGGATGACGCATCCTTTGGATAAAGCAAAAGCCCGGGCGGAAGCGGCTTTTGAATTTTTTGAAAAGCTCGGCGTGCCCTATTTCTGCTTTCATGACGTTGATATCGTTGATGAAGGAGCGACGTTGCGTGAGACCTTTACGTATTTGGATCAAATGTCGTCTTTTCTTAAAAAAATGATGGAGACTAGCCGTGTTCAGCTGCTTTGGAATACAGCCAATATGTTTACCCATCCGAGGTATGTCCACGGGGCCGCAACTTCCTGCAATGCGGATGTCTATGCCTATGCGGCCGCAAAAGTGAAAAAAGGACTGGATATCGCCAAGGAGCTTGGAGCGGAAAACTATGTGTTCTGGGGCGGAAGAGAAGGTTATGAAACATTGCTGAATACAAATATGAAGCTTGAACTCGAAAACTTGGCTTCATTTTATAGAATGGCGGTTGAGTATGCGCGCGAAATCGGTTTTGACGGCCAATTTTTGATCGAGCCGAAGCCGAAGGAGCCGACGAAGCACCAATACGATTTTGATGCGGCCACAACGATCGCTTTTTTAGAAACTTACGGTTTAAAAGACCATTTTAAACTCAATCTTGAGGCGAACCATGCGACCTTGGCCGGGCATACATTTGAGCATGAACTACGGGTGGCTGCCTTGCACGACGTGCTGGGTTCCATTGACGCCAATCAGGGCGATTTGCTCCTGGGCTGGGATACTGATGAGTTCCCGACCGATCTGTATTCTGCAGTACTTGCGATGTATGAAATTTTGAAAGCAGGCGGGTTTAAAACCGGTGGTATTAACTTCGATGCTAAAGTAAGGCGCCCGTCTTTTGCGGATGAAGACTTATTTCACGCTCATATCGCAGGAATGGATACGTATGCAGTCGGCTTGAAAGTCGCCTCCCGTCTGCTTGAAGACAAAGCCCTCGACCAGATCATTGAAGGGCGTTATGAAAGCTATACGAAAGGGATCGGGCTTGAGATCAAAGAAGGCCGCACCGATCTGAATAAGCTTGCCGCATACGCTCTTGAACACGACCAAATTGAAAATCAGTCAGGCCGCCAGGAACGACTGAAAGCGACCGTTAACCGTTACTTATTGAACGCTTTGCGCGAAGCGCCGGCAGAAAAGGAGACACGCTAGTGGAATACGTGATCGGGGTCGACCTCGGCACCAGCGCGGTTAAAATCATCCTTGTCAATCAGCGGGGAGAGCTGTGCGGCGAGGTCTCCAAACCATTTTCCATCATTCAGCCCCATTCCGGTTATTCTGAACAGGATCCCGCAGAATGGGCGGTAAAAACGAAGGAAGCCATTAAGGAATTAGTTATGCATTTCCCGGGAAAAGCATCTCAGATTAAAGGGATCAGCTTTTCCGGACAGATGCATGGATTGGTACTTTTAAACGGCAACGGAGAGGTTTTGCGAAACGCGATCCTGTGGAACGATACACGGACAACCGAACAATGCCGTCTGATTAACGAGAAAGTCGGAAAGGAGCGCCTGCTCGAGATCGCGAAAAACCCGGCGCTCGAAGGCTTTACCCTTCCGAAGCTTTTATGGGTGAAAGAACATGAAAAAAAATTTTTTGAAAAGGCGGCCGTTTTTTTGCTGCCGAAAGACTACGTCAGGTACACGATGACGGGGCGTCTGCACAGCGAATATTCAGATGCGGCCGGAACGCTCCTGCTCGATGTGAAACATCAGACATGGAGCGGGGAAATCTGCAGCAAGCTCGGCATCCCGGAGTCCTTATGTCCGGATCTGATTGAGCCGTGCGCCTGTGTCGGCGGCGTCAGTCCGGAATTCGCGGCCGAAACCGGTCTGGCTCCTGAAGTCAAGGTGTTTGCCGGCGGCGCTGATAATGCATGCGGCGCGGTCGGCGCCGGTATTTTAAGAGAAGGAACGGCCCTTTGCAGCATAGGCACCTCAGGGGTTGTTCTCACATATGAATCAAACCGAGATCAAGCGTTTGATGGCAATATTCATTTTCTGAACCACGCCGCCCCCAATGCGTTTTATTCAATGGGAGTGACGCTTTCCGCAGGACGCAGCTTCAGCTGGTTTAAAGATGTATTTGCCGGGCAAACGTCATTTGACGAATTAATTAGCGATATTGACCATTCCCGTCCCGGTGCCCGGGGGCTGCTGTTTACCCCTTACTTGTCAGGGGAGAGAACCCCTCATGCCGACGCAGATATTCGCGCCAGCTTCATCGGGATGGACAGCGCACATACACGGGCGGACTTCGTCAGAGCCGTCATTGAAGGCATCACATTCTCCCTACACGAGAGCATTGAACAATTCCGTGCCGCGGGAAAGGATATCAGCCGCGTGATTTCAATCGGCGGAGGCGCCAAAAGCGATCAATGGCTGCAAATCCAGGCGGATATCTTCAACGCCGACATCATCAGACTCACAAGCGAACAGGGGCCGGCATATGGAGCAGCCATGATCGCGGCCGTCGGGTGCGGCTGGTTTCCGTCGCTTGAAGCTTGTGCAGACCGATTCGTTCTCATCAAAGAAACCTTTTCACCCCGCCGTGAATACAGCAGACAATACAAAGCTCTGTTTCAAATTTATAGAGATGTCTACCGGCACACGAAAGCGCTGAACGAGCGGCTGGCGAGCTTTCGGGAATAAAAAAACTTATGAGCCGGCCGGCTCATAAGTTTTTTTCGGGTGTGCATCCAGTTTAAGATTGATCCATGTGAATGCCTGTATGTGCTTTGACCTGAATTTCTGCAAATGCTTCTTGATCAGGGGTTTTTGAAGACAGAATCGTCCCGAGATAAGCGCCTAGAAAGCCGAGCGGAATGGAGATGATACCCGGGTTGGAAAGCGGGATCAGCGGTTCTCCAACAAAGATAGCGTTTCCGGCCGGGTCCCAGACACTCGGGCTGATGGAGACGAGAATCAGCGCGCTTAAAAGACCGGTCAGACTGCCGGCCAAAGCGCCGGCCGCATTAAATCTTTTCCAGAAGACGGTGAAGATAATGAGCGGCAGATTGGCGCTTGCCGCCACGGCAAATGCAAGCGAGACAAGAAACGCGACATTCAGCGATTGGGCGAAGACAGCAAGCAGAATCGAAAGGACGGATACGCCGATGGAAGCCCATCTTGCAGCGATCATTTGCTCTTTTTCCGTAGCCGCGCCTTTTCTGATAATCTGGCTGTATATATCATGCGCAAAAGCGGATGCCGCCGACAGCACAAGGCCTGTGACCACCGCCAAAATCGTTGCGAACGCGATGGCTGAGACGAAGGCGAACAGAAAATCTCCGCCGAGCGCCTGAGCAAGCAGCGGTGCAGCCATGTTCCCCGCTTTATCGGCAGCTAAAATGTTTTCAAAACCGACAAACGCGGCAGCACCAAAACCGAGAAAGACCGTCATAATATAAAATATACCGATAATCCATGTAGCCGAGATTACCGATTTCCTTGCCGTTTTGGCATCTTTTACTGTATAAAACCGGATGAGAATGTGAGGCAGGCCGGCTGTCCCGAGGACGAGTGCCAAATTGAGTGAAAGTGTTTCAAGAGGAACTTTATACTTATTGCCGGGGTTCAAAAAATCAGCCCCAAGCGGAGTAGCTGTTTTCATTTGTTCAAACATGTTCGTCAGGCTGAAGCCGAATTTTGAAAAAACGATGATTGAGATAATGAGCGTCCCTGCCATCAAGAGAACGGCCTTGATGATCTGGACCCAGCTGGTTGCGATCATTCCTCCGAATACGACGTATATGGTCATCAAAACCCCGACAATGCACACGGCCAGCGTATAATCGATGCCGAGCAGAAGCTTGATCAGCGCACCGGCGCCGACTAACTGTGCAATCATATAAAAGGTGGAGATCGTGATCGTGTTTAATGCGGCGACACCGCGAATTTTCTTTTGTTTAAAACGAGAGGCAATCATGTCCGCCATTGTAAATTTGCCGAGGTTTCGGAGCGGCTCTGCCACAATGTAAAGCACGACTAAATAAGCGACGAGGAAGCCGATGCTGTAGAAAAAACCGTCAAACCCGTTCAAAGCGATCATCCCGGCAATGCCGAGGAAAGAAGCCGCTGACATGTAATCTCCCGCAATAGCCAGTCCGTTTTGAATGCCGGTAAGCCCTCCTCCCGCCGTGTAAAACTCATTGGCCGTTTTTGTCTGTTTGGCCGCGAAATACGTAATGACAAGCGTGAGAGCAACAATGGCAAGAAACAGAATAAAGGCTGTGGCACTCATGAATCAACGCCTCCAATCTTCTTTTTGAAATCGCTTGCAATTTGATCGAATTGACCGGCTTTTTTTGTATACATAATGCACAGCGTCCATGTCATAACAAACTGAGCTATCGCAAAAACCCATGCCCATGTGATGGCTCCGACTGCCGGCTGATTCAAAAATGTGAAGTATGATGTCATAACCGGCAGCAGGAAATAAAAGAGCAGAAAGAAAATCGTCATCGGTACAATAAAAGCCCGTTTCCGTGATAACAACCGCTGGAACTCCGGAGATGCCGCAGCTTTGCTGTAATCTATTTTGCCTTCTCTCATTTGTTCTTTGCCCCTCCTTGTGTTTGTCTGAAAAGATACAACAAAGGTATGTAACACGCTCCGGATTTATTCTTCAATTTTCACACAGCGTTTTATTTATATAAGATGAAAGACCTGATCATCTCGAATAAATGTTTTTTCCATAAAAGAAACCGTTTGTTCACCTTTTTCTTCTCATTTGTCATGCCTTCCGCCTCGTTTCCGCCTCTGTCAGCTTCCTTCTCAGTTCATTTGCAGACGCAATCGCTTCCCGGTCTGTTATCACGCCGCCGGGCTTGTTTCCTTTGCCGAGCAAATAGCCGTCGAATGTCATGTTCATAAAATCAAATATGTAGTGAAACTGTTGAATGAGCGGCAGCCCTTTCAAGCGGGGATCATCGTCTCCGACAGCTGCCACGTAGACCGTTTTTTTCGCCATTTGCTGTTTAAATGCAGATCTTCCATGCTCTATCAATGTCTGTGACCAGCGGTCAATAAAATTTTTCATCAGACCCGACATGCCGTACCAATAGATCGGAGTGGCGAAAACTAGGATATCCTTCTCCAGCACCCGGCTGATCAGGTCTCTGTAGTCATCATCAGGGTAAAAAGGGGCTGTATTGCTGTGCCTGTAGTCCGATACGGGCTGAATGTGATAGTTTCGCAGAAATATCTTATCGGCATCAAGTCCGTCTACTAATCGATTCATCAGTTCTTCCGTATTTCCATTTTCACGGGAGCTTCCGCAGATTGCTGCTATCCCCATATTGTTTCATCCTCCTTTGGAATCGGTCATGAATTCAGTTTAAGATAACAACAATCATCAGTAAAATTGATATTTTAGATATTTACCATCGGAAAAATCGATTATATAAGCGAACTTAACAGAAAAGAGAGAATGGAAAGGAAGCATGAGGATATTATCAGAAGGATCAAGACGAAAAGCTCCGCCCCCCTTCGGGAGAAAGGCAATCGAAACCGATGCAGAAGAAAGTGAATGGGACTGCTGGCGTCAGCGTTGGTTAGCAATGGCTCTAAAACGCCTTATTCAATCCGGTCTGGTACCCCTTAAGAGAGTGAAGCTGGAAAAATGAAACGACCTATGTACAGGGCAAAGGTAAGGCTGCTCCTTAAAACGCGCGTTTCTATGGAGCAGACAGAATCTATACACAGGCAGCAGGCCTGCTGCTCAAATACGTCATTATCAATTAAAACACTCGTTAAAACAGCCGGTTGGATCATCTTGATAGATCAAGATTCAACAGAACCGCCTGTTTTTTTGGATAACTGATGCTTCTAAACGCTTACTGCTTTATCGGTTTTTCAGCATCGCTTTGGACGGGCTGACTGTGAAGAAATTCTTTCACATCTTCAATTTGCAGCCCAAGTTTTTTCGCCTCCTTCATCAAAATCACCCAATCTTTGTCCAACTTGTGTTTCGTTTGAGTATTCATAGCTTCCTCCAATATGATAAGACGTTGTTCACCTCAAAGAAAAAAACGGTTTTTCCTTGAGATGCAATAAAAGTTATAAAACAACAGCCATGTGAAAACAATGACAAATTTCATAAAAAATTCACAAAGTCATCTTTGATAAACCTACCTATTCCCTAAATAACTGACTAAAAAAACCAAAAAATCTTAGATTCTTACTTATAATAATAAACAATCAATTACTGACTGGATAGTATTCAATTAAAAATGATCATTTTTCCCTATTAAGAATTTCTCAATTGCAGCCGAATATCCTTTGAATATTCTAAAAATAAGAAAGAGATTTTTGGCAGATTATTACGAAAAAGTATTGGAAAATCAATGGTTTCAAGGAATGATTTAGAATAAAGACATGGTGGGTAGGGAGGGTCCTTTCGGCTTAGTTGCTGTATGGGTTAAAGAAGGGTAATACGAAAATACTATTATCGACCAGTATTAAGTGGAAAAAAAGAACATTGGTTTCAAATGCAGAGAAAAAAGTATAGCTTTTGCCTCAAAATCGCTTTAATTCACCAGGATGAAACCATTGTAATGGATAAAAACCCGAACTATTCCTTGTAAGGCATTTAATGGAACAGAAACCTTTCCACTTGTTTTGCCCCTAGTTTTTATTTGAAGAAATGATGAAAATACGAGCTGGAAAATGCTGAAGGTGGTAAAATGAAAAAGCGAATATATATTCACAGGCGTTTTATAGACTTAAAATGGAAGAATAACGCCGCTGAAAGGAGAGAAATGAATTGGCAATATTAGTATGCGGAGGGGCGGGCTATATTGGAAGCCATGCTGTAGCGGAACTGTTAAGCCGCAATGAAGAAGTCGTGATTATTGATAACCTGCAAACTGGACATCAAGAGGCGGCTTTAAAGGGAGCTTCTTTCTATAATGGAGATCTGCGCGATGAAGCATTCCTAAGAAAAGTATTTCAGGAAAACGAGATTGAGGCTGTCATGCATTTCGCGGCCGATTCTTTGGTTGGAGAAAGCGTAACAGATCCTCTCAAATATTATGACAACAATGTTTACGGAGCCGTTTGCCTGTTAAAGGTCATGAAAGAGTTCGATGTAAAGCAAATTGTCTTCTCATCAACGGCTGCAACATACGGAGAACCGGATCGTGTGCCGATTATGGAAACAGATCCGACGGATCCGACAAACCCGTATGGGGAAACGAAGCTCGCGATTGAAAAAATGCTGAAGTGGTCTGAAAAAGCATATGGAATCCGTCATGTCGTCCTTCGCTACTTTAATGTTGCCGGTGCGCATGTAGACGGATTGGTCGGCGAAGATCATCAGCCTGAGACGCACCTGATCCCGATCATTCTTCAAGTCGCGCTTGGCAAACGCGACAAGATTATGATTTTCGGCGACGACTATCCGACTGCAGATGGTACGTGCATCAGAGACTACATCCATGTAATGGATCTGGTCGACGCGCATATTCTCGCTGTCGAAAGGCTTCGAAAGGGCGGAGAAAGCACTGTATACAATCTCGGAAACGGCACGGGCTTTTCGGTCAAAGAAGTCGTTGAAACAGCCCGGAAAGTGACAGGCTGCCCGATACCGGCGGAGGTTGCAGAGCGGCGTGCTGGAGACCCGGCACAGCTGATCGCCTCTTCTGAAAAAGCAGTGAAAGAACTGGGATGGCAGCCGAAATACGCCGAGCTGGAAACGATCATTGACAGCGCGTGGAAGTGGTTTAAAGCACATCCGAACGGCTATCAAAGCTAGAATGCGGTGACGCCTATTAAATAGGATGAAAAAGAGCTTTCAGTTACAGAAGGAAGCTCTTTTTTGATGTTTTGAAGTTTAAAGCGTGCTGTCAACAGGGAAAAGGAATGGAGGAAGATAATGATTCACTATGAAAAAATTTAACAATGTTAAATTAATGATTGACCAAAGTTTTTTATTGTGGTAAACCTAAATTTGACAGATTTTTTGTTTCGGAGGGATTTGTCAGCTCTTGCTATGTGTGTAAAAAGAACTAAAAAATTACCAGTCTATTTCCTTCGTTATTCATAATATCATGAACAAATTTTGACGATTTTGTGACATTTGGGTGAAAAAAAGGTGAACAATCGAAAAAAATAAGGCTAATTGGTGAAGATTTTGATAGCATAGCAAGGTAGAAGAAAAAAGTTTTTCAGAATCCTTTTATCTTAGATATTCTGACCAAATTTTAGACATCATTTAAGGAAGGATGGTGATCCTCTTGTTCAGAGCATTTAAACCACTGATTATGCTGACTCTACTTTCCTCCATTTTTTTATTGGGCGGCTGCAGTCAAATCGCGGTATTGGATCCTAAAGGACCGGTTGCTTCGCAGCAAAGAGATCTTATTCTATTATCGATTGGATTTATGCTGTTTATCGTAGCGGTCGTATTTGTCCTTTTTACTGTGATGATTGTGAAATACCGTGAGCGTAAAGACAGAAAGTCTCCTTACAGCCCGGAAGTAGAAGGCAATACATTTTTAGAAATCGTCTGGACAGTGGTTCCGATTTTAATTGTTATTGCGCTGTCAGTGCCGACAGTTCAAACAATTTATTCTCTAGAAGAGGCTCCAAAAGCATCAAAGGACAAGGAACCTTTGGTCGTATATGCGACATCTGTCGATTGGAAATGGGTATTCAGCTACCCGGAACAGGATATCGAAACGGTCAACTATTTGAATATCCCGACAGACAGACCGATCTTGTTTAAAATCTCATCTGCCGATTCTATGGCGTCACTGTGGATTCCGCAGCTTGGCGGGCAAAAATATGCCATGTCCGGAATGGAAATGGAGCAATATTTGCAGGCAGACCATGAGGGTACTTATAAAGGCCGAAATGCAAACTTCACAGGTGAAGGTTTTGCAGAACAACAGTTTAATGTCAAAGCGGTATCTGAAAGCAAGTTTAACGACTGGGTGAAGAAAACGCAGAAAGAAGCTCCTAAGCTGACGAAAAACCAGTACGATGAACTGATGCTTCCTCAGCATGCGGACGAAATGACGTTCTCATCGACACACCTGAAGTATGTTAACCACGGAAATGATGCGGAATACGCCATTAAAGCGCGCGAAAGATTGGGCTATAAACCATTGTCTCCGCACTCAAAATCAGATCCGTTTGAAAACGTGAAGACAAACAAAGATCAAAAACAATCTGAAGACCAAGATTCTCACTAGGAAAGGAGGAAGCTTGCATGAATTTGAAATGGGACGAATTCATAATTACAGGTGACCCATTAATTCTTGGAGCACAGATTTCCATTTTGCTTACATCCATTGCAATCGTATTTGTGCTGACATACTTCAAAAAATGGAAATGGCTTTGGAGAGAATGGATTACCACCGTCGATCATAAACGTTTAGGAATCATGTACCTCATTGCCGCAGTCATTATGTTCTTCCGCGGCGGCGTCGACGGGTTAATGATGCGTGCCCAGCTCACGCTTCCTAATAACAGCTTTTTAGATTCAAACCACTATAATGAAGTGTTTACGACACACGGTACGATCATGATCATTTTCATGGCGATGCCGTTTCTTATTGGATTAATGAACGTCGTCGTACCGCTCCAAATCGGTGCGCGCGATGTTGCATTCCCGTATTTGAACAACTTGAGCTTCTGGACCTTCATGGTCGGAGCGATGCTGTTTAATATTTCATTCGTCATCGGCGGATCGCCGAATGCAGGATGGACGGCTTACATGCCGCTTGCAGGCAATGAGCTGAGTCCTGGGCCTGGGCAGAACTATTACTTGCTCGGACTTCAGATCGCGGGTATCGGTACGCTTCTCACCGGGATTAACTTTATGGTGACCATCCTGAAAATGCGTACAAAAGGCATGACCCTATGGCGGATGCCGATGTTCACTTGGACAACGCTGATCACTTGTGTGATTATCATTTTCGCATTCCCTGTCTTGACAGTGGCTTTGGCGCTGATGACATTTGACCGCTTGTTCGGAACAGCCTTTTTCACCTTGGCGAACGGCGGTATGCCGATGCTGTGGGCGAACTTGTTCTGGATTTGGGGACATCCTGAGGTTTACATCGTTATTTTGCCTGCTTTCGGTATTTTTTCAGAAATCATTGCGACATTCGCAAGAAAGCAGCTGTTCGGCTACAAAGCAATGGTTTATTCAATTGTTGCCATTTCGGTTCTCAGCTTCGTCGTTTGGCTGCACCACTTTTTCACAATGGGCAACAGTGCGGCGGTCAACTCGTTCTTCTCGATTACGACGATGGCGATATCGGTGCCGACCGGAGTTAAAATCTTTAACTGGCTGTTGACGCTGCATCGAGGCAGAATCAAAATCACAACGCCGATGCTGTGGTCGCTTGCATTTATTCCGAACTTCGTCATCGGCGGTGTTACGGGCGTTATGCTTGCGATGGCAGCTGCGGATTATCAATATCACAACACATACTTCCTCGTATCGCACTTCCACTATGTGCTGATCGCGGGTACTGTGTTTGCATGTTTCGCCGGATTGATCTTCTGGTATCCGAAAATGTTCGGTCACAAACTGAACGAACGCATCGGAAAATGGTTCTTCTGGCTGTTCATGACTGGCTTTAACATCTGCTTCTTCCCGATGTATTTCCTTGGATTGCAAGGAATGCCTCGCCGTATTTACACATACGGAGCAGAAGACGGCTGGACTGCATTGAACATGATTGCGACATTCGGCGCATTGCTGATGGCCGCAGGATTCATCGTTCTCTGCTACAACATTTTCTACAGCTTCCGTCATTCAAAACGCGAAGAATCAGGAGATGCTTGGGGAATGGGTCGTACGCTTGAATGGGCTACATCTTCTGCGATCCCGCCGCACTATAACTTTGCGGTTCTGCCTGAGGTTACATCACCTGACGCATTTGCGCAAATGAAGGAAGACAATGTCGAGATTCATCCTGAAAGCAAGTTTAAAAAGATTCATATGCCGAGCAATTCAGGCCGTCCGTTTCTTATGTCATTATGCTTCGGATTTGCTGGATTCGGGCTTGTCTTTGAATGGTTCTGGATGGGAATCGTCGGTCTGATCGGTGTATTCCTCTGTATGATTCTTCGTTCATTTGAATATGACGACGGCTACTATGTAAGTGTTGAGGAAATAAAAGAGACTGAACGAAAGAATGCCAAGTAAAGGAGGCGGGATTGATGGAACATGCAGAACACAGCAATTCTAACGCTCCTATGGAATACCGTTCTGAAATCGGAAGGTTGAATATCCTTGGCTTTTGGATTTTTCTTGGAGCGGAGATTGCTTTATTCTCTACGTTATTTGCGACCTATGCTGTTCTTCATAACAGAACAGCGGGGGGCGTACTGCCGGCAGAACTGTTCGACGCAAAGCTCGTTTTAATCATGACGTTCCTGCTGTTAACGAGCAGTTTCACATGCGGCATCGCAGTGCATGAGATGCGCCGCGGCAGTTTGAAAGGCGTGATGATCTGGATGATCATTACCCTGTTGCTCGGTGCTGGGTTTGTCAGCTATGAGCTTTATGAGTTCAATCATTATGTACACGAAGGTGCCACTTTATCGACAAGTGCTTACTGGTCATCTTTCTTTGTTCTATTGGGAACACACGGACTGCACGTATCGATCGGTATCTTCTGGATTATCGGCATTTTGCTTCAGACGAAAAAGCGCGGCCTAACCCCGCAAACGTCTGCTAAGCTGTTTATCTCAAGTTTGTATTGGCACTTCTTAGACGTGGTATGGATTTTCATCTTTACCGGCGTCTATTTGATAGGGTTGGTGAATGTATAATGGCAGCAAAACAATCGGCTGAACACAGCCACTTTCCTTGGAAGCATATTGTCGGGTTCGTGTTGTCCATTGTGCTGACCTTATTGGCCTTGTGGGTGATCTATACGGACTTAAGCATGGCTGCAAAGCTGTGGATTATTTTCGGTTTTGCGATCATCCAAGCTGGACTTCAGCTCTTAATGTTTATGCATATGACTGAAAGTGACAGCGGCAAAATCCAAGTCGGGAATACGCTGTTTGCCGCATTTATTGCGGTTGCGATTATTGCCGGTTCTGTCTGGATCTTCGCTGCTCACAACTATCACGGAGACAACCCTGAGGGCGGTACTCCAGGTGCAAAACATTCTGAGCACAGCGGACATTAATTGATTGGCAAAAGAGTGCGGATTTCAACGATCCGCACTCTTTTTTGGTTGCTGAACGGAAAAAGAGAGAGCCACAGGCTCTCTCTTTCTCATACACTCTTAACCGCGTTTTACGCCGCGGCCGAATTTGCCGTCGCCCGGCTTGCTCTTTTTAGAAAGAGTAACAGTCAGGAATGTACCATAGTTTTTAACTTGGGCAGTTTCCAATTTGCGCATCTGTGTCACCTCCTTATTACTTCCAGTTGATTACATATTCATGCTATCATAGAATAAAGTGGTAAAAACCACAAAAAGGCACTAAAACCCGACATCATCCTTCAATTCTATTCATAGGGTTTTTATTGCGGTATTTGTTCGGAGGAAACTGATTTAAGGAGAGTGTTACTGATGATACGCGTGTTGTTAGTAGACGACTACAGGGTTCTGACATCCGGAATGAAGGAAATCTTAAAAAAATATAATATGGATGTCATCGTTTGCCACGAAGGAAATGAAGCTCTCGACCTCTTAAAAAATCAAGAGGTACATATAGACGTTTTTCTTTATGATTTAAAAATGCCGGGAATGAACGGGTTGGAACTGTCTCTTAAAACGCTGGAAACCGCACCTCAATCCAAAATTATCATTATGTTTTCGGGAGATGAAATTCACTCATATTTTAATAAGCTGATTGAGGCCGGAGTTAAAGGGTTTATCGATAAATCGTATACAGACAGCATGATTGCTTCGAGTATTTTATTGTGTTTAAAAGGGGCTGTGTTATTTCCCGACGGCTTGCTGCAAAAACTGAGGCTTGATTCCGATCTCGCGGTGGACGAGCATTTAACAGACACAGAACTGGATATTTTGCAGAAGGTGGCCAGCGGTAAAACAAATAAAGAGATCGCAGCAGACCTACAAATGTCGACGCGCAACGTAGAGTATCACTTGAGCAAAATCTATAAAAAGCTCAAAGTAACGTCACGGTACTGCGCAGTAAAAAAAGGAACGATGCTTAATTTGATCAAGCAGAAAGTTTAGACAAAGTATATATTTGGTTTTCCCTGCAAAAGAGAGTCGATAGGCTCTCTTTTTCTTTTTCCTCCGAATAAATCCCGTAATAATGGCCCATTGATGCCATTGGCTATTCATGTCGGTTTTCGGTAGTTTTTTGCGGTTTTTTTGATATTGTCCTGTGATAATCTGATTCATGTGGTCAGTTGGTAAATTCAGGGGTATCGTCGCATTGCAGGCTCTTTTTAAAACGCTCCAAAGCTGAAATGATAACGGCATTCGCCAAGGGCGTGGAAAGAACATCATGCATAAAGTGCTGAAAGAGAGCTTGCCGGCTCTCTTCTCCTTTATTTTTCTGAAATCATGCATACCGGGGAGGTCTAATCTTTGAAAATTATTCGAAATCAAGAGACAGCGACAACCGTGTTGGAAAATGAATGCATCGTCCTAAACCTGGACAATGGGCAGTATTTCGGATTGGAAGGGGCTTTAAAAGAGCTGTGGATCGAAATTGAAAATGAGCGAAAGGATAAAAAAGATATTCTGATCAAGTGGCAATCGGCGTTCGATCAGACAGAGGAAGAACTGTCAGCGATATTAAATGAGGCGATACAGGAACTGACACATCATAAGCTGATTGAAATAGAGGATAAAAGCTGATGAAAAAAAGAGCGCTTGTCAAAAATCACGAATATTTTACAACCGTTCATGCTTTTGTACGTATGATGCTGTTAAATCATGATTTTGAAGAAGCTTATGAAAAAATTGCGATCCATCTGTTTCCGCTGTATGCAAGCGCACAGCAAAGAGGTGCAGGGCTGCTTGATATAGACGAACTGCACCAGAACGGCGAATATTTATATTCGCTTGATGAAGACGACCATTTGGTTACTTCATGCGTTTCTATTGCATTAACGATTCAATCTATATTATTCAGCAATGGGTTTGATGCTGATCTCATGATCGGGGTCAAGAAAATTGATGACAAGCTGTTTTCTCATGCGTGGGTTCAAATGGAAAACGGCAAATCGATCGATCCGAATCATAAAAATAAGGATTTAAAAGTTTTACAGACGTATAAGATGAGCGCTTACGCTGAAAGGTGGGTGTTATCTCTAGTATGAAAGTATGGTTTGGAATGCAGGGAGACAACACCGTTGCATGGCATGAGTGGGTTTCCGCCGTCAAGAAATGGGGACGTGCGGAACGGATTCACAGCTACAGCCGCGGGATCGCCAACATGGCTGAAGCGCATATCCGATACGATGAAGCTTTTAGACCTACAACTCAAATAAATCTTTTGCATCCCGTCATCTTAGACGGCTGGATCAGCGGCGGTCTTAACGCAAAATCGGATGGCACCCGAAAGATTGAACAATATGACAAGCTGTACGTGTCTTTGAAGCAGGATCAAGCTGCCATGCTGTCTCACTCGCATGGCGAATTTACGATGATGTGGTGGGATGACAGTCTACATAGCCTTGTTTTGGCGACTGATATATACGCAACCCGTCCTGTTTACTATTGGGTCAGTCCGAAAGGAGAATGGTTTGCAGCGAATGACTTGCGCATCCTTTTGCTTGTTCATGACATTCCTTTTGCGATCGATCAAAATGTGTGCAGAATGTTTCCTACTTCAGGCTTTGCTGTAGGAGAAAACGGCTTTGAAGATCGGACGTTTTTTAAAGGAATACGCAAAGTGCCTGCGGCGTCCTACGCTTTTCTTGGCCGGGATCATGCGGTTCATGCGCACAGCTATTGGGGACTTTCGCAGCTGTTAAACGGGAAAGATCTTGCTGGAGACGCAGTTCCGCGGTTCCGGGAGCTTTTTCAGGAAGTGACAGCAGATCGTTTAAAAGATGAAAAGCATATTGTCGAATTAAGCGGCGGACTGGATTCAGCTGCCGTAACCGCCGCCGCAATTGCAGGCGGACGGAAGGAACAGCTGCTGGCCGTCAATATATCATTTGCCGAACCTGACATGATATTAAGCCATGACAAGGACCTTGTAAAAAATATGATGCGCGATATGGATATTCCCGGCCTGATCATTCTCGGAGACGCCACAGCCAAAATTCCAAACGCGGAAATCGGGCGTGATCCGCTTTGGTTTGTAGACGGTCCTGATCCGAGAGCCAATTCACTGGTTAATGAGACTTTTACAGTGATCGCTGAGGAGTATGGTGCTTCGTCTGTCCTGACGGGTGAGGGCGGGGATTTCATTTTTAGCGGAGAAGTGTCAGTGATCGATTCTCTGCTTCGGCAGAGACGGTTTTCTGAAATCTACAAATTGCTTCGCGAATGGTCGGGAGGCAGCATGAAAGAGATGCTGAAGCTGGGATTTCAATACGGAATCGCCCCTTTCATGCCTTATGTCGGAGAAAAGCTCTATTACGACCTGCTGTGGTCAGATACGGAATATGAGCTGCCTGAATATTTTACTGAAGAACACCGACAGAGAGAACGGGAGATCAATAAGGAGGATCATCTTCGCTATCGAAAAAGCCGGGACCTCTCGGTGTGGGGCAAGAGGTTTCATTATGACTTTTTGTGGCCGAGGGCGAGGTACATGGATGCTGTTGGTGTGACATTGCCTACGTACCATCCGTTTTTGGATCGGCGGCTGATCGAATTTTCATTTTCCGTACCGCCTGAACAGCATTTTAATGTTTTAAAAGGGCTTGAAGAACATTATGCAGGCTCTAAAATGCTTCTTCGCAAATCTTTCACCGATATCCTGCCTGCCTATGTTTATAACAGATCAACGAAAACAACATATGCCCATATGGCCAGGAAAAGCTTTATGAATGACCGCAGACACGTTCTTCAGCTATTTGAACCGGGAGAGCACGTCTTTGTTGAAGAGCTCGGCATCATTAAGCGCAATATATGGTGGAAACACTTGCTGGCTATGGCTATTCGCTCTGAAGATCCAAATAATGATCTGGGCATGGGCTATCAGTACATGAGATCTGTCATTGACTTGGAAATATGGCTCAGGGAAGCATCCAAGGGGAAGGAGCACCTTCTCGATCGGAGCCGTCCGGGAAAACCAAGGGTCATGGCTGATATCGAAACCGTCAATACGCTGGAGAAAGCCAAAATATACTCGTATCAATGACCACAATAGGTATAGAAAATGAAGGTGAAGCATGTGTGGAAGATGAAGCATATTCAAGAGCCGCTGCAAACGGCGGGCCTGCTTGGGAAAATGGTCTGGAAATCCGGTCCGCGTCTGATGATTTGCATGGTTATCTTCATGTTGATCGAAGCCGGAGCACCTTTAATCCAATTGTACGCTTCAAAGCAAATGATCGACGGCATTGTCGAGCAGGAAGCGGTCATCTATGCGGAAATATGGGCTGTCATTTATGCGGGAAGCCTGGTCATGATCAGTGTCGTTAAATCATTGGAAAAATGGGTGAAGGCCATGCTTTCTGAGAGGTCGATGATCACAGTCAACAGTTTGTTAATCGACGCTTTTGACCGCATTCCGGGGATGCGTTTTTTTGAGGATCCAAAGTACAGGGACCGGCTGGAAACACTGCGGGATCGCTCGACATGGCTTCCTTCCCAATTCATTAATATCAGTTCGAACTTGGTGACAGCCGTTATGTCTTTGGCGGGCGTTGTTTTGATTATTGCCTATCTGTCGCCCGTTCTTGCTGTCATCCTTATTTTATCTACCGCTCCATTCGCTTTTGTCCATAATCATTACAATGAAATGGAGTGGGAATATCACAAGGATTACGCCCCTGTCAGAAGGAGGGCCGCATATGCGCGCCACATTCTGCTCGGGAGACGATCCGCCAAAGAAGTACGCCTGTTTGGCCTGGGGTCTTTCTTTCTTGATTTATATCAATCTGCTTTTAAAGGCTTATATTCTGTGCTGCGGAATATTCAAGTCAGAAGCGCGCGCTGGTCGGTTTTAACGGGTTTCTTATCGGGGGCGGGGACGGGTTTGGGGTACTTTTGGATTCTGTCCCAATCCCATTCAAGCAGTTTTTCTGTGGGGGATATATCGTTGTACTTAGGGGCTGTGTTCCAATTATCAACGGCTCTCCGGGATATCGCCAAGGAAGGTGCAGATACGTTGGATATATGGAGAATGGGAAGAGACTTTTTTCTTTTTATGAACGCCGAAAAGGATATCAGGCTTCCTTCCAATGGAGAATCTCTCGGGGACGCAGGACCGCTGGCAGTCGAATTCAAAAATGTCATCTTCCGTTATCCTTTCAGAGAAGCGGCTGCCGGCTCCCGGGGAAATGAAGCTGATGTGAATGAGGAAGATTTGGATATGCTTGATGAGCTCGAGGATGAAGAGATGCGGGAACACGACGAGTACCCTGAACCGAATGACATGCACACAGGCGATGTTCTAAATCGAATCAGCTTTTCAGTATCACCGGGAGAAAGAATTGCCATTGTAGGGGCGAATGGATCGGGGAAAACAACGCTCATCAAACTGCTCTGTCGTTTTTATGAATATGATGAGGGTGAGATTAAAGTGAACGGCAAAGACATCCGCAAGATCGATCTTCAAGAGCTGAGAAACAAGATGGCGGTCGTGTTTCAGGAATTTGGTAAGTACGAATTGTCACTCCGGTACAATATCGCGGTAGGCCGAACGGAAGCTTTAGGTGATGAAGAAAAACTTCGCGCCGCCGCCCGGTCCGCTAAGCTGGAACCAATCATCGAAGAGTTGCCTGAAGGGCTGGAAACAATGATCGGCCCTGAATGGGGGGGCACCGATTTTTCGGGAGGCCAATGGCAGCGGATTGCTTTAGCCAGATCGTTTATGAAAGATGCCGGACTTGTCATCTTGGACGAGCCGGCCGCATCTTTGGATATTCGGGCTGAGTATGATATTTTCCGGCAATTTCACAGCTTCACAGAGGGAAAAACGGTGATCATGATTTCCCATCGGTTCAGTACGGTAAAAATGGCTGACCGCATACTGGTTTTGAAAAACGGAAGAATCGCGGAAGAGGGAAGCCATCAGGAACTTATGGACAAAAACGGGGAATACAGCAGAATGTTCCGCATGCAGGCCAAATCGTTTCAGGGGAAGGATGAGGTATATTGCTGAAGTTTTGTTCCTTTTTCAAAAAGCTGCCTCAAACCGCTTCCATCATCTTTTATGGTTTATCGTTGTTTTGGCGCTGCGATCCTTTTAAGTCGGCTGTTCTATTTTTAATTACACTGCTGAATGCAATGCTCGGACCGCTCCTAGTCTGGCTGAGTGCAGAGGTGATCGATGAGATTGCACGGGCGCCGTTTGAGCTGTCTTCTTGGAATGCGCTGGTTTGGGCGGCCTTTGCATACATTGCTTTTACGCTGATCGTAGATGCCCTTCAGCCTGTGGCTGAAATGCAGAAAAGGCTCCTTACCGCCAAGCTCGAAGCTTATCTTGATGAAATGCTCATGAAAAAGGCAATTTCCATTCCTGATATCGCGGCTTTTGAAGACGCATCTTTTCATACCAATACACAAATCATCCGCTATAATGAATATTTTGTCACGATGTGGGTTTCCATCGTGTCTCAAACCTTCGGCGGAATGGTGATGATTGCAGCCAGCAGTTTACTGATCGGCATGTCTGCACCGTGGGTGCCGCTGCTGTTTCTCATATTGGCTGTTCCTAAACTGTACTGGGAGGCGAAATTAAACAACGCGACCTTTGAAGGACGGAAAGAGGTTCAGGAACTGAGACGGCGCGCGGAATATTATGCAGGTGTCCCTCTCATGTCTGAAACAGCCGGAGAGGTCAAGATATACAATCTTGTTCCTTTTTTTAAATCTTTTTATAAAAACACCTCGATGGAGCTCCTCCATACGCTGTCCAACGATCAAAAAAAACTGGCGCTGTATCAGCTGTTCTGGTCGGTATTACAATCTTTGGCCGCAGGTGCCGTTCTGATTTACATCGTTCACCAGGCTTTTTATGGTCGGTTGTCCATCGGGGATGTGATGCTGTTTATCGGAGCCGCGGTTCAGTTCAACGAAGGAATCAATGAAATGTTCGCTGCGTTTGCGATCGGTGCAAGAGAAACGAGGCACCTGGGAAATGTTCATTCTTTTTTAAACAGCAAAAATGCCATGGAAAATGGGGAAATCGCGCCAGCTGCTCAAAAGGAAAAAGGATTTACATGTGATCAAGTGGAATTTTCTTATGATGGAACCAAAACGGTTCTTGATATTCATAAGCTCGATATTCCATTGAATAAGACGACCGTTCTCGTGGGAGAAAACGGATCAGGCAAAAGCACACTCGTTAAATTGCTCCTGCGCTATTTTGATCCTAATCAAGGCACGATCTCTTATAATGGTTTACCGCTTTATAAGTATGATATTGAACATTACCGGTCAAATGCCGCGGCTGTGTTTCAGGATTTTTTACGGTACGAAATGACATTGAAATACAATATCGGCTTGGGCGACATTTCTTCTTGCACCGACTTGGCTAAAATAAAAAGTGCTTCGGCCTTCGGCGGAGTGGATCAGTTTTTACATAAGCTTGAAGACGGTTATGAAACAGAGCTTGGCAGACTGTTCGGCGGCAGGAATTTGTCGGGGGGAGAATGGCAGCGGATCGCCATATCCCGCGCATTTATGCGTGATGAGTCTGCCGACATTTTGATATTCGATGAACCCTCCTCTGCGCTGGATGTGTTTATTGAGGAAGAGATATTTGATAAGCTGCAAAAGCTGACGCAAGGCAAAACAGTCATTATTGTCTCGCACCGGTTAAGCACGGCCCGTTTTGCCGATCACATCGTATTTTTAGAAAAAGGAAGGGTAGCGGAGGCCGGCACCCATCAAGAATTGATGAAAAATCAGGCCCAGTATGCAGAGCTGTATCGCCTGCAGGCTGAAAAATACGCGCAGTAAAGGAGAAAACAATGAGCAATATAGAAGAACTACGTCTGTTTCGAAAAGAAAATATTGAATGGCTGCAGACTTGGTTTGAGGATGCAGAAGTGAAAAGGCGGCTGGAAGGGATGATGCCGCTTGACGAGTGGTTCAATTTTGCAGACGGGAATGAAAACTACCGGGTATGGGCGGCTTTAGAGGACGGCAAGCCTGTCGGCGTTGTCATGGTTGAAGTTGAGGAGGACTTGACCGGGAACATTGCCCTTGTAGTCGATCCGTTTTTGCGCGGAGGGGGATATGGAAAAGCGCTCATCAAAAGGACGATGGCATTGCCGGAAATGAGCCGGATCAACAAATGGTTTGCCGGAATTGAAGAGGATAACGAGAGGTGCTTAGCGTGCTTCCGATCCGTTGGATATTCATTAGAACATGAACAGCCGGACGAGGACGGCTACTACTCTCTTATTTATTTCCCGGAATCTTAAATAAGGAGCATAAGAAGATGAACTTGATCAAATGGATTGTGGTTTCCGTTATTTCAGTCGCCTTTTTTCAGCCGGCATCAGCCGCTCTATTAAAAGAAAAAGACGACTACACTATTCTTGTATATATGATTGGTTCTGACATGGAAAGCGATTTTCATATGGCAAGCGATGACATTCAGGAAATGATGGATGCGCGTTCATCTTCAAACGTCAATGTCGTTCTTCAGACAGGAGGAGCAAAAAAATGGGCGAACCCGTCGATCAGTCACAAGGTGAATCAGAGGTGGAAAGTCGAACATCAGAAGCTGGCGCCCCTCGAAAATATCGGGAAGACAAATATGGACAGTCCCGGCTCCGTCACAGATTTTATCACATGGGGAGTCAAAACATACCCGGCTAAAAAATATGTATTGATCTTCTGGGGGCATGGGCTTGGCTCCGTTGACGGCTACGGGGGAGACGAAAACTTCGGCAATAAAAAAATGAAAATAAGCGAGCTCCAGTCGGGAATCAAAAAGGCCTATGAACATACGAAGCAAAAGTTTGATTTAATCGGTTTTGACAACTGTAAAATGGCCGGGATTGAAACGGCATATGCCTTGAGGGATTATGGAAAGTACATGCTGGCTTCAGTCGACTATACGAATCAAAACGGCTGGGATTACAAATATGCGCTGCAGTCTGTTCAAGACGACCCTTCAATCGATCCGAAAGAGCTTGGCAGGGAAATCGCGGCAGGCTACATAAAGCAGTCAAAAGAAAACGGTGAAACAGAAGACCTGCAGCAGTCTTTAATTCAATTGAACCGCGTCAAAGACGCTGTCGATGCCATCGACAGGTTGAGCTTAAGCATGAACCGGGCATTGAAAGAGCCGGATGGAAAGCGCCTGCTTCACTACGCACGTCTCGCTGCCGAAGATTATGCAGATGAATCGGATATGGTTGATTTGGCCGATCTGTCAAGCTTGATCGGCCAGCAGATCGGAGCTGAGAAAGAAGCGAAAGAGGTCGTAAAATCCGTCAAAAAGGCTGTCATCATGAACATCAAGTCTCCTGAGCACCCGAGAGGAAGCGGCATGTCCGTTTATTATCCGGCCAGAGACAACCAAAAGCGGTTTGCGGAAAAATCAAAAATATACAACCTGCTTGATTTCAGCGGCCGGTATCAAACATTTATCAAAGATTACTCCCATTCAGCATTTAACTTTGATCTATAATGGTGTCTCTTACAGCAAAAAAAGCGCCGGCGGAACAACCGGCACTTTTTTATCGGCTCATGTGCTTTCGAATCAATGGAAGTCCGTAAATGATGAAAGCGGCGACATGGGCGATGACAACGTTGAGAATAAAGAGTACGATCATGAGAGAGTGTCCTGTAGGAGAAAGGCTGCTGGTCATGTAGAAAAAGAAGAAGACCCACATTAAAATGATTGGCGGAATAGAAGAAATTGCGACCTTTTTGTTGTCCAGCCATAAAAATAAAGGAGTGGCGCTTGCGATCAGCAAGTAAGCGAAAAACATATCCATGCGTTTTCAGCCCCTTTCAATAATGATAGCGCTGCCAAAAAAGCGGAATGAAACGACAATTGTGTCTAATTGGAGAATATTTTGTGAACATTCTGTTACATTTATTATACCACGTTCTTCGAAAAATGATACATACTGGAAAGCATTTTCCGCTCCAACTATCGGCTCAATTTTCGCGGCGATTCAATAGGACATAAAGGATGAAGGAGAGAAAATGCGTGGAGGAAATTGATCCTGCAAAAGTTAGCCAAGACCGCGCGTTCCCTATACGAAACCGGCAGGATTCCGGAAACGAAGAGGAAGTGACAGGCTGGACCGCACGATAAGGCCGCAGCCCCCTTGGATCAACGACTTTTTCTAAACAAAAAAGGCTCTCGGCATTTGGCGCCGAGAGCCTCTTATTTGTCTAAAAAATAAAGTGGGCGCACAGTACGATGACAGGCAGCGTAATCAGCGTCCGAACGAGAAAAATCAAGACGAGGTCAAGGAATGTCACCGGAATTTTGGAACCGAGCAAAAGACCGCCGACTTCCGACATGTAGATTAATTGTGTAACCGATACACAGGCGATGATGAACCTGGTCATTTCACTTTCAATCCCGCTTCCGAGCACAGACGGAAGGAACATGTCGGCGAACCCGACGACAAGCGTTTGTGAGGCCTCGGCGGCTTCAGGAACCTGGAGCAGTTCGAGCAGGGGAATGAACGGCAGCCCGAGCCATTTGAAAACAGGTGTATATTCAGCGACAATCAGTGCGGCTGTGCCGAGCGCCATGACGACGGGAGCGACGCCCATCCACATATCGAGCACGTTTTTGGCTCCGTCCTGCAAGAAATCTTTGACGCTTGTATTTTGTTTTGCTTTTGCGACAGCCCGGCTGAGTCCCCATTGGAATGGAGTGTATCCTTCGGGAATCTCCTCTTGATCCTGATCCGCTTGGTCTGTAATATAAGTATCAGCCTTTCTTGATAAAGGCGGAATCCGCGGGCTGATCACTGCGGCTGCGGCACCCGCCAGCAATATCGTCAAATAAAACGGAACGAACATATGGGCAAGGTCAACCTGTGAAATAATCACGAGGCAAAACGTGATGGAGACGACTGAGAAAGTCGTGCCGATGACGGCGGCCTCACGCTTCGTGTAGAACCCTTCTTCATACTGTTTGCTTGTCAGGAGCACGCCGATCGTGCCGTCGCCGAGCCATGAGGCCATACAATCGATCGATGACCGTCCCGGCAGCTTAAAGACAGGTCTCATCAGCTTTTTCATCAAAGCGCCGCACAGCTCAAGCAAGCCGAAGTTCAACAGAAACGGCAGAAACAGGCCTGCAAATAAAAAGACGGAGAAGAGAACGGGCAGCAAGCTGAATAATAATGTTCCGCCTGTACTCTTGGCATATACCGCTTCAGGGCCGATCTTAAAGTATGCCATCACTGCGAAAATCATGCCGAACAGGCGGACGATATACCAAAATAAAGATACATTCAGCAAGTTATAGAAAAACTCGCTTTTTTTAATGAAAGCCGGATGAAAGGTTTTGGTGATAAAGGTTAAGATAAATGTTGCGGTTACGATGACCGTCATGATTAACGGCAATTGCTGCTGAAGCAGCTTCTGCAATGCATTTGAAAAGACAGCAATTGGAATCGTTAAATTTCCTTCGATTTTAACGGGAATCATAAACAGAATAATTCCGATAAGCGAAGGGACCAAAAATTTTATGAGATCAAGCCGTTTACGCTTTTGAAGTGCTTTATCCAAATGAAAAACTCCTTATGAATTGGTGATTCTGTATCGCTTCTGCCGGAGGCAAAAGTTTAATTTTATGCAACATTACTCATTTTAATACAAATCAATCAAAAATCAATGAATTTATCACATTCGACAATAGTTGGAAAAATCCTTTAAAATAGAATAGGAATTTGTTCGCAATAAAATCGAAACATTTTATTCTTTTGTACGTCATATCATTTGTGAGGAAGCGGATGCCGTCTTCCTGGATTATTTCATCGTGTCATATTATAAGGGCGGGATTTCGAATGAGTCAGAAAAAGAATATTACAAATCCCTTTTATCAGGGGGATTTGATTTTTGTCTATATTGTCTTTTTTATCATAAGCGTTGTGGCTGTGTACGCCGCTCAGCAGTTTAATCAATATAATGAACCCTTTGCGATGAAACAGTCCCTTTACTATTTGCTGGGGGCCTTTATCATCATCGTGTTTCTTTATTTTGATTTGGAGCAGCTTGAAAAGCTCAGCTTTTATTTTTATCTGCTCGGGATTTTGATGCTGATCGTGTTAAAGTTCAGTCCGGCATATATCGGATCATACAGGTTTGCGCCGGTTATCAACGGTGCCAAAAGCTGGTTTATGCTTCCCGGGTTTACGCTGCAGCCGTCGGAATTCATGAAAATCGGGCTGATCATGTATTTGGCTTCCTTCATGTCGAAAAACGGGCCTGTCGGCAAGCGTACGTTGAAAGAAGACTGCATCTTTCTGCTGAAAATCGCCGGTATTATCATTGTTCCGTTCGGCTTGATTTTAGAACAGGATACGGGTACAGCCGGAATCGTCGCGTTTGTCATTCTTGTGATGGTATTCCTGTCGGGCGTGAACTGGAAATTGATTTCTCTCATCTTCGGAACGGGTCTTACAGTCATTGTTTTGATTTTGTTTGTCATTATCAAATTTCCCGATGTCGCGGGAGCACTCGGGGTTGAACAATACCAAATCAACCGCGTCATGACCTGGGTCAATCCGAGCGAACAGAATGCCGACGATAAAATGCAGGTCGAAAGGGCGCAGCTGGCGATCGGTTCGGGGAAAGTATTTGGAAATGGTGTAAGCGATCTTCAAGTCTATGTACCTGAGGCGCAAACAGACTTTATTTTTGCCGTCATCGGCGAGAGCTTCGGGTTTGTCGGATGCACGTTTGTTGTCATTATGTTTTTCTTCCTAATTTACCGGCTTGTCGTGCTCATAGACCGAATACATCCGTTCAGCAGGTTTGCTTCATTTTTCTGTGCGGGCTTTACCGCTTTAATTGTCATTCATACCTTTCAAAATATCGGAATGAATATCGGCATTATGCCCGTGACCGGCGTCCCGCTGCTTTTGGTCAGCTATGGAGGAAGCTCAGTCGTAGCAACCTTGATCGGCTTCGCGGTTGTCTACAATTCAAGCTGCCAGTTAACAAAGTATCAAAGCTATATGTTCAAATAACAGCCTGATGCATGCAGGCTGTTATTTTATTCACCCTTTTTCGCAATGTGAACGGTTGTTCATGTTATAATGAAAGTTAGTGCTTTTGATGAAGAAATAAGGCGGGGTACAATGGGTCAGAAGAAAAATACGACAAGTCCCTATTATCAGGGAGATTTGATTTTTATATTAGCCATGTTCTTTTTAATCAGTGTGATCGCTGTTTACGCTGCAGAGCCGTCTTTTTCACTGAAGGGCTATCCGGCAAAGCAATTGTTCTTTTATCTGCTCGGCATTTCGGTGATCGTCGGCTTTCTCTATTTTGATCTGGAGCAGCTTGAAAAATTCAGCATATACATATATCTATTCGGCATCTTGTCATTGATCGTGTTAAAGTTCAGTCCAACGTCGATCGCACCGATTATCAAAGGAGCGAAAAGCTGGTTTCAATTTGGTTCGGTCACGCTGCAGCCGTCGGAATTTATGAAAATCGGCCTGATTATGATGCTGGCTTCGGTGATTTCCAAAGCAAGTCCGAAAGGCTCGCGCTCGATGCAGGAGGATGTTCACCTTTTGCTGAAAATCGCAGGGGTATCTGCGGTTCCGGTCGGTTTGATTTTAATGCAGGACGCCGGTACGGCCGGTATCTGCATGTTCTTTGTCGCCGTTATGGTGTTTTTATCAGGTGTGAACTGGAAGCTGATTTCGATTGTGGCGGGGTCAGGAATCACCCTCGTACTGCTCGTTCTGTTTTTGGTGATCAATTTTCCGGAGTTTTCGAAGGATACGCTGCACATCCAGCAATATCAGATCAACCGGGTGATGACATGGGTCGATTCGAGCCAGCAGGACGCGAACGATACGTATCAGACCGAAAAGGCCGTTACGGCGATCGGCTCTGGAGAAATCTTCGGAACGGGTATGAACAATTTGAAAGTCTACGTTCCTGAAGGCCAAACCGATTTCATCTTTGCCGTCATCGGGGAAAGTTTCGGTTTTATTGGCTGTACTTTTGTCGTCATCCTGTTTTTCCTTTTCATTTACCGGCTTGTCGTGCTGATCGATAAGATACATCCTTATAATAAGTTTGCATCATTTTTCTGTGTTGGGTATACGGCGCTGATCGTCATCCATACATTCCAAAATATCGGAATGAACGTCGGACTGATGCCGGTTACGGGCGTTCCCCTTCTGTTCATCAGCTACGGAGGGAGCTCTGTGTTGTCTGCTTTGATCGGCTATGCGATCGTTTATAATGCCAGCTGCCAGCTGACAAAATATAAAGGGTATATGTTTAAGTAAAAAAGACAGCCGAATCAGGCTGTCTTTAATCTTGGTTTAAAAATGCGAGAGCTGCCGACACAAGAATTTTCGCCGCGTTCAGCATGCCTTTTTCATCGATATCAAACAGCGGGTGATGGTGCGGGTAAACGGCTCCAGTCTTCGGATTGCCCGCGCCGGTAAAAAAGAATGATCCAGGGACATGTTCTAGATAATAAGAGAAATCTTCGCCGATCATATTCGGTTCGAGCTCGATGACAGCTTCAAGGCCGACGATTCGTTTGGCACATTGGCGGACGATGTCCGTTTCTTTTTCATGGTTGACGACAGGCGGGTAGCCTTTTTCATAATCGAGTGAAAATGAAGCGCCGTTGCTGTCGCAGACGCCCTTGATGACGCGTTCCATCTCGGCGATGATCGTCTCTTGGACATGCTTTGAAAAGGTGCGGACCGTTCCTTCAATGACCGCTTCTTCGGCGATGACGTTAAACGCCTGGCCTGAATGAAACGTTCCGATCGACAAGACGGCTGCTTCCGTCGGATCGATTCTGCGGCTGACGATTTGCTGGAGATGGTTGACGACTGAGGCTCCTGTTATTAAAGCATCTGTCGTTAAGTGAGGCGCGCCTCCGTGTCCGCCCCGCCCGGATATCGTGACTTTAAATTTATCAGCGGCTGCCATCATCGGGCCTGATGTAACACCGACTTGACCGACGGGCATCGGAGCCCAGATGTGGGTGCCGAAAATGGCATCCACGCCTTCGAGACAGCCGGCTTCAATCATCGGTTTGGCGCCGCCTGGTGTGACCTCTTCACCGAATTGATGGATCAGCACGACATTTCCTTTCAAGTCTTTTTGATGCTTTGCCAGGGCTTTTGCGGCTGTGAGGAGAGCCGACGTGTGAGCATCGTGTCCGCAAGCGTGCATGACGCCGGGGACAGTTGACCGGTACGGAACATTTTTTTGATCCTGTAATGGCAGAGCGTCGAAATCGGCTCTCAAGGCGACCGTCTTGCCGGGGCGGCCGCCTTTAATATGACCGATGACCCCTTGGCCGCCGACATTTGTTCTCACGTCAATCCCGAGGTTTTCCAAGTAATTTGCAATGGTGCGCGGTGTATTGACCTCGCGGTGGGAAAGCTCCGGATATTGGTGAAAATGTCTCCTGAGTTCGATCATTTCCGGATATAATGCATCTAATTCTTCAATTACAGACTTCACCGTCATCTCCCTTTCCGCTTCAAAAATTGTAAGACGATTCTATCATTTTACCATATGAAATTGAATCCATCTGCAGTCCGCCAAACCGTTTTGCTTTAGGGAAAAGCAGATATTGGATATGATAAAGGTTGAGGAGGTAAAAGGATGAATAAAACGATTGAAACAATTTTAAATCACCGTTCGATCAGGTCTTTTACAGATCAGCTCCTGACCGAAGAAGAGATTCGCCTGCTTGTGGAGAGCGCTCAAAGCGCATCGACGTCCAGCTATATTCAAGCTTATTCAATCATCGGTGTCACCGACCCGGACAAGAAGCGCAAGCTTGCGGAATTGGCCGGAAATCAGCCATATGTTGAAAAAAACGGCCATCTGTTTGTATTTTGCGCAGACCTTTACCGGCATGACAAAATGGCCCGGGAAAAGGGTGTAGATATCACAGCTTCTCTTGAAGGGACGGAGACCTTTATGGTCAGCGTCATCGATGCAGCTCTTGCCGCTCAAAATATGTCAATAGCGGCCGAATCAATGGGCCTCGGCATCTGCTATATCGGCGGGATTCGCAATAACTTGAACGAAGTCTCCGGGCTTCTGGAAACACCTGAATACGTTCTGCCGCTGTTCGGGCTTGTCGTCGGCCATCCGGCCAACCTGTCGGATAAAAAGCCGCGTCTGCCGCTTGATCACATTTATCATGAAAATGCCTATCAAGCGGACGAAGCCGAGTTTAAAAAACATATGTCCGCATATGACGAAACGATTTCAAACTATTATCAAAAGCGGACAGACGGCAAACGGTCTGACAAATGGACAGACCAGATCACTGGAAGCCTCAAAAAGCCACCGCGTGCGTATATGAATGAATTCGTTAAAGGAAAAGGTTTGAACAAAAGGTAAGGAACGTCCCCTCCGACTCGGAGGGGACTTATCTTGTCAGCATGTATTGAAGGAAAAGATAAAACATCAGCCAAAAGGGAAGACTGAAAAGGATTCCGAATAAACAGCCTTTTGCAAAGCGTTCTTCTACGACTGGCGGGTGCGTTTTTTGCTTCGTCTCATTCATCAGTATTAGGAGCTCCTTTAGGTTTATCCATGATATTATTATTTCTTTTTGCGCAGGAAAAGTAAACGAAGACTTGGGGTGAAAAAGATGTTGTCATTAAGCATACTTGATCAGACTCCCGTTTCTGAAGGAAGCACACCTGAACAGGCTTTACAGCATACGGTGGAGCTCGCGCAAGCGGCGGAGCGCCTCGGATACAAGAGATTTTGGGTTTCCGAGCACCATTTTTCAAGAAACTTGGCAGGATCAAGTCCGGAGGTTCTGATCGGTTATCTTGCGGCTAAAACAGAGAAGATCCGTATAGGATCCGGCGGCGTCATGCTTCCCCATTACAGCGCCTACAAGGTGGCAGAAAACTTCCGCGTCTTGGAAGGACTTGCGCCCGGAAGGATTGATCTCGGTGTCGGACGTGCTCCGGGAGGGATGCCGATCGCTTCCATGGCTCTTCAAAATGGAGGAAGACGGATGACTGACCAATATCCCGAACAAATTCAGGATCTCGTCACATATTTACACGATCAAGCCGATGAACACCACCGCTTTCCCAACTTGATCGCATCGCCGAACGTGGCCGCAGCGCCCGCTGTCTGGCTGCTCGGCTCCTCAGGGGAAAGCGCGAGGCTTGCCGCCCAAACAGGGGCATCGTATACATTTGCCCAATTTATTAACGGCGAAGGCGGAGAAGAGGCGGCCAGACTTTACAAAGAGAGGTTCGAACCTTCTGTATTGGGTGAACAGCCAAACGTGATCATTGCTGTATTTGTGATTTGCGCTGAGACAGAAGAGAAAGCGGAGAACCTTGCAAAAAGCTTGGATTTCTCTTTATTAGCCAATGAACAGGGGATAGTGACCGAAGGCTTTCCATCATTGGAAACGGCGCTGTCATATCAATATTCTCCTTATGAAAGAAAGAGAGTGGAAGACAATCGAAAACGGATGGTCATCGGGACGCCGCGGCAGGTGAAGGAACAGCTGCTTGAACTGGCCGGCGCTTACGGAACGGATGAAATCATGGCGGTGACGATCACCCACGATTTTCAAGACAGGCTGGAATCTTACCGGCTGCTGGCCGAAGCGTTTCATCAGTCAATTTAACGTTTTTGCTGAAAAAAATCGAGAAAATGGCGGATCGGGAAAAGAATAAACAGAATGCATATGTATAAAGCTGTAAACAGCCAGCTGAGCGGAACGAGGATGACGGTATCGACGGTTTGCTCCGTTGCTTTTTGAAAAGGCTTGGGCTCGCGCTTCTGCAGGTTGACGGCGAAGTACAAAATCGTGAAAAATATAAAGCAGACAATAAGGAAGGATAAGCCGAATAATACGATAAAAGAAAGCATATATACGATGTCCTCCGATTGCTTTTTTCACGTTTTGAAGAGAAGGGAGAGCTTCTCCTGAACGCATTATCCGTATTTTAACATATAAAAGCCTTGTTGAGTGGTTCTCAACAAGGCTTGTCATTATTCGACGATAAAAGGGTCTTCCGTCAGAATGTAGCTTGATTTTCCTTTGGCGGACGCATAGGCTAGCATATAGTATTTTCCGGACTTAAGGGTTGCGGCGTCATTGATTTTGCCGTTCCATTGATAAGATTGATAGCCTTTGCCTTGGTTTTTATAAACGCCGGCCTGCCCGAGAAGGTTCAGATTTTCATCATAGACGAGAAATGCGAGCTCTTCAGCCCCGCCCGGCAGGTAGGCTTCGATCGTGTAAGCACCCTGCTTTGCCCCCGGTTCAACCGTTACGGATGTGACGCGCGGGTAGTCAGGCTCTTTGACGATCAACAGGAGCGGAATTTCGGCGACTTTTCTGCCTCCTTCACGGACGTAAACCGTGCCTTCATATGTGCCTGCTTTCGTTTTGGCGGAATTGACGGTTACTTTTGCCGTTGCTTTACCTGTTTGATGGGCCGGTACCACGACTCGTTCCGTTCCTGATACCGTGATGCCCGCTCCTTTAAAGGAGTATTCGAGCTGATAGGCTTTTCTGAATGAAGAAAGGTTTTCAATTGTGAACGCTTGTTTTTTCGTTTGTTTTCCTTTGTCTTTCAGGAACGTTCCGTATGAGTGGCTGCCCGGCGTTACAATTGATGAAGCATGAAGGGCCTCGATGATGCGGATGCTGCCCGCTCCTTGCGTATTGTGAGGGAGAGGCTTTCCGTTTTCATCCGTCAATTTTTCCGCCGTATTCATCAGCACGCCTTTGATTTGCTCTGGCGTCCAATCCGGTTTGGCCTGCTTTAATAGGGCTGCCGTTCCCGCGACATGCGGGGAAGCCATGCTTGTACCCTGCTTTGAACCGTAACCGTGAGGGTTTTTCGGATCGTGGGTCGGAATGGTGCTGACGATATTGACGCCTGGCGCTGAAACGTCAGGTTTAATCATCCATGTATCCATGACAGGTCCGCGCGACGAGAAGGAGGCAATCGTTTCCCCGAGCTTTTTGTCCAATTTGAAAGAAAAGACAGCAGAGCGTTTCCCTTCTTTGATCTGTTGAACAAGCTTTTCGCCCTCTTCTTTCGACAATTTGACAGTCGGTACAGCCATCCCCATAACGTTGGCCTCGATTTCCCCTGTTACATTATTGTAAATCACGGCTCCGACAGCACCGGCGTTTTTGGCGTTTTCGGCCTTATCCACAAATGGAATGACGCCTCTTTGGATAACCGCTACTTTTCCTTTCACATCTTTGCCTTTGAAATCGTCAGCTTGTCCGATGCCGGCTTCAACAAGTTCCACGTCTTGACCGTTCAAAGCTTCAAGATCTTTTTCCTCCTGGTATCCCATCACTTTTGCTGACGAATACGAAGGAAGCCTCACAGAATATTCATTATATGGAAGCTGCGAGGCGCCGACGGAAATCGCATCCCTTGAAGTTCCCGGCGAGCCGACCGTCCAGTTTTCCGGTCCGCTGTTTCCGTTTGACGTAACGGCGACAACTCCTTCGGCCATCGCCCAGTCCAGTGCGATGCTTGTTGCATAATCAGGGCTGTTCAGTGAATTGCCCAATGAGAGGTTCATCACTTTTGCTCCGTCCGCGACGGCTTTTTCAATGCCTGCAATCACGTTCTCGGTTGTTCCTGAGCCGCCGGGGCCGAGCACACGGTAAGCAAGAAGCGTTGCTTCAGGCGCCACCCCTTTAATCTGACCGTTCGCGGCGATGGTCCCCGCAACATGGGTGCCGTGATCAGTCGCTTCTCCGCGCGGGTCGCCTGCCGGTGTTTCTTGTGGATCATAGTCATTATCCACAAAGTCATACCCCTTATATGGGCCGAAATTTTTCTTTAAGTCAGGATGTGTGTAATCCACACCCGTGTCAATGACAGCTACCTTAATGCCTTTACCGGTATAGCCTGATTTCCATGCCTGATCTGCTCCGATGTACGGTGCACTTTTATCCATCTGTGGATAAATGGCATCCGCTGCAAGTGTCACGTCTTTTCCTTTTATGCTGTCAGGTTTGTAAGCTGCGTTCGGATAAACCGCTTTTACTTCCTTGACGGCGAGCAGCTTCGGAATTTCACTGGCCGGCAGTTTCATTGAAAAACCCGAAAATACACGGTCGTATTCGCGGTTTATTTTCGCTTTTTTGAGTGTTTTCAGCGCACTGTTTTTCGCTTTGCTGCGAGCGGTTTTTAAAGAAGCTTTCGTTTGCTTTTCCCCATCCGCTTTTGCTTCGGCAAGCGACTTTTCTTTCAGCTCCACAATAACTGTTGTCTGTTTATCAGACGTCACATCAATATCACCGTAGATTTCAGCTTTCTCAAGTTCAGGCGACTTTTGATCGGGAACGGATGTTGCCTGCACTCCGGTGAGGAATGTGGATAACGAAAATAATAGAATAAAAGCCATAACGAAATAGCGCATGATACTTTTTCTCAATCTGTTTTCCCCCTTACGGATAAATGGTTTCTTTGTAATCCTTAGAGTTTCGAACTTTTAAAATATTCTCTCAGTTTCAAAAAAATCCTTCTATATATAGAAATAATTTTCAAAGATTCAATGTATTGGAGTGGATGTCTTTAGATTTATGCACAATTTACTGTGTATAAGTGAATAAACTTGTGTATAGATATTGTAGGGAATATACGTTCTTATACTAAATGTTGAATAAATATGTGGATATGTGGATATACCCTGTGGGTAATATGTGTTTATCCTTAGGATAAGCTGTGAGTAAGTTACATTCATGGTTTGTTTCCGTTGAATCATGCGTTTCCATCAGTTTTCAACAAAACTTCTAAAAACTAGAATCATTTTGCACACACATTGTGACAAACATTTTCATTTTGCTGGGATAAGATAGAGCAAGAAAGTTTAATAGAGTTGCTAGTTTTATCACAACGAAACTGGAGGGGATCGGTATGAAAGGTTTGATATCATTTTTAAAATTATGGACGGCCGTGCTGCTGAATGCGGTGGTGCCTGTCAGAGAGACTCAGATGAAGGTGATGGCGTTCGCCGGCGGTACATATCAGGCTGCCGATGCTTATCAGGCAGGCGGCTTTTCGGAAAAAAGAGAAGAATCAACAGAGCGGATGTCGGGCTGTAAGAGAGCGATGCCCGGCAGTTTTACGACAGAACCCAACCGGGCTGTTTGCCAAAAAGCGGTGAAGAGGGTAAGAGCCGGACCAACTCTTTACACGGGAACTTAAACAAGGTAAAATCCCACTCATAACGGGAAGTGGGTGACGGCTTTGAAAATCTATAAAGTATTGAACAACAATGCAGCAATCATAAAGGAGGATGGTCAAGAAAAAATTGTCATGGGGCCTGGTATCGCTTTTCAAAAAGGCAAAAACGATACCATTCCAAGAAACAAGGTAGAAAAAATTTTTACCATTCATGAAGAAAATGAAAAGTTTAAACAAATCCTCGAAACACTTCCGGAAGAACATATTGAAGCTGCCGAAGAGATCATCAGCTATGCGGAAGGGCGGCTGTCCGCACCGTTGAGTGATCATATCCACATCGCCCTTGTGGATCATTTGTCATTTGCGATCGAGCGAGTCCGCAAAGGATTCGTCATTCAAAATAAATTATTAAATGAAATCAAAGCGCTTTATAAAAAAGAATATGAGATCGGACTCTGGGCAATCGATTTGGTCAAAGAAAAATTGAAAGTCGAATTGCCTGATGATGAAGCGGGTTATATTGCGCTGCATATTCATACCGCAAAAATGGATGCGGAAAACATGCAGAAGACGCTTAAATACACGAACATCATCAAAGAATTGATAGAAAAAATCGAATGCTGTTTCAATCAGAAGATTGACGAAAACAGCATCTCATATCAGCGTCTTGTCACGCATCTCAGGTATGCCATCAACAGGCTGGAATCAAATGAAGCGTTTCATGTCATGGACGATGACATGCTTTATTTCATCCGGAAAAAGTATCCTGAAAGCTACCAGTGTGCGGCAGGGCTGGCGGATTACGTGAAAACTGAATATGATCTTCATCTTCCGGAATCGGAAGTCGGATATATTACGCTGCATGTCCAGCGTTTAAATGATTCCTATAGGTAATACCGCCTGATAACGCGCGATCAGGCTTTTTTAGGTCGATTTTCACAGAAAATAAAAAAGTAGTTGACGAAAGCGTTATCACATAATAAAATGAAAGCGTATTAAAAAATAAATACCGGGGATTGTGACTGGTAAAGCAGGCAAGACCTAAAATTTGCTAGATGAATGGGGAGAATCTATCCGCCATTCGTTGGTGAATTTTAGGTCTTTTCTGCTTTTTTAAAAAAAAAAAAGGAGGAGTCATCATGAATCACAAAGAAATCGCCGTACGTCTTATACAGCTTCTTGGCGGAGAAGATAATGTCATCAGTGCAGCTCATTGTGCGACAAGGCTTCGTTTGGTGATCAAGGACGAAGCGAAAATCGACCAGGAAAAGGTCGAAGAGCTGGAAGGTGTAAAAGGAGCCTTTTCGAGCTCTGGCCAATACCAGATTATTTTCGGAACAGGACTTGTTAATAAAGTGTATGAACAGTTTGCCAAAGAGCTGAATCTTGACCAAAAGGAAACGGTTCAGCACAGCGATGCCGCAAAGGGAAAAATGAATCCTTTAGCGCGATTCGCGAAAACGCTGTCAAATATTTTCGTGCCCATCATCCCGGCCATTGTTGCAAGCGGTTTATTAATGGGGCTGTTGGGGATGATGAAGGCATTTCAGTGGGTCGATCCTGATGCAGCACTGTATAAAATGCTTGATATGTTCTCAAGCGCGGCATTTATTATCCTTCCGATCTTGATCGGTGTCAGTGCTGCGAAAGAATTTGGCAGCAATCCTTACCTGGGGGCTGTACTTGGAGGTATTTTAATTCACCCGAGCTTGTTCAATCCTTGGGGACTGGCAACTGCATCTCCGGATGTGATGAACTTTTACGGGCTCAAAATTGAGATGTTGGGCTATCAAGGAACCGTTGTTCCAATTTTGCTTGCCGTGTATGTGATGAGTAAAATCGAAAAAGGCGTAAGAAAAATTGTTCCAAACGCGATCGATCTTTTAGTGACACCGTTTGTCACGATTATTTCAACGGGATTTATTGCCTTTATCGCAATCGGTCCTTTAGGAAGAATGCTTGGTACAGGGATCACGAACGTTTTAACTTATGTGTATGATCTTGCCGGACCTGTTGCCGGACTGATTTTCGGAGGAACATACTCGCTGATCGTTTTAACTGGTGTTCACCACAGTTTCCACGCGATTGAGGCCGGCCTTATCGCTGATATCGGCAGGAACTACCTGCTTCCGATCTGGTCTATGTCCAATGTCGCCCAAGGCGGGGCCGGACTTGCCGTATTCTTTTTGGCAAAGCGCGCAAAAACAAAAGAAATCGCTTTACCTGCTGCTTTCTCTTCTTTTCTCGGCATTACCGAACCTGTTATTTTCGGTGTTAACCTCCGTTACCGCAAGCCGTTTATCGCGGCAATGGCTGGTGGAGCGCTCGGTGCTGCATACGTTGTCTTTATGAATGTTGCGGCAAACGCCTACGGTTTGACGGGAATACCGATGATTGCGATTGTTGCCCCGCTTGGAATGGGCAACCTGATCCATTATTTAATCGGAATGGCGATCTCTGTGTCTGTCGCGTTTATCACAGCCTTTATCTTAGGAATTAATGAAGACGAGAAAAAGTGACGGAAGGAGGGGAAAACGATGAATCAAGATCAGGAGCTTCGTCAAAAGGCAATAAACCGGGTTGAAGAATACCGGGATATTGTAAACCTTGATCCCTATCGGCTGCATTATCACATCATGCCTCCTGTCGGACTGCTGAATGATCCGAACGGGTTCATTCAGTGGAAGGGAATTTACCATCTTTTTTATCAGTGGATGCCTTTTAAAACGGGGCACGGTGCAAAGCTGTGGGGGCACTACTCTTCAACAGATCTCGTGAACTGGCGGCATGAAGAGATCGCCCTCACGCCGAGCGACTGGTTTGATAAAAACGGCTGTTATTCAGGAAGCGCGATCGCTGAAAATGATGTGCTCCACCTGTTTTATACGGGGAATGTCAGAGACGACGAGGGAAATAGGGAGACCTATCAATGTCTCGCCGTCTCGAAAGACGGCATCTCGTTTGAAAAACAGGGGGTTGTTGCAAGGCTTCCGAAAGGATACACGGCTCATTTCCGCGATCCGAAAGTATGGAAAAAGAGTGGCAGCTGGTACATGGTGCTCGGCGCCCAGACTGAAAAACTTGAAGGCAGAGCGGTGCTATTTCAATCGGATAATTTGAAAGACTGGCAGTTCCTTGGCGACATCACAGGTTCAAATACAGATCAGCTCGGGAAATTCGGCTATATGTGGGAATGCCCTGACATGTTCGAACTAAACGGCAAAGACGTCTTAATTGTCTGTCCGCAAGGCCTTGAAGCAAAAGAGATGCGCTACCAAAACGTCTATCAGTCAGGTTATTTTGTCGGTGAATTGAACGAGCAGAAACCGGGTTTTACACACGGAGACTTTGAAGAGCTTGACCGCGGCTTTGATTTTTATGCGCCGCAGACGACAAAAGACGAATCAGGCCGGAGGATACTGGTTGCCTGGATGGGTGTTCCGGACCAGGATGAACAGAGCCAGCCGACGATTCAGCATCAATGGGTGCACTGTATGACATTGCCGAGGGAATTGCATTTGCAAAACGATAAAATCGTTCAAAAACCGGTCGCGGAGCTTAGAACGCTCCGCCAAAACGAAAAACGCGCAGCAATATCACTTAATCAAGGCACCGAAAAACTGGACATTGTTCAACCGGACAAAACCGAGCTTTTCATCAGCCCGCAACTTATTGAAGACAGCTTTGAGATTTCCTTCAGGGGTGCCGCGCGACTCATTTACAATAAAGCTGACGGCATCATAACTTTGGAAAGAAACAGCTATGTTGATGAAAGAACGGAAGCCAGACATTGTCGTTTGCATGAGCTCCGCGATTTAAACATCTTTTTAGACGCGTCTGCGATTGAAATCTTCGTCAATGGGGGAGAGGAAGTCTTTACGGCAAGATATTTTCCTTACCCGGGAAATAATGATGTTTGGATCGGTGCCAGAAAAGAAATCATAGTGAATGTAACATCCTGGACGGTCGCATAAAGGGAGCGGGTGCGGTTTGCTATTTTCTGTACAATCCCTTTATGATATGCTTTTTTTAGAGAGAGTGCAGTGAAAAAGGGGTTGTTTTTTTGGATCAAAACCAGCAGAAGTTGACAGCTGTGCGTTTGAAAAAAATAGCGGATCATATTGAGGATACGAGAGAGGAATACAATGGTTTGCTCCTTCAGATGAAGAAGCTGATCGGCGGTATTGAAGATAAAACAATTCCGGATGATGAAGAAATACAAAAGAAACTTCAAGACACTTATGAACAAATGAAAGAATATGCTCTTTTTGTGGAATCGATCGAGACTTTCTTAAGATCATCTGCAAGAACGATCAAACGCGAAAGCTAAATAAAAGCCAGCCCCTTTTAATGGGGCTGGCTTTTATTTGCCGCTGAGCCGTAAAGCGGAGTGCTTCGTCGGCCCGACGTATTGATTCAAACGGAATGATTCGCGGATGGCTTCCGTAATAAATGTTTTTGCAGAATAAATGGCTTCTTTTACATTTGAACCTTTGGCGAGTTCAGCCGTAATCGCTGCGGAATAGGTGCAGCCCGCCCCGTGCGTGTATGGAGTTTCAATTCTTTCTCCTTCGATGACTTCTGCATCCCGGCCGTCAAATAATACATCTACCGCTTTTTCGTGATTCAGTTTGCCTCCTCCTGTAATGAGGACGTGTTCAGCGCCGAGGCCGTGAATGACTTTTGCCGCTTCCTTCATTTGCTCAACCGTTTTAATTTCTCCAAGTCCGCTGAGCTGGCCGGCTTCAAAAAGGTTTGGCGTAATGACCGTGGCAAGCGGAGTCAAAAGCTCTCTTAAAGCCTTTGCGTGTTCGGGATACAGCACTTCATTTGCTCCTTTACATACCATAACGGGATCAATGACGACATTTTTCATGCTGTGCTTCTTGATTGTGTCTGCCGCCAATTCAATGATATCAACGGTCGGAAGCATGCCCGTTTTCATCGCATCTACCCCGATGCCGTCCACAATCGTCGACAGCTGGGCGCGGATGACTTCTGTATCAACTGGGAATACCTGGTGATTCCAGTTGTTCTCAGGATCCATGGCGACAACAACCGTAAGGGCCGTCATTCCATAGACGTTCTTTTCTTGGAACGTTTTTAAGTCGGCCTGAATGCCGGCGCCTCCGCTTGAGTCAGAGCCGGCGATTGTCAGTGCTTTGTGCATTGTCATGTTCAGTCAATCCTCCACGATAAGAGATTCCATCCAAAGTTGGTTTATTACTTATTATAGACAGCTTTTCGCAAGATCACAATGAAATGGCTGCCGCTTTATAGTGCAGCGGTCCTCTGCCAAATTTCGTGAATGGATTGGCATAAAAAACCAAACCATCTTTTGATCCATGTGAAATTATTCGCATTATGATTTAATATGTTTAGAATGAAATAAGAAGGAGCGTATATCACAAATATGAACATATCTATCGTAGTTGTCACGCACAACCGGGTCACCGCTTTGTGCGAATTGCTTGAATCCATTACAAAACAGTCTGTTGCACCATTTGAAGTCATTATTGTTAATGATGCCGGGGAGAGCGTCGACTTTGTTGAGCGCCTTTATTCAGACCTTCCGATCAGAGTTATCCATCTGAAAGAAAACGTGAAGCATGTAAAAGCGAGAAATATAGGGGTGAAAGAAGCTTCCGGAGATGTTATTATGCTGTGTGATGATGATGATTTTTTCACTCCTTGCCATATGGAAAGAATGTTGAATGCGCTGGAGACCGCCGATTTTGTTTATTCGGATGCTGAGATTGTGTCTTTCGAAGAAAAAGAGGATAAAAGAATTCCGACAAGCCGTTATCTTTTTGCGTATTCCTTTAACTTGGATGAAATGAGGAAGTTTTCTACATATGTTCCTTCAGGGAGTATGTACAAACGGTCTCTTCATGACGAGATCGGCTATTTTGATCCTGCTGTCCACAATTATTGGGATTGGGACTTTTTCCTGAGAGCAGCTGAGCGCTTTCGCGTGAAAAGGGTTCCTTTTGCAAGCGTCATCTATGCGTTTTCAGATCAGGGTGACAACCAATCCGGAGATCTTGGCGGAATGAGACAGTATTATTTGGATGTCTTGAGTGAAAAGCATCAGCTTGGCAAGCTGCCGACAAAGAACTTTTTCGTACTTCTCGAAGAACCTGCTATGAAAAAAAGGGAAGCGGAAAGCGAAATCGTCTGGGACGGAAAACCGGTCGCATCCAGGCTTTCCGCTGCAAGACAATTGAGTTAAGGAGGCCTGAACATTGAAACAGATTTTGAATGACAGCTGGTGGCAGCAGCTGAAGGACGAGTTTAATAAGCCTTACTATCAAGAACTGAGGGAAATGCTGAAAAGGGAGTATGCAGAGCACACCGTATATCCTGAACCGAACGATATATACAATGCTTTGCATTATACTTCCTATGAAAATGTTAAAGTCGTGATTCTCGGCCAGGATCCGTATCATGGCCCGGGGCAGGCCCATGGCTTAAGCTTTTCCGTACAACCCGGTGTCAATCCGCCGCCTTCTTTGAAAAATATCTTTATAGAATTGCAGAATGACATTGGCGCCGACATCCCTAATCACGGTTCTCTCGTCAGTTGGGCCAAGCAAGGCGTTCTGCTGCTGAACACCGTTTTGACTGTGAGACGGGGCCAGGCAAATTCGCATAAAGGAAAAGGGTGGGAACAGCTGACAGACAGTATCATAGATGTTTTAAACAAAAGAGATAAGCCGGTCGTTTTTATTCTCTGGGGCCGGCATGCCCAAATGAAAAAAGAGCGAATCGATACATCCAAGCATTTCATTATCCAGTCGCCGCATCCGAGCCCATTCTCGGCTAGAAACGGGTTTTTCGGGAGCAGACCGTTTTCAAGAGCCAATCAGTATTTGGAACAAATCGGTGATGAGCCGATTGATTGGTCCCTTCCGAATCTTTAAAATCGCGAGAACCGCTAAAATAAGCGGTTCTTCGTTTGTCTGGCTCCTATCTACCTGAGAAGTTTTTTGATGATTCGCAGCCCGTTTTTTGATGAAGGGTAACGGAATGAAATGTCAAACAGGTTTGTCTGTTTTAAAACGCTTTTCTCGTGGGAAAACGTCTTAAAGCTGTGATACCCATGGTAACTTCCGATTCCGCTTTCGCCTACGCCGCCGAAGGGGAGGTAAGGTGTGGCTGTGTGCATCAGCGTGTCATTGATGCATCCCCCGCCAAATGAAATCCGGCTGAGGATGTGCTTCTGTACCGGTTTTTCATTCGTAAACAAATAGAGCGCGAGCGGTTTAGGGCGGCTTTGAACCATTTGGATAACGTCTTCGATTGTTTCATAGCCGATGACAGGAAGGAGCGGCCCGAAAATCTCTTCCTGCATGATCGGCGATTCCCAGTCGGGTTCATCGATAATGGCCGGAGCAATTTTAAGTGCGTCTTTTTGATACGTTCCGCCTGTTACGATATTCTCGTTGTGTAAAAAGCGGAGTAACCGTTCGAAATGACGTTCGCTTATGATTTTTCCGTACGCCGGATGGCTTTCCGGCGCTTTTCCGTAAAATGTTTGGATCGATTGCTTCAGAGCGTGCAACAGCCCGCTTTTCACATCTTTGTGTACGAGCAGATAATCAGGCGCAATGCACGTCTGTCCTGCGTTTGTCAGCTTTCCGAAAACAATCCTTTGAGCTGCAAGCTTAAGATCAGCATCCTTGTGCACGATGCAGGGGCTTTTTCCGCCAAGCTCAAGTGTGACTGGAATGAGCTGTTTTGCTGCGGCTTCCATGACGACTTTGCCCACGGGAACACTGCCTGTAAAAAAGATATAGTCAAATTTTTGCCGCAAAAGCACTTGATTCGTCTCCACCCCGCCCTCAATAACGGATACATATTCGGGGGGAAAGATTTCTTTAAGCATCTTGGATATGACGCTGGATACAGCGGGAGCAAGCTCTGACGGTTTGATGACGGCCGTATTCCCCGCAGCAAGTGCGCCGATCAGAGGCGAAACGGCAAGCTGAAACGGATAGTTCCATGGCGCGATGATCAGGACCGTGCCATAAGGCTCCGCAATGACGATGCTTTTTGAACCGATGTGCGAGACGGCCGTTTTCGCCTTTTTCGGCTTGGCCCATTTTTTTAATCGTCTGCTGATGAAGCGGATTTCTTCCAGTACAATGCCGATTTCCGTCATATAGGCTTCGTGCTCTGATTTATTAAGGTCTTTCTGAAGGGCTTCAAGTATGTCCCGTTCATATTTTTTTACAGCATTCTTAAGAATGTTAAGCTGTTCCAGACGATTTTCAACAGCGAGTGTTGCCCCGCTTAAAAAATATCGCTTTTGCTCGGTAACGGTCGTTTCGATGGAGGGTGTACGTTCTGCCATTCCCTGATTCCTTTCGCTTTTAGAAATTCGAGTGAAGTTTTTTTTCATTATGTGTGACAGCCTTTTCAGCTGTCAACTTTTAGCCGTAAGAAAATCGGCGTTTTCTACCTGCGTTTGCCTGCAGATATCTTTTTTAAAAGTGCAAAAGGTGATATTTCACAGCAGGAGAGGCAATTTTTCGCAATGGATATTTGCAAAGTGCATTCGGCACGGGAGAAGTTAATTTGGTAAAATGAAATGGAAACTGAAAACGGTTTGGAGGATCGATTTGATGAACATACATATATCAAGTTTGCTGCAGAAGATGGAGGACGAATTGAAAAAAGCAAAGGAATGCAGCCAGGAAAATGAATTGAAAATGCACATCGCGGTTATCCGCTCCCTTTGCGACGTCATTGTTGAACCGCAGCAGCGGCCGTCCGTCCAGTCTTCACCCTATGTTCAAACGGCCAATAAACCATCGAGCGACCAGCTGATGCTAGAAAAAATGATGGGGAGCGCCGGTGCTGAACAATACAAAAAACAAGAGAAACAAAAGCACGAAGATGACGGCAACGGAGATTCTATTTTTGATTTCTAGGCGCCGTCGGCTGTTTTAAAAAAGAGAGGTTGATCAACTTGAAACTGCTTTTTGGGGCTTTACAATGGACGGCATTTATTATTGCGGCCGCAATCGTGGTGCCCATTGCAATCGGGCAGTCATTCGGGCTGAATCAGGCAGAGACCGCTGGGCTGGTTCAAAGCACTTTTTTCGTGCTCGGCACAACGGCTTTTATCCAATGTTTATTGGGACACCGCCTGCCGATTAATGAGAGTCCGGCCGGCCTCTGGTGGGGCGTGTACACGATTTATTCCGGTCTTACAGGGACCGTATTTGCGACTCATATTGAAACGCTTCAGGGGCTGCAGGGAGCGATGTTGCTAAGCGCGGTTTTCTTCTTTATTTTTAGTTTATTTAAAGTTATTGATAAGCTGGCTGTGATGTTTACTCCTGTTGTGACGGGCATTTATTTACTGCTGCTGGTCATCCAGCTTAGCGATCCGATCGTTAAAGGTGTCATGGGGATCGGCTACCGGAAAAACGAGGTCGATATACCCGTGTTTTTGCTGGCGGTTGTGGTCATGCTGGCTACGTTTCTGATGAGCCGGTCAAACATTCCGGTTCTCAAGCAATATTCAATTTTAATTGCGCTTTTCGGCGGCTGGGTCTTATTTGCCGTATTCGGCGTGGCGAAGGCGCCTGAGCATGCGAACCAGCTGTTCCGCCTTCCGGATATTTTTCCGTTCGGAATGCCGCTGTTTGACAGCGGATTAGTCGTTACTTCGCTATTTATTACAGTATTGTTAATCGTCAATATGCTCGCCAGCATACGGGTGGTTGAAGGAGCGGTCAGACAGTTTGAGAAGCTGGAGGAGAGGAGGCGGGCACGTCCTGCCGGATTTATCGCCTCCGTCAGCCATTTGCTGAGCGGATTGCTCGGAGCTGTAGGCACGGTGCCGATATCCGGGGCGGCCGGGTTTATTCAAACGACGAGAATGTCTTCGAAAAAACCGTTTTTGCTCGGGAGTTTGATCGTGATCGTCATCAGCTTTTTCCCGCTGGTCATGAATACTTTTGCCAGCCTGCCGTCTCCGGTCGGCTTTGCGGTGAACTTCGTCGTGTTTTCAACGATGGTCGGCCTGGCATTTGCCGAATTCGATTCTTATGAAAAGGACGAGGCAGGCCGCATCCGTTTTGTTACCGGGATTGCGCTCCTTGCCGGCGTGGGGGTCATGTTTGTACCTGAAAGTGCTTTGGAAGGAATGCATCCTGTTTTTGTTTCCATTTTAAGCAATGGGCTTGTCCTTGGAACAATTGTAGCGATTGCTGCGGAACAGATGCAGCTACGGAAAAAGAAATTTGACAATATCGTGTCATGAGATGTGTAAACGTTGAAATTAAAGGCGTGTGCGCTATGATGATAAAAGAAAGGCGGGCGATTTGATCGTGAAATTATTTTTAATTTTAGGTGCTGTCAATGCGATGCTTGCGGTTGCTTTAGGGGCGTTCGGAGCTCATGGTCTTGAGGGGAAAATTCCCGAGAAATATTTGCAAATCTGGCAGACCGGCGTCCAGTATCATATGTATCATGCGCTCGGTTTAATTGCCGTCGCGCTCATCGCGTCAAAGCTTACAGATGCGGGAAGCGTAACTGCGGCAGGTTGGCTGATGTTTGCCGGAATCGTTTTATTTTCAGGAAGTTTATATGTCCTCAGCCTTACGCAAATCAGCGTCCTCGGTGCGATTACTCCGCTGGGCGGCGTGGCGTTTATTGCCGCATGGATCATGGTTGTTGTATCAGCTGTTAAATACTTGTAGCTTACTAAAAAGCCAATCTCCTGAAAGGATTGGCTTTTTTTTATTTTAACAGGGGCTGATTCATGGTAATTTAATGTTATGAACAGGGCGAAAGACCCGGCTTTTGCATTTTGACAGAAGGGATGTGCATGGCGGAGGACCGGTCTCCGTTCAAAGATGAAAATTAAAGTGATCATTGCGGATGACAATTCATTCATAAGAGAGGGTATGAAAATCATACTGAGCACTTATGATGAATTTGAAGTGCTGGCGACGGTGGAGGATGGCTTGCAAGCGGTCGAATTTTGCCGCGGCCAAGCTGTGGATATTGCACTGCTTGATGTCCGCATGCCCAACATGGATGGAGTGGAAGCTGCGCGGCTCATTTCAGAAACGGGCGCCAAGCCTTTTATTTTAACAACGTTTGATGATGACGAATACATCGTCGCTGCCATACGGAACGGAGCAAAAGGATATTTGCTGAAAAATGCCGATCCTGAGCGAATTAGAGACGCAATTAAAAGCGTGTACAACGGCCATACTGTCATGCAGGATATCATCCTCGACAAGATTAAATCCAATTTGGCGGAGCATAAAGAAGCGGAATCCAAAATAGACGAAAGCCTGTTTACCGAACGCGAGCTCGGAATTATGGCCCTGATTGCCAGAGGGCTGTCCAATAAAGAAATATCGAAAGAACTGTTTATTTCTGAAGGTACGATTGCCAATTATATTTCCTCGATTTTGGGGAAAACAGGGCTTGAACACCGGACGCAAATCGCAATTTATTATTTAACTGGAAAAGTTAACTTTTAATCTGGGGGATCACCATGGAATTGCGGATTTTGACCGGCAAACTGATTTTGCTGGGATTTATCATCTATCAATGCGTTTCTTCGGAAATTGACAATCTGCCGTGGCTTGTGTTCAGCATTCTTGTTTACGCCTGTATCAACCTCGGGATTGCAATTTTACCTGAAGGAAAAATAAAAAAGCTTTTTATTATTATGTCTGTCATCATTTCAATTTTTTCTTATGCCGAGGTGCACCCCCTATTTATTTTATTTCTTCCTTTTAGCCTGTATGAAGGAGCAGCTGATTTCGGGCTGCCGAAGTGGATGGTACTTGCCGCTTCAATCGTTCCGGTTTTGTTTATCAATGAAAGCATCTCAGCGGTCTACGCGTTGACAGCCGCTTTTCAATTTTTGCTGTACTGGGCGGCAAGCCAAGATGCAGCGCGGATTGAAAAGCTTGAACATCATATCGATCAAACGAGAAGAGACCTGGAGAAGGTAACAAACATGCTGCGGGAAAACAAAGAGTTTATCAGACAATCCGAATATACGTATAAGCTTGAGGAGCGGAACCGGCTTTCCCAGGAAATACACGATAAAATCGGCCATTCCATGACAGGAGCGCTGATTCAGCTCGAAGCGGCGAAGCGCGTCCTTGACATAGACAAGGAAAAAGCTTCCGAGCTCCTGCAAAACGCGATTAACATCTCCAAGGACGGGATCGAAAATATCAGATTGACGTTAAAAAGCGTCAAGCCGCCCTCAGAACAGATGGGTATCCATAGATTGAAGCTGTTTATCGATGAATGTTCGGCGCGGTATCATATGAATATTTCATTTTTGCATAAAGGCGATTTGGATGTTATTTCTCAAATTCAGTGGAAGATTATGTTTGAAAATATCACCGAAGCACTGACAAACTCGGTGAAATATGCAGAAGCGACACATGTATCCATCTATATTCATGTGCTGAATACGCTCATTAAAGCCGAAGTGAAAGACAATGGAAAAGGGCGGCAGAAAATCAAGAAAGGGATGGGGATCATCGGGATGGAGGAACGGGCCGCTTCTGTTAACGGAAAGGTGATTGTTGACGGTTCGAACGGCTTCTCTGTCACCACCTTGCTGCCCAAGCATGAATGATTTCATGAATTGAATATGAATTTTCTCATGTGAAAAAGATGAAATGCTGCACTGCCGCACCATTCATCTTTTTTTTATAATGAAATCAAAATGAGGTGAGAACATGAATGTATTGGAAATCCATCATCTAACAAAAAAATTTGGCGACTTCGTTGCCGTCGACAATATATCACTCTCGATCGAAGAGGGCGAAATATTTGGATTGCTCGGCGCAAACGGGGCCGGAAAGAGCACGACCATTCACATGATCTCGAGTTTGCTGAGATGCAATGAAGGCGAGATTTTGATTCTCGGAAAAAACATTGCGAAACACCGCAAATTCGCCAAGATGAATATCGGCATTGTCCCGCAGGATCTGGCCATTTACGAGGATTTAACGGCATATGAAAATGTGAAGTTTTTCGCCGGACTCTATGGTCTCCGCGGGGCCCAATTGCGCAATCGGGTGGAAGAAGCATTGCAGTTCGTCGGTTTAAGCGATAAGCATAAAAGCTTCCCGAAAAATTTTTCAGGCGGAATGAAAAGAAGGCTCAATATCGCCTGCGCGATCGCCCACAGGCCAAAGTTGATCATCATGGATGAACCAACGGTGGGAATTGATCCGCATTCGAGAAATTATATTTTGGAATCCGTCAAAAAGTTAAATGCGATGGGCTGCACGATTATTTACACCAGCCATTATATGGAAGAAGTTGAAGAGATCTGTACGCGGATCGCCATCGTGGATCATGGAAAAATTATCGCCGAAGGAACGAAGGAGCAGCTGAAATCGATCATTACCAACACGAAAGATATTCAGGTCGTTCTTAAATCGGCGGAAAATGTCGATATCGGCGAACTGAAAACGATCAGCGGCGTGGAGGCGGCTGCTCTTGAAGACAATACGATCAAAATCAACTCGGATGCAGGTGTCAATAATTTAAACCAGATTATTGAGAAGCTGATGAAAAACGGGGCCGAGATTCGTTCATTGGAAGAAAAAGCGCCTAATTTGGAAACCGTGTTCCTGACCTTGACCGGAAGACAGTTGCGCGATTAGAAAGGGGGCCATGGTTTGAATACACTCATCATTGCGAAAAAAGAAATTGTATCGGCTTTTCGGGACAAGCGGACATTCCTTTTTATGCTGGCATTTCCAATTGTACTGATTATGATTTTAGGCACCGCGCTGACGAACGCTTTCGATCAGCAAACAGCAGCGGTCGGCGAGGTTCATGTTCTGTATAAAGACAAGGCTGACGGAGCGTTTTCGGAAGGTTTTAAAACATTCGCAAAAGAAGCGAAAACATCCGGCGTTCATTTTAAAAAAATATTGTCTGATACGGATGGAAAACAAGAAATCAAACAAGGGAACTACGATGCTTACCTTGAGATCGAAAACAGCGGCATCAAGCTTTACCAAATGGATAAAAACAGTATGAAAAACAGCATTATTCAAGGAATGCTGACCGCGTTTGCAAACCGGTACAATGCCGCACAAGAGATCATCAAAGCCGCTCCTGAGCAAGCGGGTGCCGTGCTCGGGGACACACCTGGCGACCATTATATCAAGGAGACGTCTCTCAGCTCAGACAGAAAGCCCAACTCCATGGATTATTACGCGGTTACCATGACCACTCTGATCGCGCTTTACAGTGCACTAAGCGCCAGTTATTTAATAAGGGGAGAGCGGCTTGGAAAAACAGCCGACCGGCTGATCGCGGCGCCGGTTCATAAAGGCGAGATTTTTGCCGGCAAGCTGATTGGCAATCTTGTGACAAACGGATTATGTATTTTTGCCGTCGTCATATTCAGCAAATACGTATTTAAAGCGTACTGGGGAGATCATCTCGCCCTTGTGGCGGCCGTGCTGTTCAGCATCGTATTGTTTGCCGTATGCCTCGGCCTTGGCGTCAGTTATTTGACGAGAACGGGGGAAGCGGCAGTGGCGATCATTAACGTGTTGATTCCGCTGGTTGCATTTTTCGGAGGCGCTTATTTTCCTGTCGAGGGTGCGGAAGGTGTTTTAGCTTTGATCAAAGACCTGTCTCCGCTCACATGGACGAACGAAGCTATTATGAACATTATATTTGCGGACGATCTAGCGGCGGGGCTGCCCGTAATCTTGCTGAACATCGGTTTATCCCTGTTATTTCTGCTGATTGCCGTTGTCTCATTGCAGAGAAGGGAGGGGCTGTAAGATGAAAGAAATGCTATGGCTTGTCAAAAACACACTGAATGTCACCTTCAAAAAGAAAATCAATATCTTTCTGTTCGTATGTCTGCCCTTGCTAGGCATATTCGTATCGCTTTTAACAGAGGGAAGCATGGACAAGACAGATTTGCGCGTCGGAATTATCAATCATGACGGCGGACGAATCGCCGAAGATACTAAGGATTTTTTGAAGGGGATCGAGAATGTCAACATCAGCGCGGTCAGTGAAGCAGAAGGGAAAAGTCAAATTGCGTCAGGGGAGCTTGATTGCGTCATTACGTTTGAACAAGGCTTTTCTCAAAGCGTGCAGAGCGGAGAACCGGCTCATATCGCCATTGCATCTGTCAAAGGCGCTGAAATCACCGGGTTTGTGAAATCGTATGTTTATCATTACATTGATAATATCGCCGCAATCGGCAAATCGGCGCAGGGGAATGAAAAGCGTTTTGAGGAAATGTATAAAAATTACCGGAGTTCTGAAACGGGTGTCAAAACATATACGGTTGAAGACACGGCGAAAAATAGAAACATGACGGAGCGAACGGTCGGTTTTCTTCTGATGGCGATGCTTTTTTCAGCGGGAAGCTTGACCGAACTGTTAGTGAAGGAAAAAGAGAACAGAACGTATTTCAGGCTTTTGACCACACCGATAACGGCAAGACAGTACGTTATGTCCAATGTGGCCGTCAGTATGTCTGTCATCGCATGCCAAATCTTTTTAACATTGATAATGGTGAAATATGTGTTCCGGATGGAGACTGGCATCTCATTTTGGGAGATGGCAGCGGTGCTGTTGATTTTTGCGCTAAGCGCGGTCGGCCTGGCGCTGATCACCGTCGTCTTTGCAAATAGCTCCAAGTCATCCGGGGTATTGCGAAATTTAATATTTATGCCGACGATCATGCTGTCCGGATGTTTTTGGCCGATTGAAATCATGCCGTCTTTCGCACAACGTATCGCGGACTTTCTTCCGCAGCGGTGGGTGCTGGATACGCTGGCAAAATTGCAGGAGGGACAGCAGCTTCAAGGTCTTTATTTGAATATCATGATCCTGTTTGCTTTCGCTGCTGTCTTTTTCCTCATCGTTATTTACAAATTCAAACGTAATAATGATGTGAGAAACTTTGCTTAATATCTATAAAAAAAGGGTTCGGTTTTAATGAAACCGAACCTTTATCTTGGGGTATATGAGGCCATTGAATACGGATAATCATAAGTGATCGGCTCATCAAACGTAATATAGTCAAGATACACCATCAGCAGCAAATAGCGTGTGCCTGTTTTTCTGTCGCTTAAAATAATGTGGTCGCGGCCGGCTGCTTCAATTTCTCCCCGAAAGACTTTCGCATTCCATTCCGGATTGTTTTCAAATGTCATATATACGGTTGCCACTTTTCCGCGATTGAGCCGCAAAATATTTTCAATGTAGGATTGCTCAAGCGGCAGCATGCCGGGGATACTCGGTGAAGTCTGCTGTGCTGAAGGCATCGGAGGGACCTGGACTCCTGCCGGCTGCGGCTGGAACAGCTGTGGGCCGGGCTGCTGATACGATTGCTGCCCCCCCGTTTGGGTGAAAGGCTGCTGTCCATGCTGCTGGTACATTTGCCCCATCTGCCCCATCTGCGGATAAGGGTTGGGCCCCATTTGCTGCCGGAAATCCGGCATTTCAAGCTCCTGAAGCGGCTGAATCTGATTTTTTTTAAATTTCATCTCGTTCCTCCTCATTTCATTGTGTCAAAGTCATGCCTACCGTCCATACATGAGGAATGATAAAGTGCTGCTATGAAGACGATCCGGCTGTAAAAGACTCAAGATGATAGATCAATATTTCCCATCCCTTTTACAGTATGAACGGGCGGGATGGAATATGACGACACATCATGTTGGAAAGAGAAAAACAAAAAGACCGCTCGTGAAAAGAGCGGTCTTTCTGCATATTAACCTGTGATCACTTCATCTTCAGGATGGCGGATCGGCGCCTTCTTCGGCTTGGCCAGCGTAAACGCCATAGTGAGAGGCCCGACGCGGCCGATAAACATCATCATCATGATAACCGCTTTGCCTGCGGTCGTTAAATCAGGTGTCAGTCCCATCGACAGGCCGACCGTTCCAAAAGCGGAAAATACTTCAAAGACGATTTCCAAAAATGGAGCATTCTCTGTGATCGTCAATATAAATAATGCGAAAAGCACGAATAAAAAACTGATCACAATGATGGCCAAAGCTCTTAAAATGGTTTTCATTTTAATCGCCCTTTTGAACACAACCGTCTCGCTTTTTCCCCTTAAAAAGGTGATCGTCGCCAAGATCATCACGATAAACGTTGTCAGTTTAATTCCGCTTCCTGTTGACGCGCTTCCGGCTCCGATAAACATCAAAACGATGGTTAACAGGAGGGACGGCGTTGTCATCTGGGCGATATCAAGCGTATTGAATCCGGCAGTTCTCGGTGTCACACCCTGGAAGTAAGCGCCCCACATTTTGTCGGCTAAAGGCAGTCCGCCGAGCGTACCTGGATTCGAGTATTCCAAAATAAAAATCAGCAAGGCGGCTGTCGTATTGATGATCAATGTTCCAACGATCATGAGCTTGGAATGCAGCGATAATGTCCGGAAGTTTCGCTTTGTCCATAAATCCAGCAGAACGGTAAAGCCGATACCCCCTGTAATGAAAAGGCCTGTGATGACAATGTTGACAATCGGGTCGCCCACATATTGAGACAAGTTGTCCGGCCACAGGGAGAACCCCGCATTGTTAAAGGCTGAAATCGTGTTAAACAAACTATGAAACAAGCCTTTTTGCAAACCGTATTCAGGAACCCATCTGATCGAAAGGATCAAAAATGCCACAAATTCTATGACAATGGTGAAAATAAACAAATGCTTGACCAGGCGGACAAGTCCGCCTAAAGAAGTCTGGTTAAATGCTTCTTGAACGAGAATCCGCTGCTGCAGGCCGATTTTTTTGCCGATCATCATGATGACGAGAACGGCAAACGTCATTAAGCCGAGTCCGCCGATTTGAATCAGGCACATAATAACTGTTTGTCCGAAAACCGTAAAATCTGCCCCTGTATCGACAACAACAAGCCCAGTTACCGTAGTTGCAGAGGTGGCCGTGAATAAAGCATCCACCCATGAGATGTAAGTAGTGGATGCGCCGGGCAGCTTCAATAAACAGGCGCCGATGGCAATGATAATCAAGAAACTGAGCGCCAGCGTCTGCGGCGGACTAATATTGATGATCTTACCTTTTACAAGATTTGAAGAAACCAATTTAGGCATTTTTTCGTTCCTTTCTTCATCCATTCAGTCAAAACATGAATGGAGAAAAAGCAAGGTGATTTCAAATTTAAACGCAGATGGTCATGTTTCAATAATGTCAATAATGTACAGCCAGATACACCGTTTGTCAACAAAAATCAGGAGAATGAAGAGAAGGAATGCGGACGGGTCTTTTGTCCTTTACTAAAGAACAGCGAAGAAAATCAAGAGGAGCAACGCCTGGTTAAATTCTATTATTTTGCATTTCTTTTAAAAATATGACATGGAAAACATTTACTACCTGTTGAAAAAATGGTAGTTTTTAATAGAAATCACCAAAGTGCCGGCGCTTTGGGAAGAAGGCGTTGCTTGATGTTGCCTTTCTTGTACGCTTTCGTCATGACGAATGATGAAAAAAATGATGACTAGGGGGAATTGCTGTGTTGAAAAGAATGTATCGTTCTAAATTGTCAATCTTGGCGGTTAGTCTCGTGATGATGGTTTCGATTTTTCTGCCTTCGTTCCAGGCTAGCGCTCAAACAACCAAAACTGAATCTGTCTACCGCCCGGCTGCGAACGCTTCCTTGTATGCGACTATAACAGGTGCCAGCAAACAGGAGTGGTCGTTCTCGGATATTGAGCTGACGTATCGTCCGAATTCAATCCTGGCGCTGGGAACGGTTGAATTTACATTGCCGTCGGGATTTTCCGCAACAACGAAAGATACCGTGAACGGAAGAGCGTTGACTACAGGGCAAATTTTGAATAACGGAAAAACGGTAAGGCTGCCGCTTACAATTGATCTGTTGGGTATTGCGGAGTTTAAGCTTGTGCTGGCAAACAAAACGCTGCCTGCCGCAGGAAAGTATACATTCCGGGCGGAGAACAGAGTGCTGGGGCTCGGATCGACTTTCTATGCCGAATCTTCAATCGAGGTGCAAAAAAGGGCGACTCCGCCTACACAGCCGTGTAACTGCAAGTAATAGGCAAAAAAGCTCCAAAGACCGAGGTCTTTGGAGCTTTTTATCATTACACATGCAAAAATGCAGGCAGCTGTTCATTTGCGAGGCGGTTGCCGACAAAGAATGAACCGAATTCACCGTACCGGGCGCTTACTTCATCGAAGCGCATTTCATAGACGAGCTTTTTGAACTGGAGCACATCATCTGAAAAGAGCGTGACACCCCACTCATAATCGTCAAATCCGATTGAGCCGGTAATAATCTGTTTCACTTTGCCCGCATAGCCGCGGCCGATCATCCCGTGGCTGCGCATCAAGCTTCTTCTCTCTTCCATAGACAGCATGTACCAGTTGTCATCGCCCGATCTTCTTTTATCCATCGGATAGAAGCAGACATATTTGGCGTTCGGGAGCTCAGGGTACAGGCGCGCACGCACTTGCGGATTTTCGTAAGGGTCTCCCTCGCCGCTTCCCATATAGTTGCTCAGCTCGACAACGGATACGTATGAATAAGCAGGTATCGTGTATTCAGCGAGTTTGGATTTATTGAACTCAAGTTCAATTTGATTTAATTCCTCCATCGTAGGACGCAAAATCATCAGCATGAAGTCCGCTTTTTGGCCGACGATGCTGTATAGCGTGTGGCTTCCGTTTCCTTCTTTTTGAGCAGCTCCCCATTTTTCGAGAAGACCTGTAAATTCGCTGATAATGATCTGGCGCTCATCGCTTGAAAGCATTTTCCATGCGGACCAGTCCATTGTCCGGAAATCGTGAAGGGCATACCAGCCGTCAAGCGTTTGGGCGGCTTCGTTCGTTTTTTGCTGTTCGCTCATTTTGCAATCACTCCCAATTTGTATGTACTTGCCTTCATCATATCATAGTTTGCCGCGTTTTATCCGTTTAGAAGATTTGAACAAAAGGTGACGATCTGTCGTATAACTGGGAAAGGCTGTTATATACTAATAGAAGTGTTTAAACCCTGCCGCACTTAAATTAATTTAAAAAAAGCGTTTAAAAAGTGAAAGCATTATAATAAAATACAGAAGGATTGAATTTATATCACAAAAGAGTATGCTTAATAGAGAAATGAAGTATTTGTGACACTTTCAAGGAGGGTATATAGTGGCAGATCTATTTACAACAGTGCAGGAAAAAGTAGCAGGAAAAGGAGTTAAAATCGTATTTCCGGAAGGTATGGACGAGCGCATTCTCAAAGCTGTCAACGATTTGGCCGGAAACAACGTATTAAAGCCGATCCTTGTGGGAAACGAGCAGGAAATCAAAGATAAAGCGAACGGGTTGAATTTGACGCTGGATGGCGTTGACATATACGATCCTCATACATACGAAGGAATGGAAGACCTTGTTCAGGCTTTCGTTGAACGCCGCAAAGGAAAAGCGACGGAAGAACAGGCCCGCCAAATCCTTTTAGATGAGAACTATTTTGGAACGATGCTTGTTTATAAAGGGCTTGCCGACGGTCTTGTCAGCGGTGCGGCTCATTCAACAGCGGATACGGTTCGCCCTGCGCTGCAAATTATTAAAACAAAAGAAGGCGTGAAGAAAACTTCCGGCGTGTTTATCATGGCGCGCGGCGATGAGCAGTATGTATTTGCAGACTGTGCGATCAATATTGCGCCTGACAGTCAGGACCTTGCGGAAATTGCAATCGAAAGTGCGAACACAGCGAAAATGTTCAACATTGACCCTCGTGTCGCCATGCTCAGCTTTTCAACAAAAGGCTCTGCAAAATCAGACGAAACTGAAAAGGTAGCCAATGCGGTTGCGATCGCCAAAGAAAAAGCGCCTGAGCTTACACTGGACGGCGAATTCCAATTTGATGCGGCATTCGTTCCATCTGTCGCCGAGAAAAAAGCGCCGGACTCCGTCATTAAAGGTGATGCAAACGTATTTGTTTTCCCAAGCCTTGAAGCGGGGAACATCGGCTATAAAATCGCTCAGCGCCTCGGCAACTTCGAAGCGGTCGGTCCGATTCTGCAAGGGCTGAACATGCCTGTAAACGACCTCTCCAGAGGATGCAACGCTGAAGACGTTTATAATCTTGCGCTGATTACGGCAGTTCAAGCGCTGTAATTTGTTTTTGAAAAAGGTGAACCTGAAGAGGTTCGCCTTTTTTTATGCTTCAATCGCTACATTCAGCAGAGATTCCGCCCCTTTCCGACCGGGATCGAGAGGCGGCCACTGACAAAGGTCAAAAGGAAAATCGGAACCCGGAACAAGGCGGTCTTCTCCGATGAGCTTCTTCAAATATGCCGCGCTTTCTTTCTCCCACAGCACGCTGTCAAACCAAAACTTCCGCAAATATTCGCGCGGCGGCGCCGAGAGCGATGAAGAAACGCCGGCCCATTTGTCATATCCTTTGTCCAGTCTTCCGATCTGATAGGGCAAAAAGCCGCCGCCGTGCGCCAGCAGAATTTTCACATTGCGAAAACGGTCTGTAAACCCGCTTAACAAAAGATCAGCGGCGCAAATTGTCGTTTCCCACGGAACGCCGATCAAATTTGGCAGCATCCTGCGGCGAAGCCGCGGATCTTCAGAAAGGAGCGGATGGATAAAGATAATCGCTTTTCTTCTGTCAGCCGTTTCCCAAAACGGTGTAAATGCTTCGTCTGAGAGAAGCATTTGCGAAGCGCCGGGGCCGATAATCGCTCCTTTAAGGCCGTTGTTCATCGCTTCATTCAGGCGCTCGCTCGCCTTTAAAGGGCTGTTCAGCGGGACGGTGCCGAGGCCTGAAAGGCGGCCGTCGTGTTTTTTAACCCACCCGGCAAGCGCTTTGTTGTATACAAAGGACAATTCGTCTGTGATTTCTTCGGCGAGATCGTAAAGGAAAAGCTGGGGAACCGGCGATACCAATGAGTGTGAGACGCCGGCTTCCTGCTGGGCTTCCAAATATAAAGCTTCCTGGTAGAACAGCTCTTTTAATTCAAAGCCCCATTTGTGATTGACCGTCAAAAACTCCGCTTGGCGGCCATCCTTTTTTTCGCGGACGGCGTGGACCTTCTTTTCATTGTCGTCCAGCCAAAGCAGCACATCGTGCGGTATAAAGTGCGTGTGAAGATCATACAAAGCCGATTCCCCCAATTTTTATATTCGTTTCCAGTACCCGATTCTTTCGGAAATATCCCGGGCCGCTTTTTTCACTTGGTATACGATTTTCGCCTGCCGGGCCTTTATGCGTTCTGCCGGACCTACGACACTGACGGCGTACAACACTCGTCCCGCGTGGTTTCTGACGGGAGCTGAGATGGATGTGACACCATCAATGAATTCCCCGCAACTGACGTCAAACCCGTTTTCTTTAACGGTTTTCAGCGCCTCCCTCAATTTGTCCTCGTCTGTAATCGTTTGTTTTGTACAGCTTTTCAAGCCTTCCTTCACATACTCATCCAATATGCCGTCTTCGTCAAAGGCGAGAAGCACCTTGCCCGAGCTTGTGCAATGCATCGGGTTTTGCCGCCCGATATATGAGAGAAGTTCGACAGGGCGGGGGCATTCCGTCCGATTGAGATAAACGACGCTGAGCTCGCGTCGCATCGCAATATGCGACGTTTCGCCGGTCTCTTCTGTCAGCCGTTTGAGGACCGGCTGGGATTCGCGGTTGATTTCAAGAGTGCAGTTGACAATGGTGTTTAACTTCAGAACCGATAAGCCGAGCTTGTATCTTCTGGATTCCGGGTCCTTCATGACAAACCCTTCGCTTTCCAATGTAGTCAAAAGGCGCGATACTGTGCTTTTTCCGAGGCCGAGCGATGAGGCGAGTTCGGTTAGTTTCTTTTCCGGTGTCTCTAATGTAAACGATTGAAGCAGACGAAGTGCATTTTTTACTGAACCGAGCAGCTGGTGGTCCTTTGTCTCAACAGTCATAGGTTCCTCAACTCTCTCCCTTGTTTTCGTTGCCTTTTATTCCATAATATAACATGATTTAAAAAATAAAAAAGCGGAAAATATCAAATTTTCGGAAAAATGTCTGATTTGTTCCGCATAGAGGAACATTGCTGTTTTCTTGTCGTTTAAAATCATTTAACTTAATGGAAAGGATTTGAAAAGGAGGATGTTTGTAGAATATGAATGTTCAGACCCCATCGGCAAAACTCGTAAAACCTTTTGACTGTCAGCACTACATAAACGGCAGGTACTTTCCTTCAGAGAACGGCAGTACGTTTGACAACATCAACCCGGCTACACAGGAAATCATCGGGAGCGTTGCGGAAGGAGGCAAAAAAGAGGTCGATCTTGCAGTCGCGGCAGCAAGGCGTGCTTTAAACGGACGCTGGAAAAACATGACCGCTGACGAAAGGATTCGGATCATCAGAAAGGTCGGCGACATCATACTTGAGCGTAAAGACGAACTGGCAAGGCTCGAGACATTGGATACGGGGAAGCCGCTTTCGCTCTCAAGTAATTTAGATATTCCGCGGGCTGCTTTCAACTTTCATTTTTTTGCGGATTTTATGAGAGGAGCCGGAACAGAAGCTTACCAAACTGACGATCTTGCAATCAATTATGCGATCCGCCGTCCGGTCGGCGTCGTCGGGCTGATCAATCCGTGGAACTTGCCGCTGCTTTTGCTGACGTGGAAATTGGCGCCTTGTCTGGCGGCGGGAAATACAGCCGTCATCAAACCGGCTGAACTGACGCCGCTGACAGCCACGCTCCTCGGGGAAATCTGCCATGATGCAGGAATGCCTGACGGAGTCGTCAACATCGTCCACGGGTTTGGGCCTGATTCCGCCGGCGCTGCGCTTTCTGAGCATCCCGATGTTGATGCGATATCTTTCACGGGAGAAACGACAACCGGCAAAATCATTATGGAAGCTGCTTCGAAAACATTAAAGAAACTTTCCTTTGAATTGGGAGGAAAGAACCCGAATATTATTTTTGCCGATGCCGACATGGAGGAAGCCGTCAGCATCTCATTGAAATCGAGTTTCGTCAACCAGGGCGAAGTATGTATGAGTGGCTCCCGCATCTATGTCGAGCGGGAAGCGTATGACGAATTTCTGAACAAGTTCGTTGAGAAAACGAAAGAGCTCAAAGTCGGCGATCCTTTTGATCCGGATACGAATATCGGCGCCTTAATTTCTTCTGAACACACCGAGCGTGTGATGAACTACATCGAATTGGCCAAACGGGAAGGCGGCGTTATTTTAACCGGAGGAAAACGCCCTGAAGGACAGGAATCCGGCTGCTTTCTTGAACCGACGATTATCACCGGACTTTCCCGCAATTCCAGGCTCATCAAAGAAGAAATCTTCGGGCCAGTCGTGACGGTGATTCCGTTCGACGAAGAGGAGGAAGTTATTGCACAGGCTAATGATACACATTACGGATTAAGCGCGACCGTATGGACGAACGACCTCCGCCGGGCGCACCGCGTAGCCGGGCAAATCGAATCGGGCATGGTATGGGTCAACAGCTGGTTTCTCCGCGATCTTCGGACACCGTTTGGCGGCATGAAACAGAGCGGGCTCGGACGAGAAGGAGGCATTCACAGCCTCGAATTCTTCAGCGAATTAACCAATATTTGCATCAAGCTGTAAAAGGAGGAAAACGGATGAATGCCACAGCATTGAAGGATACGGCGCGCCTCTTGTATCTTGCTGAAACAGAGAAGCGCGAGGTTGAAAGAATCACAAAGGACTACCCGGAGCTGACCGTCGAAGAGGCGTATGCGATTCAAGAAGAACTGATTCAACTGAAATTATGGGATGGCAACGGCATTATCGGTCCGAAAATGGGCCTGACAAGCCGGGCGAAAATGGAGCAGATGAACGTCGAGGAGCCGATCTACGGTTATATTTTTGAAGATATGATCGTACCAAACGGCGGAAGCATCCGGATGAACGAGCTGATTCACCCGAAGGTTGAAGCCGAGATTGCTTTTGTGCTTGGAAAGGATATTGAAGGGCCGGGTGTTACAAAGGAGAAGGTCCTTGAAGCCGTTGCTGAATTGATTCCCGTTCTTGAAGTGATTGACAGCCGTTATGAAAACTTCTCATTTACCCTGCCTGATGTCATTGCGGACAATGCGTCATCTTCAAGGGTGGTGTTAGGTGAAAAAGTGAAGATGCCGGACCATTTCAAGCTTGATGAAGCAAAAGTCTCTTTAGTGATAAACGGCGAGGTCAAAGAGCAGGGCACTGGTGCAGCAGTTGTCGGACATCCCGCAAATTCGGCGGCCATGCTCGCCAATATGCTCTCCAGGAAGAAACAAAAGCTTGCGGCCGGTAGCATCATTTTAACGGGCGGTGTAACGGGAGCTGTCATGCTGCAGCCGGGCGACCGCGTTTCAGCACAAGTAGAAGGACTGGGAGATGTATCATTTTCAGTCCAATCATAACCTGAGGTGATCATATGCCGATCGTTCATATTCAATTATTAGAAGGCCGGCCGCCTGAAAAGGTCGAGGAAGTCATTCAAAAAGTGACGGAAACGTTGAGCGCCACCCTTGATGCTCCGAGGGAAAACGTCCGTGTTCTTGTCACCGAAATTCCTAAAAGCCACTGGGGCATAGGCGGAACACCGGTTTCAAAATTAAGACCTTAAAGAAGGCGACGGGAGGAATCTACATGTCAATCGAATTGGCGGCGCTTGTTCCGCATACACCGAGGATGTGCTTTGAAGATAAAACCCCTGACTTTCAAAAAGAGCTGGTCAAAGGGATGAAGCGGCTCTCCGGGATCATCGAAAGAATTCAGCCTGATGCCGTTGTCTTGATTTCCTGTCACTGGACGTCAAGCTTCGATCATCTGATCGATGCGGCTCCCGATCATCAAGGCGTTTTAACAGCTTTGGAGTGCCCGAATTTAATTTCCGATGTTCCGTATTCTTACCCCGGGGACACGGAATTGGCGCTGCAGTTGGCCGAAGCCGGCGCAAAAGAGGGGCTTTCCGTCATTCCTATCAACGATCCCGCCTACTGCTGGGACTACGGGACAGTTGTTCCGCTGCGCTATCTCGTTCCAAAAGGGGATATTCCGGTCATCGATTTATCGGTTACATTGGCGGCGAACCTGGAAGAAACGTATTTGTGGGGCCGGATTGCCGGAAGAGTACTGAAGGAAAGCAGAAAGAAAATCGTGTTCATCAGCAGCGGGGCACTCAGCCACCATTTGGTGAGAGGGCCCGAATGCATGCCGACTTTGGCCGAACAGGCCCTCGATGCTCAATTTTTAACCTATTTAACAGACAACGATCTTATATCTGCTCAGCAGATGCTGCCTCAATATGCTAAAAATGCCGGACTTGAAGCTGGCGGCCGTCACATTGCAATGCTTTTGGGCGTGCTTGAAGACGGATGTAAAAGCACGTTTTACGGATACGGCCAGTCTTCCGGGAGCTCCAATGTCGTCATGGCATTCGAACCTGCGGGGCAAAAAGCTCGCACGCACGCTTTCAATGAAAAAGACACCGTACGTTAAGCTGTTCTCATAATACGATTAGAATCGTGGAGGGAAACATGAAAAATCGTTCAGTTCATCCAGCAGAAATCATGGCGGCCAGCAAATTCAACAAAGTGCATCTGACTGTTTTCCTATGGTGTTTTTTCGCCATCGCCTTTGACGGTTATGATATTGCGATGTACGGCGTCAGCTTGCCGTGGCTGATGGAGGAATGGAGCCTGACCGCCATTCAAGCCGGAGCGATCGGCAGCTATACATTGATCGGTATGATGCTCGGCGCACTTATTTTTTCACCGCTCGCAGATCAATACGGCCGCAAAAAGGTGTTAGGCTTCTGTATTTTTCTGTTCAGCCTGTTTACGGCATTGGCCGGGCTGATCGATTCTCCGCTTTTGTTTACGATCATGCGGTTTCTTGCTGCTCTTGGAATGGGCGGGTTGATGCCAAATGCGATTTCGCTGATGACCGAATATTCGCCGAAAAAAAACAGAGCGGTGATCGTAGCCGCCATGTATTGCGGCTATTCCGCAGGCGGTGTGCTGGCGTCTCTCGTCGGCATGTTCGCCGTGCCCGGGACAAGCTGGAGAGTGCTGTATCTGATCGGAGCCGTGCCGCTCTTTGTGCTCCCGTTTTTTTTCAGCCGGTTCCCCGAATCTCTGTCATTTTACGTTTTGAAGAAGAAGACGAAAGCGTTGGCTGAGATTCTCAATCAGGTGCATCCGGCGGGACGGTACAGGGAAGACGACAATTATCAAATTTCGGTGATTGCGAAAGAAAAGAAGGGCTTTCCAGTTAAAAAACTGTTCGAACAAAAACGTGCAGCGAGCACATTCGCATTCTGGCTTTCCGTTTTCAGCTGCCTTCTCATGGTCTACGGCTTAAATACATGGCTTCCGAAAATGATGCAGGAGTCAGGTTACGGGCTGTCGTCAAGCTTGTCATTTAATCTGGCGCTGTGCAGCGGACAAGCCGCAGGAGCGGTACTCGGCGGATATTTGGCAGATAAGGCCGGCCATAAAAAAGTGCTTGCGGCGATGTATGTCATCGGGGCCTTTTGTTTTGCAGCGTTTGGAATGACGATGAACGCCGTTCTTCTGTACTTGCTGATTGCTTTAGGCGGAGCATGCACTGTCGGAGCGCAAAATATCGCCAATCCTTATATTTCAGAATATTATCCGAAAGAAATCAGAGCGACCGGAATCGGCTGGGCGCTCGGGGTCGGCAGACTCGGAGCGATCATTGCCCCTTCGCTGTTTGCATTGATTCTTGCTGCCGGGATGGAGCCGAAGCAGGCTTTCATGGTGTTCGCGATCCCGAGTGTTTTTGCTGCGCTTGGCATCATGCTCGTCCAAGAGAAGCATGCTTCATTTGATTTTGTCTCTAAATCGGAAAGCGCCGAGTTTACGTTAGAAGCCACATCAAAACATGGATAAAGGGAGGAAACCATTTTGCGGACACAAGTGGGAATTATCGGAGCGGGGCCTGCCGGGCTTATGCTCGCAAACCTGCTCCAACGCCGGGGAATCGAAGCGGTCGTGATCGAATCCCGCTCGCGAAAGGAGATTGAAGAAACCATCCGTGCAGGCGTTCTTGAACAGATGACGGTAGATTTGCTAAATGAAACAGGCGCCGGTGAACGGATGATGAAAACAGCCATGTTTCATCAAGGGATTGAGATCCGCTTTGGCGGCAAGCGGCACAGAATTGATATGCACAAGCTGACGGGAGGAAAGTACATTGCCATCTATCCCCAGCATGAAGTGATCAAAGATTTAATCGACGTCCGTCTGCAATCGGGAGGGCGCATCGTTTTCAATGTGTCTGGCGTCCGCCTGTCAAATATTGATACAGAAGCGCCCGTCATCACTTATCAGACTGAAAACGGCGATACAGAAGAACTGACCTGCGATTTCATTGCGGGGTGCGACGGATTTCATGGGCCGAGCAGACAAAGCATTCCGAGGGAGATCCGCAAAGAGTACGAAAAGGTGTACCCATACGGATGGCTCGGCATATTGGCTGAAGCCCCTCCGTCCTCGTCTGAACTTGTGTATGCCCATCATGAGGACGGGTTTGCCCTCGTCAGCACGAGGACTCCGGAAATCCAGCGGCTTTACCTGCAAGTCAGCCCTTCAGATTCAATCGGGAACTGGCCGGACGAAAGGATATGGGAGAAGCTTCATTTAAGGCTGTCGGCCGATGACGGATGGAAGCTGACTGAAGGCCCTGTGATTCAAAAGAACATTGTCTCGATGAGAAGCTTTATATGCGATCCGATGCAATACGGCAGACTGTATTTAGCGGGGGATGCCGCGCATATTGTACCGCCGACCGGTGCGAAAGGCCTGAATCTTGCGATGGCGGATGTCCAACGGCTTGCGTGGGCGCTCGAAGACTATTACGAAGCCGGCAATACCGAACGGCTGGACCGCTATTCTGAGGCTTGCCTCCGCCGCGTCTGGAAAGCGGAGCGCTTTTCCTGGTATATGACATCCCTGCTGCACCGTCATCACGGCTACACGCCATTTGACTACCAAATTCAATTGGCTGAGCTTGACCATGTCACAACCTCAACAGCGGCCGCTCAAAGTCTTGCCGAAAATTACGTCGGGCTGCCGCTCGAATTCGGAGAACCGTCTTTAAGCGTCACATGAATGAAGGAGAAGCGCCGGAGATAAGAAAAATCCCACATCATGTTTTCGTAAATGGTATAATGGATGTTGGCTGAAATGCATAACGAAAGGGTTTACAATATATATGGCAAAGCAACCGATTGATCTACTCATCCAGCCGAAATGGAGAATTATTGACCAATCCAGCCTCGGCCCATATTTTGATGCAAAACAATCATTTGCGATAGATGATACGCTGTGCGCTTCTGTCGGAAAGGGTTTGTCTCCGGCGACGGCGCGTTCCTGGGTGCACCATGACACGATCGTGCTCGGAATTCAGGATACAAGGCTTCCTTATTTACAAGACGGGATTTCATTGCTTGAAGAAGCGGGCTATCAAGTCATCGTTCGCAATTCCGGCGGACTGGCCGTCGTTTTGGACAGCGGGGTTTTAAACGTTTCGCTGATTTTTCAGGATAAGAAAAACGGAATTGATATCGACCGGGGCTATGAAGCGATGTTTGAGCTCGTTAAGCGAATGCTGTCATCCTATGACGCAGCAATCGAAGCCTATGAAATCAAAGGCTCTTACTGTCCGGGGAGCTTTGATTTGAGCATCGGGGGAAGGAAGTTTGCGGGAATTTCCCAGAGGCGGCTGAGAGGCGGAGTGGCTGTTCAAATTTATTTATGCGCTGATCAAAGCGGAAGCGGTCGCGCTGAGCTGATCAAACGTTTCTACGACACCGCATTGAAAGACATGCGCGGGAAAACAAAAGCCGTTTATCCCGATATTCGCCCGGAAACGATGGCTTCGCTCTCCGAGCTTCTCAATGAAGACATCTCGGTGCAGGACTTGATGCTCTTGCTTCTGACACAGCTGAAAGAGCTGGGCGGGGAGATTTATCAAGGCCCCCTCACGCCCGCAGAAGAAGAAGCCTATGAAAAAAACCTCGTCCGTATGATTGAGCGGAATGAAAAAGTTTTTGGATAGAAGAAGAGCCTCTGCGCTCCCGTTATATTCGTTGCCAGGCATGCTTAAAGCGGCGAAAAACCGCGGCTGCCTCTAGCGGATTGAGAAAATGCTTCATAGACGGCAAAATCCTAAAACGGTTGAACGTTTCAGGATTTTGTCACACTTCACCGCTTCCGAAGCGGTTTTTTTATGCTGCGCTCAAAGCGCTTTTTCGTTTTACATATGTTTTGATGAGAAGATAAGCCGCCAAAGCGATGATATACGCCAAACTGACAGCCATTAAAATTACGGTTGCCGGCGTATGCTTGGCCGCGTAGACGAAAAAATCAAGCTGGGAAATATCGTGTGCGTATTTTATGGAGTCCTCTCCATAGAGCAGTTTTGTAAACTTGGCTGTATATTTCCACTCCCACGGCACCTTTAAAAGCTCGCTGCCTTGATACCAGCTTGCCAATGCAGAAAACAAAAACAAAAGGGCTGCCGTGCCTAACTGAACCGCATATAAAACAAACTTCATCGAATACCCCGCCTTATAAATTGCTATCCCTATTATGAAATTTTTGTCATATGAAAGCAAGCCGCAGAGGTAAAAAATACCCCCTTTTTTCAAGAAAGGGGTATCAGCGTATCGGCAAATTTTTATGTTTCAGTTCTGTCTCTTTGCCGCACCCTCTGAAAGCGCTATTCAGCCATTTTTTCTAAATTGCCGTTCCGGTCCATTTTGAAGGCGGGCGCAGCGTGTTCGTCTTCTTCGAATAAAACTAGTTTTCTTGCACGGTTCATAATTTTTACGAGCGTTTCGTAGTCTTCCTGGATGGTCGACTGGTCTTTTTCCAGCTTTTTGACTTCAGCTTCAAGCTTTTCAACTTTTTTCGTCAGCTCTTCATTTTCCTGTTTTAAGCGGTCATTTTCCATTTTTAAAGCGGCAGTCTGTGCTTCGTTTCCTGTGTAGTTTTGCAGGAAGCGGATCACATCATCGATCGTCATGTCTTTCGATGAATCGGCTGAATGGCCTGCCTGCGGCTGGTTTGGCGATAGAAGGTGCGATAAACTAGCTAACTCTTCTTTAAAGCTCTCATCAACATAAGGCAGATGCTCGCTGGCGATCGGCTGCTGTTCGCTTGAATCGGCGGTTGCTTTCTGCTGCTCAATGACGCTTTCTGCAGGCGGTTCAGCCTCTGTTTCGACAGGCGGCTTGTATAATAAGCGTTTTTTCGCCGGCTGGCCGTTTCCAAGGGCGCGCATTCTTTGCTTCCTTTGTTTTTTAGCCAGCTGCAATGCTTTTTCGTATTGGTGGCGGACAACCGCGTTCCATCTAAAACCGCAGGCGGCTGATGTCCTGTTCAGTCTGTCTCCGACTTCCTCGAAGGCGTTCAGCTGTGTGCTGCCTTCTCTGACATGCCGCAATACCGTTTCAGCAAGCAGTAAATCATTCTCTTCAGACCAAGCGTCTTGTCTTTGTTTCATCACTTCTCAACTCCCATTGTCAGTATTGGTATTAGATTGTCCATTTTGGAAAATATTTATACAAGTTTGCTAAAAGAATAGGAACTGATTTTTTTAGCGCGATCCTTGCAGGAATGAAAGAATCCTTGTAAAATGAAGGATGGTGTCATTTTTTATCAAAGTTCGGCACGGTTGAATGCCTTTCATAAAGACAGATGAACAAAACGAAAGGAAGCGTATGAAATGGCTAATGAATTTCGAGTATGCGACGATTGTCAGGCCACTAATTTAAAGACGCTTTTGCCCCGTCTGAAAGAAATCGATCCGGATGCAAAAGTGGAAATCGGCTGCCAGTCTTACTGCGGGCCGGGACGAAAAAAATCGTTCGCGTTTGTCAATAATCGTCCGCTGTCAGCTCCTGATGAAGACGAGCTGATCGAAAAAGTGAAAAAGAAACTCAAAAAATAACCGCCTCCCTAACGGGTCAGGCGTTTTTGCTTGTTTGCCGGCTTTTTTGCAGTCTGGAACAAATAGCCGGGTAAATTCAAGGATGTTTTCAAAAAAGCAGACTCGATATAATAGAAACAGACCTAAAAGAAAACAAGCAGATCGGGCAATACTTACAATATACATTTAGTTCTCCGAAGAAAAAGAGACGGATGGGCAGCGATCAGTTTGCCTCACGTTTGAAAAAAAGAGGGACAAAAATGGCGTATCCAAACGGAAAATTATCAGAAGAAAAAGTGTTTAAAGATCCTGTTCACCGCTATGTCCATGTACGGGACAAGCTGATATGGGACTTGATCGGAACCCGTGAATTTCAGAGACTGCGCAGAATCAAACAGCTTGGAACGACCTATTTGACGTTTCACGGAGCCGAACACAGCCGTTTCAACCATTCTCTCGGCGTCTATGAAATTGTCAGAAGAATGGTTGATGACGTTTTTAAAGGCAGGGAGGAATGGAATGACAGCGAGCGTGATCTGTGCCTTTGCGCCGCATTGCTGCACGATTTGGGGCACGGCCCGTTTTCCCATTCGTTTGAAAAGGTCTTCCGGCTTGATCATGAAGATTTTACGAGAGCGATCATTTTAGGCGATACAGAAGTTAACCAGGTGTTAAACAAGGTGAGCCCGACGTTTGCAAAGGATGTCGCTGAGGTCATCGCGAAAACCTATCAGAACAAGCAGGTCGTCAGCCTGATCTCAAGCCAGATTGACGCTGACCGCATGGACTATCTTCAGAGAGACGCCTATTATACCGGCGTCAGCTACGGCCATTTCGATATGGAGCGGATCCTCCGCGTGATGCGGCCGCGCGAAGACCAAATCGTGATTAAGCAAAGCGGAATGCATGCCGTTGAGGATTATATTATGAGCCGGTACCAGATGTACTGGCAGGTCTATTTCCATCCTGTGACAAGAAGCGCGGAAGTGATTTTGACGAAGATTCTTCACCGTGCAAAGCAGCTTCATGAGGAAGGCTATGTTTTCACGTATGCGCCCGTGCATTTTTATTCTATTTTTGAAGGCAATGTCACATTGGAAGATTATTTGAGTCTTGATGAAGCAATCATTCTTTATTATTTTCAGGCCTGGGAAAAAGAAGAGGATGAGGTTTTGTCTGATTTATGCCGCCGGTTTATCAACCGCAGGCTGTTCCAGTATGCGGAATTCAATCCGAATGAGGAAATGGCGACTTACTTTGAACTGACCGCCTTGTTTAAAGAATCAGGGATTGATCCCGATTATTACCTTGTGGTGGATTCGTCCTCAGACCTTCCTTATGATTTCTACAGACCGGGGGAAGAAGAGGAGCGCCTCCCGATTCAATTGCTGACGCACAACGGCCAGATTAAGGAGCTGTCGCGGCAATCCGATATTGTCGATGCGATATCAGGCAAGCGGAGAACGGACCATAAGCTGTATTTCCCGCTCGATTTAATCGAAGGATTGCCTGACGGCCGTCATGCGAAAAGAATGAAAGAATTGCTCGGACTGATATAGAAAGAAAAGGATGAAGGAGATGGCGGAGATTTGTTAAAAGAACATGCAAAGCTGATGAAGGTCTTCTCGGATTCGGGGGAGATTGTCGGGCGGAAAAAGCTGCAGAAAATCATTTATATCGCAAAGAAATTGGAGCTTCCCTTTTATGAAAAGTATGATTTTCATTTTTACGGGCCCTATTCAGAGGAGCTGACGCTTCAAGTCGAAGAACTTTGCAATCTCGGATTTCTTCATGAAGTCAAAGAAAAAAAAGGCGGCTATTATCAATACCGCTATTCGCCCACTGAAGCGGGAACGCAGTTTTTGAGCCAGTGTGAGCTGGATATGCGGGATATTAAAGCCTATATAGACGACGTGAACGGCCAGTCATCGCGCTTTTTGGAACTGGTGTCGACGATTCTGTATTTTGAAGGACTGGAGCAGGAAGAGATCAGAGAAAAAGTGTTTACCGTAAAAAGCAAGCAGCGGTATACGGACGAAGAATTCGATGAAGCCGTCGCTTACATAAAAAAACTCAGAGACCTTTGTTCATAAGCCTGCCGGAAAACGGTAGGTTTTTTGTTTTGTTTTATTGTAAACATTTTGGAATTTTTGTGGGGAAATAGAAAGGAGCAGTAAACAGAACGCGTGTAATATTTCCTCTTTTTGGATGAATTGAAGGAATTTTTAGATAACTAGCAGAATCTTTCTTTCGTTCAAAAAAAGGAGGGAATTAGCAGTGAAAAAGCGTTCTATATTCTTATCTCTATTACTTTCCGTCAGTCTCATCCCCGGTTTGACGGCAGGCGCCGCCAAGGTTGACGGGCACGATCATGAACACGGCCATGAAGTAAAAGGAACTCATATCGATTCTTTGCCTAAGGCGAAAGACTTTAAAGACTTGAAAGGAAAAGTTCAAATAGAAAAAACGGTCAATACGAAAATATTGGATGAGAAAGGAAATGTAGCGGGAACAAAAACGTTTAAAAAGAATACGAGCAAAGGGACATTTTCAACCCAGGCAGGCACGGGCAGTCAGAAAGTGAGCGTCCTGGCCGTGGCTGACGCTCAGTATCGCGCGAAATACAGCGATTGGCAGACGAGAATCGTCCAAATTATTGAGCAGGCGGATGTCATGTTCAACAGGGACCACGATATTGATTTTGTTGTCGAAGCCGTGGCGCCTTGGACTTCTTCAGGCAGCAACAGCTCTCAAATTCTATCAAACCTTCAGAGCAATTTCAGCGGGCGCAGCTATAAATTTGTCGTCGGATTTACGGCGAACAGCAATTTTGACGCCGGCGGCATCGCATACGTATACAACAGCAAGCCGAACGGCAGCGCCTTCAGCGTAAACCTCGACCAGGGAACGGCCAACACGGCAAAAGCGGCGACCCACGAATTTTCCCATAACTTCGGCTTGAACCACGATGCGCAAGGAAGCGGAATCCGCTGCATTATGAACTACGACTACGCCTACACGGTCGATGTCTGGGATTCGGCTCACAATAGCCAGATCACAAGAAATAAAGCTTGGTATAAATAATAAAAACGGCGTCCCGCATGTAAGCGGCAGACGCCGTTTTTATTACATATCGCTCATTCGTTTGCCGGCGACACCGTAGTTTTCCTTTTTCATTTCCTCAATGATGACCGCGATTTTTTCTGCAGGTGCGCCTGTTGTTTCGGAGACGGCTTCGGTCACTTTTTTCACCAGATTTCTTTTTTGATCATCTGTGCGGCCTTCCAGCATTTGAACCGTTACGTACGGCATATGTTCTCCTCCTCCTTTTAAAAAATGGCTGCTTACTTTAGCATCAGCTGCTCTTATAGTATACTGGAGATAGTAAATCTTTGTATATGAGAAAGAGGGAAAGCCACATTTTAGACCGTTTTCTTATTTATCCGCTGGAAATGATTCCGTATGTTGTTTTGACACTTGCTGCCGCATTCACTGTGCATGAGGTCGCCCATGCATATGTGGCATACAAATTCGGTGATGAGACGGCCAAACGGCAGGGCAGGCTGACGCTCAACCCGCTCAAGCATCTTGATCCGTTTGGAACGATTTTGATCTTTATTTTGGGATTCGGATGGGCAAAGCCGGTGCCCGTTAACCGCTTTTATTTTAAAAATCCGAGGCTGGCCGGATTTCTCGTGTCAATCGCAGGACCGATCAGCAACCTGATCCTTGCTTTCATCGGTTTTATATTGCTGCTTTTGTCCGTGAAGCTGTCCGGGACGCTGCCTTCCAGTTTTTACAGCGGCTTGCTTCAATTTTTTACGATTTGGGTGAATCTCAATCTGCTTTTATTTCTGTTTAATTTAATGCCGTTCCCGCCCCTTGACGGTTTTCGGGTTATACAGGATGTGGTCGCCCCCGATGTGCGGGCGAAGCTGTCGAAATATGAAGCGTACGGCTCGATCGTGTTTCTGATCATCGTCATTACGCCGCTTGGCCAATATGTATTCTGGCCGTTTTTGAATGAAGGGCGGGAATATATCATCTCGATATTTAACAGCGTTTTCCGGCCGCTGATGTAGGAGGTATTTTTGATGGAACAAGGAAAAAAGAAAAAAACAATCGGATTCAATATTATTAAAAGCGATCCGACGGACGGACACGGGGGATTTGGTGCAGGGGCTTTAAGCCTTGACAACATCTCGCCTGTCTTTGTCGATGTCGAAGAGAAAGAAGCGTTTGTTGATATCGGCGCCATGCACGCCCGCAGCACGGTTGAAAAAGGAATCAAATTTTTGCCGAACAAGGAAGAGGTGCCGAACGGAAAACCTTACTGGCTGGTGTGGGTTACGATCGACCGCAGGGAAGAAGGCCCTTATTATGCGGGGGTGACGGCTTGCGAAATGACGGTGGACAGAAGCATCCGCCGCGGCTACAAATCGCTTCCGGAGCACGTGAATTTAATGGATAAGTCGATGAAGCGGAAGATTATCGTCGAGCACATGGATGAAAGTTCCAAGCGCGTTCTGGCCAATTTTCTGAAAAATCATGATCAAGGGCTTTGGGACCGTTCATCAGACGAGCTGAAAAAGGGATTGCTTCAGCAATAGGAAAAAAACCCCCCGGACCGCCGTGAAGTCCGGGGGGTTCGTCTATCCCGCCCAAAAAAGTTTATTCTTCTTTTTTAAACCATTTTTCCCACCACTTTTTCCGCTTGTGGGGAGCGGCGGGTTTTTCGCGCCCGGCTTTTTGATCCTTATAGATTTCTTTTCCGTAGCAAACCTGCTCGGGTTCAGTACCTTCGATAAAATAAGCGAAATATTTGGACGGACAGCTGGGCGCCGCCGCATAGCCTGTAGCAGGGTCAATATACATCCCTTTCACGCCTTCCGGCGGCTTTAAAGTTGCGGCGGGCGCGTTTTCAAGCGCTTTTTCCATAAATTTGGCCCAAATTTGTTTGGCATAGTTTTTCTCTGCGACGGCATCGATTGTCCGCTCTTTGTCATATCCCGTCCACACGCCTGAAGCAAGGCCGGGATAAAAGCCGATCATCCAGCTGTCGGTGCTGGTCGTTCCCGATTTTCCGGCGTATGGGCGCGTCAGCTGATCTGCGATCGTCCGCCCGGTAACAGATGTATAGCCGTTGAGTGATTTGTCGAACATTCCGCTCATCATGTTGGCCGTGATAAAAGCCGCTCTTGGGTCAAGGATTTGTTTGCTTCGCTTCGGCTTTTCGTAAAGAATCTCCCCGTTCGAATCGGTAATTTTCGTAATAAAGGAAGGTTCGATTTTTTTTCCGCCATTGGCAAACATGGCGTATCCATTCACCATTTCAAGCGGCTTCACGGGGGATGTTCCGAGCGCAAGCGACGGCACTTTTTGCAGCGGGCTCGTGATGCCGAATTGTTTTGCAGCATCAATCAGTTTGTCCATGCCGAGGAAAAGGTGCGTTTTCACGGCGTAAATGTTATCGGACAAAGCCAGGGCCTGAAGAAGAGTGATCGGGCCGTCTGCGTAATAGCCGTGATAGTTGCTCGGCGAATAAGCGCTGCCTTGCCCGAGCTCAAATGTCGTTTCCGCGCTCCTCATCCGGGTGGCCGGCGTAAAACCGTTTTGAACAGCCGAATAATAAAGGAAAGGCTTCATGGTGGAGCCGGGCTGCCGCATAGCCTGGGTTACGCGGTTAAACGGGCTTTTTTCGTAGTCGCGTCCTCCGACAAGCGCAAGAACGCTGCCGTCGGACGGATTGATCGCTGTAAACCCTGCCTGAATGTCAGATGACGAATCAATCGTGCGTTCGATCGTGTCCTCGGCAATTTTTTGGAGACGCGGGTTGAGCGTGGTGAATACGTTGTAGCCGCCGGTTTCTGCTTGCTCCGGTGTCAAATGCAGCAAGCGCGCGATTTCTTTAACCGCTTCGTCATAAAAGTACGGAGCGGTTTTAGCGGTTGTTTGCTTATCCTGTTTTTCAAAGCGGAGCGGCAGTTTTTTCAGTTCTGCCGCCTGCTTTTTCGTCAGCTTGTTTTCTTTCTCCATCATTGTCAGGATCATTTCCTGGCGTTCTTTCGCCTTTTTTTCATTAACAAAAGGCGAATAAACGGAAGGACCCTTTGGAATGCCGGCAAGCATCGCAGCTTCCGCCGCATTGATATCCTTGGCCCGTTTGCCAAAATACATCCGGGAAGCAGCTTCGATTCCGTAGGCTCCATGCCCGTAATAAATCGTATTTAAATAGCCTTCCAAAATATCTTTCTTTGTGTAGTTTTGTTCGAGCCGTATCGTATAAAAAGCTTCATTCCACTTTCTTTTCCATGTTTTATCGTGGCCGAGGTAGAGGTTTCTCGCATATTGCTGTGTAATGGTGCTGGCTCCCTGAACTTTGGACATCGCCTTTAGATCGGCGATGAGGGCGCCGCCCATCCTCATATAGTCGAAGCCGTGGTGCCGGAAGAAGTTCCGGTCTTCAACGGCAAGTGTGGCATCGATGACGGCGGGATTGATGCTTTTCAGCGAAACCCAGTACCGCTTTTGCCCGTAATGCGTCTCTCCCATCTGCTTTCCGCTTCCGTCATACAGCACGGTAGACCTCGGCACCTGAATCGAAGGAGCGCCTTGCCATTTGGCTGCCAGGACCACCGTCATGACAACGATTGAAAGGAAGATCAGCATCAATGCTCCCATGAACAAAAATGCGCGTATCGTCTTGATAGTTAAACGGACCCGCTTGTCCGTCATCATGTCCATGTTCAAATCTCCTCCCGGATAAATAAATGTTCTTATCATTATGAGGAAAAAGAGGAGGGTTTAAACAAGCGGGAAGGAAAAAACCGCAGACCCTCTAGGAGGCGATTAACAGAGCAACCGGAGGAATCCTCAGTTTTGGCAGTCGCCGCTGCAGAATAAGCTTATGTACATCTGTGGCAAGCTCAGCCCAAAACGGCCGTCGGGAATGGAATGACTCCTGAAAATGAATCGATCCGTCTTTACAATCACCTGCAATTCCTCTATACTTTTTCCTTAGGCAAAAGCCGATGCTTCAGTGCAGAATAATCGTCGCCGCAGGCGAGAAAAATAGATGGAAATACAGCTTATCACGAAAGGAAGATGACGCTTTGAGCGGACTTTGGTACACAGAGAAGCAAACGAAAAACTTCGGCATTACGATGAAAATCAACAAGACTTTACATACAGAGCAGACGGACTTTCAAAAGCTCGAAATGGCCGAGACGGAAGAATTCGGCAACATGCTGTTTCTTGACGGCATGGTCATGACATCTGAAAAAGATGAATTTGTCTACCACGAAATGGTGGCGCATGTGCCCCTGTTTACGCATCCGAACCCTGAGCATGTACTTGTGGTTGGCGGCGGAGACGGCGGCGTCATCCGTGAAATTTTGAAGCATCCGAGCGTCAAAAAAGCGACGCTTGTCGATATCGACGGCAAGGTGATCGAATACTCTAAGAAATTTTTGCCTTCCATTGCAGGCAAACTTGACGATCCGCGCGTCGAAGTAAAGGTCGATGACGGCTTTATGCACATTGCAGAATCTGAAAATGAGTACGATGTCATCATGGTCGATTCAACCGAGCCTGTAGGGCCGGCTGTCAACTTGTTTACAAAAGGCTTTTACGCCGGCATAGCAAATGCGCTAAAGGAAGACGGCATTTTTGTTGCTCAGACGGACAACCCTTGGTTTACACCTGAACTGATCACTAACGTTCAGCGCGATGTAAAAGAGATCTTTCCGATTACAAAGCTGTATTTGGCCAACATTCCGACATATCCAAGCGGATTGTGGACGTTTACGATCGGTTCGAAAAAATACGATCCTCTTGAAGTGGAGGACAGTCGCTTCTTCGATATTGAGACGAAATACTATACAAAAGAAATTCATAAAGCGGCATTCGTCCTTCCGAAATTCGTCAGCGATTTAATCAAATAAAACAGTTTGGCGCAGGATGGTATTCTGCGCTTTTTTTCAGGGAGGTTTTTGAAGATGAGATTTGATGAAGCATATTCCGGCAAGGTGTTTATCGCAAGCCGCCCCGATTGGGAAGAGGCGGACGCCATCCTTTACGGCATGCCGATGGATTGGACGGTCAGCTACCGTCCCGGATCGCGCTTCGGTCCGGCGAGAATCCGCGAGGTGTCCATCGGGCTTGAAGAATACAGCCCTTATTTGGACAGGGAGCTTGACGAGGTTCATTTCTTTGATGCCGGCGACATCCCGCTGCCTTTCGGGAACCCGCAGAAGAGCCTCGACATGATTGAAGAATATGTTGACAGCATTTTAGAAAAAGGAAAATTCCCGCTCGGAATGGGAGGAGAGCACCTCGTTTCATGGCCGGTCATTAAAGCGATGTATAAAAAATATCCCGATCTTGCCATCATCCATATGGATGCGCACACAGATCTCCGCGTCGACTATGAAGGAGAGCCACTCTCGCATTCGACGCCGATCCGCAAAGCAGCGGAACTGATCGGTCCCGGCAATGTCTATTCATTCGGCATCCGCTCCGGTATGAAAGAGGAGTTTGAATGGGCAAACGAAAACGGTATGCACATTTCCAAATTTGAAGTGCTTGAGCCGCTTAAATCCGTCCTGCCGAAACTCGCAGGGCGTCCGGTTTATGTAACGATTGACATCGATGTCTTAGATCCCGCTCATGCGCCGGGAACCGGTACGGTTGACGCCGGAGGCATCACATCAAAAGAGCTGCTCGCTTCGATTCACGAAATCGCCCGCTCAGACGTCAACGTCGTTGGAGGAGACCTGGTTGAGGTCGCTCCGGTCTACGACCATTCGGAACAAACCGCAAATACGGCAAGCAAGCTGATTCGCGAAATGCTGCTCGGCTGGGTGAAATAAACAGGCTGTCCTTTTTCGGGACGGCTTTTTTCTTAGAAAATGGTTTATCTTCCCGTCCGTTCTGTTAAGATGGTATAAAGGAGCAGCGGTTGAACTTTTTTTCCCGAATGATTATACTAATCAAGTCAAATCGGATCAAAAAAGGAAGTGTCGGAATGAACCAGGAGACACCCGTTAATATCCATGTGAAATCTGTTATCCGGGAAGGATCGGACACGGAAACGATCGAGTTCCGGACAACTGGGTTTTATTATATGAAAAAAGATAAAATATATCTTTCTTATCATGAAGAGCATGATGCGGGAAAGGTGAAGACGATCGTAAAAGCAAGCGAAAACGAAGTTCTGGTGATGCGTTCCGGCGCCATTGAAATGAAACAGCGTTTCAGGCCGGGCAGCCGCACCGTCACTCATTATAAAATGCCTTTCGGCAGGCTCGAGCTTGGCGTGGATACAAAATCCGTATCAGTCACCCGGCAGCCGCCAGACGGAAAGATCAGCGTTGAGTACGATATGATTGTAAGCGATGAACAAAAGCATTTACATATGATGTCGATTTCGTATAGAGGAGGACACGAGTCATGAACATAGTCGAACAAATGAAAGATGTGCTGAAGCAGGAAATTAAAGAAGCTGTCATGAAAGCCGGCCTCGCCGCAGAAAGCGAGATTCCCGAAGTCGTATTGGAAGTCCCGAAAGACAAGTCGCATGGAGACTATTCCACTAACATGGCGATGCAGCTGGCGAGAATCGCCAAAAAAGCGCCGCGGAATATTGCCGAGGAAATCGTCGCATCCTTTGATAAAGGAAAAGCGTCGATCGACAAACTTGATATCGCAGGACCGGGTTTTATCAATTTCTACATGAACAATCAATATTTAACGAAGCTCATTCCGGCTGTGCTTGAAGCAGGAGAGGCCTACGGTGAAACAAATATCGGAGGCGGAGAACGCGTTCAGGTGGAATTCGTCTCAGCAAACCCGACGGGCAACCTGCATCTTGGACATGCCCGCGGAGCCGCTGTCGGAGATTCTCTCTGCAATGTACTTGAAAAAGCGGGGTATGAAGTGAGCCGCGAATATTACATCAACGATGCCGGCAATCAAATCAACAACCTCGCATTATCCGTCGAGGCCCGTTACTTTCAGGCGCTTGGAAAAGACAAGCCGATGCCTGAAGACGGATATCACGGCGAAGACATTAAGGAAATCGGCCGAAAGCTCGCCGATGAATTCGGCGACCGTTTTGTTCATGAAGAAGAGAGCGAACGCCTCGCGTTTTTCCGTGAATACGGCTTAAAGTACGAATTAGGCAAACTTCGTGAAGACCTCGAGAATTTCCGTGTCCCATTTGATGTCTGGTACTCAGAGACATCGCTTTACCAAAACGGAAAGATCGATCAGGCGCTCGAAGCCCTTCGCGAAAAAGGGCACATCTATGAAGAAGACGGGGCGACATGGTTCCGCTCGACGGCGTTCGGCGATGACAAAGACCGCGTCCTGATCAAAAAAGACGGGTCCTACACGTATCTTCTGCCTGACATCGCTTATCACAAAGACAAGCTTGACCGCGGCTTCCAAAAGCTGATCAACGTATGGGGAGCGGACCATCACGGCTATATCCCGCGCATGAAAGCGGCCATTGAAGCGCTCGGTTATGACAAAGAAACGCTTGAGGTCGAGATCATCCAGCTCGTCCATCTCTACAAGAACGGCGAAAAAATGAAGATGAGCAAAAGAACCGGAAAAGCTGTGACAATGCGCGATCTCATTGATGAGGTCGGCCTTGACGCGGTGCGTTACTTCTTTGCGATGCGCAGCGCCGATACGCACATGGACTTTGATCTTGACCTGGCTGTCTCCACATCGAATGAAAACCCGGTTTACTACGCGCAGTACGCTCATGCGAGAATTTGCAGCATGCTGCGACAAGGCGAAGAAAAAGGTATTTCATTTGAAGGGAACCTTGACCTGACGAAAATCGCTTCTGAAAAAGAGTATGATCTGCTTAAAGTGATCGGCTCGTTCCCTGAGGCTGTCGCCGATGCCGCAGAGAAGCGGATTCCGCACCGCATTACAAACTATATTTTTGAATTGGCATCTGTGCTCCACAGTTTTTACAATGCTGAGAAAGTTCTCGATCCGGCAGATGAAGAAAAAAGCCGAGCGCGTTTATCATTGATGAAGGCAACACAAATCACATTAAATAATGCACTCAAGCTGATCGGCGTATCAGCTCCTGAAAAAATGTAAAACGAATCCCCCGTCCTTTGAACGGGGGATTTTTTCTTGATTTGGTGAGGAGGCGTCTCACACAAGGAAGGTCCGTCGCCTTCCCTTATTGAACTTGAGCGTCAGAAAGAATCGATTGTGCTTTTCTTACTAACTCCTGCGCCATCTTCCCTTCGATGACAATCAGGCACTCATTTTCGCGATTGGCCATTCTGAACATTTCCAGTTCAATTAAATCTTTAATTTTGCACATTGTTTTTCTTGAGCATATATATAGCTGATGTCTGGCTGAGCGGCAAAGTCTGTACAGCTCAATCAAGTTTTTTAATGTCATCGATTGTGCGCGGAGCTTAATCGACTCTGCTTGGTTCATCATATATCCCTCCGTATGTAATCATCACTTTGGTGAAATGTTACCCGCATGTTATGCAGGATAAACGTACGATTCATAAAAAATATGAAATCGATTTCGCCAGCCATTCGATGGGCCGCTGCATCACCGGCCGCTTCGCATACCGCTCCTTTGTCAGAAGCTCGGCGTGTTCAATACTTTCCTTGACGACGTCAAAGAATTGTTTTGTCCAGTCTTTATCATGGATGACGACATTCACTTCATCATTGAGAAACAGGCTTCGATTGTCAAAATTTGATGTTCCGATCATCACATGCCGGTCGTCGACGATCAATGCTTTTGCATGATAAAAGCCTCTGTAGTACCGGTAAATATAGCAACCCGCCTCCAAAAGTGCGGGAAAGTTCGTGTAGGCGGCCTCTTTGACAAGCGGATGGTCGGCTTTCATCGGCACGAGAACCGAGACGATCACGCCTCTTTCCCTGGCTGAAAGAACTGCTTGCTGCAAAGCCGGACTCGGAATATAGTACGGCGTGCAAATCATGATTCTTTCTTTTGCCTGATCAATAAATGAAATGTATTTTCCTTCCAGAGAAAACCCTTTTGTCGCATGTATCGAATGGGTGACAGCTCCTTGATGGAGCGGCGGGAACATACCGCTGTCCGGCTGTGATAGCGGCGCTTCTCTATTGAAGTCTGATAAAAAAATGTGCTGCAAGTCGGCAACACCTTCCCCCGTCATTCGCAAATGGTAATCCTTCCACGGGCCGAATTCCGCTTTTTTACCAAGGTATTCTTTCGCAATGTTAAATCCGCCCACATAGCCGATCTTTCCGTCTATGACAGCGATTTTCCGGTGATTTCTTGCATTCAGTCGATAAAAGAAATAAGGGAAGCCCGGATTGTTGACAAAAAAAACGTGCGCTCCGCTTTGTTTCAAGTCTGACAGCGTTTTTTTCTTTACCTTCATCGCGCCGATCCGGTCAATCAGCAAGCGTACGCATACGCCGGCTTTCGCTTTATCCTTCAGCATTTTTAAAAATTCAAGGCTGATATCATCGTTCTTCACAATATAAAACATGACATGCACCGACGATTCGGCCTGGCGGATGTCATCCAGCAGCCGCTCACACAAGTCTTCTCCGTTATGAATCAGTTCAATATCGCTTTTCTTCTCTGAAAAAACGGGTTCGTAGGCTTTCCTTTCAAAGGCTTTGCGGCCGAAACGGAAATCGAGCGCAAGAAGCAGGATGAGAAAACATACCATAATCATAAGCGGCACCAATGAAGACACTCCCTTTTTTCGTGTAAAGAATAGTGTCCCCCTAATTTCCTGCATTTATGAAAACATATTGACTGAACACTCATTCATTATTTAAGATAAAGGTAGTTCAAGGGGATTTAAGGTTGGGGAAATGAAAGGGGGAGCAGCTGATGAATGTCTTATTGTGGTTGAATTTCATTGCGTTTTTAGGTGTAACCGCTTACGCCGTTTATCTGTTTGTCTACTTGATCCGAACGAGAATCAGTTACATCAGGCTCGGACAAAAAGAGGATTTTGATAAGCGGACGAAGGAGCGCCTTCAAAAGATATGGGAGAACGTGTTCGGCCAAAAGAAACTGCTTAAAGATAAAAAAAGCGGCATTATCCACGTCATGTTTTTTTACGGCTTTATTCTCGTTCAGTTCGGAGCGATCGATTTTATTTTGAAAGGGCTCGTTCCCGATCAAGGACTTCCGCTTGGCAGCGTCTACCCGGCGTTTACGTTTTTTCAGGAAATCGTCACGTTGATGATTTTAATTGCGGTGGTCTGGGCCTTTCACAGGCGCTATATTGAAAAACTCGTCAGACTGAAGCGCAATTTGAAGTCGGGGATCGTGCTCATGCTGATCGGCGGCTTGATGTTTACCGTTTTACTCGGAAACGGTATGAACATGATCTGGCATGAACATTCATTATCATGGCACGAACCGATGGCATCAGGCATCGCTTTTGCCCTCGGCTTCATGGGAGAAACCGCCTCAGCGGCAGTGTTCTATGCGGCATGGTGGGCGCATCTTCTTATCTTACTGACATTTTTAGTCTATGTGCCGCAGTCAAAGCACGCCCACTTAATTGCCGGACCGGCAAACGTATTTTTCAGCCGGCTGACAAACCCGGGAAAGCTTCAAAAAATCGATTTTGAAGATGAAACAAAAGAAACGTTCGGCGTCGGACGGATCGAGGAATTCAGGCAATCCCAGCTGATCGATCTTTACGCGTGCGTTGAATGCGGGCGCTGTACCAATATGTGCCCGGCTACCGGAACAGGCAAGATGCTTTCGCCGATGGATCTGATTTTGCGGCTCAGAGACCATTTGACAGAAAAGGGAGCAGCAGTAACATCGAAAACGCCTTGGGTTCCCGCGCCTCTCTTTCAGCATACGAAAGGCAACCAGCTGGCCATGGCGGCGGGAGGAGAAGGATCAAGAGAAGCGGCTGCTTCAGAGCTATACAATCCGAGCTTAATCGGCGACATCATCACCGAAGAGGAAATTTGGGCATGCACAACGTGCCGGAATTGTGAAGATCAGTGCCCGGTCATGAATGAGCACGTCGACAAGGTCATCGATCTCCGCCGCTATCTCGTGCTCACAGAAGGAAAAATGGATGCAGATGCCCAGCGCGCCATGACGAGCATTGAAAGACAGGGTAACCCTTGGGGATTAAACAGAAAAGAACGCGAAAACTGGCGTGACATGAGAGACGACGTTAAGGTGCCGACAGTGAAAGAAATGAAGAAAAAAGGCGAGGCCTTTGAATACCTGTTCTGGGTCGGGTCGATGGGATCGTATGACCGGAGAAGCCAGAAGATCGCCATGGCTTTCGCGCGCCTTCTCAATCAAGCCGGGGTCACGTTGGCGATTTTAGGCAATAAAGAAAAAAATTCAGGCGATACGCCGAGGCGGCTTGGCAACGAGTTTTTATTCCAGGAGCTTGCCGCAAAAAATATTGAAGAATTTGAAAAAAATGATGTTCGAAAAATTGTAACCATCGATCCGCATGCATACAATATTTTTAAAAATGAATATCCTGATTTTGGTCTGAAAGCGGAGGTGTATCATCATACAGAAATTCTCGCTGCCCTTATTGAAGAAGGAAGGCTGAAACCTGAGTTTCCGGTTCGCGAAACCGTCACCTTTCATGATTCATGCTATTTGGGCCGCTACAATGAGGTTTACGAACCGCCGCGCGATATTCTGCGCTCCATTCCGGGCATCCATTTAGTGGAAATGGAACGCAGCCGTGAAAACGGAATGTGCTGCGGAGCGGGGGGCGGTCTCATGTGGATGGAGGAAGAGACGGGCACAAGGATCAACGTTGCCAGAACGGAGCAGGCGCTCAGCGCTTCACCTTCTGTCATCAGTTCGGGCTGTCCGTATTGTTTGACGATGCTAGGCGACGGAACAAAAGCCAAGGAAATGGAGGATCAGGTCGGCACCTACGATGTGGCGGAGCTGCTTGAACGCGCCGTATTCGGCTCAGAACAAAAAGAACATGCTTCATAGACGGATTTCAGGTTTTGAATAAAGAAGGTGTGAGCCGGATCTCCGCCTTCTTTTATCTTCGGTATGCACAAATCATGATAAGGGGAGAGGATGTCAGGTGGCGAGATCGGTTATTGCAGGCGGCGCGCGCACGCCTTTTGGAAAACTCGGGGGCGCGCTTCAGTCAAAGACGGCAGCGGAGCTCGGCGGAATCGCCGTAAAAGAAGCATTAAAACGTTCCGGTGTACATCCTGAGGATGTCGATGAAGTCATTATGGGTTCCGTTCTTCAAGGCGGACAGGGGCAGCTGCCGTCGAGACAGGCTGCGCGTTTTGCGGGACTGCCGTGGGATGTCAAAACGGAAACGATTAATAAAGTGTGCGCTTCAGGTTTAAGAAGCGTCACAATGGCGGATCAGATCATCCGGGCCGGTGATGCGGAGGTCATTGCAGCAGGAGGTATGGAATCGATGTCAAATGCCCCTTATTTGCTTCAAAAAGCGAGATGGGGGCTGAGAATGGGAGACGGAGCGGTTAAAGATTTGATGATCACAGACGGGCTGACATGCTCATTTACGGGTGTTCATATGGGCTCCTACGGAAATGCCGCTGCGAAAGAGTTGGAGATTGCAAGAGAAGAACAGGATCGATGGGCGCTCAGGAGCCACATGCGGGCCGTACAGGCTGCAGCTTCAGGTGCGCTCGGAGAAGAGATCGTCCCTGTTTGTATACCGCAGAAGCGGGGCGGCGAATTAACGGTTGATCAAGATGAAGCTCCGCGGCGCGATACGTCATTGGAAAGGCTGTCACAGCTTGCTCCGGTTTTTGACCACGACGGGACAATTACTGCGGGAAACGCGCCGGGGGTAAATGACGGAGCATGCTCGCTTATCGTGATGAATGAAGACAGGGCAAAGGAACTCAATGTGAATGTGTCCGCCGTCATTAAAGCGCACACATCCATTGCAGTCGAAGCCAAAGACTTCCCGAAAACCCCAGGGCTTGTCATCAGAGAACTGCTTAACAAAACCGGAGCTGAGCTTTCTGATATCAAACTGTTTGAAATCAATGAAGCGTTCGCCGCGGTAGCTTTGGCAAGCGGAAAGATCGTGGGCCTTGACATGGAGAAGGTCAATGTCAACGGCGGCGCCATCGCGCTAGGTCATCCGATCGGCGCGAGCGGGGCAAGAATCATTTTGACGCTTATGTACGAATTAAAACGGCGCGGCGGCGGTACAGGTATTGCTGCCATTTGCAGCGGCGGCGGTCAGGGAGACGCCGTGATGATCGAGGTATAAAAAAGGGGGATTTTAAATGAAAAAAGACACGATCATGGTCATCGGAGCCGGCCAGATGGGGGCCGGGATCGCCCAGGTCTCTGCCCAGGCCGGATACAATGTTTACATGTACGACGTATCACCTGACCAAATTGAAAAGGGAATGAAGCGCATTTCCGGCCAGCTAGTCAGACAGGCGGAAAAAGGCAAGCTTCCGCATGGAGACGTACAGCAAATCTACCAGCGTCTTTCTCCTTCGGCTTCGCTCGACGATGCGCGGGAAGCTTTTCTCATCATTGAAGCGGCTGTTGAGCAAATGGATGTAAAAAAAGAGATTTTCAAACGGCTTGATGAAGTGACCGAAGACTCAGCCCTATTGGCATCAAATACATCGTCATTGTCGATTACGGAGCTCGCTTCCGTCACGAAAAAACCTCAAAATGTCATCGGCATGCATTTTATGAACCCGGTTCCGGTCATGCAGCTTGTCGAGGTCATCAGGGGGCTTGAGACGAGCGGCGAAACATATGAAACCGTCGTGGCTGCGGCGGAGCGGATGAACAAGGTTCCGATCGAGGTGCGGGATTTTCCGGGATTTATCTCCAACCGCATTTTAATGCCGATGATTAACGAGGCGGTTTTTGCGCTTTATGAAGGCGTCGCCGAGAAAGAAAGCATAGACGGAATCATGAAGCTTGGCATGAACCATCCGATGGGCCCGCTGGCTCTCGCTGACCTGATTGGTCTGGATACGTGTCTGTATATTATGGAGACGTTGCATGAAGGTTTTGGCGATGATAAATACCGGCCTTGTCCGCTCCTTAAACAATATGTCAGCGCAGGACGTCTCGGAAAGAAAACGGGCAGAGGGTTTTATACGTACGAAAAGCAGCCGACATAAGGAGGGGTGACCTTGAATTTTCAGTTTACAGAAGAGCAGACCCGCATGCAGAAGATTGTCAGGCAATTTGTTAAACAGGAGGTCGCTCCTTTTGTACCTGAAATGGAGAAAGGGCGTTTTCCAACCTCTCTTTTGAAGAAAATGGCGGAGCGCGGCTGGATGGGGCTTCCGATTCCGGCTAAGTACAGCGGGGCCGGTCATGACTTTATCACCTATATAATGATCATCCATGAGCTGTCAAAGAAAAGCGCCGTTCTTGGCGCGGTTCTATCTGTACACACGTCAATTGTCACCATTCCCATTCTTTTATACGGAAATGAGCGGCAAAAAGAACATTATGTTAAAAAGCTGGCAGCAGGGCAGTACTTGGGAGCCTTTTGTTTAACCGAACCGAGTGCCGGTTCCGATGCGGGCAGTCTAAAAACCAGGGCCGAAAAGCGCGGCGATACCTATGTGCTCAACGGTACGAAAGTTTTTATCACAAACGGCGGAGCCGCCGACATTTATCTTGTTTTTGCTTCAACCGATCCGAAAGCGGGAACGGAGGGCATTTCGGCTTTTATCGTGGAGAAGGGCACGCCGGGCTTTTTTATTGGGAAAAATGAAGAGAAAATGGGGCTTCACGGTTCGCTGACGGTCACTTTAAATTTTGATAACGCTGTCATTCCCGCCCGGCAGCTGCTGGGGAAGGAAGGTAAAGGATTCAAAATGGCCCTTTCCAATCTGGATACCGGGCGGATCGGAATTGCGGCGCAGGCTCTGGGCATCGCCGAAGGAGCGCTTTCTGAAGCCATCGAATTTCTAAAAATACGGTATCCGGACGGAGAGCTGTATAAGAACGGACAAGGGCTTGCTTTTATGCTGGCCGACATGGCGGCGAGGACAGAGGCTGCCAGGCTTCTCGTTTATCAGGCCGCTTCGCTGAAACAACAAGGCGTCCAGACGGGAAAGGCTGCTTCAATGGCCAAACTGTTCGCTTCGGAAACGGCAATGTATGTCGCCGGAGAGGCCGTGCAGCTGCTCGGAGATTTTGGATATACAAAGGATTTCAGCGCTGAACGATATTTCAGGGATGCGAAAGTGTGTGAAATTTATGAGGGCACAAGCGAGATCCAGCGGATCGTCATCGGTAAGCATTTATAAGGGGGGAAAAGAATGATCTTTAAGCTGAGTGAAGAGCACCAAATGATACAGAAGATGGTGCGCGACTTTGCCCGTCAAGAGGTGGAGCCGACTGCAAAGGAGCGGGATGAGGAAGAGCTGTTTGACATGGAACTGTTTTCCAAAATGGCGGAATTGGGGTTGACGGGAATACCGTGGCCTGAGGAATACGGGGGGATCGGCAGTGACTACCTCGCCTATGTCATCGCAGTAGAAGAGCTTTCGAAAGTCTGCGCCTCAACGGGCGTCACCTTGTCAGCCCATACTTCGCTTGCAGGCTGGCCGATTTATGCATTTGGAACGGAAGAACAGAAGCAGGAATACTTAAAGCCGATGGCCCGCGGTGAAAAGATAGGCGCCTACGGATTGACGGAGCCCGGTTCAGGCTCTGATGCCGGCGGCATGAAAACGACCGCGGTCAGAAATGGTGATGATTATATTTTAAATGGAACGAAGATCTTTATCACAAACGGCGGAATTGCAGACATCTACATCGTGTTTGCCAACCTTGCACCGGAACAGAAGCACAAAGGCACAACCGCTTTTATCGTTGAAAAGGATTTTCCCGGTTTTTCTGTCGGAAAAAAAGAAAGGAAGCTGGGCATCCGTTCATCGCCGACAACCGAAATTATCTTTCAGGACTGCCGCGTGCCTTTAAAAAACCGCCTTGGCGGGGAAGGTGAAGGCTTTAAAATCGCAATGCAGACGCTTGATGGAGGAAGAAACGGAATTGCCGCTCAAGCCGTCGGGATTGCCCAGGGTGCATTTGAGGCGGCGAAGGCGTATGCGAAAGAGCGGAAGCAATTCGGCAGGCCGATCGCCGAGCAGCAGGGCATCGCTTTTAAACTGGCTGATATGGCGACGGAGATTGAAGCTTCAAGGCTTTTAACCTACCAGGCGGCATGGCTGGAATCAGAGGGGCTGCCTTATGGAAAAGCTTCCGCGATGTCGAAGCTATATGCAGGGGATACGGCTATGAAAGTGACGACGGAGGCCGTGCAAATATTCGGCGGATACGGCTACACAAAGGATTATCCGGTCGAGCGCTTTATGCGCGATGCAAAAATCACTCAAATCTATGAAGGAACGCAGGAAATACAGAAGCTCGTCATTTCGAGAATGCTGATGAAATAATGGCGGAAAACAGCCGTCTGGCACGGTTTGGACTGCTGCCGGCGGACAGGCCGCCGACGCAGTTTTTTCGTTTTCAAGGGGCCGGACGCTCCCGGCTGTTCTATGTTTCAATCCCGCTTGCCGCCGATTTCCAATGCAACAGGTAAAAATTATTGAATTAACGGGAATAAAGGTGGCATAAAGTGATTTCTTTTGTTTATAATGAGAGGTATGGTTTGTCGTAAAGACAGGGATTACATGCTTATTTTCTATGACAGAGATAGTAGATACATACATGAAGATAGAAAGGGAGTGTCTGGCGATGAGTTTGAAACAATACTCAGAGGAACAGCTAAAGGAAATGGCTTTAGTTGAAATCGCATACGAAATTTTTTCGGAACACAAAAAACCGATTACATTCCAGGAGCTAACAGATCAAGTGGCTTCCTTGCTTGGAATGGGGAAAGAAGAGCTGGAAGACCGCATCGCCCAGTTCTACACAGATTTAAATATCGACGGACGCTTTTTGGCGCTGTCAGACCAAACGTGGGGCCTGCGCAGCTGGTATCCGTATGATCAGCTTGATGAAGAAACACAACCGACTGTAAAAGCGAAAAAGAAAAAAGCGAAAAAAGTGGTTGAAGAAGATCTTGATCTTGACGAATTCGAAGAAATCGACGAGGATGATATTCTTCTTGACGATGTCGAAGACGACTTGGACATTGCCGCCGATGAATTCGAAGAAATCGATGAAGCCGACGATGATGAACTGGATGATCTTGAAGACGAGATCCTGGACGATGATGATGAAGATTTTGAAGAAGAGGAAGACGAGGAGTAATTTTGCCGCCTGAACGGAATTCATGTTTAAATCGATCTTGACTTTCACAGGCGAACTATGTAGTATGTATTTTGGGCTCTTCAAAACGAAGAGATTCGAGTGATACGGACTATCAGCTCCCTTTCAAGAAATTGAAAGGGAGCTTTCTTGTTTTTCCGCCTCCTTATCATTTAAATCATTTAGAAAAGATCTAAATGATTTTTCATAAAAAGAGCATTTTAAGGAATAAGCGTTAATCGAAGAGAGGGGTACAGAAATGACAAAATATATCTTTGTAACCGGAGGAGTTGTATCCTCGCTTGGAAAAGGAATTACGGCGTCTTCGCTCGGCCGCCTGCTGAAGAACAGAGGTTTGAATGTCACCATTCAAAAATTTGACCCGTATATCAACGTAGACCCGGGGACAATGAGCCCGTATCAGCACGGTGAAGTGTTCGTAACCGACGACGGTGCGGAAACGGATCTTGACCTCGGCCACTATGAGCGCTTCATCGACATCAATTTAAATAAATACAGCAACGTGACAACAGGAAAAATCTATTCCACGGTGCTGAAAAAAGAGCGCAGAGGCGATTATTTAGGCGGTACCGTACAGGTTATACCTCATATCACAAATGAAATTAAAGACCGCGTATTCCGCGCCGGAAAAGAAACGGGCGCTGATGTCGTGATCACCGAAATCGGCGGAACCGTCGGTGATATCGAATCGCTGCCGTTTCTTGAAGCGATCCGCCAGATCAAGAGCGATGTCGGCCGCGACAATGTGATGTACATTCACTGTACGCTAGTTCCATATCTTAAAGCGGCGGGAGAAATGAAAACAAAGCCGACTCAGCACAGCGTAAAAGAACTGCGCAGCCTCGGCATTCAGCCAAATGTCATCGTCGTGAGAACAGAAATGCCGATTTCTCAGGACATGAAAGATAAAATCGCGCTGTTCTGCGACATCGATCCTAAAGCCGTCATTGAGGCCGGCGATGCGGATACGCTCTACTCCATTCCTCTCGACCTGCAAAAACAAGGGCTGGACAGCTTAGTCTGCAGCCACTTGAAGCTGGATTGCAGAGAAGCCGATATGGAAGAATGGAAAGAACTTGTCAAAAAGGTGAAAAGTCTGTCCAAAACGGTGACAATCGCTTTGGTTGGTAAATACGTCGAGCTCCCGGATGCCTACATTTCAGTTGTGGAATCGCTTCGCCATGCGGGTTATGCGTTTGACGCAGACATTCAGGTTAAATGGATCAATGCGGAAGAAGTGACGGAAGACAACGTTGCCGATCTTGTTCAGAATGCGGATGGTATTCTTGTGCCGGGCGGATTTGGAGACCGCGGTGTTGAAGGGAAAATCACGACAGTCAAATATGCCCGCGAACAAAAGATTCCGTTCTTCGGCATTTGCCTCGGAATGCAGGTGGCATCGATTGAATACGCAAGAAATGTGCTCGGTCTTGAAGGAGCGCACTCAGCCGAAATCGATCCTTCCACACCGTATCCGATTATCGACCTTCTCCCTGAACAAAAGGACATTGAAGACCTTGGCGGAACACTGCGTCTCGGACTTTATCCGTGCAAGCTTCAAGAAGGGTCGAAAGCGTATCAGGCATATGAAAATGAAGTGGTCTATGAACGCCACCGCCACCGCTATGAATTCAACAACGAATTCAGACAGCAGATGGAAGAAGCCGGATTTGTATTTTCCGGGACAAGCCCTGACGGCCGTCTCGTGGAGATTATCGAGCTTAAAGATCATCCATGGTTTGTCGCGTCTCAGTTCCACCCTGAATTCACGTCAAGACCGACAAGACCTCAGGCTCTGTTCAGAGACTTCGTACATGCTTCGCTGAAGACTTCGGAAAAGCTGTAAAAAAGAAAAAGGCCTGCCGGCACATCACGCCGGCAGGCCTTTTTTGGATTTTTCTGGTGATAATGGCGGCCCGAACTGGTACTATATTCATTAAGGCCGGCCCCACCGTCATTAATTTCCTTTAGGCAACCCTGTTTTATTGGTATTCCTGAAGAATTTCCTTTAATGTAAAGGATAGGGCATGATAAATGTAGAGGCTGACCATCAGGGACGGAAATCCGAACCTTGTTCCGTCTTCATCGGGAAGAAGCGGCATTCTCAGCTTTGAATCGATATGGACATCGGCGAATGATGCGATCGGGGCGCCGTCTTTTCCCGAAGGGGAGACGACAACAAGTCCGATTCCTCTTTCATACAGTTTTTCCGCCATTTTCAGCTCTTCGTCATCCGCTGAACCGGCGCAGAACATCAGCACTTTGTCCGTCATTTCAAAATCGGGCCAGTTTTCTTCGTTCTTCGGCAGCACTTTGACTGAGGGGAACGGTTCAGAACTGTACATCGCTTCTTTCAAAATGCCTTCCAATTCATTTTTTCCGTATACATAAACCGAATGATCACTGATGACCGCCTGAGCCAACAAGCGGGCGCCGTCCTCTATCGATTGGGCCTCGCCCTCTTGAATCCGGTTGAAGATTCCCGTCAATTGAGTGGTGAAAATTTTAAGCAAGCTGACTCCTCCTTTTTTATTAACTATCATTATATAACAAAAGAGAATAATGGGAAAAATCCTCTAAATATGTCGCAAACTTAAATATTTTAATTAAAGGAAAAGAGAAAAACAAAACAGAATAGATAAACTACTGCTTAATTTTGGCGAAAATTATAAATATAGAGGTGTAAATCATGAATGAGAAGATTTTAATCGTAGACGACCAGTACGGGATTCGGGTTCTGCTGAATGAAGTTTTCAATAAAGAAGGATACAAAACCTTCCAGGCTGCGAACGGGATTCAAGCGCTTGACATTGTGAAAAACCAGCGCCCCGACCTCGTTTTGCTCGATATGAAAATCCCCGGCATGGACGGAATTGAAATTTTGAAAAGGATGAAGGTCATTGACGAGGGGATCCGGGTCATCATTATGACGGCCTACGGAGAGCTCGACATGATCCAGGAATCGAAGGAGCTCGGAGCCCTGACGCACTTTGCGAAGCCTTTTGACATCGACGAAATTCGCGATGCCGTTAAAACCTATCTGCCTATAAAGTCCAACGGATAGCTGAAAAGTTTTTGATGTTGTCACAGTCACAATGTTGCCGATTTGTTGATTAATTGTTATTCTATATAAGTAGAGAAAAGCTATCTAACGTTTTTAAAAAACCAAAACATTTTACATATGGCGGATTTTTCTGGTCATGCTAGGTAGGTGTGGAGGCTTTTTTCGCAAAAGCAAATCAGGCTACATAAGGAGGACTTTCGACATGCCTTTAGTATCAATGACGGAAATGTTGAATAAAGCAAAAGAAAACGGATATGCTGTCGGACAATTTAACTTAAATAACCTTGAGTTCACTCAAGCGATTTTACAAGCCGCTGAAGAAGAGAAATCTCCTGTTATCCTCGGTGTATCAGAAGGTGCAGGACGCTATATGGGCGGATTTAAAACCGTTGTGGCAATGGTTAAAGCGCTGATGGAAGAATACAACGTAACAGTACCTGTTGCGATTCATTTAGACCACGGCTCAAGCTTTGAATCTTGTGCAAAAGCGATTCATGCGGGATTCACTTCCGTTATGATCGACGCTTCCCACCATCCTTTCGAGGAGAACGTTGCGACGACTTCAAAAGTTGTTGAGCTTGCTCATTTCCACGGTGTATCAGTTGAAGCTGAGCTTGGAACTGTAGGCGGACAGGAAGACGACGTAATTGCTGAAGGCGTCATCTACGCGGACCCTAAAGAGTGTCAAGAACTTGTTGAGCGCACAGGAATCGACTGCCTTGCACCTGCATTAGGTTCTGTTCACGGCCCTTACAAAGGCGAACCAAACCTTGGATTCAAAGAAATGGAAGAAATCGGAAACACAACTGGTCTTCCGCTCGTACTTCACGGCGGTACAGGCATTCCGACTGCCGACATCAAGAAAGCTATTTCTTTAGGTACGGCAAAAATCAACGTCAACACTGAAAACCAAATCGCTTCTGCGAAAGCTGTTCGCGAAACGCTTGCTGCGAAGCCTGAAGAGTATGATCCGCGCAAATACCTCGGACCTGCACGCGAAGCTATCAAAGAAACAGTGATCGGCAAAATGCGTGAATTTGGTTCTTCAAACAAAGCATAATGACGATTGGAAAAGCATCTGTTTTCCCGCAAAGCCGGGGGAACAGGATGTTTTTCTGATGTTTTAGGGAAGTGCTGTTAACACATGCCTTTGACGGCATGAGGCTCTTTTGCTTCCCGTTCAGTCAAAAAAGCCGCCTGATAGCGACAGGCGGTTTTATCCATATCATCCGGAAAGCGCAAACATGTTCCACAGTTCAGACATTTTCATGACAGGAGGTTTTATCAATATGCTGTTTTTTATTGATACTGCAAATTTAGACGAAATCAAAGAGGCACACGCTCTCGGCGTGCTTGCAGGAGTTACGACAAATCCTAGTTTAGTAGCAAAAGAAAACATTTCGTTTCATGACCGTCTGCGTGAAATTACCGAAGTGGTTTCTGGGTCAGTCAGCGCCGAGGTTATTTCTCTGAAGGCTGAAGAGATGATTGAAGAAGGAAAAGAGCTTGCGAAAATCGCGCCGAATATTACGGTGAAAATTCCGATGACGTCTGACGGCCTGAAAGCTGTTAAAGCATTAACCGATCTCGGGATTAAAACGAACGTCACGCTGATCTTCAGCGCAAACCAGGCGCTTCTTGCCGCAAGAGCAGGAGCTACGTATGTTTCCCCGTTCCTGGGACGCCTTGACGATATCGGCCACAACGGCCTCGATTTGATCAGTGAAATTAAACAAATTTTCGATGTGCACGGTTTGGACACGCAAATCATCGCCGCGTCCATCCGCCATGCGCAGCATGTGACTGAAGCCGCGCTAAGGGGAGCGCATATCGGTACGATGCCTCTCAAAGTCATTCATCAGCTTACAAAGCACCCGCTGACTGATAAAGGGATTGAACAGTTTTTAGCTGACTGGAATAAATAATTGCTTCATGTGGGTGGCAAGTGGAGGGGCTCCCTCCGTTTGTCACCATTTTGTCTTACAAAGAGAAATGAATGTTTTGCAGAAGAGAACCTTGCCGCAGTCTGCTTCGCTACTTTTCTTCCCGATAAATTTAAAATGTGTTGTATTCTTTCTCTTTTAATTGGATAGATTTTGAAATGAACCATTTATTTTGAGTCTGAAGGAAATCTCATTATGAAGCGCTCCATTAGCTATCTTCTTTAAGGAAGGAGACGATCATGGAAAAGTTAAATATAGCCGGCGGCGATCCTCTCAATGGCACAGTACATATAAGCGGAGCGAAAAACAGCGCTGTCGCTCTCATACCCGCGACGATTTTGGCTGATTCGACGGTTACGCTTGAAGGCCTTCCCCATATTTCAGACATTTTGACGCTGCGCGATCTGCTGAGAGAGATCGGCGGAAACGTTCACTTTGAAAAGGGAGAAATGGTCGTTGATCCTGCGCCGATGATCAGCATGCCTTTGCCGAATGGAAAAGTGAAACAGCTTCGGGCTTCTTATTACTTAATGGGCGCGATGCTCGGACGCTTTAAGAAAGCGGTCATCGGCCTTCCAGGCGGCTGCCACCTCGGTCCGAGACCGATTGATCAGCATATCAAAGGTTTCGAGGCGCTCGGAGCCGAAGTGACGAACGAACAGGGTGCGATCTATCTGCGTGCGGAGGAATTAAAAGGCGCGCGCATTTATCTTGATGTCGTCAGTGTTGGAGCAACGATCAACATCATGCTTGCCGCCGTGCTTGCCAAAGGCAGAACCGTAATTGAAAATGCTGCGAAAGAACCTGAGATTATCGATGTTGCGACCCTTTTAACGAGCATGGGAGCAAAAATAAAAGGTGCCGGTACGGATGTCATTCGCATCGAAGGCGTTGAGTCGCTTCACGGGTGCAGACACTCGATTATTCCGGACCGGATCGAAGCCGGCACTTTCATGATCGCAGCTGCTTCCATGGGACAAGAAGTGCTGATTGATAATGTGATTCCGACGCATTTGGAATCGTTAATCGCCAAGCTCCGCGAAATGGGAGTTCGAATCGAAGAAAGCAGCGAGCAGATTTTAATGGTCGGCGGACAGAAAGAGCTGAAACCCGTCGATTTAAAAACGCTCGTATACCCCGGTTTTCCGACAGATCTGCAGCAGCCGATGACATCGCTCTTAACGAAGGCAAACGGGACGAGCGTCGTCACTGACACCATTTATTCCGCCCGCTTCAAACATATTGACGAGCTGAGGCGCATGGGCGCGTCGATGAAGGTCGAAGGCAGATCGGCGATTATTACCGGTCCCGTTCCTCTGCAGGGCGCCAAGGTGAAAGCGAGCGATCTGCGGGCGGGAGCGTGTCTCGTTGTTGCGGGTCTAATGGCGGAAGGAGTCACGGAAATCACCGGTTTGGAGCACCTTGACAGAGGCTACAGCCAGCTTGAAGAAAAGCTGGCAAAGCTTGGGGCCACTGTCTGGCGCGAAAAATTGACAGACCAGGAAATTGAACAGCTGCAAAATTCCTGATGGACAAATGCTGTGATAGATCAAACATAAAACGATTTCATACGGGTGAGGGGAGATTAGATAGGAATGGAAAGAAGCTTATCGATGGAACTGGTGCGTGTGACAGAAGCGGCTGCGCTTAAGTCAGCGCGCTGGATGGGTAGAGGTAAAAAGGACGAGGCCGACGACGCTGCGACAAGCGCCATGAGGGATGTATTTGACACCATTCCTATGAAGGGAACGGTCGTAATCGGAGAAGGGGAAATGGACGAAGCGCCGATGCTTTATATTGGAGAAAAGCTCGGCAACGGCTACGGCCCTCGCGTAGACGTAGCAGTAGATCCTCTCGAAGGGACGAACATCGTCGCAAGCGGCGGATGGAACGCACTCGCAGTCATTGCTGTGGCTGATCACGGAAACTTGCTGAATGCGCCTGACATGTATATGGATAAAATCGCTGTAGGTCCTGAAGCTGTCGGCTGCATCGATATTGAAGCGCCTGTGATTGATAACTTAAAAGCTGTGGCAAAAGCAAAAAATAAAGATGTAGAAGATGTCGTAGCCACGATTTTGAACCGTCCTCGGCACGAGAAAATCATCCATGAGCTTCGCGAAGCGGGCGCCCGAATCAAGCTGATCAACGACGGGGACGTGGCCGGTGCCATTAACACCGCTTTTGATCATACAGGCGTCGATATTTTATTCGGCTCAGGAGGAGCTCCGGAAGGCGTCTTGTCTGCTGTCGCACTCAAAGCTCTCGGAGGAGAAATTCACGGAAAGCTTCTTCCTCAAAACGAAGAAGAACTGAGACGCTGTGAAAAGATGGGGCTTGATACGGGCAAAGTGCTCCGCATGGAAGACCTCGTCAAAGGAGACGACGCGATTTTTGCTGCAACCGGTGTCACAGACGGAGAGCTCTTGAAAGGCGTGCAATTCAAAGGATCTGTTGGAACGACCCACAGTATAGTCATGAGAGCGAAATCCGGTACGGTGCGGTTTGTGGACGGAAGACACAGTCTCAAGAAAAAACCTAACCTGGTCATCCGGCCATAAGAAAAAGCGGGGATATAGACGACCCGCTTTTCCCTTGTATTTCACTTCACAAATTGAATCAAGGTTCATACTCTGATACAATAGCTAACGGCTTTTCTTCTTTATGTCAAGGCATTTTCAAAACAGGGTCATCTCTATCAATTTCATGTCAAATCGTAAATGAAGTTGAATATGTACGACAAATGGGGTAAAACTAAAGAGTGCTGCGAAATTTTCTGCACATGTTGGTTCTTAGAGAGCCAAAATCCTGCCGCATCTATCAGATATGCGATTATCTTCTCTTGTTAAGTCCTCGCTTCTTTCTCGACTCATACTTATAATCCTTTTTAATACGTCGATATATATGGGTAGAAGCGTTGCCGGTAAACGAATCGGCAGTATAATCAAGCGTCTTTCATGAATTTGATGAGACAAAGTAAATTATTCGATTAGAAAAGAGTGGTGTTCTTAGTGAAAGATGTATCCATTTCATCTTTGGAAAATATGAAATTAAAAGAGCTGTATGAGCTTGCAAGGCATTATAAAGTCTCTTATTACAGCAAACTGACAAAAAAGGAACTGATTTTTGCCATTCTGAAAGCGAACGCCGAACAGGAAGATCTGCTGTTCATGGAAGGCGTATTGGAAATCATCCAGTCTGAAGGGTTCGGCTTTCTCAGACCGATCAATTACTCCCCTAGTTCAGAGGATATCTATATTTCCGCTTCGCAAATCCGCCGTTTTGATTTGAGAAACGGTGACAAAGTGTCCGGAAAGGTCCGTCCTCCAAAAGAAAACGAACGGTATTACGGCCTTCTGCATGTTGAAGCGGTTAACGGCGACGATCCTGAATCGGCAAAAGAGCGCGTGCACTTTCCAGCGTTAACGCCTCTTTATCCAGACCGCCAGATGGTGCTTGAAACGAAACCGAATCACCTGTCAACACGGATCATGGACATGATGGCGCCGGTCGGATTTGGACAGCGCGGTCTGATCGTCGCTCCGCCTAAAGCAGGTAAAACCATGCTTTTGAAAGAGATCGCGAACAGTATCACAACCAACCATCCGGAGGCGGAGCTGATCGTGCTTCTTATCGATGAAAGGCCTGAGGAAGTGACCGATATCGAACGTTCGGTTGCAGGAGACGTCGTCAGCTCCACGTTTGACGAAGTGCCTGAAAACCACATCAAGGTGGCCGAGCTCGTATTGGAACGTGCGATGAGACTTGTCGAACATAAAAAGGACGTCATCATTTTAATGGACAGCATTACAAGGCTTGCCCGCGCTTATAACCTAGTCATTCCACCGAGCGGCCGAACGTTGTCAGGGGGAATCGATCCCGGCGCTTTCCACCGTCCAAAGCGTTTCTTTGGAGCAGCCCGCAACATCGAAGAGGGCGGCAGCTTAACGATCTTGGCGACCGCGCTTGTCGACACGGGCTCGCGGATGGATGACGTCATTTATGAAGAATTTAAAGGGACAGGGAACATGGAGCTTCATCTTGACCGTTCTCTTGCGGAAAGAAGAATCTTTCCTGCCATTGATATTCGCCGTTCGGGTACGCGTAAAGAAGAACTTCTCGTTCCGAAAGAGCACCTTGACCGTCTGTGGTCCATCCGGAAAACGATGTCTGACACGCCTGATTTCGTCGAGAAATTTATGAGAAAAATGAAAAAGACGAAAACGAATCAGGAGTTTTTCGATATTCTGATCCAGGAATGGAAGCAAGCGAATATGTCGGCGGCAAGGCGCTGATTTAAAACTTTAGTTTGCAAAACGTCCGAATCGCTGTTATAATTTCATCATGTGCGTTCCGGAGGTTTTGTCCCGGAATAATAACTCTGTTTCCGAATTGGATTCAGGGCGGAAGGAGATGACAGATATGAAAGCAGGAATTCATCCTGAGTTCAAAAAAGCAACAGTCAAATGCGCTTGTGGAAACGAATTTGAAACAGGTTCAGTAAAAGAAGAGGTACGCGTTGAGATTTGTTCTGAATGCCATCCGTTCTACACTGGCCGCCAAAAATTCGCTTCTGCTGATGGTCGTGTTGATCGCTTTAACAAAAAATACGGTCTTAAGTAATAATAGATATGATAAACAGGCAGGATTTTTCTTGCCTGTTTTTTTACTTGCAATAATCGCTGGAGAGGAGTTAGTCGGATGTACATCATGAAGCAAAGCGGATGGCTTGAGCTCATATGCGGAAGCATGTTTTCGGGCAAGTCAGAGGAGCTTATCCGCCGGATCAAAAGGGCAACGTTTGCGAGACAGGAAGTCAAAGTGTTTAAACCAGCCATTGATAATCGCTACAGCAGTGAATCGGTTGTTTCGCATAATGGGACATCCATTGTTTGCCATGCCATCGCATCTCCGGAAGAAATTTTTCAATACATAAGCAAAGAAACGGATGTCATCGGCGTCGATGAAGTCCAGTTTTTTGACGAATCGATTGTCGGCACGTTAACTTCTCTGGCTGATCAGGGCTACCGTGTGATTGCAGCAGGTCTTGATTTGGACTTCCGGGGCGAGCCTTTCGGTGTCGTGCCAGATCTTATGGCTTTAGCGGAAACGGTGACGAAGCTGCAAGCGGTGTGCTCTGTCTGCGGATCTCCGGCCAGCCGTACGCAGAGGCTGATCAATGGAAAACCTGCTTCTTATGACGATCCGGTCATTTTGGTGGGGGCTTCCGAAGCATATGAAGCACGCTGTCGCCACCATCATGAAGTGCCTGGAAAGCCAAAATGAAATCGGACAAACACATAGATTTTCACGCAAAAAACACTTGGTAAAAACAAGTGTTTTTTTTATTGAATCCTTTTTATAGGAATTAATGTAATTAAAAAACTTAATTAAGAATACGAAAAAATTAACTAATTTTCATCGCTTGAATTTTGACAAAGTCAGGCATAAAATGACTTACTGTAGTCAGTAAAAAGTAAATAGGTTTTAAGAAATGTTCAGTTTTTTGTCAAAAACGCGCGTTACATATTTGACAATCTACATGTGTAAAAAAGGCAAATGTTCTATATTGTTTACCGTATTTATTTCACTTCATTAATATTTTAAGAAAGAAGGTAATTAGTGTGAACAACATGAGAAGAACGAAGGAAGGATATTTGGAGACTTCTTTGCGGGGAAAAGACGTTCTTTCCATTCCGGCGCTTAATAAAGGTGTTGCATTTTCGCTTGAAGAAAGAAAGAACCTTGGTCTTGAAGGGCTTCTGCCGCCGACTGTTCTCAGCCTTGATCAGCAGGCGGAACGGGCTTATGAACAATTTTCCCGTCAACCTGACAGACTTCGTCAAAATGTATATTTGAACGATCTGCAAAACAGAAACGAAGTGCTTTTCTATAAATTATTGCAAAACCATTTGCGTGAAATGCTTCCGGTTGTCTATACGCCAACTGTCGGTGAAGCGATTCAGGAATACAGCCACGAATACCGCAGACCGCACGGTGTTTACTTGTCAATCGATGATATAGACGGAATCGAAACGGCGTTTAAAAACCTGCAGGCGTCTGCTGATGACATCGATTTGATCGTTGCGACCGATTCCGAAAGCATCTTGGGCATCGGCGACTGGGGCGTCGGAGGCATCAACATTGCAATTGGTAAGCTTGCAGTATATACGGCGGCAGCAGGAATCGATCCGAGCCGCGTCATCCCAGTCGTACTGGATGTCGGAACGAATAATGAAAAACTGCTAAACGATCCGCTTTATATCGGAAACCGTCATCCGCGTGTAGAAGGTGAGCGTTACGAACAATTTATCGACGCTTATGTCGAAACAGCATTGAAGTTTTTCCCTAATGCGCTTCTGCACTGGGAAGATTTCGGAAATAAAAACGCTCGCAATATTATGAGTAAATATAACCATAAAATTTCAACATTTAACGATGATATCCAAGGAACAGGGGCTATCACGCTGGCAGCGATTTTAGCAGCTGTTAAAAAGACCGGCACGTCTTTGAAAGACCACCGCGTCGTCATCTTCGGACCTGGTTCTGCGGGTATCGGAATTGCTGACCAAATCCGTGACACCATGGTGCTTGAAGGGCTTTCAGAAGAAGAAGCCAGCCGCGCATTCTGGACAGTCGACTACAGAGGATTATTAACGACAGGCATGGATCAAATTTTGGATTTCCAAGAACCGTATTTGCGCGATACCGAAGAAGTGAGAGAATGGAAACGCAATGAAAAGGGAGAGATTTCCTTTGAGGAAGTCATCCGTCAAGTGAAGCCTACCATTCTGATTGGTACATCAGGTGTTGCCGGCGCCTTCACTGAAGAAATTATCAAAGAGATGGCGGCTCATACTGAACGTCCGGTGATTCTGCCGATGTCCAATCCGACACATTTGGCTGAAGCTGTTCCTGAAGACTTGTTCAAATGGACGGACGGAAAAGCGCTTGTGGCGACGGGAAGCCCGTTTGAAGCTGTTGAGTACAATGGCGTGAAACACGAAATCGGACAATCCAATAATGCTTTCGTATTCCCTGGATTAGGCCTGGGAACAATCGTTTCGAAGGCGAAAGTCATCACAAACGGCATGTTTGCAGCATCTGCAAACGCGGTCGCGAACATGGTTGACCATGAAAAACCGGGTGCAGGCCTGCTGCCGAAAATTGACGACCTGCAAGACGTATCCGTTCAAGTGGCAATTGATGTTGTGAAAGCTGCCATTAAAGACGGCGTGGCCCAAGTTCAGCCTGAAGATGTCGAAAAGGCGGTTCGCGAAGCCATGTGGCGTCCGGAATATCAAACAATTGTTGCAAAACGCGACTAATATTCAATACTGAGGAAACGATAAAAAGAAACAGCAGCCCGGGTCCGGATATTTTGTCACCGGGCTGCACCAATCAAAGATGAAAAATGGGATCGACGGCTGTGTAACAGGGCGACTGCGTTTATCAGCCGCCGTTAATTCGTCCCTGAAAGGGACAACATAGAGGAGGAAACAGTCTTGGACTTTTTAAATATTTTAATCCTCCTTGCGCCAATATTTTTTGTTATTGCGCTGGGATGGTTCGCGGGTCACTTTGGAAGCTATGATGCTAAATCTGCAAAAGGGGTAAGTACGCTCGTTACGAAATACGCGCTTCCGGCCCACTTTGTTTCAAGCATTTTGTCAACGCCAAAAGATAAGTTTTACAGCCAGATTCCGCTGATGATTTCACTGGTCATCGGTATCGTTGGATTTTACGTAATTATTTTGCTTCTTTTACGATTTTTATTTAAGTACGATTTAACAGATGCTTCAATGTTCTCATTAAACTCAGCTCAGCCGACATTCGCCTTTATGGGAATTCCGGTATTGGGCAGCCTGTTCGGCATGCAGGAAGTTGCGATTCCGATCGCGATTACGGGAATTGTCGTGAATGCGATGCTTGATCCTCTTGCGATCATCGTCGGAACTGTCGGCCGTTCTTCTAAAAAACAAGCGGAAACGACAGACAGCATTTGGAAGGTGACAGGAAAATCAATTTTACACGGTTTGTCTGAACCGCTCGCTTTTGCACCGCTTGCAAGTATCATTCTTGTATTATTCGGTCTGCAAATTCCTGAATTGCCGCAGAAAATGCTTGATATGCTCGGAAATACGACTTCAGGTATCGCTCTTTTCGCAGTCGGGGTGACTGTCGGAATCCGTAAAATCAAATTCAGCATGCCTGCTTTGAGCATCGCTTTATTAAAAGTCGCTGCTCAACCTGCTTTAATGTTTGTGATCGCGATGGTCGTGGGCCTTTCTTCCGCCGACATGACAAAAGCGGTTCTGCTTGTGGCATTCCCTGGATCTGCCGTGGCGGCTATGATTGCTACAAACTTTGAAAGCCAGGAAGCAGAAACGGCATCCGCGTTTGTGATCAGTGCGGTGCTGTCAATTATTTCACTGCCGATATTGATTGCCATTACAGCATAATGAAAAAGCTTGCAAGAAGCCGTTTTATGGCCTTGCAAGCTTTTTTGCGCTTTAAAAAGAGAAGATCGATTTCAATTTGCTTTTCGGTTTTTTTTCTTCTCTTCTGCCGGCTGTATCTTTTTCGTGGCGGTTCATGCTTTCCAATTCACTGATTTTCTGTTCGAGATGTTTGATCTGCTGCCGTTCTTCTTCCAGTTCGCGCCTTTGCTGCAGAAGCTGATAGGAGACGACATCGTCCGCTTTTTGTTCAAGCTTTCTTTCCAGCTCGGCGATTTTCTTTTGGAGCAGCTCGCGTTCAAGCTGTTCGTGCTCTAAAAAACGCTGCAGCCTTTCTTCGAGCCGCTCATTCAACTGGGGTGCCGGCTCTTCCGTTTGAACCATTTCGTTTTTTTTGATGAGGAAGGTTTTTTTCGGGCGTTTGACTGTGACATCCTGCATAGGCGTACCGTTTTTTAACTGCTCTTTTACTTCTTTTAAAATGGCGATATCGTCTTTCGTGAAAAAGTAGTGGCCAAGCTCATTTCGGGAAGCGGGCAGTTGCAGCTGCTTGACCCAGCGCTGCACCGTTTTGGTTGATACCCCGAGTTCATTTGCCGCATCAGCAGTATTCATATGATACCTCCTTTTAACCTGTAATTGTTCATTAAAAAGGGTATTCGATCTGAATGAAAAGCTTCCTTCCTGTTAGACAAAAGAAGAAGGGATTCGGCAAAGAAAGCGGTTTTTCCACAGATGGCGAAGGCGTTGCTATTCCTCGTAAAGCTCTAAAGGCAGGCCGTCCGGATCGGAGAAGAACGTATAGCGCTTGCCTGTTCCGGGATCGGTGCGAACCGGTTCGGCAATGATGCCTTTTTGCTTGAGCTCCTTGACGGTCTGATCAAGATCGGCCACTGTGAAAGCCAAATGGCGGAGCCCGGCAGCTTCTGGTCTGGTAAGGCGCTCGGGCGGATCTGGAAAAGAAAACAGCTCGATGACATAGCGGCCGTTTAATGAGAGATCCAGTTTATATGAATCCCGGTCCTTTCTGTACGTTTCGCTCAGAATCTCAAGTCCGAGCTTGTCGACATAGAATGTTTTGGATGCTTCATAATCCGAGCATATGATGGCGATGTGATGAATCGATTCCAGCATTGAGTTAAGCTCCTTTTTTCTTAAAAGTATAGCAAAAAGACGCGGCAGCTGCCGATAACGGCGAAGTTGTTTTGACGGGGAGGAGTCCCTGTACTATAATTAGAATGTTACGCACAGCAAACAGAGGTGAATAGCGTGTTAGACCGTTTAAAATCGATAGAGGACCGGTACAAAAAATTAAATGAACTATTAAGCGATCCGGAAGTTGTCAACGATCCGAAGAAGCTTAGAGAATATTCGAAAGAACAATCTGATTTACAGGAAACAGTTGAAGTATACAGACGTTATCGGAGCGCGTCGGAACAGCTGAGCGATGCCAAAGCGATGCTTGAGGAAAAGCTGGACTCCGATATGCGCGAGATGGTTAAAGAGGAAATTTCCGAACTGCAGGAAGAAATCGAGTCGCTCACAGACCAGCTGAAGGTATTGCTGATCCCGAAAGATCCGAACGATGACAAAAACGTTATCATGGAAATCCGCGGCGCAGCGGGCGGAGAAGAGGCTGCTTTGTTTGCCGGCAACCTGTACCGCATGTACAGCCGCTACGCAGAGCTCCAAGGCTGGAAAACAGAAGTGATGGAAGCGAATATGACAGGCACAGGCGGATATAAAGAGATCATTTTTATGATCAATGGGAACGGCGCATACTCAAGGCTGAAGTATGAGAACGGCGCACACCGCGTACAGCGCGTTCCAGAGACCGAATCCGGCGGGCGTATCCATACATCCACGGCAACGGTAGCCTGTCTTCCTGAGGCTGAAGAGGTAGAAGTGGATATTCATGAAAAAGACATCCGTGTCGACACCTTCGCGTCGAGCGGTCCGGGAGGGCAAAGCGTCAATACGACGATGTCAGCCGTCCGTCTGACCCACCTTCCGACAGGTGTTGTCGTGTCTTGCCAAGATGAGAAATCTCAGATCAAAAACAAAGAAAAAGCGATGAAAGTTCTGCGCGCGCGAATTTACGATAAATTTCAGCAGGAAGCTCAGGCTGAATATGATCAAAACCGAAAATCCGCAGTCGGAACAGGGGACCGTTCAGAGCGCATCCGCACGTATAACTTTCCGCAAAACCGCGTCACTGATCACCGGATCGGCTTGACGATCCAAAAGCTCGACCAGATCCTTGAAGGCAAGCTTGACGAAGTCATCGACGCGCTGATCGTAGAAGACCAGGCAAGCAAGCTGCAAGAGGCGGAAAGCTGAGATGAAGACGGTATTTGAAGCCCTTAAATGGGCTTCTTCTTATTTGGCCGAAGCGGGAAGAGACCGGAATGCCGCGGAAATTTTGCTGACAGATCAGCTGAACATCGACCGCAGCAAACTGTTGGCAAGCTTCCATGATGTCATATCAGAGTCTGATTTTTCGCGGTTTAAAAAATCTGTCGAGCTTCATCATCAAGGAGTGCCTGTTCAATATATCACCGGAAAAGAATCCTTTTACGGACGGGAATTTTCCGTAAATGAACACGTTTTGATTCCGCGTCCTGAAACAGAGGAAGTCGTTGAAGCTGTTCTTTCTGAAGCGGAAAGAGTTTTTCACGGAACAGATCGCCTTAAAGCCGTCGATATCGGTACAGGAAGCGGGGCGATTGCGGTGACTCTTGCGCTTGAGAGCCCGCGTTTTTCCGTCACGGCGACGGATATTTCGGAACAAGCTTTAAGCACGGCAAGACACAACGCTGACCGGCTTGGGGCGAAAGTGGATTTCATCGGCGGCGATTTGCTTGAGCCGCTTATCAAGCGACAGAAGAAAGCTGATGTCATCGTTTCAAATCCACCTTATATATCTGAGGAAGACATGAAGACGCTGTCAGATGTCGTACGTCTTCATGAACCCGCCGGGGCTTTGACGGACGGTGCTGACGGATTGCAGTTTTATAAGCGTTTCATGAAAGAAATTCCATTTGTCATCGCAGATCAGGCACTGGTGGTGTTTGAAATCGGCTGGACTCAGGGGAATGCCGTCAAAGACTTGTTTCACCGGTTCTTTCCTGATGCTGACGTACGGGTGAAAAAGGATCTTAATGGAAAAGACCGCATCGTCTGCGCGGTAATTGAGCAACATCGTTAAGGAAACCGCCGGAAATGATGCGACCCTAAAAAGTTAAAATCTCATGAAGCAGTTTGACTGGCATGATTCCGGTATAGTACCAGGTTTCATGCCTTTTAATTTGATCTTGATCCGTTTGTGATTGTAGAGAATCAATATACTATGCGGGTCCTTTTTTGAAATGTTCGACGCTCCAAATTCTTTAAAATAAATGAATTCTGATTTTAAAATGCTAAAAGAAGCTTTCCGCCACCGCATTGTCGTGACAGTTGCCTTTACGGGACATGCTTTGTGTGATGTTTCGTTGTTTTGAACTAAGGCTTTCAACTTTTTTAAGCAGGCATTCTCCATCCGCAGGCGTTCAATTTCCGCTTGGGTCCCTTCGTCTGATCCTTCTTCATAGGTAAACGCCGCTTTTTAGGGTACCTATTCCTCCGGTTTCAAGCTGTTTCACGGATAGATGTCCCATTTTCGAGTGAAGTACCTTTTGGTTTATCTTCGGCAGAATAGCTTGTATAGGCTTTTTAGACGCGTCTTCTCCATGATATCGGTATTGCGAATCCACCCATGAAAGACACTGTGCGAATTTCCTCAACTGTAAATTTTAAAAACTGCACCTCCAATTGTGAAGTGTGTCTAACAAAAGAGGGGCAGTTCAAATTCCCGGCGGTCTTTTTTGTTAAAAAACAGCAACCGCAGCCATGACCGTTCAGAAGGTCTTCTTCACCATTTTTTAACAAAAATTTTATCTGAATAAAATAAAAAATAGTTCAAGATTAATATATACCCTAAACAGATTGTCTGATTTTTAATGTAGGAGACAGAGTTACGACATCCCTCTGTAATCCGCTTTCCCCATTTAGGTGGTTTACCATTGCACATACGGCTTTTTGAGCCAGCTCTTCAACAGGTATATCGATTGTCGTGATTTCCGGATCGGTCACCTCACAGATCGATTGATTATCATATCCAAGCACTGCAAGCTGCTTTGGCACTTCATATTGATAATAGCGGGCCCTTTTAATAATTCCTGCGGCCACTTGGTCGTTTCCCGTAAAAATGGCGGTCGGCTTTTCAGACATGTTGTGGATCTGGTCCATAATACGGAAGCCGTCATGAATGGTAAATGCGTGGCTGAACATCCACTTCTCCTGGAAATGTAAACCCGCATCAGACAATGCTCTCATAAACCCTTCTTTTCTCATAATCTGGGCCTTGCTGTGTATCGTGTCACAGCAAAAGGCCATTAAATGATGCCCTTTTTGAATAAAAAGCTCCGTTCCTTTATATCCGGCTTCGAATTCGTCATAGCAGATCACCGGCACGTCCGCTTCGGCGTGGAATTCATTTGCCAAGACCACAGGACCGTATTTGACGTATTTTTTGATGTCTTCCCACTCATTTTCAAGGCTGCATAACATAAGCCCGTCGACTTCTTTCCTCTTGAGCAGCTCCAGTACTTTCAGTTCATTCTGCTTTTGATAAAACGTCTGAAACACAATGACTTTGTATTGGTGTTTCAGCGCTTCAGCGGACACATGCTTCATGAGCTGCGCGAAGAATGGATGGTCCGCGTGAGGGACAGACACTGCGAGAAACATTGTTTTGTTGGATCTGAGCTTTCGTGCAGAGGTGTTCGGAATGTAGTCCAATTTTTCGATGACTTCCAAAACACGCTTCCTTTTTTCTTCAGATACATAAGGATGGTCGTTCAGTACTCTTGAAACAGTTGTTTTTGACACATTACTTAATTTTGCAATTTCGTCAATCGTAGGCATAAAGTCACTTCCTGAAAAAAAGAGTTGTTATGGTATCGATTCCATCATTTAAGATATGTCATGAAATATGACAATTTCCCAAAATAATAAAAATGGGGTGAAATTGATGAAAACCGCAAGCGAAAACATGACTTGCACAAGCAAACAGCTATTTGTCCTTCTGAATGATTTGAAGGAAGGGAAGCACGCTGGTGAATGCCGTATAGACGACACACTGGCCAATCAAAAATTAAAAGAGACATTGCAGCAGGACCAATTCGACTTGACCGCAAATTTGCTGAACAGAATGGATTCTCCGCCCTCCAGAGTTGATTTTATGCCGCTTCATCGACTGATCACAGAAGAAGAAGTAGATGACGTGATTCATGCGGTGAAAGGCGTGCTGCCGACCGGGCAATTTACAAGCGGTTCTTATGTCGGTGTATTTGAAGCTGAAATAGCCGCTCTTTTGAGAAAAAATCATGTCATGGCTTCCTCCAGCGGAACCGATGCCATGATTGTCGCACTGAAAGCTGCGGGTATTGGACAAGGTGATGAAGTCATTATGCCTGCAAACAGCTTTGCTGCAACGGAAAACGCCGTGCTTGCAGCTGGAGGCACTCCGGTTTTCTGCGATATTGACCCTGTTACATTTTGCATGGATCCTTCTGAACTTGAAGCATGCATCACTTTGAAAACGAAATGCATTTTGCCTGTACACCTTTATGGAAAGCTGCCAGACATGGAAGGCATTGCAAAAATCGCTGATAAATACGGCATCCCGATTATTGAAGACGCCTGCCAGTCGATCGGCGTTTCCGATCTGGGAAAAAACAGCCTTTGCTCCATATTAAGCTTTAATCCGTATAAAAATCTCGGCACTTGCGGAAAAGCAGGCGCAATTGTGACGGATGATCCATCATTTGCATCCGCATGCATGGAATATATGTACCACGGCTTTGAACTGAATCAAAAAAATAAAAAGGCTGCTGATTACGGCTTTAACGCTAAGATTGATAATCTGCAAGCCGCTATTGGACTGGCAAGGATGAAACATCTTTCATTAAATAATCTGAAGCGCTTATATTTAGCAGATCGTTATATTACGCATTTGCAGCAGTATGAAGACAGAGGTCTGATCCAATTGCCTCAAATGACCGATGATCATGTATGGCATTTGTTTACAATTAAAATGATAAGCGGAAATCGAGACCAAGTCAAAGATATGATGCTTAAATTTCATAATGTCCAAACAGATATATACTACCCGATTTTATCCCATCATCAAAACACACCACTTGTAAAAGCCGATTATCAGCATACATCGCTGCCGGTCACTGAATCAGTGCATAAACAAATGCTTCAGCTTCCTCTCTATCCGGGACTCACCGTAGAAGAACAAGACAAAGTAATGGAGGCCTTAATTGATGTCGTATCATGAAACACTTTCTTTTCACACTTTGCAGCAAGTAAACAAGCCGAAGTACGCCGTATTTTGCGATTTTGATGAGACATATTTCGCCCACAGCATCACCGATGAATCGAGGAAAGCGCTCATGGACCTTGAAACATTTATTCATTCGAACCATCTCGATCACAAGATTTTGCTCGGCTGGGTGACCGGGAGCAGCCTGTCATCCGTTCTTGCAAAAATGAAGCGGGGAGGCTTTCGATATCTTCCGCATTTTGTCGCCAGTGACCTTGGCACTGAGATCACGTATTTCTCTGAAGAAGGCCAAGTCTCCGATAAAGATTGGGAAGCCCGATTGCAAGAATCGAATTTCTCCCATGATCTGGTCGAAGAAATCAAGCAGACTCTCTCTAAAAAATATGAGATTGAGCTTGTGCCTCAGACTCAGCATGGTTTTTCCCGCTATAAAATCAACTATTACTATAGATCGTCGGATGAGAACACAGATAAGAGGGCGCTTGAAGCCATCAGACGGCTTGCAAGCGAGCATGAAATAGGAGTAAATATCAATCGCTGCAACCCTTTGGCAGGCGATCCGGAAAACAGCTATGATGTGGACTTTATCCCTTTGCGGACAGGCAAACCGTACATTGTGGATTTTATATTGGATAAATTCGCGATAGAGAGGGAGAATTCATTTGCTTTCGGCGACAGCGGAAACGATGTGGATATGCTTAAAAAAACCGGACATGGTTATTTGGTGGGGAATGCAACAGCAGAAGCAAAGTCGCTCCATTCCCGTATGACAGAAGGCAGCTATACGGCTGGAATTTTAGAAGTGCTAAAAGCCCATATCAAAAGATAAGGAGTGTCCTTAGATGAAAATCGGAATTATTGGAGCCGGAGGAATTGCAAAAGCTCATGCGAAAGCTCTTTCAACAGTCAAAGGTGCCGAGCTTTCCGGGTTTTTTGATATCAACTCGCTTGCCTCGCGCAAATGTGCGTTTGAATATGGAGGAACCACATTTAACAGTATGCAGGAGCTGTTGAATCAGTCGACGGCAGTCATCGTTTCATCGCCGAACTTTTGCCATAAAGAACATGTGCTTGAAGCGATGGCCGCAGGTAAGTATGTATTGTGTGAAAAACCGATGGCTGTCTCAATGGAGGAAGCGGAGGAGATGAAAAACAGGGCGTCTCAATCTGCTTATATTCCGATCATGGGCTTCAATTACCGCCATCTCACATTTGTTCAGCGCCTAAAAGATATGCTATCCGGCAATGAACTTGGAGATATCTTGTCCATCAATGTCCATTTTAAGAAAAACAGCGCCTTGAGAAGAAAAAAATATACTTGGCGCGATCATTCGAAAAGCAATAAAACGAGCGGGGCATTAGGAGATTTGGGTGTGCATTTAATCGATCTCATTCTTTATTTGTTCGACAGCCCGTTTAAACTGGACAGTTTAAAAGTCAAAATGATGACGGTCGTCAAAGAAAAAGAACAAAAACAGGTATATGTTGATGATCATTCTGAAGTATACGGCCAGCTTGAAAATCATGTGTTTGTCAATATGATTACGTCAAAATGCACAAAAGCGGATGAGTGCGGCTTTAGCATCGAGGTCAATGGCCAAAACGGCGTATTCTACTATCATTCACGGCAGAAAAATCAGTTTTTGCTGAGGACCGGATTGACGGAGCAGATGATAACAATGCCGGACACGTGGCTGACAGACCCTGAAAATGAATTTTACGGATGGGCCGATTCCTTCAGAGTTCAGCTGATTCAATGGATGAACGGAATTCGGGATCGCAATTTCGCACCTCTTGCCACTTTTGATGATGGATACAAGACGCAGTTCTACTTAAATGAATTTTTCAATAAAGGTCAGCAGCTGTCCCTTTCAAAACAAGCAAACTAGCATTGCGAAAAACCCTTGCCGGCCGTGCCAATAGCCGCAAGGGTTTTATGGTCTGCAACGAAGGAGTGAGTCTAATGAAAAAAATATTTCTATTCGGCTGTTCGTTTTATTTTCTCGTAGGGGTTATCCATATCCTGCTGGGGAGCCTGTCACCTTATATCATTCAAGAATATCACCGGGATGTTCATGATCTATCCTTCCTGATCTTTTTCCAATTCACCGGTTTTCTAATCGGTGTCCTGCTTGCGCCGATATTTGTCAGGCGCACCTCTCATGCGGCTGTATTGACGTTTGGCCTTCTTCTTATTCTCGTAACGCTTTTAGGCGTGTTCCTTTTTGATATGTTCATCTTTTTTGTCATCATGGGGTTTTTGCTCGGCTTTGGCGCCGGTACTTTAGAAACGACGATGGGAGCGTATGTGATTGCCCAAGATAAAAATGCGAAGGGGATGAATATTTTAGAGGTTTTTTTCGGATTGGGCGCTTTGCTGTTTCCTTTTCTTATTTATATCCTTACGGAACGATATGCCTGGCATTTCCCCTTGTATGCTTTATTTATCTTCGTTTTTGTGCTTGCGTGTATGTGGGTGGTTTATTTGTGCAGAAAAACCCCTGACACTGCTTCCGGTCAAATGACTTATCAGGAAAAACCGACTGTGTCAGCCATATTTGAAACCGGAAGGAAAGAAAAAAGCATTTTCCTCTTTCTCATATTCGCTTTTGTATATGCGGGTATCGAGACCAATTTCGCAAACTTTTTGCCGGCGCTGATGCTGGAAAAAGGAGCAGAAGAAATCAGCGTGATCAGCGTTTCGTTTTTTTGGACGGGAATGGTGTGCGGGCGTTTGTTGACAAGTATTTTTGGCGGACGCTTGACTTCCGTTGCCTTTCTGATCTTCAGTGCCGGAGCCTTGACTGTTTTGCTTTTGATTCTGGTATGGTTTCCGCTTCATCAAACACAGCTGCTCCTCGTATTTTTCATCGGGCTCTCGGCAGCCGGTATTTTTCCGTGCGCCGTCACTCTGGCCTCGTTGGCTGGAAAGCCTTTTACAGAGGAAATCACCAGTCTCTTCATTTCATCCGCAAGTCTGGGAGGAGCGCTTCTTTCATTTTTGATCGGCTGGGCGATTGATGCAAGCGCAGCGGCTGTCTTCCCGTTTCTGCTGTTCGGCGGATTGGGGGGCTTGCTGCTCGTGATCAGCGCGGTGATTTTTTTATCCGGCCTGCAAAAAAACAAGCAGAGCCATTTGGATATGTAGACCTTTTAGGAAGAGATTACAAGCTTAGTAGAATTTTTTTCAGCATCCGTTTAAACCGTTCCATCTTTGACCATAATATTGCTAGAAAAGGTTGAAGAACGGAGAGGAACGGTGGGGAAAATGAAGAAATCAAACATTGCCTGTATGTATATTTTTCTTTTATTAATAGGAGCGCTTGCAAATCTCACGACGGAAGAGACGGCCCAATCATCAGACGGGAAGCCTGCCGTGATTCCAGATGAAGCGATTCGGCTGCGGATTTTGGCAAACAGCGACAGCGGGAGCGACCAAAGCGTCAAACGTAAAATCAGGGATGAGGTCAATAAACAAATTACGAAATGGGTGGAAAACCTGACCTCGGTTGAGGAAGCGAGACAAGTCATCAGGTCGAAGCTGCCCGAAATCAAAGAGGTTGCCAAGGATGTTATGAAGCGCGAAAATGTCCGGCAATCCGTGTCTGTCCGTTTTGATCGAGTTTCATTTCCGACAAAGCTATACGGCAATATGGTGTATCCAGCCGGAGAATATGAGGCTGTTTTAATTACATTAGGCAAGGGAGAGGGAGCCAACTGGTGGTGTGTCCTGTTTCCGCCGCTTTGCTTTCTTGATTTTTCCAATGGGGAAGCCGTAAAGTCGCCTGAAGACGAACAAACCGATGCCGGGGAAAACGCCCGGGAAGAAAAAACAGTCGCTGCAGATGAAGCGGTATCTGGCAAAGATAAAGAAGACAAAGAAGTGAAATTTTTTCTTGTCGAATGGATTACCGGGCTTTTTTCTTAAAGGAACCGCCGTGCTTTCGTGCAGGGCGGTTTTTTACTGTTTGTTTTTTCATGATGGTTATTCACGCTTTTGAATATGATATAATTTTCCAAAACGGTTCAGGGAAAATACTGCTTTTCGAATATACACCTTCTGCCCCTTTCTGATGTGTCAATTACATTGCCCGGTAGAAAGAGAAACTGTCTTATCACCAGTACAGAGTTCATTTGCATACTCATTCAAAGCATTAGTTCCTGCTAATCAAAATTGAAAAATGAATTGCCGGCTTTCTTCCAAATCAAAAGGTATATTTTACTGTCGCCCTCATAGATTGGATAGAGAAGTTAAAAAACGGGGTGAAAAGATGTTCTACCAATTGAGGTTAGCGGAAATGAAAGACATGAATGCGATCGAAGCGTTTTTAAAAAAGGCGGGGACAAGCCATAAAGGCATTGAGGAAGCGAAGAGCCAGTTTATCATGATGGAAGACCCTCCCGATGAAATCGTCGCCTGCCTCGGAATGGAGGAATTTGAAAACAAAAAAGGGCTGCTGCGCTCGCTTGTCGTGTCTGACAAGCTCAGCCAGGGCCACATCGTTTCCCTGTTTCAAAGCATGCAGGTATTGTGTGAAAAGCGGGGAATCCAAACCCTGTATTTAGTTGCCAATAAACGAACATCGATGGATTTCCTTGAAGTGCTCGGTTTTAAACAAGCTGCGGCAATTCCGGAAGAGCTTGATGGATCAGAGCATGTTTCAGACTCGTTGAGCGTAAACGGAGCCGTTTTGATGGAGAAAACGTCTAATTAGCCGTTAACTTATACACAGAGATATCCACGGATTCAAAAGCGTTATCCACAAAATGTGGACAACGCTTGTTTTCTTTTTCTTCATCTTTTATACTTTCAACAGGATTTACATGAATGATTAACGTTTTTAGTGTTTTGTTAAGGGAGTTTTGATGTTAATGAAAACAAAAGTATGGACTGTGGATGTAAAACGTGATTTGTCCACAAACTGTCCACAAATTGCACAAGCGGCAAGACTGCTCAAGCAAAATGAAACGGTTGCTTTTCCGACAGAGACGGTTTACGGTCTTGGTGCAAACGCCAAACACAGCGAAGCAGTAGCTAAAATATACGAAGCGAAAGGGCGTCCGAGCGACAATCCGCTCATTGTCCACATCGCTGAAATTGAACAGCTCGGAGAATTTGCAGAGGTTGATTCGCCTCAGGCCGAAATGCTGATGAAGCGTTTTTGGCCCGGACCGCTGACCCTTGTGCTGCCTTGCAGACCCGGGGTGTTATCCACAAAGGTGACGGCGGGGCTCGATACGGTCGCGGTCAGAATGCCTGATCATCCTGTTGCCCTTGAGCTGATTAGACAGGCCGGCGTTCCGGTGGCCGCCCCGAGCGCCAATCTGTCCGGGAAACCGAGTCCGACGAAAGCCGAGCATGTCGTTCACGATTTAAATGGAAGGATTGCAGGTATCGTTGACGGCGGTCCTACAGGAGTAGGGGTTGAATCAACAGTTGTTTCATGCACCGGGGAAATTCCGGTCATTTTGAGGCCGGGCGGCGTCACAAAAGAGCAGCTCGAAGAAGCGGCCGGCTCTGTCTTGATTGACCAGGGCCTCACCGACGAAAAAAAGGCGCCGATGTCTCCCGGGATGAAATATACGCATTATGCACCGGAAGCCCCGCTTGCCATTGTGAACGGAAGCGTTGAAGATATTCAACGGCTGATCGGCCAATATCAGAAAGACGGCATGAAAGTCGGCGTCCTTACGACAGAGGAACGGGCCGGTGCCTATCAGGCGGATGCCGTCCGCATCTGCGGCAGAAGAGACCGTCTTGAAACGGTTGCCGCCGGTTTGTATGACATTCTCCGCAGCTTTGACGAAGAACAGCTCGATTTTATTTTTGCTGAGTCTTTCCCTGAGGAAGGGGTGGGCCGGGCGATTATGAACCGGCTCTTGAAAGCGGCAGGCCATCGCGTAATCGAAGCGTAGCCTAAGCAGGGTTGTTCTATCCGCCTTTGGACGTGCATAAGCTAGAAAAGCTGGCGTGTCCAAGGGGGAATTGCATGAATGTTGATGTGTTAATAGGCGAAATCCTGACGCTCTCGATCATGGCTTTTGCACTCGGCATGGATGCCTTTTCAGTCGGTCTTGGAATGGGAATGGCCAAGCTGAAAAGGAACCAAATCTTTCAAATCGGCGTCATTATTGGATTGTTCCATGTCATCATGCCGCTTGGCGGTATGATTGCGGGACAGTTTCTTTCGGGCGCGCTTGGTGCGCTTGCGGGGTATCTTGGAGGAGCGCTTTTATTGGTGCTGGGCATTCAGATGATTGCCGCATCTTTTAATAAAAGCGGGGAGCAGATCATCTCTCCGCACGGCTTCGGCTTATTCATTTTTGCCGTCGGCGTCAGCCTCGACAGCTTTTCAGTCGGTCTCAGCCTCGGCCTCTACGGGACGAAACCGCTATTAACGATCTTTTTGTTCGGTTTGTTCAGCATGGTGTTAACTTGGGCGGGTCTGCTGCTTGGAAAAAAGGTTCAAACGTGGCTTGGAGCTTACAGCGAAGCGCTCGGAGGAGCCATCCTACTGAGCTTCGGCCTGAAGCTTTTGCTGCCCATTTAATTGAAAGAGGAGAAAATCTTTTTCCCACTTTGCATAACATAATGAAACTTAGAAAAAGAGGGGAGAGATCCTCTCTTTTTTGATTTCTGGAGCGGATTTTATTATTTTCCGGCTGAATCCTTTATAATATGAACAAAGGAGTGAACAGGATTGAACATACTATTTGTCTGTACTGGAAATACGTGCCGCAGCCCGATGGCGGAAGCGCTTTTTAAATCTGCGGCTGCCGAAAAAAAACTGGATGTCTCCGTCAAATCTGCCGGGTTGTTTGCTCCTGAAAACGGAAAAGCTTCTTTATATGCAGTCGAAGCGCTTTTTGAAAAAAACATCGCTCTGAATCATACATCTTCACAGCTTTCCGAGGAGAAGGTTGAATGGGCGGATCTCGTGTTGACGATGACGGAGCAGCACAAACAGGTGGCAGTACATGAATTTTCAAAGAGCCGAGATAAAATCTATACGCTGAAAGAGTATGTCAAAGGAGAAAGCGGGGACATCATTGACCCGTTCGGCGGATCTCTCAGCGACTATCAAAAAACGAGAGATGAGCTGGAGCAGCTGCTGAAAAAATTGGCAGAAATGCTGGCGGGAAAATCTCGGGAATAGAAGCTAAGGAGCGTTTGCAAATCGAGCGGCAGCGGGTACAATAGACATGATCAATCAGAAATATATAGCGGCTGTATACTGCTTAACGGTCTGCACGAGACTTTTGGCGGCACATCAAACGAGGAGGAGTCATTCCAATGAAAGTAATCATTGCTTCAGATCACGGCGGAATCAATATCAGAAAAGAAATTATGGCATTGATGGATGAATTGAACATCGAATACGAAGATTACGGCTGCGAATGCGGTTCAGGATCTGTGGACTACCCGGATTATGCGTTTCCGGTCGCGCAAAAAGTGGCGGACGGGGAAGCTGACAGAGGCATTTTAATATGCGGAACAGGAATCGGCATGAGCATTTCCGCCAATAAAGTAAAAGGCATCCGCTGCGCCCTTGTCCACGACGTTTTCAGCGCGAAAATGACAAGAGAGCACAATGACACGAATGTTCTTGCGATGGGTGAACGGGTGATCGGCCCTGGTTTAGCGAGAGAGATTGCAAAGGTTTGGCTTACGACTGAGTTTTCAGCCGGGCGGCACGCTGTCCGCATCGGAAAAATCGCCGATTATGAAGACAAGCATGAATAAAGGGTGTCGTCAATCATGAAGAATCTCGAACAAACATGGCGTTCTATATTAGATGAATTTCATCAGCAGGCAAATTTACGCGACGGCCACATCGTCGTCATCGGATGCAGCACAAGCGAGGTGGCCGGAAGGCGAATCGGCACTTCGGGAAGCGGACAAATCGCTGAAGCGGTCTACAAAGGCTTAGAAGAGCTCAGGGATCAAACAGGAGTCGCCCTTGCTTTTCAATGCTGCGAGCATTTAAACAGGGCGTTGGTTGTCGAGGAAGAAACGGCGAAAGCATACCGTCTTCCCGTTGTTTTTGCTGTTCCTGTTCCGAAAGCGGGGGGTTCCATGGCTTCATATGCCTATCAACATATGAAGGCTCCTGTCCTTGTTGAACAAATAGAGGCCGATGCGGGGATCGACATCGGCGACACGTTTATAGGGATGCATTTAAAGCCTGTGGCCGTTCCTGTCCGCGTCTCTCAAAAACAGCTGGGTGAAGCGCATGTGACGCTTGCGCGGACAAGGCCGAAGCTGATTGGAGGCGTTCGCGCCGTCTATGAAGCGGAGTAGCGGAAGAAGCGGGGGGGAAGAGCCGGACAGGCTTTTTTTCTTTATTAAAATAATTTTTTGAACAAATGATATGTCGAACTATATGATTTGTCTATTCGTTTAATATTCGGTTTTTCCAATAATAAAAAACGATTTTTAAAAATAATCTCTTACATTTGCATGAAAAACCGTGTACAATGAGATGGTATAATTAACGAAATGGAAACAGATAGGAGAGGATCTCGCTGATGAAACATTTACCTGCGCAAGATGAACAAGTTTTTAGCGCCATTCAAGATGAGCGGAAACGTCAACAGTCGAAGATTGAGCTGATCGCTTCTGAAAACTTTGTAAGCGAAGCGGTTATGGAAGCTCAAGGCTCGGTTTTAACAAATAAATATGCGGAAGGATATCCTGGTAAACGCTACTACGGCGGATGTGAGCATGTAGATGTCGCAGAGGATATCGCGCGCGACCGCGCCAAGCAGATTTTCGGCGCCGAGCACGTCAACGTTCAGCCGCATTCCGGCGCACAAGCGAACATGGCGGTATACTTCACGATTTTAGAGCACGGTGACACCGTATTGGGAATGAACCTTGCTCACGGCGGACATTTAACGCACGGCAGCCCTGTCAACTTCAGCGGTGTTCAGTACAATTTCGTTGAATACGGTGTTGATAAAGAGACGCAGTATATTGACTACGAAGATGTACGTGAAAAAGCGCTTAAACATAAGCCTAAGCTGATCGTGGCCGGGGCAAGCGCGTATCCGCGCACCATCGATTTTAAAAAGTTCCGCGAAATCGCTGATGAAGTCGGAGCCTATGTGATGGTAGACATGGCGCATATCGCCGGACTTGTAGCAGCAGGTCTTCACCCGAATCCTGTTCCTTACTCTGACTTTGTGACGACGACAACTCATAAAACGCTTCGCGGACCGCGCGGCGGCATGATTCTTTGCCGTGAAGAGTTTGCAAAGCAAATCGACAAGTCGATCTTCCCTGGAATTCAAGGCGGACCGTTAATGCACGTGATCGCTGCAAAGGCTGTTTCCTTTGGCGAAGCTTTAAAAGACGAATTCAAAACATACGCCCAAAATGTCATCAATAATGCGAAGCACTTGGCTGAAACATTGAAAAAAGAGGGCATCGAGCTCGTATCAGGCGGAACGGATAACCATCTTGTGCTGGTCGACCTGCGCTCTCTCGGCATGACCGGAAAAGTGGCTGAAAATGTTCTTGATGAAGTCGGCATCACCGTCAACAAAAACGCGATTCCTTATGATCCTGAAAAACCTTTCGTAACGAGCGGAATCCGCGTAGGTACAGCAGCCGTGACAAGCCGCGGCTTTGATCTGGAAGCGATCGAAGAAGTGGGAGCGATCATCGCGCTTGCCCTTAAAAACCATGAAGACGAAGCGAAGCTGGAAGAAGCAAAACAGCGCGTAGAAGCGCTGACAAGCAAATACCCGTTATATACCGGGCTTGATTACTAAGATATTTGTGCCGCTCCCAAAAGGGGCGGCTTTTTTCATAAAATTGTCTCCTGATTTTTGTTGAAACAAGCTGTTTTTTTATGTAGAATCAATAGAAGTGTGTGAAAAAAAGGAGCTGAAAACGGATATGGGAAAGGTATATGTGTTTGACCACCCTCTTATACAGCATAAGCTTACATACATCCGGGATGTAGAGACCGGAACAAAAGAATTCAGAGAGCTTGTTGATGAGGTTGCAACGCTGATGGCATTTGAGATTACGCGGGACCTGCCGCTGGAGGAAGTGAATGTAGAAACTCCTGTGCAAATGGCAAAGTCAAACGTCATCGCCGGAAAAAAACTCGGGGTTGTTCCGATTCTAAGAGCGGGACTGGGAATGGTAGACGGAATTTTGAAGCTGATTCCCGCTGCAAAAGTCGGACATGTCGGGCTTTACCGTGATCCTGAAACATTGAAGCCTGTTGAATATTATGTCAAGCTTCCATCCGATGTTGAAGAACGCGAATTCATCGTCGTCGATCCGATGCTGGCTACCGGAGGTTCGGCGGTAGAGGCACTGAACAGCTTGAAGAAACGCGGCGCAAAAAATATCCGTTTTATGTGTCTGATCGCTGCTCCGGAAGGTGTAGACGAAGTTCAGAAGCATCATCCTGATGTTGACATTTACATTGCCGCTTTGGATGAGAAACTAAATGAAAAAGGATATATCGTTCCCGGATTGGGCGACGCCGGAGACCGCATGTTCGGAACGAAATAATGTAAGAAAATCCTGAAAAAGGGTTTTCTTTTTTTGTGTTTTATACCATAATTAAACATGTGTGCGTCTTAAATGGGGCGAATTTGTGAACATTTTGTGAGAGACGCTGTGATTATGAATAGTTTTTTAACTTTAAACAGATTGACACCTCAGGGGGGCTATTGTATGCTAAAATAGGCTATTATGATAAGGTTTTCATAGCGGTTATCATAATGACCAGTCCTCTGTTAAAATCCTTTGAAAACCCCATATTTGCAGGCGACAGACAGATCACCGGCCCGAGAATTTTCGGAGTGTGTGAAGTCTTGAACAGAACACTACGTTCTGTAAAATGGTCAGACCGCCTAGTTTACCGTAATCGTAAGATAGATTTAAAATTTTCACATCAGGAGCGTATTTGATGACCGATGCGAGTCTTTCATTCCGTAGGCAACAAAAATATGTCCTATATATTTTAGCAGTCTGCGTGTTAGGCTATGGATTTCTGCCATTTCAGGCGATTTTTTTAGGCCTGATTACCGGCACTGTTTTCAGCTATTTCAATCTCTGGCTGCTGACCAAAAGGATGCAGGCCTTCGATAAAGCAGTGGCAAAAGGCAAAATGATCCGTTCTCTCGGGACTGCCTCCAGATTGTGCAACGCCATTATCGCGGCGGCCATTGCTTATAAATACCCTGAATATATTCATTTGGCAGGCGTCATTGTGGGGTTGATGACAATTTATCCTGTCATTATGATAGATTCCTTTATCCAGCTAAAACGTTCATCAATGGAAGAGAGGTGAAGACCCTTTGCACGAATCAAGAGTTGTTAACTTTTTAGGCCTTAACTTTGATGTATCAAGTATCTTAATGATTACTGTGACAAGCATCATCGTCTTTCTGATAGCGGTGCTGACCACAAGAACACTTGCGATCCGGCCGACGAAAGCCCAGAACTTTATGGAGTGGATTGTCGACTTTGTTCGCAATATTATCGGCAGCACAATGGATCTTAAAGTCGGCAGAGACTTTCTCGCCCTTGGCATAACCCTGCTGATGTACATATTTGTTGCCAACATGCTCGGCCTTCCGTTTTCCATTACAGTAGGCCATGAATTATGGTGGAAATCCCCGACAGCCGATCCGGCGGTTACTTTAACCCTCGCCGTCATGGTAGTAGGCCTCACTCATTACTACGGAGTGAAAAGAAAAGGGTTGGGGGAGTATACCAAAGATTTCTTCAGACCAATTCCGTATTTAGTGCCGCTCAAAATTATTGAAGAATTTGCGAATACATTAACATTGGGATTGCGTCTTTACGGTAATATTTTCGCCGGCGAAATTCTGCTCGGCCTTCTTGCCGGAATGGCAACCAACTTCTATTCTCAAAGCATTTTCATGGGGCTGGTTGGAACCATTGGAGCGGTTGTGCCGATGATCTTATGGCAGGCGTTCAGCTTGTTCGTAGGTACAATCCAGGCATTCATCTTCACGATGTTAACAATGGTTTACATGTCTCACAAAGTAAGTCATGAACACTAAAAACAAGACATATCCGAAAAGGATAACAATTTAAAGGAGGAACTTTTTCATGAATTTAATAGCAGCTGCAATCGCAATTGGATTAGGTGCACTTGGTGCAGGTATTGGTAACGGACTTATCGTATCACGTACAGTAGAAGGAATCGCACGTCAGCCTGAGGCTGGTAAAGAATTAAGAACGCTTATGTTCATCGGGGTAGCATTGGTTGAGGCCCTTCCGATTATCGCTGTTGTTATCGCGTTCTTAGCATTCTTCGGCTAAAAACTTATATAACTAGTAAAATGGCGAAGATCACTGCAAGAGGCCTTCGCCATTGCTTTATGGTTGCTTGAACTGTCATAACGGCCGGAAGAAACAACCTCTTGAAAAAAGAGGGAGAACATTTTTTCGATGGCCTCGGAGAGATAATCTGCAAGAAGGGAGTTGCCGTATTCGATGTCTTTTTTACCACAGGTTATGGGTGCAGGAGTAGGGTTTAATGCCGGAACTATGCTGTTCCAGCTTGTTGCCATGCTGATTTTGTTAGCGCTCTTGAAGAAATACGCTTTAGGGCCGCTATTAAATATAATGAAAGAGCGTGAAGACTACATTACCGGAGAGATTTCCTCTGCCGAGAAAAAGAATGAAGAAGCGAAGAAGCTCATTGAAGAGCAGCAGGCGCTTTTGAAAGAAGCGCGTGAAGAATCCCATTCTCTGATTGAAAACGCGAAAAAACTGGGAGAACAGCAAAAGGATGAAATCATCAAGGCTGCGCGCCAGGAAGCAGAACGCATGAAAGAATCAGCCAGAAGCGAGATCGTCAAAGAAAGAGACCAGGCTGTCAGCGCGCTGCGTGAGCAGGTTGCATCACTGTCTGTGATGATCGCTTCGAAAGTGATCGAAAAAGAGCTTGACGAACAAGCCCAGGAAAAATTGATCCAAGACTATCTTAAAGAAGTGGGAGAAAGCCGATGAGCCAATCAGCTGTCTCCAAACGCTACGCAGCCGCTTTGTTTGACATTGCCCTTGAATCCAAGAAGGTCAATGAAATAGAAGAAGAGCTGACCGTCGTTAAGAAGATATTTATTGATCATAAAGACCTCAATGCCGTTCTGAGTCATCCTAAAGTGCCCGCTGAAAAGAAAAAGCAGATTTTAAAAGACTCGTTCGGATCTGTTTCGACTGCAGTCTTACATACGCTTTATCTTCTCGTTGACCGCAGCCGCACGTCAATCGTCCCGGATCTCGCGGACGATTATGTTAAAATGGCGAACCGGTTCCGCGGGACGGAAGACGCGATCGTATACTCTGTAAAACCGCTCAGTGAAGAGGAAATTTCCTCTTTTTCTCAAGTGTTTGCAAAAGAAGCAGGCGCCGCTTCACTGCGCGTCAGAAACGAAGTGAATCCGGATCTGATCGGCGGAGTAAAAATCCGCATCGGGAACCGTATTTATGACGGCAGTGTAAGAGGAAAGCTTGACCGGATAGAACGTCAATTAGCAGGCGAAAATCGAAAGAAGGGGTGAAACCTAAGTGAGCATCAAAGCTGAAGAAATTAGCACTCTTATTAAACAGCAAATTGAAAATTATCAGTCTGAAATAGAAGTTCACGACGTAGGTACGGTAATTCAGGTCGGTGACGGTATCGCACGCGTGCACGGCCTTGATAACTGTATGGCAGGTGAGCTTGTCGAATTTTCAAACGGTGTGCTGGGCTTAGCTCAGAACCTTGAAGAATCAAACGTAGGTATCGTTATTTTGGGACCTTACAAAGACATCCGTGAAGGTGACGAAGTCAAAAGAACCGGACGGATCATGGAAGTTCCCGTCGGTGAAGAGCTGCTCGGCCGCGTTGTCAATCCGCTCGGTCAGCCTGTAGACGGAATGGGCCCGGTTCTCACAAGCAAAACCCGTCCGATCGAAAGCCCGGCACCTGGTGTTATGGATCGTAAATCCGTTCATGAACCGCTTCAAACGGGAATTAAACCGATCGATGCGCTGATTCCTATCGGCCGCGGTCAGCGTGAGCTGATCATCGGTGACCGTCAGACGGGTAAAACATCGATTGCGATTGACACGATCTTGAACCAAAGAGATCAGGACATGATTTGTATCTATGTTGCGATCGGTCAGAAAGAATCGACTGTTCGCGGTGTCGTTGAAACGCTGCGCAAAAAAGGCGCTCTTGACTATACCATCGTTGTCACAGCTTCCGCTTCACAGCCTGCACCGCTATTGTATCTAGCGCCGTATGCGGGTGTTACGATGGGTGAAGAATTCATGTACAACGGAAAACACGTGCTGGTTGTGTATGACGACCTTTCAAAACAAGCGACGGCTTATCGTGAACTTTCCTTGCTTCTGCGTCGTCCTCCAGGCCGTGAAGCATTCCCTGGAGATGTATTCTACCTGCACTCCCGCTTGCTTGAGCGCGCTGCGAAACTGAGCGACGCTAAAGGCGGAGGATCTTTAACAGCATTGCCGTTTGTTGAAACGCAGGCTGGCGACATTTCAGCCTATATTCCGACAAACGTCATCTCAATCACAGACGGACAGATCTTCCTGCAGTCTGATTTGTTCTTCTCAGGCGTGCGCCCTGCCGTCAACCCTGGATTATCGGTATCCCGTGTCGGCGGATCTGCGCAAATCAAAGCGATGAAGAAAGTAGCCGGTACGCTTCGTCTTGACTTGGCATCTTATCGCGAGCTTGAGTCATTTGCACAGTTCGGATCTGACCTTGATAAAGCGACGCAGGCCAAGCTGAACCGTGGAGCCCGTACAGTGGAAGTTCTGAAACAGGATCTGAACCAGCCGCTCCGCGTCGAAAAGCAGGTTGCCATTCTTTATGCCCTGACCCGCGGATTCCTTGATGATGTGCCTGTAGAGGACATCAGACGCTTTGAAGAAGAGTTCTTTATGTACCTTGATCAAAACCATAAAGATCTCCTTGATTCAATTGCTCAGACAGGAAACCTTCCGGCCGACGAGGACATGAAGGCTGCGATCGAAGGCTTTAAACGTACGTTTGCACCTAGCAACTAAACATTTGAAGTGAGAAAAAGATCTTCTTTTTCTCTCTTTTTCACGTAAATTCGGAGTGAATTTGAAAACAAAAAGGTGGTGAAACCTTTTGGCCTCATTACGGGATATTAAATCCAGAATTACTTCAAATAAAAAAACGAGTCAAATCACCAAAGCTCAGCAAATGGTTTCTGCCTCAAAGCTGAACCGCGCTGAGAGTAAAGCGAAATCGTTCGTTCCATACATGGAGAAAATGCAGGAAGTCGTTGCTGATATTGCGCTTGGATACACCGGAACGCATCCGATGATGTCGAGCCGTCCCGTGAAGCGGACCGGCTATCTGGTCATCACATCTGACCGCGGACTTGCCGGTGCTTTTAACGCTAACGTTCTCCGCAAAGCGTACCAGAAAATCCAGGAGCGCCATCAGTCAAAAGACGAATATGCGGTCATCGCGATCGGAAAAATGGGACGCGAGTTCTTCAAAAAACGCGGCATCCCGGTTATTTCCGAAATGACCGGCATCAGGGACGAAGTTTCCTTTCCAGAAATTAAGGATTTGGCGAACAGTACGATACAAATGTTTATCGATGAGACATTTGATGAACTTTACTTGTTCTACAACCACTTTGTCAGCGCGATTTCTCAAGAGGTGACGGAGAAAAAGCTGCTGCCATTATCAGATATCGCGCCAAACAAAAAAAGAACTTCCTATGAATTTGAACCGGACGAAGAAGAAATTTTGGAAGTGCTTCTGCCTCAGTACGCTGAGAGCTTGATTTTCGGCGCGATTCTGGACAGTAAAGCGAGTGAACATGCTGCGCGGATGACAGCGATGAAAAACGCAACGGACAATGCGAAAGAGCTTATCGCTGACCTCGAACTGTCTTACAACCGTGCTCGTCAGGCGGCGATTACGCAGGAGATTACGGAAATTGTCGGCGGTGCAGCTGCCTTAGAATAGAAAAAGCTTGTCAGGAGGGATAGAGATGAAAAAAGGACGCGTTAGCCAGGTATTGGGACCGGTCGTAGACGTTCGTTTTGAAGACGGTCACTTGCCTGAAATATATAATGCGATTAAAGTTACACATAAAGCGCAGAACGAGAATGAAGTAGATATCGAACTTACCCTTGAAGTAGCGCTTCACTTGGGTGATGATTCAGTTCGGACGATTGCAATGGCTTCAACTGACGGTGTTACACGCGGAATGGAAGCCATCGACCTGGGAGAGCCGATCTCCGTTCCGGTCGGAAACGTGACACTCGGCCGCGTATTTAATGTACTCGGGGAAAACATCGATTTGGATGAGCCGCTTCCGGCTGATGCTGCCAAAGATCCGATTCACAGAGAAGCTCCAACATTTGATCAGCTATCAACCGAGGTTGAAATCCTAGAGACGGGTATTAAAGTCGTCGACTTGCTCGCTCCATATATTAAAGGCGGAAAAATCGGTCTTTTCGGAGGAGCGGGAGTTGGAAAAACCGTCTTGATTCAGGAGCTAATCAACAACATCGCTCAAGAGCACGGCGGTATCTCTGTATTCGCGGGTGTCGGCGAGCGTACGCGTGAAGGAAACGACCTTTACTATGAAATGAAAGATTCCGGCGTTATCGGCAAAACGGCAATGGTCTTCGGTCAGATGAACGAGCCGCCTGGTGCGCGGATGCGCGTTGCCTTGACAGGACTTACAATGGCAGAGCATTTCCGTGATAAAGAAGGCCAGGACGTATTGTTCTTTATCGATAACATCTTCCGATTCACTCAAGCCGGATCTGAAGTATCTGCACTTCTTGGACGCATGCCGTCTGCGGTTGGTTATCAGCCGACGCTTGCAACTGAAATGGGTCAGCTTCAGGAACGGATCACTTCTACAAATGTCGGTTCCGTTACATCGATTCAGGCGATCTACGTTCCTGCCGATGACTATACTGACCCGGCACCGGCAACAACGTTCGCTCACTTGGATGCGACAACAAACCTTGAGCGTAAGCTGTCTGAAATGGGTATTTACCCTGCGGTTGACCCTCTGGCTTCAACTTCTCGTGCACTTGCGCCAGAAATCGTCGGAGAAGAGCACTATCAAGTGGCCCGCCAAGTACAGCAAATCCTGCAGCGCTATAAAGAGCTTCAGGATATCATTGCGATTCTCGGTATGGATGAGCTTTCTGACGATGATAAGCTTGTCGTCAGCCGTGCGCGCCGCGTACAGTTCTTCCTATCGCAAAACTTCCACGTAGCTGAACAGTTTACAGGACAAAAAGGTTCTTACGTTCCTGTCAAAGAAACGGTAAAAGGCTTTAAAGAAATCCTTGAAGGTAAGTATGATCACCTTCCAGAGGACGCTTTCCGTCTTGTCGGCCGAATCGAAGAAGTTGTCGAAAAAGCGAAAGAAATGGGTGTAGAAGTATAATCTGGTCCTAGGAGGGTAAAAGCATGAAGACCTTAAAAGTCAATATCGTTACTCCCGACGGCCCAGTATACGATGCGGATATAGAAATGGTAAGCGTTCGAGCAGAGAGCGGTGAGCTTGGTATTTTACCCGGCCATATTCCGACGGTTGCTCCGCTAAAAATTGCTGCAGTCCGTCTGAAAAAAGACGGTCAAACTGAGCTGGTTGCCGTCAGCGGGGGCATAGTTGAAGTCCGCCCTGACCATGTCACCATTCTGGCCCAGACGGCGGAAACATCTGAACAAATTGACAAAGAACGCGCCTTGGCCGCAAAACGGCGTGCCGAGGAACGTTTGCAAAAGCATACGCCAGATGTTGACATTATTCGGGCAGAGCTTGCTTTAAAACGCGCGATTAACCGGTTGGATGTTGCGAGATAAAGATGAGGATCCTTCCCATATTAAGGATGGGAAGGGTTCTTTTATATTCATGATTAAACAGAATTGAAAATGTTGAAAAAAGTTCACAAATTGTTCGCCTTTTTAGTTTGAATCTATCTATAATACAAAATAGTAAGCTATGTTCTCTTCCGCCAGAAAGAGGATGTAAGACATTCAAGCAAACTCCTCAACATTGGCCTCAGGCAACAGAGGATCACTCCATCTATGGGAAAAAGTTCTATCCATGAACGTCTTAACATGAAACATCAAAACTGTTAAAATGACTTGAAATGACCGGCATTATTCCTTTATCCCACAGCAGAAGAGACTAGGCAGGCCGGAGCCACCAAACCGGCTGGAACGTAAGGAGGCGTCATCAATAATGGAAGAGATCGGACAACAGGCTGCTGTCAGTATCATCGTTCATCTTTTTTTTATTGCATTGACTTGGTGGGCTCTTCTGGCGGTCAATATTGATCCGCTTATCAGGAAAGGAAAAGTCATTCAGGCGAGGGTGTTAATGATCATCATTACAATCGCCGTCGGCTCCACCGTCAGCAATTTTTTCCTGGACTATCTTTATTATTCCAGACAGCTTCAAAATTTATTTTCATGATTGAGTAAAAGAATTTTTGGGAATGGACAAATGTGGGTAACGCCGCATTCCGCAAAATCACCGGGGGACCTTGTTTTTCCACGTATGCTTTTCCTACGATCCGTCAACAATGGAGAGTAGGAGAGGATGATGCGGAATGAAGACAAAACAAACGGTTAATGCCCTCATTTTTATTGTGGTTTTATTTTTAATTGTTCATGTCTTTCAATCGCTTGAAGCAGCGGGCAATACGCCGCTGGAACAGCTGGCGGAAGGTTTGAGCCGCCATGATGTCGAGCTTGAAGAATGGACCCTGCACACAAAAAAGCAGCTTACCCTAAGTGAAAAAGATTTTTTTGCAAAACTGAAACATTTCAAGAAACAGCATCGACAATATCAATGGACTATAACGCGGGAAGACGATGATACAGTTAAAGCAACAGGTGTTTTTCAGGACAAAAAAAATCACATCAATTCCAAAATACATTTGGTATCCACCCACAAAAACCAGAGACTTGTTTCGTATTTATTGTATGAGCAAAAAGGCGCGGGACCACGGGAAAACTGGAATACTACATATAAGCAGTTTGAACGGGATGCATTCGACATAATGCGAGAAAAGACCGCAATTTTTACTTGTCTAAAGGGCCATTTAAATGGTATGATGAATGTTGTTTTGCAAAAAAAAGCAAATGAACTAGTACATGAATTTGATGCAAAGTCAGTTGAAGATTTAATCGAACCAAATTTCGTTTCTATTTCTGCTTACACTAACGAGTGGAAAGAATCCATCAAGACAGAAAAACACCGTATGAATCTGCAAGTCTCGCTTAGAAATGCGGGAATGGGCGAAAAACTTACCGTCACGGTTGGCACACCAATCGTCACGACTGAATATTAATATAGAGAAATTGGGACGCGGAGGGGAATACCTTGGAAAAAATCATCGTCCGCGGCGGTCGAAAGTTAAACGGCACAGTCAAAGTTGAAGGAGCAAAAAATGCCGTTTTACCAGTTATCGCTGCATCTTTATTAGCCAGTGAAGAAAAAAGCGTAATATGTGATGTGCCTACGCTCTCCGATGTATATACGATTAACGAAGTGTTACGTCATTTAGGCGCAAGTGTACATTTTGAAAATAATACAGTAACGGTTGATGCATCTCGCACTTTGTCTACGGAAGCTCCGTTTGAATATGTTCGTAAAATGCGCGCATCTGTATTGGTGATGGGTCCGCTTCTTGCTCGCACAGGTCACTCGAGAGTGGCTTTGCCTGGAGGATGTGCAATCGGTTCAAGACCGATCGATCAGCATCTGAAAGGCTTTGAGGCAATGGGTGCAAAAATTAAAGTCGGAAACGGCTTTATTGAAGCGACTGTAGAAGGCCGCCTTCAAGGCGCAAAAATTTATCTTGATTTTCCTAGTGTCGGAGCAACTGAAAACCTGATTATGGCTGCAGCTTTGGCTGAGGGCACGACAACGCTCGAAAATGCTGCTAAAGAGCCTGAAATCGTTGATCTGGCTAACTATATCAATGCAATGGGCGGTAAAATTCGGGGTGCCGGTACAGGCACCATTAAAATTGAAGGCGTTAAGGCGCTTCATGGTGCAAAACATACCATTATTCCTGACCGGATCGAGGCGGGTACGTTCATGGTTGCCGCTGCGATTACCGAAGGGAACGTACTGGTAAAGGGAGCGGTTCCTGAGCACTTAACATCTTTAATTGCGAAAATGGAAGAAATGGGCGTTCAAATCATGGAAGAAGGAGACGGTCTTCGGATCATCGGTCCTTCTGAATTGAAGCCTATTGATTTAAAAACAATGCCACATCCAGGTTTCCCGACTGATATGCAGTCTCAGATGATGGCTCTTTTGATGCGCGCAAATGGAACCAGCATGATCACAGAAACCGTCTTTGAGAACCGCTTCATGCATGCGGAAGAATTCCGCCGTATGAACGGAGATATTAAAATCGAAGGCCGTTCTGTCATTATTAATGGTCCTGTGCAGCTTCAAGGTGCTGAGGTGGCCGCAACGGATCTTCGCGCCGGCGCAGCTCTTATCCTTGCTGGCCTTGTCGCTGACGGTCATACGCGCGTAACCGAATTAAAACATTTAGACCGGGGATATGTCAACTTCCACCAAAAACTTGCCGGTATCGGTGCTGATATTGAGCGCGTTAACGATGAAGAAGCGGTTCATATTGAAAATAAAGAAGTTGTATCCGATTTAAACGCATAAATCAACGTGAAATCAGTATGTCATCCGGCATACTGATTTTTATGTTTCAAGTATTCTATATCAGTATGCCTCCCATATCTATCATTATGCACAAGAATGGCTTTTAAAATACGCAGCCGCAGTTGAAAAGTACAGTCATATTAGCTTGTCCCCGCCCATAAAATGAAAGAGACAAAACAGAAATGGGGGCACTGATTTGAAACAGCTATTTATTGTACTAGCAGGAATCTGCATGCTGATTTTACTCATACCAACACTGCTTGTCCTCCCTTTTCACGGGGGACCGGGGGCAATCAAAACAGAAAAGCACGCTCAGCAACACGAGGAAAAAAAGAAAGTCACCTTAAAAGAGTCTCCCGTTTCAATTCCGGTCTACAGAACGGCTGACCGGAAAGTTGAAGACATTCCGCTTGAAGAGTATGTCATTGGTGTCGTTGCTTCGGAAATGCCGGCTGATTTCGATATCGAAGCTTTGAAAGCACAAGCGCTCGCGGCCCGCACATATATTGTGAGGCAAATGGTATCAGAGCAGGCTGTCCGATCGCCGAAGGGCTCGCTCGTCGATGATACGCAGATGTTCCAGGTGTATAAAAACAAAGAAGAGCTCCGCAGGCTGTGGAAGAAAGATTACGATTGGAAAATCAAAAAAGTGACCGAAGCTGTCGCCAGTACGCAAGGCAAAATTTTAACCTATGATCATAAGCCAATTGACGCTTCGTTTTTCTCGACGAGCAACGGGTACACCGAGAATGCGGGGGCTTATTGGACAAGTGATATTCCGTACCTGCAAAGCGTGAAAAGCTCCTGGGATACAAAGTCGCCGAAATTCCTGAACCACAAAACGTTTACTGTCACTGAATTTGAACAAAAGCTCGGCGTGAAGCTGCCCAGCTCAAACAGCATTGGGAAGATCACTGAAAGAACGCCGGGAAAACGCGTAGCGACTGCTGTCATTAATGGAAAGAAGCTTGAGGGAAGAGATATTCGTGAAAAGCTCGGCCTCAAATCGGCAGACTTTGATTGGAAACGCGACGGGAATCAGATTACCGTCACGACGAGGGGTTTTGGACATGGAGTAGGAATGAGCCAATACGGCGCACATTATATGGCGAAAGACGGCAAGAAAGCGGAAGCCATCGTCAAGTATTATTACAAAGGAACAGCCGTATCCAATGCTGATGAATTTTTAAATAAATACATGGCGAAAAAATAATAAAGAGACGTCTGCCTCATTGGCGGCGTCTTTTTGAATGTCATCAAATTTGGCATTCTCATGAAGTTGATGTGCGCCAAAATATTATACAAATATTTCAAGAATCATGTGCCGGAGGGCTTGCTGAACAGCGTCAAAAGGCCGTGAATCTCTTGTCAATATAAGGGTTCACAGGCTATAAAGTCTATTTTATCTGCTTGTTGTATGCTGAAATGAATAACGAGGAAAAGGAGACATGCCCTATTTATTTCTCCCTGGTGTTCTTCTACGATATTAATGTGTTAACGACTTTATTTAAGAAAGGGGAAAGGGAGAAATGAAGAAGAAGCTGACATTAGGGATTTTGACCGCTATGGTTCTTAGCCTTGGTTCACCTGCTTTCGCAGCTGAGAAAAAACAGGAGGTAACAGTTGCTGAAGATTCGCCTAACATCGCGATTATGCTTGATGCAAGCGGCAGTATGGCTAAAAAGATCGGCGGAGTCTCAAAATACGAGCTTGCCAAAAATGAGGCGTTCAGCTTTGGTTCAAAGCTTGAAAATGCAAACGTGCTCATGAGGGTTTTCGGTTCAGAGGGAAACAATAAAAACTCCGGAAAAGTACAATCCTGCAATGCAATCAGAGGAGTGTACGGATTCCAAACGTATGACGAGCAAAGCTTCCGCAATTCATTAAACGGCATCGGACCGACTGGATGGACACCGATCGCAAACGCGCTGCAAGATGCCAAAAACGCGCTTGACCAGCAGAACAACAACGGGAAAAACGTCGTCTATCTGCTGACAGACGGTGAGGAAACATGTGGAGGCAACCCGGTAAAAGTCGCAACAGAACTGCGCAAATCTAATGCGGTTGTCAACGTAATCGGCTTTGATTATGAAGGAGATTTTCACGGACAATTGACAAGCATCGCAGCAGCTGGCGGCGGTGAATATTTCCAAGCAAAAACCAAAAATGACATCAAAAGAATTTTCACTCAGGAAGCAATCGAGCTTTCTAAATAAACTGGAAAAAAGCTGTGGACATGTTTCCGCAGCTTTCCTTTTTTGATGAAAAGAATGTCAAAAGTCAAGTAAAACACTTTACAAATATTAAGTTATTGTTTCAGAACGTTGAACCCCGCTGAATCCTTTGGAGGGGTAATTTGTCGTAACTGTTGTTTTATTGGGACGAAAACGGTCTTTTAGCGGACTTTTTTGGTAGGACTTAAGTGGAAGTGTCGGTCGATTATCGTAAGGATTATGAAGAATTTGTGAATTTGAAAAGGAGATCCGGCCTATTTATTTCTATCAAGCCTTCTTTTACGATGTTGGTGGACTAGATCTCATGCGGAAGTTCGGTCCGAAAAAAAGTGCGGAAAGGAAAGTGAGAAAGGTGAAAAAAAGGTTTACTCTGTTAACAACGTTCACCATGCTTTTGTCATTGGCTCCGGCTGCTGCTTTCGCGGCTGAAGACGGAAATGCGGACAACAGCAAAAAAGATGTCAATGTTGCAGTTGTGCTTGATGCAAGCGGCAGCATGGCACAAAAGGTTGAAGGAGAAAGAAAATTTGATATTGCCAAAGAATCCGTAACCGACTTTGCTGACCTGCTTTCAAGCGATGCGAATGTTATGCTGAATGTGTTCGGACATAAAGGCAACAATAAAAACTCCGGAAAAGAACTATCTTGCGGTACGACGGAAACCGTCTATGATCTGCAGCCGTTTTCTTCCAACTCGTTCGAAAACGCTTTAAGCGGAATTAAGCCTACAGGCTGGTCTCCGATTGCAAAATCTCTTTATGATGTAAAAGAAGATCTTGCCGATAAAGATGGTAAGAATTATGTTTACATCGTGACAGACGGTGAAGAAACATGCGGAGGAGACCCTGTTCAGGCAGCGAAAGATCTGCGCAAATCCAACATTAAAACAATCGTCAACATTGTTGGACTTGATGTGAAAACCGTGAAAGAAAAAGCTAAGCTTAAAAAAGTAGCTGCTGCTGGCGGCGGAAAATTGATTGAAGCCGACTCAGCTTCTGATTTTAAAAAGGTATGGAAAGAAGAAGGCGTAAAACTGTCTCAGTAACTCCGTACGAGAGCGGGACGGCCGCAGTGCCGTCCCGACCTTCTGTTAAGCTAATCTGTCGACATTTCGAGTTCTTCGATTCGTTTTTCTGCATAGCGCGGATCTTTTCTTGAATGGAAAATCTCCGCCTTTTCAATCATGACCGCCGTGTTGTATTCCGGAATACGGGCATGGTTTTCGTATACGCCTTTAGGGATCAGGACATTTCCTTCCGGCCAGTAGACCGCCGTGTTTCCGCGTTGTACGGTGGCATATTTTGCCCGGCCTTGGAAAGTTCCGTAGCGGTTGAATAGAACGATCGCTTCTCCATCTTGAATATAAAGCTCCTCGGCATCTTTTGGATTGATCATGACATCCCGGCGATCTGCCGCGTTGAAAGGATCTTTTTCACTATAAATCATCGAGTTGAACTGTTTTCCCCTCCTTGTCGTCACGAGGAAGCGTCCTTCAGTTTGTCTGTTTTCAGGAAGATCGACGGGGATCAGGTTACCCTTACCGTCTGCCGTCGGACACATCCCGCCTTCACAAAGCCAGGCGCCGCCCCATTGAAAGACATCTCCGCGTTTTTTTAAATGCTGAATCCCGTCATAATTCCTGTTGGCAGCAGCGATTTCTTCACGGATTTCTGCAGCGTCGTCAAAATGGATCAGTTCTTTGTCTGCGGGCCGAACCCGTTTGGCAAGATCCATATAAATTTCCCATTCAGAACGGGCTTCTCCGATGCGCGGTCCTTTAATTTCAGGGCTGAAATAGACCATCCGTTCCGTACTGGTCGAGGTTCCTCCGCCAGGCTGTTCATATCTTGTCATTGCGGGGAGAATGATAACTTCTTCTTTGGCATCGACAAGGGTGGAAGTATTGAAGATGATGTCCTGATGGACTCTCATCTCAACTTCCTGTAATGCTTTTTTGATAAAATCGGGGTTCGGCATCGTTTCCAAAAAGTTGCCTCCGCTCGTATAAAACACTTTTACTTTTCTTTCGCTTTCGTTCGGCAGCAGCATGTTTTCGATTGTCTGGCCGATCGTATCGCCTTGCCAAGTCGGTATACGGAAGCCCCAAATCTTCTCGATCCGTGCGGTAGTTTCTTCGTCAAAATCACCGCCTGGCAGGACGAAAGGATCGGCACCCATTTCTCCAGAACCCTGCACACCGCTGTGCCCTCTGATCGGCATGACGCCGCAATGCTTTCTGCCGATGAATCCTTGTAAAAGGGCGAGATTTGCCACCTGTGAAATGTTGTCGGTCGCAAAACGGTGCTGTGTGAGTCCCATGCTCCAAATGAAAACGCCGGTTTTCGCCCGGGCCAGCAAGATGGCGAATTCTTTCATTCTATCTTTCGATATGCCGGATGACTCTTCAAGCGTCTTCCAATTTTGTTTTTCGATATGCTGTTTAAGCTCATTGAATCCGTTTGTGTGTGCTTCGATAAAAGCGCGGTCAATGCTTGAACCGGGGGCCTCCCGTTCCATTTCAAACCAGTGCTTCATTACCCCGTTCATAAAGGCAATGTCGCCGCCGATATTGACTTGGTATACGTCATCAGTGATTTTGGTGCCGAAAAGGGCGCTCTCAGCTATCGATGGAATCCAGTATTTCTCCATCGAAGGTTCCAGGTACGGGTTGATCATAATGATTTTTGTTCCCGCTTTTTTGGCGGCATACATGTATTTTGTTGACACCGGCTGGTTATTGGCGGCGACAGATCCCCAGAAGACGAGGACATCCGTCCCGATCCAGTCTCGGTAGCTGCAGCTTGAGGCGCCGATGCCAAGGGACCTTTTTAAAGCCGTTTTGCTTGGCGAGTGGCAGATCCGCGAGGCGTTGTCAATGTTGTTTGTGCCGATAAACCGAGCCGCTTTTGCGGCTGTATAGTATACCTCATTCGTAATACCCCTGGCCGTTAAATAAAAGGCGAGCTGTCGTTTATCAATCGATTTGATTTTGTCCGCGATTCGGCTGAGTGCTTCGTCCCATGAAATTCTCGAAAACGACCGTTCTCCTTTTTTTCTCGACAGCGGATAAGGGATACGTCCGAGCTTTCTCAGCTCGGTGCTATCCAGCTTTCTCAGCTGTTCAATGTCGGCGGACAGCCATTTGTCCTCGATCGCAGGCATCGTATTTAAGCGGAGGACGTTCAGCCGCGTCGTGCATAGATGAGGCCCTGTGAGCGTCTGATCACGGAGCCCGGATACACCGAGCGCACAGCCGTCGCACACGCCTTGCGTCAAAATTCTGTAGGCGTACGAAAGGTTGTCTTTATTGTCCCACGCCGTTTTCATCGTATCTCTGATATGCTTTGGCTTTACCTTTCCGAGTCCCAGCGGCGCCCAAGACGCCCACAGTTTTGGCGCGGGTTTTTTATTCAGCTTCATCGGACCTTCATGCTTTGTTTTTCCCATTCCATTCTCTCCTTTCCAGCGGATACTGCCAGATCATCCTTTTATCGAGTTTGAGACATGAACCGCCGCTTTTTTTCGCAACTGTTTAATGTCGGTTCTAATGAAGATCGAAATGAACAGGCCGATGGCGAACAGTGCTGCGAAAACCGTCAGGCTCTGGCTGTAGCTTCCTGTTGCATCACGCACCCAAGAAGAGAACATCGGGCCCGCAAGTCCTGCCGCCGCCCATGCCGTTAAAATGTATCCGTGAATTGCACCGAGCTGCTTTGTTCCGAACAAATCCCCGATATAAGCCGGAATTGCGGCAAACCCGCCTCCATAGCACGTATAGATCAATGCCATCAAAACAGAGAATACGGCCTTGTCAGAAATAAACGGCAAAAGCGGAAAGGCGATCAGCTGTACAGCGAAAAAGACGGTATACGTATTCGGCCGGCCGATGTAATCAGATGCTGAGGCCCAGCCGATCCGCCCTAAGCCGTTAAATGCGCCCAAAACGCCGACGAGAGCGGCAGCAGCGGCGGCGGACATGCCCGCACTTTCCTGCGCCAGCGGCGAAGCGATGGATATGATGGCGATTCCGCACGTAACATTAATAAAAAGCATCAGCCATAAATAATAAAAGCGTTTCGTTTTAATGGCTTCATTTGCCGTCAGCTGGGAAATATCGGCGCTTTGCGCCTTTCCGTTTTTTTCGGTTGAAAATCCTTCAGGCTTCCAGCCGTCTTCCGGCGGAGCGAGGTAAAGCGAAGACAGCATCATCACAAGAAAGTAGCAAATGCCGAGAATAAAAAAGGTATTGGCTATACCGACCGCTGAGATCAGCATCTGTATGATCGGGCTGCTGATCAAGGCCGCAAATCCGAATCCCATAATGGCTAGCCCCGTAGCCAAGCCGCGGCGGTCAGGAAACCATTTAACAAGCGAAGATACGGGCGTAATATAGCCGACGCCGAGTCCGATTCCTCCGAAGACGCCGTAAAACAAATAAAGCAGGGGAAGGGAGCCGATCTGAACGGCGAAGCCTGAAAACGTCACGCCAGCTCCGAAGAAAAGAGCGGCGAGCATGCCTGCTTTTTTAGGGCCGTGCTTTTCGACGAAGTGCCCCAAAAATGCGGCTGAAAGACCGAGAAATAAAATAGCGATGCTGAACGTCAGGCTGATCTGGCTGAGGCTCCAGCCGAAGGTTTCAGCGAGCGGGTTTGTAAAGACGCTCCATGCGTATACAGACCCGATAGACAAATGAATACCTACAGCACATAAAGCAATGAGCCACCTGTTTTTCACTTTTTTCATGCGAGAACCTCCTGTGGAAAAGAAAGGCTTGTCATAAAGACAGAAGGCTGCCGGGGAGCGATTGTTTGAAAGCGGTTTCCGGGGTTGCTGCGAAGAAAGGCAGTCTGTTTGAAAAGTGTATATTTTTTGAACTTTTAAAAAATAATATCATGTTTTCAAGCTATCAACAAGATGAAGCTTCCAAATTTGACCTGACGGTTGTGAAACGGCATGATAGACGAGTATAGTAATAGATATGATAAGAAACAAAGGGGCGGGGTTTATTCATGGGGAAAAACATCACAACAAGCCGAAAAATTTTCCGTTATGATAATGGAGAGATGACACAGCAAGAAGATCAGATGGCAACGGAATTCCCCCTGACTGTCATGGTGAACGGTGAGGAATTTGTCACGCTTGTTTGTTCGCCGGACAGCCTGGAAGAACTGGTGATCGGATTTCTCGCGTCTGAAGGTGTGATCCGATTTAAAAATGAGATTAAAAGGTTTACAATAGATGAAAGTCTCGGATTCGCATATGTCGACCTTGTCAGCTCAAAAAAGCTGGTACTGAAGGATTACACGAAGCGGGTGATCGGCTCCTGCTGCGGAAAAGGGCGGCATTTTTATTTCCAGCAGGACGTCAAAACCGCAAAAACGGCGATTGACGGCGTGACCATTACGCCTGAGAACTGTTTGGCGCTGATGCGCGACATGCAGAAAAACAGCAAGCTTTTTCGCCATACGGGGGGCGTTCATAATGCCGCTTTGTGCAGCACTGACAAGCTGATTGCAGTCAGATCTGATATCGGAAGACATAATGCGCTTGATAAATTGTACGGATATTGTCTGCTTCACCAGCTCCCTGTGCGCGACAAGCTGATCGTGTTCAGCGGCAGAATTTCTTCGGAAGTGCTGCTTAAAGCCGCAAAAATTGGGGTTTCCGCGGTCATTTCCAAGTCGGCGCCGACCGAGCTGGCCATTCAAATGGCAGAGGAGCTGAATATCATGACGATTGGTTTTGCCAGGAACCGGTCATTTAATGTATATACGCATCACGAGCGAATTCAGTTAACATAAAGGAGGCAACAGGCGTGAACAACAACAGTGAACAAGTTTTGGATCAGAAAAGCCGGCCGCTTCGGGATTTAAGAATTTCTGTCACCGACCGCTGCAACTTAAGATGTACGTATTGCATGCCTGCCGAAATCTTTGGACAGGATTATCCGTTTTTGCCAAAAGGCGAACTGTTGTCCTTTGAAGAGCTTGAACGATTGGCCAAGCTGTTTGTTCATCAGTTCGGGGTGGAAAAAATCCGCCTCACCGGCGGCGAGCCGTTGATGAGAAAAGATATGCCGGAATTGGTCGGGAAGCTTGCGGAGATCAAAGGGATTCGCGATATTGCGATGACGACGAACGGCGTTCTGCTGCCGGTTTACGCTGACAAGCTGAAAAAAGCGGGGCTGAAACGGGTCACGGTCAGCCTGGATTCCCTGGATGACGAACGTTTCAAAGCGATCAACGGCAGAGGCGTCTCCGTCAGCAAGGTGCTGGCCGGAATTGAAGCGGCGAAAGAGGCCGGACTCGGCGTCAAGATCAACATGGTCGTCCAAAAAGGGGTCAATGAAAAGGATATTTTGCCGATGGCCCGCTATTTTAAAGAAAAAGGCCATATCTTGCGGTTTATTGAGTTTATGGATGTCGGGAACACAAATGAATGGAACCGTCAGTCAGTGGTGACAAAAGCGGACATCATCCGGATCATCAATGAAGACATGCCGGTTGAACCGATCGACCCGAACTACAAAGGAGAAGTCGCCAAACGGTACGGATATCTGGACGGTTCAGGAGAAATCGGTTTTATCTCTTCTGTATCCGATGCTTTTTGCAGCACGTGCAACAGAGCAAGACTATCGGCGAAAGGCGAGCTTTTCACATGTCTTTTCGCATCGAGCGGGTTTGATTTAAGAACTCTGATCAGAAGCGGGCAGACCGATCAGGAGCTGGCAAAGGCGATCGGCACCGTCTGGCGGAATCGCGATGACCAGTATTCGCTCGACCGCGCTCTTTCAAAAGCGGCTCCGCGGAAAAAGGTTGAAATGTCCTATATAGGAGGATAATTGACCGCCTTGGAGAGAGCCGTCCATTGAAAAGATGGGCGGTTTTTTTTATGCTTCGGAGGCCGGCTTGATTTGCATATTGACAGGTTTGATACGGGGGGAAAAGCGGAAATTCTTTAAAAAACATGGGCTGAAACAGAAAGGATGATTGAATGTTCGGACTGCAGGATATTGTCAAATTCTTCTGGTCGTTCTTGATCGTTTTTCCCGCCGTGTCGGTGCTTCATGTCTTGGGCCACAGCGTCATGGCGGTGTTGTTCGGCGGGAAATCTTCGCTTGAAATCGGGATGGGCAAAAAATTGCTGAAAATCGGCCCTGTGCAAATCAGAAGTGTTTACTTCATGGATTCCTTCTGCAAATACGGAGATCTGAAATACGATAACCGTTTTACGAATGCGATGATTTATGCCGGCGGATCGCTGTTTAATTTAGCGTCTATTTTTATTGTCAATCTGCTGATTATCAAAGACATCATACCCGAAAATATTTTTTTCTACCAGTTTGTTTATTTTTCAACCTATTATGTATTTTTTGCTCTGATTCCCGTGAGATATTCCGAAAATCATCTATCTGATGGAATGGCAATTTATAAAGTGCTGAGATATGGGGAGAAGTACGAGATTAATAATTGAGTATGCCGGCTGCGGGCACAACCCGAAGCCGGCGTTTTTCAGACATGCATGATGTCTTCAGGCAGTTTCCTTAGCTTTCGAACGGATTCGATGAATGTTTCCAAAGGATCACAGCCGCTAAAATATTGAAATGCTTCCCGATCCCCGTCGTTCATCACGACGAGGTGATCGCCTCCTGTTATCAGCCCTTTTTCTCGGCGGAACGAGGAGATGGTATCATAGCGGATGTCAAGGTGAAAAGGGGCGCCAAACAGAGAAGAATAAAACATGAGCCGCCTGTCAGTGGCCGCAAGCACGCCTCTGTAAGGAGTGTAACGCGCAGACAGTCTCGCGTTATAAGCGCAAAGAATAATAGATCTGATCTCTTCATTCGGCTCAAGCCGGACATCCAAAGCTGCTTTTCCTTCTGCTATCTCTTTCATTGAAAACACTCCTTTCATCAATCAATACGAAAGATCCTATGAAAAAGTTCCAAAGTGAGACATGAAGGTGGTTTGAAAAAAATTTTATTTATTCTTACGATTATTAAGGATATGATAATAGTTGACAAAAAACTTATCCTGTAACTATAATAATTACATCGGTGGTGAAAACTTATGGTGAACACCCGTCTTTCAGTGGCCATTCATATTTTGTCTTTAATCGCTGCAAACCCGCGGGAATCTTCGGAAATGATCGCCGGGAGCGTCAATACGAACCCGGTTGTGATCAGACGCATGATCAGCCAGCTCAAAAAAGGCGGTATTCTGACGTCGCGGCCGGGAGTGGCCGGGGCAACCCTGAAAAGAGATCCTGAAGATATATCTCTGCTGGATATTTACCGCGCGGTTCAGCCGCAAGAGGAATTGTTTGCGATTCATGACAAGCCGAATCCAAACTGTCCGGTTGGAAGACAAATTCAAACAACGCTTGACCAAACGTTTCACAGCGTTCAGCAGGCGATGGAGAACGAATTGGCCAGCAAGTCTCTTAAAGACGTCTTAACTCATCTCTTTTAAATAAGAGATGATGTTTCATCATCAACATGTAACTTATTTTGTTACAAATAAGGAAATATTATTGATGACACATCCACAATCATCACAACACAGCCTTATGAGGCCTATGGTGGACATTCATGATCGTATGCCGGTTATCCTTACTGATGAGAATGAAAAGGGAGGGCTCACCTAAAACTGCATATCTACAAAGCTTGCTGCAGCCATATGATGTTGATGTAGGGAAGCATATCGCTTAATATATCACCTTCGCTTAGCTACTATGTTCTAAGTAATCGGTGATATTTTGTTGTATCGCCAATTCAACATCGTTCAATTCCACTCTTCCTTTAAAATAGCGTAATAATATTCATCCCACCATTCATTGTCTTTGGGAATACATTTTTTAAAGAAGCCTTCTCTTCTCATTCCAATCTTCTCCATCACTCGGTATGATGGAATATTCTCAGGTTGACACGTAGCTATAATCCTATGTAAGTTCATTTCTTTAAATCCATATTTCAAGATAGCTTCTGCTGCTTCAGAAGCATACCCTTTATTTTGATATTTACGATTAAACACCCACCCGATCTCATATGTATGTTCACCAAAATACATATGAAAAACAATATGGCCTATAAGTAAATCTTCATCCATTAGTATGACAGGGAATTTTTCAGCGTTATTCCCTTTGTTTTTATTTACAAATGCCTTTGCATCTTCTTCAGTAAAAACGCCTTCCGGTATATACTTCATCACATTAATATCTGATGTATACTCATATACAGCTTGCCAATCTTTAAATTCAAATTCACGTATCAATAACCTTTCTGTTGTGATATGCATGAAACGAACCTCCCATCACTCTTTATTTCGATATTAAGACAACAATGACCTCTTTAAAGACGATCCTTATTCAACAATCTGGCACAAAGCAAGTAGCTCAGCCTGTATCTTCATGCAGACTATGCCATTGCAGTGGTGGACGAGGCTGAAAAAGGCGAGCATATCAATGAGCGTTTCACTGTTGTCGGTGAAGCCGAATAATAAAAGCCTGTCTCGGGATCAATTCCCGAGACAGGCTTTTGATTTTCATTCATAATAATAAGGATCATACCCGCTGTGTAAATCGGTAAGAATACCTAAAAAGATCAGGAAGAAAAAGGCGACTATGCATAAAATAAAGATCACAATAATGGATAGTAAGAAGAAAAATTGCCATTTCATAAACTTCACATAGTTGTCAAGCAAGGCTTCATGCGGTTCTTGCGTCATGTCATCACTCATTTTCTGAGCGGCGTTTGCCGATTTTATAAGGTAGATCCCCGAAAAAATCATCAGCACACCTGGAGCGGCTCCGATGATAAGCAAAGAAATTCCGAAGAAGGCATAGATGCCTCCGCCGATAATCATAAAAACGCCGGTTATTTTCCCCCATTTTGCAATCGCATCAAGCGATTTTTTCATGCTGGATGTCATTTCCAAAATAAGAAGTCACGCCTTCCCTTTAAATATAGTCATTTCTCTATAGTTATACACCAGGCAAAAAGATATTGAAATGATAAGTATTGATTTTTTATTATATTTTAAAGTGCACATTGGGCAGATGACCGCACTGACAACATTATTCCCCAATAAAAGCGACTGTGTTATAGTAAATCGTAAGAAGCATATTGCTATAAGTGATGTGAAATGCACCTTGCAAACTGGTATTTTGTGCCGGACCAGAACCCCGCAACCAATTTACCATATTGTTTTAGGGGCATTTTTATTTTTGTGATATTACTGGTGTTAAGAAAGGCGGTTTTTCTATGAAATCTTCTTATTTCTATCGTCTCTTGCAAGTCGATCATATAAGAAAGCCCGGCGATCTTCCGGATGAACAGCAGCTGGCAGACTCTTTTGTTTTGATCTTTCACTTGAAGGGTGAAGGGAGAATTGATATACAGGCATCAGGCAGTCCGCTCCAAAAAGAAACGCTGTATATTGTTCCGCCTTATGAAACATTCGGAATCACAGCTTCGTCAGCTGAAATCAGCGGGTATCTCATCAGGCTGCAGCCCTACAGCTATGAGGACCGCCGCCTGACACTTGAAGCAGACACCGATCCTGACGTTTTTTCCGACCTTCAGATGATGAATGTCCATTCTGTCGGAAATCTGGCCTCCCGCCTTCAGGAACTTTCCGCCTTATGGCCGGCATCTTCAGCACTCCAGGAGCTGAAATGCCAAGCAGACCTGCAGCAGCTTTTGTACGATATCTATTCGGCTAAACTGACCCATCCCGAAAACACCGCATCAGCCATAGGAAAAACAAAGGAGTATATTGAAGAGCATTCAGATGCACACCTGACGCTTGATCAACTCGCGCAAATGGCCGGAATCAGCGCGAAGCACTACAGCGAAACGTTCAAAAAGCTGTACGGTCGAAGCGTGACAGAGTTTATCACTGAGACGCGGATGACGAAAGCAAAGCAGCTGATGGCAAAAGCAAGCTACAAGCTGAGGGAAATCTCAAGCCAAATCGGGTATCAGGATGAATTTTATTTCAGCAGGACATTTAAGAAGCATACGGGCTTATCCCCGACCGTTTATATGAAAAAAAGGCGCAGGAAACTGGCCGCCTACGGCCAGAATACGATCGGTCAGCTGATACCGCTGCACCTCATTCCTTACGCAGCTTCTCTGCATCCGAAGTGGACATCGTATTACTATAAACATTACGCGGCAGATATTCCGGTTCATCTGAGCGCTTACCGCTTTCACGAGCCGTGGGAAGAAAACCTGCGGACATTGTCATCGGCTGCCCCTGAGCTCATTATCAGCATGGACAGCGTGTCTCACGAGGAACGGAAACAACTCCAGTCGATCGCCGATGTCTTCTTTTTGCCTTCACAGGAACAATGGAGGAGGCATTTTATGCTGACCGCATCCCATTTGGATGAAGAAGCGGAGGCTCAGAAATGGCTGCTGTCTTACCAGCGTCTCACCGAAACCGCAAAAGAAACGCTTTATCCAATCTGCGGACGCCGAAGTTTTTTGTTTTTGCGCCTGCATAAACACGAGATTTATCTGGCGCATAACCGCTCTGTTCAAGATGTATTTTTTGGCGACCTTGGCTTTGAACCTGCTGTATCGCTGGAAGAACCGATTGACCGGTCCGTCTCCATCGAAACGATTGCGGCATATCAGCCGGATATCATCATGATTTTCATTTTTAAAGAGCCCGAGACGCTGGCATTCTACCGGGAGCTGCAGCAGTCGGCTGCATGGCAGGATTTGAAAGCGGTGCGGCATCACCGGGTGTATCAGGTGAATTCAGATCCTTGGCGGGAATATTCCGCATGCAGCCATGAACGAATCATTCGCCAGGCGGTTCGGCTGCTGTCCGGAAAAAATCCATTTTAATTGCCGTATATAATCCATGGTGTTATCGAAGAGGCTTACCTATAATTTTAATTGATAATAGTTATCAATTAAATCAGGGGGTCTCAGTCAGATGAGAAAACTATCAATCTTATTATTTATTCTCCTTCTCGCGTTTGGCGCAGCGGGATGCGGGAACAGCAAAGAAAAGGCGGGCGGCGATGGCAAGAGCTCAGCATCAGCTGAGAAAAGCATCGAGTACCTCGATCATACATACAAGGTGAAGACCCCGGCCGAACAAATCGTCATTACGGGAAGCGTGGAATCGATGGAAGATGCCAAGCTTCTGGATGTTCACCCGGCCGGTGCCATTTCCTTCTCCGGAAAGTTCCCGGACCTGTTCAAGAGCATTACTGACAAAGCAGCTGCCGTCGGCGAAAAAACAGAACCGAACCTGGAGAAAATTCTTGAGCTTAAACCGGATGTCATCCTGGCTTCAACGAAATTTCCGGAAAAAGTGGTGAAAAAACTGGATAACATCGCGACGACGATTCCTGTTTCCCACGTTTCTTCAAACTGGAAAGACAATTTAAAGCTGCTGGCTGAACTGACAGGCAAAGAAGATAAAGCGAAGCAGATTATTTCGGATTATGAAGCAGACCTTAAGGAAGCAAAAACAAAGCTTGAGAAAACGGCCAAAGATACAAAAGCGCTCGTTGTCAGAATTAGACAAGGCAATGTCTTTATCTATCCGGAAGACGTATTCTTTAATTCCACATTATACGGCGAGCTCGGCTTCACAGCTCCCAAAGAAGTCAAGGCGGCAAAAGCCCAGGAGTTGGTTTCTTTAGAAAAACTGAGCGAAATGAATCCGGACTATATGTTTGTTCAATTCTCTGACGATGAGAATGCAGACAAGCCGAATGCGCTGAAAGATCTAGAGAATAATCCAATTTGGAAAAGCATTTCTGCAGTGAAAAATGACCATGTATTTGTCAATGCTGTAGATCCGCTTGCGCAGGGCGGCACGGCATGGAGCAAGGTTGAATTTTTAAAGGCTGCAGCTGAGAAATTGGCGCAGAACAAATAGAAAAGGTTCCTTGAGCTATGCATTCAAAGCAAATGACCCGCATCATTATGATTTCTGCTCCGTTTGCCATACTGCTGTCCGTTTTTCTGTCGGTATGTTACGGTGCAAAACAGCTTGAGCCCGAAGTGATTTTTTCAGCGCTGCTGCATTTTGATCCGGGCAACACAGATCATCAAATCATTTGGCATTCCCGCCTTCCGCGCGCTGCCGGCGCTCTTTTAATCGGAGCGGCGCTGGCGGTGTCCGGTGCGCTTATGCAGGGCATTACCCGAAATTATTTAGCTTCCCCGTCGATTATGGGTGTTTCCGACGGATCAGCATTCGTGATCACGCTGCTGATGGTGTTGATTCCGGGGTCGACTTCCCTGGAGATGATGGGCTATTCGTTTATCGGATCAGCCGTTGGCGCCGGCCTCGTCTTCGGCCTCGCCTCGGTGATTCCAAACGGTTTTATGCCGGTTCAGCTTGCCATCATCGGAACGGTCACAAGCATGCTGCTCAGCAGTCTGTCAGCGGCGATGTCGATTTACTTTCAAATTTCCCAGGACGTCAGCTTCTGGTACAGCGCCAGGCTGCATCAATTGAATCCCGAGCTGCTGAAGTATGCTGTGCCGTTTTTTGTGATCGGCATCATTCTGGCGCTCTCTCTCAGCAAAAAAGTGACAGCTTTATCATTGGGAGATGACATTTCCGAAAGCCTTGGTCAGAAAAAGCAGGCCGTCAAATGGACAGCGATGGCAGCGGTTGTCATTCTGACAGGCTGCTCCGTCGCCATGGCGGGAAAAATTGCTTTTGTCGGACTGATTGTACCGCATATTACGCGTTTTCTCGTCGGGGCGGATTACAGCCGGATGATTCCATGCTCCTGCGTTCTCGGCGGCATTTTTTTGACGCTGGCCGATCTTCTCAGCCGGCTGCTCAACTATCCGTTTGAGACACCGATTGAAGTCGTCACTTCGGTGATCGGCGTTCCTTTCTTCCTTTATTTGATCAAAAGAAAAGGAGGGGAGCAGCGTGCCTAAAAAGGTTGCAGTCATCTATGCTGTTTTTATTGTGCTGATTCTCACAATCTGTTATCTCAGCATAACAGTAGGATCGTTTGTCGCACATCCGGCTGAGCTGTTATCAACATTGCTTCACATCAATCCGAATGAGCAATACGCCATTCTTCTTTTTGAGCTGCGTCTTCCAAGGATTGTGACGGCAGCACTCGTGGGTCTTGGGCTCGGCATTGCCGGTTCCGTTATCCAGGCGATGACAAGGAACGGACTGGCTGACCCGGGAATCCTGGGGATTAATGCCGGCGCGGGTGCAGCAATCGTCGGCTACATGCTGATCTTTCAAGGCCAGACTGAAACGACAAGCCTGCTCGCTGCAATGGGGATGCCATTCTTCGGCTTGATCGGGGGCATTTTGGCGGCGATATTCATTTTTATGTTTGCCTGGCATGGCGGCAACTTGGATTCGGGAAGAATTATTCTCGTTGGGATCGCGATCAATTCGGGTTTCAGCGCTATTTCGCTGTACCTGTCATTGAAGATGAATCCGAATGACCACGAAATGGCCATGGTGTGGAAAAACGGAAGCATCTGGTCGGCGAATTGGACGTATATTCAAGCGGCACTGCCGTGGCTGCTGCTTCTCATCCCATTCCTGCTGACAAAATCCGGCCTGCTCGATACCATTCGCTTTCATGAAGATACGGTGAAGAGTCTCGGCGTATCCGCCAATGTTGAAAAAGTGGTGCTGCTGACGGCTTGTGTCGGCATCATCAGCGCCTGTGTGGCTATCTCTGGAAGCATGGCATTTGTCGGCCTGATTGCTCCGCACATCTCGCGGAGGCTCGTCGGCGTTCTGCACCGCCACTCATTGCTGTTAAGCGGATTGATCGGGATGTTTCTCGTATTGTGCGCCGATTTTGCCGGAAAGCTGCTGTTCCAGCCGTCCGAAGTGCCGGCGGGTATCATCCTCGCCATTTTCGGTGTGCCTTACTTCTTATTTTTACTGTTTAAACAAAAAAAGACGGTTCATTAGACTGTTTTTAGCTCAATCAAAGAGGGGAAGGGAGAATCACATGGCTCAAGAAAAACTTCAGCAGTCTGTCAATGCTGCTGAATGTATTCCGGTGGCGATACCGGGGACAGAACAGCGGTGCATGCGTTCAACGGATGGGAGCCGCACATACCGGATTTTTATTGCGAAACCATTTGGGGAACCGCCGCCCGCAGGATATCCCGTAATTTATCTGCTTGACGCCAATTCCGTGTTTGGAACAATGGTGGAGGCATTGCGGATGCAGTCGCGTCGTCCCGATAAAACCGGCGTCGTGCCGGCCGTTATCGTCGGCATCGGCTATGAAACCGACGCTCCCTTTGACCGGGGGCGATATTACGATTTTACTCTGCCGGATTCGGGCGCCGAGCTGCCCAGGAGACCTGATGGAGCAGACTGGCCGGAGCCGGGCGGGGCGAAAGCTTTTCTGTCCTTCATCGAACAGCAGTTAAAGCCGGAGATCGAACAGGAATTCACGATTGATGTGAAAAGGCAGGCGATTTTCGGTCATTCCCTTGGCGGACTTTTTGTTCTGCAGACCCTGTTTACAAAACCGGCCCTGTTTCAGACATATATCGCCGGAAGTCCGTCCATCCATTGGCATCCGTCCTTTTTTGATGAGGAGCATGACTTTATTTCGAAGCTGCAGGAAGCGGATGGCGATGTAAAGGTATTGCTCGGGGCGGGAGAGCTTGAAAAGACGCATAAAAGCGGAATGAACGACAATGCAAAAAGGCTGGCCGCCCGCTTGGCCGCCTTGGAAAAGCAGGGGATTCGCGCGGAGTACCATGAATTTAAAGGGGAAGGTCATATATCGGTTCTGCCTGTGTTAATCAGCAGAGCGCTCCAGTTTGCCTTCAAGCCTGATTGACAGCGGGGCGCTTCCGGCGCCCCGAGCTTTAAGAAAAGATAAGAATGGATAACAGATAATATACCATGAGCATTGATACGGATAAACAATCGAAAACGATTTGACCGTTTGCATTTATTGGTATATTATATTTTTGAACGATAATGATTATCATTATCAATTAAGAATTTAGCTTTGGCAGTGACTCTTTGAGACTTGGGAGCTGCCGTTTTTAAGAAAGGAAATGATAAGAGTGAAAGGCAAGGTTGCTTTGGTGACTGGGGCTTCGCAAGGAATCGGCAAAGAAGTGGCTCTGTCGCTTGCTGAACGCGGGGTGTTTGTTGCCGCAGCTGATCGAAATCGAAAAGGGCTGCTTGAACTTGAAGCCGAACTTGAACGAAAAGATCTGCAGGGTTCCGGTTTTGCCGCGGATGTGGGCGACAGTGCCGCCGTCGATCAGCTTGTGGCCCATGTTGAACGCGAGATCGGTCCGATAGACATGCTTGTCAATGTAGCCGGCGTGCTCAGAACGGGTCTGATCCATTCATTGAGTGATGAAGATTGGGAGAAGACGTTCAGCGTCAACTCTACCGGGGTTTTTAACGTATCGCGTGCCGTCGCCCGCCGGATGATTCCGCGCAGAACTGGAGCGATCGTGACTGTCGGATCAAATGCGGCGGCAGTGCCGCGTATGCATATGGCCGCCTATGCGGCCTCTAAGGCGGCCGCTTTAATGTTTACGAAATGTCTCGGCCTTGAACTTGCCGAGTACAATATCCGCTGCAATATCGTATCGCCCGGATCAACCGATACGCCGATGCAGCGGTCGCTATGGCAAGGTGAGGAAGCTGCGCAAGGCGTAATTGAAGGATCACTTGAAACATTCAAAACGGGAATCCCGCTCGGAAAATTGGCTTCGCCGGCTGATATTGCAGATGCTGTAGTATTTTTGCTGTCTGACGGGGCTCGTCATATTACGATGCACGATTTGCGCGTCGATGGCGGAGCAACGCTTGGAGCCTGATTCAATCTAAAGGAGGTTTTAATGATGATAGAACGTCATGTCGTGTCAGAAGCGCTTGCCGATCAGCTGTTGAAGGAATATCAGGCCGGAGCTTCATTCTTTTTCTCTTCCCCTGAGCGGACCATTCTGGCGGAAGGTGTTTTGGCTTCTGTTTCTCAAACGGAAGAGCAAAGCCTTGCTCAGCGGGCTGCGGAAGTTCTGAAAAAAGCGAGGGAGAACGGGCAGAAAAATCCGATGGTGGTCGGAGCTGTGCCGTTTGACGATACAAAGCCGGCGCAGTTAACCGTGCCGGTCGAAGCGTGGCAGGCGGGGCCGCTGACATGTGAAGAAGACGGTAAAGAGGATCCTGAACCTGCCCTGTACCCCTATGATATCGAGCAGATTCCAAGCCCGGAAGCGTATATGACCGGGGTCAGACGAGGGTTGGCAGGTATAGCAGCAGGAGAATACAGTAAGATCGTCCTTTCCCGGTCTTTGCAGCTGACCTCGCCGATCAAAGTCGATATCGGTCAATTGCTGCGAAATCTTGCCCGCCGCAATACAAGCGGGTACAACTTTGCCGTTGACTTAACCGGGCAATCGCCGGAAGCGCCTCGTACCACTTTGATAGGCGCAAGTCCTGAGCTGCTTGTATCACGGTCCGGGTTCCGCGTTACGGCAAATCCTTTAGCAGGTTCAAGACCTCGAAGCGATGATCCTGAAGAAGATCGAAGAAGGGCGGCTGAACTGCTTGCTTCTCCTAAAGACCGTCACGAACATGCGGTCGTAGTCGAAGCGGTTGCTTCCGGGCTCAAGCCGTTTTGCCGAAAGCTGGAGGTGCCGGAACCATCGCTGATCAGCACGCCGACGATGTGGCATCTTTCAACTGAATTGAAGGGAGAGCTTACAGATCTTTCTGTATCTTCATTAGAGCTCGCCGCCGCTCTTCATCCGACGCCCGCTGTTTGCGGCACGTCGACGAATGCGGCGAAAGAAGCGATTAAACAGATTGAGCCGTTTGACCGCGGATTTTTTACAGGTATGGTCGGCTGGTGTGACGCGGACGGTGACGGTGAATGGGTCGTAACGATTCGCTGTGCTGAGGCGGAGGAACACGCGCTGCGGCTGTACGCAGGCGCCGGAATTGTCGCCGGATCGAAGCCTGAAGAAGAACTTGCCGAAACGTCTGCAAAGTTTCGGACGATGCTTCTTGCGATGGGAATGAACAGTGAATAACGGAGGGATAAAGGATGTTGAAAGGGTGCCCAACATGGCCGAAGGAGTTTGCGGATAAATATCGGAAGGAGGGATGCTGGCGAGGAGAAACATTTGGGGGAATGCTGAGGGAACGGGCCGAAAAACATGGCAGCCGCATTGCCCTTACATACGGAGATACCCATTTAAGCTATCAAGAGTTAGACAAGAGAGCCGACTCTTTGGCCGGCGGTCTTTTAAAGCTTGGGATCAAAAAAAATGACCGCGTCGTTGTCCAGCTGCCGAATGTCATCGAGTTTTTTGAAGTTTGCTTTGCACTCTTCAGAATCGGAGCTCTGCCTGTCTTTGCGCTTCCATCGCACAGACATAGCGAGATCACGTATTTTTGCGAGTTTTCTGAAGCTGCTGCTTATGTGATTCCCGATCATCACGCAAGGTTTGACTACCGCAAGCTGGCGAGACAGGTAAAGGGAAAGCTGCGGGGGCTTCGTCATGTCATTGTCGCCGGCGAATCGGAGGAGTTTGAAGCGCTGTCGGGCCTTTATGATCAGCCTGCACCTCCGCAGAACGTCCATTCAGAAGATGTCGCTTTTCTTCAGTTGTCAGGGGGAAGCACAGGTCTTTCTAAGCTGATCCCGAGGACGCATGATGATTATATATACAGCTTGAGGGTCAGCGCAGAGATTTGCAGGCTTGATCACAACAGCGTGTATCTTGCCGCTCTTCCAATTGCTCACAATTATCCGCTCAGTTCGCCGGGAGTGCTCGGTACACTCTATGCGGGAGGCCGAGTCGTTCTTGCGTCAGGAGGCAGCCCGGATGAAACCTTTCCTCTGATCGAAAAGGAGAGGGTAACGATCACAGGTCTCGTACCGCCGCTTGCGCTAATCTGGCTTGACGCTGCTCCGGCGCGCCGGGACGACTTGTCAAGTCTCCAGGTCCTTCAAGTCGGCGGAGCGAAATTCAGTGCCGAAGCCGCCAGACGCGTCACATCGGTGTTTGGCTGCAAACTGCAGCAGGTTTATGGCATGGCAGAAGGTCTGGTCAACTATACCAGACTTGATGATCCTGAAGACACGATCGTTCACACACAAGGCAGACCGATGTCTCCGTTTGACGAAATTAAAATTGTGGATAAAGAAGGACGCGAACTTGGACCCGGACAGACCGGGGAGCTTCTGACAAGAGGTCCTTATACGATCCGCGGCTATTACAAAGCTGAGGAACATAATGCCAAAGCGTTCACAGAAGACGGGTTTTACCGTACGGGCGACTTGGTCAAAGTCAATTCATCAGGCTATTTGATTGTTGAAGGACGAGCCAAAGACCAGATCAACAGAGGCGGGGAGAAGGTTGCCGCGGAAGAAGTGGAAAACCACCTGCTCGCACATCCCACCGTACTCGATGCGGCGGTTGTCTCGATGCCGGATCAATTTCTCGGTGAAAGAACGTGTGCGTATGTTATTCCACGCGGCGCTGCACCTGCTCAGGCTGAATTGCAATCGTTTTTGAGAGAAAGGGGCCTTGCAGCCTACAAAATACCCGACCGGGTGGAAATGGTTGAAGCATTCCCGCAGACAGGCGTAGGAAAAGTCAGCAAAAAAGAACTGCGTACAGCGATTGCTGAAAAAATGTCTGCAGCTAAGAATATCACGTGATAAAAAAATGAGAGGATGTGATTTGATGGCCATTCCTGCCATCTTACCGTACCAAATGCCAGAAGCATCAAATATGCCGAAAAACAAGGTGTCATGGACTCCTCATCCGAAGCGTGCTGCACTTCTCATCCATGATATGCAGCAATATTTTCTCAACGCTTACCGTTGCGGCGAGTCTCCGGTAACAGATCTGCTGGCTAATATTAAGAAGCTTCGGAAGCGATGTGCCGAGCTTGGCATTCCGGTTATTTTCACGGCTCAGCCAGGCGCTCAGACACCGGAAGAACGGGGGCTTCTCCAAGATTTTTGGGGACCCGGAATCGGTCCTGATCCCGATGAGCAGAAGATCGTAGATGAGCTGAAACCGAATAAAGGCGACATCGTTCTGACCAAGTGGAGGTACAATGCGTTCAGAAAAACCAACCTTTTAGGTGTGCTGGAGGAGCAAGGTCGGGATCAGCTCATCATCACCGGCATCTATGCCCATATCGGCTGCTTGATGACGGCATGTGATGCGTTTATGCAAGATATTGAAACGTTTTTTGTCGCCGATGCGGTGGCGGATTTCTCATTAAAGCATCATGAAATGGCCATCACATACGCAGCTGACCGCTGCAGCGTCACAATCACTGCGGAACAGCTTTTGAGCCAGCTGAAAGATGACGCAAGCCATGAACACGCAAAAGAAAGCTCTCATGCACTGACAAAACAGATTATTCGCGAACAGGTCGCATCGCTTCTTCTTGAATCACCTGAAAAGATAAGCGACAGCGAAAATTTGATTTACAGGGGACTTGATTCCGTGAGAATCATGAGTCTCGCGGAGCGCTGGCGCCGAGCGGGGCGGGAGGTGTCATTTGTGGAGCTTGCGGAGGACCCTTCGATTGAAAACTGGTGGAGACTGTTGTCCTCCTCTAAAGAAGCACCCTTGCCAAATGCAGACTATCAATGAAGGAGGTCGCCTTAATGCTTGAATGTCAACATAACCGAAAGCCATTATCAGGAGCGCAAGCCGGCATTTGGTTTGCTCAGCAGCTTGATCCGGAAAATCCGATCTACAATACAGCTGAATACGTTGAAATTAAAGGCCCGCTTGATCAAGAGCTTTTCGAGAAAGCGCTGCGCCATGTCATGAAAGAAGCTGAATCATTCCATGCCAGATTTGGAGAAGATCAAGACGGACCGTGGCAAGTGATCGTTCCGTCGGCAGATTTTCCAATTCATTATGTTGATGTCAGCTCAGAAACCGATCCGGAACAGGCGGCGAAAAGCTGGATGAAGGATGACCTTGCCCGTCCGGTTGATCTGACTCGCGGTCCGCTTTTTACAGAAGCGCTTTTCAAAACGGCGCCGGATCATTACTTCTGGTATCAGCGAACTCACCATATCGCAACGGACGGGTTCAGCTTTACATTGATCGCCGAGCGGCTGTCAAAAATATATACCGCATTGATGCAGAACAAATCGATCGATCAGAGCGGAGCCTTTGGCTCCCTCGATTTGATTCTCGGGGAGGAAACGGCTTACCACGCATCAGAGAAGTATCAGGAAGATCGGCAATTTTGGCTTGAGCGATTCAGCGATGAACCGGAGGTAGTCAGTCTTGCCGAAAGGGCGCCGCGCACCTCTTCAAGCTTTCTTCGCAGGTCTGACTATCTGCCGAGTGAACATGCTGAGCGTCTTCTGTCTGCCGCAAGCAGAATGGGGGCAACTTGGCACGAAACCGTGATGGCAGCAGCTGCAATATATGTTCATCGGCTGACGGGGGCAAATGACGTCGTTCTCGGGATGCCGATGATGTGCCGCCTTGGGTCAGCCGCTCTCCATATTCCGGGTATGGTCATGAATCTCCTTCCGCTTCGAATTGGCATGCAGCCGGACATGAGCGTAGGAGAGCTGGTCAAGCAAATCTCAGCAGAGATGATGAAGCTGAGGCGTCATCAGCATTACCGCCACGAAGAACTGCGCCGGGAACTCAAGCTGCTTGGCGAAAATCAGCGGCTGTTCGGTCCGCAGCTTAATTTGATGCCTTTTGAGCAACGCTTGAATTTTGCCGGCTGTCAAGGCATCGTGCATAATCTTGCCACAGGACCTGTGGACGATCTGTCAATCAACATTTACGGCCGCCCGGACGGAGGCGGGTTGAAAATAAACATGGATGCAAACCCCGCTGTTTATCATGCGGATGAACTTGAACATCATATTCATCGTTTTCTTACTCTTCTGAAAACGATTGCCGATTGCGAGCAAACTCAGCCGGTGGGGACGTTGGATATTCTTCTCCCGGAAGAACGCGCTCAAATTTTGATCGAATGGAATCAAACAGACCGCGGTCTTCCAAATGAGAGTCTTACGCAACGATTTGAAATGATGGCGAAGGAGTACCCTGAATCTCCGGCAGTCGTTTCCAATGATGAGGTTCTCACCTATTCCGAATTAAATAAAAGGGCAAATCAACTGGCTCATCTGCTGATCAATAAGGGGGCGAAACCCGAGACATTCGTTGCTTTGGCCCTGCCGCGCTCAGCGGAAATGATTGTCAGCATGCTCGCCGTTCTCAAGGCTGGAGCGGCTTATTTACCTATAGATCCCGATTATCCGGCTGACAGGATCGAGTATATGCTCAATGATGCACAGCCGCTGTTTGTCATCACCAGCAAAAAAGCACAAGACATGATCAGTTCGCAAACGCCGAAGTTCATCCTTGATGAACAAACTGTTATGGAAAAAATCTCCGGATGTTCTGAAGGAAATCCCGGCAGACAGCATTCCGGCGCTCAGCCGGCATATATGATTTATACATCCGGATCAACCGGCAGACCTAAAGGCGTAGTTGTACAAGCTGAAAGCTTATTCAATTTTTTGCTTTCAATGCAGGATATGTTCCCGCTTAATCAAGACGACCGGCTGCTGGCCGTTACAACGATTGCATTCGACATCTCAGCACTCGAAATTTATTTGCCACTGATCAGCGGGTCGGCAGTCGTTCTTGCCGAGAAGGAGACGGTACAAGACCCCTCCGCATTGGCTAAAATGATTGAAACATACGGAATCACAATGATGCAGGCCACACCGACCCTTTGGTATGCATTGGCCTCGAGCGCTCCGGAGAAGCTTAAAGGTCTTCGTGCGCTTGTCGGAGGGGAAGCTCTGCAAGCCAGCTTGGCCCGGCAATTGCAGCAGCTTGGATGCACATTAACGAACCTTTATGGACCGACGGAAACAACGATTTGGTCTACAGCCGCCGCGCTGGGAGGCAACTGCACGAAATCTCCGGGGATCGGCCGTGCGATTTGGAATACGCAGCTGTATGTTCTAGACGCCGGATTGCAGCCCGTGCCTCCGGGAGCGGCTGGAGAACTTTATGTGGCAGGAACAGGAGTGGCGCGCGGCTACTTGAACCGTCATGCTCTCACGGCTGAACGCTTTATTGCGAATCCATACGGGCCGCCTGGATCGAGGATGTACCGGACGGGCGACCTCGTGCGCTGGCGCCAAGACGGGTCGCTTGATTATATCGGCCGTGCGGACCATCAAGTCAAAATTCGCGGATTCCGCATTGAAATGGGAGAAATAGAAGCGGTGCTTGCAAATCATCCGGTTGTTAAACAAGCTGCTGCTATTGTTCGTGAAGACCAGCCCGGTGATCCGCGTATATTTGCGTATGTCGTTCCCGCTTCGGGAGAAAGCCTTCATCCTGTCGAGCTTCGCGGCTACGTTGGTGAAACACTGCCCGACTATATGATTCCGTCTGCATTTGTCATTCTTGATGAACTGCCGCTTACGCCGAACGGAAAGCTTGACCGCAAATCCCTGCCGGCTCCGGCATTGAGTATGCATACAGGCGGACGTGAGCCAAGGACACCTCAAGAGGAAATATTGTGTGATTTATTCGCTGAAGTGCTGGGGGTGCCGCGAGTCAGTATTGATGACAGCTTTTTTGATCTCGGCGGACATTCGCTTCTGGCAGGCAGGCTTATCGGCCGGATTCGGGAAACGCTTGGCGTCGAACTCGGAATCGGCCGTTTATTCGATGAGCCCACAGCCGCCGGGCTTGCCAAACAGCTTGATCAGGCGCAGAGCGCCCGTCCGGCATTGCGTAAAAGAGAGCGCCGGGAAGAAATTCCGCTGTCCTTCGCGCAGCGGCGCCTATGGTTTTTGCACTGTTTGGAAGGACCGAGCCCGACCTATAATATTCCGGTTGTCGTTCATTTAACCGGACGTTTGGACCAAGAGGCGCTGACAACCGCTCTGAGCGATGTGGCAGCAAGACATGAGCCGCTTCGAACAATTTTTCCGTATCAGCAGGGGACAACACACCAGCTGATATTGGAAGCGGATCAAGCGCGTCCCGAACTCGCTGTATCCCATGTCAGCGAACATGATTTGGAAAAAGTCCTGGCTGAGGCTGTTCGGCACCGTTTTCATTTAGAAAAGGAACCTCCGTTTCGCGCCCAGCTATTCGTACTCGGACCGGACAAATTTGTTCTTCTTCTGCTTTTGCACCATATGATTGGCGACGGCTGGTCTTTAACGCCGCTGACCCGCGATTTGGAAACCGCCTACAATGCGCGTCTGAATGGTGAGGCACCTGCTTGGGAGCCGCTTTCTATACAATATGCCGACTATGCCGTATGGCAGGAACATCTGCTTGGACATGAGAGCAATCCGGACAGTCTGATTGCCAAGCAGCTCGGGTATTGGTCAAAGGCATTGGAACATCTGCCTGATCAGCTGGAGCTTCCGACTGATCACCCGCGTCCGTCGGAATCAAGCTACAGAGGCGGTACGATTGATCTCAGCATTGACGAACAGCTACACGGCCGTTTGCTCGGTTTGTCCCGCAGCACCGGAGTCAGCATGTTCATGATTTTGCAGTCGGCCCTTGCCTCACTGCTGACACGGCTCGGAGCAGGCCACGACATTCCGCTCGGGAGCCCGATAGCGGGAAGAAACGATGATGCTTTAGGCGGAATTGTCGGATTGTTCGTTAATACGCTTGTGCTCCGAACAGATACATCGGGTAATCCAAGTTTTCGGGAACTTCTGAACAGAGTTAGAAAAGTAAATCTTGCAGCATATGAGCATCAGGACCTTCCGTTCGAGCGCCTTGTTGAAGTGCTCAATCCTGTCAGGTCAAGAGCGAGACATCCGCTGTTCCAAATCATGCTCGCCTATCAAAATACGCCTGAACCTGAGCTTGAACTTTCCGGCCTTAAATCAGACATTGACATTCGCAGTGTCGGCGCAGCCAAGTTTGATTTGACGATTGAGCTTCGGGAACATCGAAAAGCGGATGGAACACCCGCAGGTATCGGCGGATTTGTGGAATACAGCACAGATTTATTTGAGCGAAATACGGTTCAAACATTGGCCGAACGGCTTGTCAGACTGCTGGATTCAGCAGTATCCGACCCTGATCAGCCGATCGGAAGACTTGATATTCTCCTTCCGGCCGAACGTGAAAACATGCTGGCTGACTGGAGCAAATCGTCCAACAACATACCTTGTTCATCTTTGCCTGTTTTATTTGAAAAGCAGGCTGCGAAGGACCCGGAAGCCGTTGCGGTTATATATGAAAATGACTCGCTCACATACGGCGAGCTCAATAGACGCGCTAACCGGCTTGCCCATCTCCTGATCGCCAAAGGGGTCGGTCCTGAACAATTTGCTGCCCTGGCGCTGCCAAGATCTTTGGATATGGTTGTCGGACTGCTTGCAGTGCTGAAAGCTGGCGCGGCATATGTGCCTCTGGATCCGGACTACCCGGCAGAAAGGATAGCGTTTATGTTGAATGATGCACATCCTGCCTGCATCGTTACGAGTTCAGCGGTCGAATCATGCCTTTCTGTTCCCGCATCTGTTGCACGGATTGTCCTTGATGACCCTTGCATACAAGAGGAACTGAACGGATGCGCTTCTGCGAATCCGGTTGATGCCGACCGTACGAAGCCTTTGCTGCCTCTTCACCCGGCGTATGTCATTTACACATCCGGTTCGACCGGCAAGCCGAAAGGAGTGATCGTTCCACATCAAAATGTCGTGCGGCTGTTCGGAGCGACTGACCAATGGTTTCATTTTGGCTCTGACGATGTTTGGACGATGTTTCATTCTTACGCATTTGACTTTTCGGTATGGGAAATTTGGGGAGCGCTGCTCAATGGGGGACGGCTTGTCGTGGTGCCTCATACAATCAGCCGCTCGCCGGCCGACTTTCTCAATCTTCTCGTACGCGAGGGAGTGACTGTGCTCAATCAGACCCCTTCCGCATTTTATCAATTGATGCAGGCTGACCGGGACAATGCTGAGACAGGAAAGTGCCTTTCCTTGCGCTTTATCATTTTTGGAGGGGAAGCGCTCGAACTGAAGAGGCTTGAAGATTGGTATGAACGCCATCCGGAGCATTTCCCGCGGCTGATTAATATGTACGGAATTACAGAAACGACGGTACATGTCAGCTATATTTCCCTCGATCAGCAGACTGCAGCACTTCAAGCGAACAGCCTGATCGGTCAAGGGATTCCCGATTTAGGTGTATATGTGCTTGATGAATACCTTGAACCGGTACCCCCGGGCGTCACCGGAGAGATGTATGTGTCGGGGGGCGGCCTCGCACGGGGTTACTTGGGCAGACCCGATTTGACGGCAGACCGTTTTGTCGCTGATCCGTTTGGTCCGCCCGGAACCCGGATGTACCGAACCGGCGATCTTGCCCGCAGGCGCCAAGACGGCTCTCTTGATTATATGGGCAGGGCCGATCAGCAGATCAAGATCCGCGGCTTTAGAATCGAACTCGGCGAGATAGAAGCGGTGCTTGTCCGCCATCACAAGGTGAATCAAGCTGCTGTAGTTGTAAGGGAAGACCAGCCCGGGGACAAGCGCCTGATCGCCTATGTTGTCCCGACGTCTGAAGAAGAAACTGATCCGGCTGAGCTGCGCCGGTTTGCCGCAGGCACTCTGCCGGAGTACATGGTGCCTTCTGCATTTGTAAAAATTGCAGACCTGCCATTGACTCCAAATGGCAAACTTGATCGAAAAGCGCTGCCTGAGCCTGATTTTGCCGCGGCTGTTAAAGGACGGGGGCCAAGAACACCGCAGGAAGAAATCTTATGTGATCTTTTTTCAGAAATCCTCAATGTGCCGCGGATTGGTATTGATGACGGATTCTTCGAACTTGGCGGTCATTCTCTGCTCGCCGTACAGCTGATGAGCCGCATTCGTGAAGCGCTCGGCGTCGAGCTCGGCATCGGCGACCTGCTTGAAGCACCTACTGTCAGCGGACTCGATGAACGGCTTGAATCCGGCGGCGGGCAAAGTGCGCTGGATGTACTGCTTCCGCTGAGAACCGGAGGCAGTCAGGATCCCCTGTTTTGTGTGCACCCGGCCGGGGGCCTCAGCTGGTGTTATGCCGGTTTAATGACGGCACTCGGGAAGGAATATCCGATATACGGCCTTCAAGCTCGCGGGATCGCAAGGCAGGAAGAGCTTCCTGATACGCTCGACGACATGGCCGCGGATTATATCAGGCACATTCGTACGATTCAGCCAACAGGGCCTTATCGTCTTCTCGGCTGGTCTCTCGGAGGCAATGTTGTACATGCGATCGCAACTCAGCTGCAGGAACAAGGGGAAGACATTTCGCTTCTTGTCATGCTTGATGCATACCCGAATCACTTCCTTCCAATTAAAGATGCACCTGATGAGCAGGAAGCATTGATTGCACTCTTGGCATTGGGAGGATACGATCCGGACAGCCTTAACGGGGAACCGCTGAAACTTTCCAGTGCGATCGATATACTGCGCCGAGACGGCAGTGCGCTTGCCAGCCTGGATGAGGCTGCGATCTTGAATTTAAAGGAGACTTATGTGAATTCCGTCCGGATTTTAAGCGAATATAAGCCCCGCGTCTTTCATGGTGATATCCTGTTCTTCAAATCTACCGTGATACCGGAATGGTTTGATCCGATCGATCCGGAGTCATGGCTTCCTTATCTGAACGGAAACATTGATATTCATGATATGGATTGCCGGCATAAAGATTTGTGCCAGCCGGAGCCGCTGGCCGAAATCGGACGTCATGTTGCGGAAAAACTGGACGGCTTGAAAAAGATACGGACAAGTAGGGAGAGATAACGATGACAAATCCTTTTGAAAATGAACAGGGCACATATGTTGTTTTAATGAATGAGGAAGGCCAGTATTCACTCTGGCCCGCCTTTGTTCATATTCCGGCAGGGTGGGAGATTGTCTGCGGGGAAACGAGCCGCAGCGCCTGCATTGACTATATCAGCTCGAATTGGACCGATCTCTCGCCGAACAGCTTGAAGCCGGCTGCAGAAATTCACGGCGGTCAGCAATGAAGAGAAGGCCGTTCAATCAAAGGACGGTTGTCAGCATTGTATATGTAACGGCCATGTTTATGGCTGCAATGGATGCGAGTGTCATTAACATGGCATTGCCCGCCATCATGAACGAATTTCAAACTTTGCCGTCTGCTGCAGGCACAATTAACATCGGATACTTAGTCAGCTTGGCGGTCTTTCTTCCCGCAGCCGGCTGGTTTGGAGACCGCTTTGGGACAAAGCGTGTTTTCCTTGCCGCGCTTTCCATATTTACGGCTGCATCCGCATTATGCGGAATTGCTGACAATCTGGCGGCATTAAACGTATTTCGCGTGATCCAGGGAGCCGGCGGCGGATTGATCACACCAGTGGGAATGGCAATCTTGTTCAGGACGTTTCCTCCGCACGAACGGGCTAAAATTTCGAGAGTTCTCGTCCTTCCGATTGCGGTCGCGCCTGCGGTTGGGCCGATCATCAGCGGGTTTCTGACGGATCAGCTGTCATGGCGCTGGATTTTTTACATTAATATTCCGATCGGTATGATCATTCTGCTGTTTGGCCTGTTATATCTTCATGAACATATGGAGCCGAAAGCGGGGAGATTTGATTGGCTAGGATTTCTTTTGGCTGGGCCGGGAATGGCGTTGGCAGTTTTTGCACTCAGCCAGGGGCCTGTGCAGGGCTTCGGCTCTCCGAATGTGCTTGTTTCAGGAACCGGGGGAGTGATTCTCCTCGCCATTCTCGTTTTTGTCGAGCTGAGGGCTGAGCATCCGCTGATTGAACTGCGCTTATTGAAGGACCGGGTTTTTGGAATGATGAGCGTCATTTCGCTTTTGACAGCAGGCGGACTCCTTGGCATGCTCTATATATTTCCGCTGTTGTGCCAGGAAGCACTCGGCTATTCTGCGACTGATACCGCTTTGATCACGTTTCCCGAAGCATTAGGCTTGATGCTGGCCTCCCAGCTGATGCCGAGGTCGTTAGATAAGCTCGGGCCGAGGCGGGTCATTTCCGTTGCGCTTTTAGGCGCCGCTGTATTGTTTGGGCTGCTGAGCCTGACCGGATACGGGTCAAATCTGTGGCTTCTCAGGCTGCTGCTGTTTTCGGCGGGCTTTTTCCTGGGGCATGCGGTTGGCGCGGCGCAGGTTGTTTGTTTTGCCAACATTTCATCCTCATCAATGGGCCGGGCAACGACGCTGTTTAATGTGCAAAACCGGCTCGGATCTGCTTTTGGAGTTACCGTCATGTCGTGCGTCCTTGCCGTGCTCAGTCAGCCTGGCGCAGGGATAGAGCCCGATTTATCAGCTTACCGGACCGCTTTGCTCGGTGCAGCCGGCTTCCTCATGGCAGCATTTTTCATCGCACTCAAGCTCAAGGACGCTGACACTGAACGTCAAATGGACAAGCATGCTTCAGTTTCCAAAGGTGCGGCGGCTTCCGGTAAGTAAAACAAAAATCCTCCCGTTTCCGGGAGGATTTTTTTACCGCATGAATGACGCGCTATAAAATCGGCGAAAGCAGGATCGAAATGGCTTCTTTGAAGCGGATCGATTTGCTTCTGTTTAAATATTCCTCATAGGTCAGCTCCCTTGAGACTTGCAGATCTTTTTCAAATGATAGGACAAGGCTTCTCGAAATTTCCTCATCGTATAAAAAAGCATTCACTTCAAAATTGAGCTTGAAGCTGCGCATATCAATATTTGCCGTGCCGACCGATGAAATTTCTTCATCTACAACAATTGTTTTCGCATGGATAAATCCGTTGTCGTAAATAAATACGGAAGCGCCGGCTTTTAAAAGTTCGCCGATGTAAGAATAGGTAGCCCAGTACACAAAAGGATGGTCGGGTTTGTTAGGAATCATGATTCTCACGTCAACGCCGGACAGACAAGCAATTCTGAGGGCATCGAGCAGGCTTGCGTCCGGAATAAAATAAGGCGTCTGTATAAGAATCGACCGCTTTGCCGTTGATATCATTTTAATATAGCCGTTTTTAATCTGCTCCCATTCTGAATCGGGGCCGCTGGTGACGATTTGCATGCCGATGTTTCCGTTGGAATCGATGTCAGGAAAGTGGTTTGGCATATATGTAATATCGTGATGGTGCGAGGCCTGATTCCAATCCAGGATAAAACGCGTTTGAATCGAATGGACTGCCGTTCCTTTGATTCTGAGATGCGTGTCCCGCCAATAGCCAAAAGCCGGATTTAGACCGAGGTATTCGTCCCCGACATTAAATCCTCCGACATAGCCGATGACGCCGTCGATGATGACGAGCTTGCGGTGGTTGCGGTAATTCATGCGCAAATTGATAAATTTAAAACGCGACGGGAAAAAAACTTCGACAAATCCTCCCGCCTTTTTCAGCTCTTTGAAAAAGCTTTTCCTGAGGCTTCTTGATCCCAATTCATCATACAAAACGCGGACTTCAACGCCTTCTTTTGCTTTTTTGATCAGCGCGTCCCGCAGCTTTTTTCCGATCTCATCGCCTTTATAAATATAATATTGAAGATGTATATGGTCTTTGGCGTTTTCAATGTCGCGAAGCAGTCTGTCGAATTTCTGGCGTCCGTCCGTTAACAGCTCGACCGCATTGTCTTCCGTGAAAACGGCGTGGTTATTCAGAATGTGCATATAAATCAAGTCTTTGCTGTCCGCCGTCGCTTTATTGCGAAATTCAAACTCGCGGTTTTTCAGCTTGGTCAGCTGCTGTTCCAATATTTTTTCCATCCCGATCCTCTTTCGGTCTTCCCATTGAAAAAGGTGATTCCTGCTCAAATTGTGGCCGAAGAGCAAATAGAGGATAAAGCCAAGAACGGGAATAAAGAAGAGTACCAAGAGCCAGGCCCAGGAGGAGCTTGCATCCCGGCGTTCCCTAAAGATCACAACGATTGCCAATAGCGTGTTTAAAACTAATATAAAGCCGAGAAATATCGATGTGATGCTTATATTTTTAATAATATCCATATTGAACCTCACAAGACGGATTTGTTTTTATACATTCCATTTATAACAGTTACTCCCCTTTCAAGCAACTATCTCATGTTATACGGGGCGGGGGACGGAAAGTTCCTAATAAAAAGGGGAAAGGCAAAAAACTGTAAAACATGTTGGATCTAAGTTACGATATACATATAAAAAGCGTGATTTAATCAGCGAAACAACGCCTCTTTAACCAAATCGGGAGGGATTGATTATGGATATGGAACGTTTCCATCAAATGCCGGCTTTTATGAAAGAAGAAATGGATAACCTCAAGCATGTGGCGGCGCCGTTCTTAAAGAAAAGGCTGATATTTCTTTTTATCGCGATTCCGCTGCTTGTTGCTTCATTGGTTTATCTTTCTTCTTTTTGGGGGCAGGCATCCTATGGAACCGATTCAATGATAAAAATCGGCTGCGCTGCCGCAGCAGCAGCTTTCGGCATGGCACTGTTCAGAGAGTCGTCTTACCAAAAAAGAAATGTTCAGCAATCGGTGATGAAATATATATTGGAACGGATGCAAACAAGCGAAGTGCTTTCCGATGAACGGAAAAGCCGCTACGTTCAGGCGGTCAAAGAAGAGCCGTTTACTGTGATGAGAAGCTTTTTGGAATTTTTAAATGAAGAAGAGATCAGAAGGCGCAGGCTGGCTGAATGATGAAAGAAAAAAAGAGCTGCATGACAGCTCTTTTTTTCGTGCCATGATGATCAGGCTTCATTCAATTCTTTTCCTAATATTTTTAAATCGTACCGTATTCGATCCATCTCGGCGATTCCGGGAAAGTGTCCCCACTCGGTAAAGCCGTATTTTTTGAAAAGCTTGATGCTCGGTTCGTTGTGGGCAAAAATAAACGCCATTAAAGAACGGATTCCAAGCTTTGGCGCAGCTTCAAGCGCTTTTTCAAGCACCGCTGAACCCGCCCCTTTGCCGCGGTGGTCTTCATGAAGGTAAATGCTGACTTCGGCGGTTTTGTTATAGGCGGGCCTACCGTAAAATGATTCGAAGCTGATCCAGCCGGCGATATCCCCTTGTTCATTTTCCACAATATAAAGAGGCCTTGCCTCGGTATGGTTCAAAAACCAGTTCAGCCTTTCTTCAGGTGTGACGGGTTCTGTATCTGCCGTAACCATTCGCGACGCAATGGTGGAGTTGTAAATATCGACTACTGCGGGAAGGTCTTCCCGATTGGCGATCCGTAGTTTCATTCTCTCTGTCCTTTCTTCATATGTTATATCTTCGGCGTTTTTCCCGTTATCATGCACATTGGTGAAATTTCAGGTTTTAGGGCGGTTTTTACATAAAAACGAAGCAGCCGGTGCAGACTAACTTGAAAAAAAGTTTTTTGTAAATGTATATATTTTCTGAAAAGTGTTCAGAATGTTGCTGAGGTGATGAGTAATGAAAGAGGAAGAAAAGAATCGTACTTCCAAAATCACAAAGCTGCAACAGTTTTTTCGTAAACGCTGGGTATTTCCGGCCATCTATTTGACAAGTGCCGTCGTTGTATTAACCGCCGTTCTTTGGTATCAATCGGCTTCTAACAACGATGTAAAAGATCAGCTTGCTGACGATGGTAAGAAATCAGCCTATGATAACCGGGATGACGCGGTAGAAGTAGGCAAACCAGTCGAAAATGTCGCAATGCCGGTTGCTGATTCTGAAAATGTTTCTGTCGTTAAAAAGTTCTTTGAAACTGACGCAACTAAAGAAGAGAAAGAAGCAGCACTTGTAAACTATAATAACACGTACAGCATGAGCAAAGGTATCGACTTGGCTGAGAAAGACGGAAAAACATTCGATGTTTCCGCATCTCTCAGCGGTACGGTCATCAAAGCTGCAAAAGACCCTGTACTGGGCTACGTTGTTGAAGTTGAACATGAAAATGGTTTATCAACTGTGTATCAGTCTCTTTCTGAAGTAAGCGTCAAACAAGGTGACAAGATTGAACAAAATCAAGTCATCGGAAAAGCAGGCAAAAACCTTTACAATGAAGAAGGCGGAAACCATGTGCATTTTGAAATCCGCAAAGACGGTGTTGCGCTAAACCCGTTGAACTTCATGGACAAGCCGGTCTCCAGCATCGAAAAAGCGGTGGAGGAACAAGCGGCTGAAATGAAGGAACCTGCTCAGCCTTCTGTTGAAGAAAAGTCAAAAACAGAAGACAAAGCGAAAGATCAAACAGGTGGAAAAGACGACAAAACCAAACGGGAAGATTCGTCTGAAGGGTCAGAAAATCAAGACGGAACCCAGTCTGACGATTCAAGCCAGTCATAAGGCACGCTTCCCTCAGAGCGCCTATCAAATACGATAGGCGCCTTTTTTGTTACAATCATAAAAAACCCGTATCAAATTTGCAGAGCCAGCCGTTTATTAAGTAAGAGGCCTCTTTTAAGGAGTGTGAATGCATTCATGAATGAGCTAGAACAGCAAGCGCTGATGAAGTATTGCATGAGAATGACAGGTGATAAATGGGATGCCGAGGATTTAGTCCAGGATACCATCCTGAAGTTAATCGAAATCAATCGAACAGACGCCTCACATGCTTATCAAAAGACGGTGGCAAAGCATAAATGGATTGACCTGCTCAGAAAAAGGAAACGCGAAATCTTTCTGTCTGAAGACAATCTGGAAGACGGGAGGGCAGAGCGCATGAAGGCGGCCGATGACTTCGAGCACCTGCTGAAACAGCTTTCCGGTATTTTAACGCCGAAGCAATTAACGATTTTTCTGCTCAAAGATGTGTTTTCCTTTCAGCTGCACGAAATCGCCGAGTCGCTCGGTAAGCCCGAATCATCCGTCAAATCGCTTTTATTCAGATCGCGTCAGCGATTAAAAAGGCTTTCTCCGGATGTTCTGCAAAGGGAAGCGGCGGACCGGGATGACGAACACATTGACCTGCTTGTTCGGGCGATATTGTATCACAACCCCGATGCTCTGCTCGAATTTGCCAAACAGACATGGCTTTTCGGCGCTTCACAGCCGTCCTGCATCAGCATGATGAGGTGTGCTGCCTAGGAGGAAAAAGGCTATGAACACCATACCTTACGTCATTGAGAAAACGGCTGCCGGTGAAAGATCGTACGATATTTTTTCCAGACTTTTAAAAGACCGGATCATTATGATCGGCTCTGAATTCAACGATGACCTCGCCAATCGGGTCACCGCCCAGTTGCTGTTTTTGTCAGCCGAAGACAATGAAAAAGACATTTCGATCTATATCAACAGCCCGGGCGGATCAACTTCCGCGGGATATGCGATTTTGGATACGATGGACTATGTGAAGCCGGATGTCCGCACGATCTGCGTCGGAATGGCAGCTTCCATGGGAGCGATTCTTCTCGCCGGCGGAACAAAAGGCAAACGGTATGCGCTCAAAAACAGCGAAATCATGATCCATCAGCCGCTCGGCGGCGTCAAAGGACAGGCGACAGACATGGAGATTTCAGCGAAGCGGATCATCAAACTGAGGGAAAAAATCGAGCACTTTTTTCACGAACGAACGGGCCAGCCCATTGAAAAACTAAAAGCCGACATGGAACGTGATTATTTTATGGATGCGGACGAAGCGAAGGCATACGGGATTATTGATGCCGTTTTGTAAAACTTTAAGAAAAGAACCTTAGAAATATATATTAAGGATTCTCGTTTTTAACAAGTAGGGATGTGTTCCTTAATAATTATGGCAGGTAATAATATAAAAATTCCTCATTGTTTAAGGTATTTTCATTTAATATAAATGAGGAATTTTATATTATGTAATAGCAGCCAGGCATTATCTTAATCCCAAAGTTGATCATACTAAAGACAAGTATTTGATTAGCTGTTAGGTGTCATTCTAGTTTCTGTTTGTGAGCTTATCTAAGATTATAATGAATAGAATTTGTGCTCACGTAAATCGCCGTCTAAGAATTGTGTAATTAAAATGGACTATTATCTTATTGGAAAATTGAAAAATAAAGAGGGTGTGTCGCAGAAAGTCTGAAGACTAAAAGAGGCACCGTTTAAAGATTCACCATAAAAATGTGTTTTTGAAAATTCTATAGGAACCCAGCGGTAACCTCTATTGTAATACTATAAATTTAATGTTGTACAGTAATATAGTGTTTTAGTTCTCCAATATAGTTTCGAGTTCCCCAATTTGTTGTTACTATCACATCATATTTGCCTGCAGGAATACTTTTTGTTGAAAAGCTTACTCTAAAACTGCGTTTATTACAACAATCAACAGATGCGTATTTGACTGTTTTGCCTGCCTTATTTACAAGATAAACTCCAGCACCATTGTTTAATCTATCAAGAGTGCCTGTCACAACAATTGAAGTAGCACGTTTTGAATATGTATTAGCATCTGTCTGAAACTTAATTGCTCCTTTTGAAGTCATGGCAAAAGCATCTGAACTTCCGGTGAAAAATACAAAAACTAAGAGAGTAGTTGTGAACAAAGTCATTACAATTCTTTTCATTTAAGACTTCCTTTCTTTGTTTAATTAGAAACCATTTCCTATATTAATAGATATTTTTTAAAAAAACAACAAAATAAGGGGAAATTATACATTAACAATAACTTATCTTGCTAAGGTTATATTATCTTATATGAGGAAACTGTTGCTTTTAAATGGAGAAAAATAAAATTTCATATGCAAAAAAAGCTCCCGGCTTAACTTCAGCCGGGAGCTTCGATCTTTTTATAAAGCGTCAGGACCTTCCTCGCCTGTGCGGATGTTGATGGTGTTTTTAATTTCGTATATGAAGATCTTGCCGTCACCGGGTTCCCCGGTTTTCAGGACGTTTTGCGCCGTCTCGGCCACCTTTTCGACAGGCACTTTGCTGACGACGATTTCGACTTTTAACCTTTCATATACATTGCTTTCGCGTTTGACCCCGCGGTAAAGCTCTGTATGCCCTTTTTGCAGGCCGCATCCGTGTACATTGTAAAACGTAATGGACGTTACCCCGATTTTGGCCAGCTCCGTTTTCAGCTTTTCAAAGTTTGTAGGACGAGTTACAATTTCCACCTTATACATTTGACCGCTCATACCATCACTCCTCCACAAATTAATCTTGATACGCTTTTTCGCCGTGCAGCGTCAGATCGAGGCCCAATGATTCTTCATCCTCTGAGGCACGGAGTTTAAAGAAGATACTGACTATCTTAATAATAGCGTATGTGACGATTGCGACAAACAAATATGTTGCGGCAATCGCAATCAACTGTTTCCAAAGGAGACTGATGTCTCCGTAAAAAAGCCCGTTTGCTCCGTCTGCGTTGACTGATGTCGTCGCGAACAAGCCCGTCGCAATTCCGCCCCATGTTCCGCCGAGCCCGTGAAGTCCGAAGGCATCGAGCGCATCATCGTAGCCGAATTTTTTCTTCAGCGAAAACACACCCCAGAAACAGACGATTCCACCGATGAGCCCGATCCATACGGATGAGAAAGGCGTAACAAAGCCTGCGCCCGGTGTAATCGCGACAAGTCCCGCGATTGCTCCCGAGACGGCGCCGAGCATCGTTGGCTTTTTATTGATCAGCCATTCTGCCAAAATCCAGCCGATCAGCCCCGCAGCCGCAGCCGTATTCGTGTTGATAAAAGCGGTCATGGCAACTTCATCGATCGTCAGGGCGCTTCCGACGTTGAACCCGAACCATCCGAACCAGATCAAAGTCGCCCCGAGCAAAGTCAGAAGGAGGTTGTGAGGGGCGGTATCGCTGATATTTTTCCGCTTGCCGAGAACAATCGCAACAACCAGGCCGGCTACACCGGAAGAGATGTGAACGACGTTGCCGCCGGCAAAATCGATCGCTCCCAGCTCGTCAAGCCAGCCTCCACCCCATACCCAGTGGGCGACCGGCGAGTAAACGAAAACCGCCCAGAGCACCGAAAAAAGAATAAAGGCCGGAAAGCGCATTCGCTCCGCAAAGCTTCCGGAAATAATCGCAGTCGTCAGTACGGCAAATGTCAATTGGAACATCATATAAAGCGTATGCGGGATCGTCTCCGAATAATCGGCATTGGGTTCAAATCCGATACCTTGCAGTCCGATCCAATCCAAACCCCCGATCAATGGGTTTCCGGGAGCGAAAGCGAGCGAATAGCCGAACAAAATCCATATGATGGAAACGATGGCGATTGAAGATAAGCTGTGCATAACGGTGCTGAGCACATTTTTGCTCCTGACAAGTCCTCCGTAAAATAAAGCGATGCCCGGCGTCATCAGCCATACGAGCAAAGCGCAAAAGAACATAAATACTGTATCCCCCATCTGCATGTTTCATTCCTCCGTAGTCATTTAGATTGAGAGCAGATCTCTTTTTCTTTCATTATAGTGACAAAAGGGAGATATCATGATGAACATGTCAGATTTCCTCACATGGTTTTTAGGAAGAAAAGTGGACAGGGAGAGGCTGAAAGGGGGATTAATCGGTTTTTTCAACCTCAACTGCAACGATTCGATGTCCGTCCATATCTTTTACTTTGAAACGGAATCCTTCACTTTCGATCGCCGTTCCGGGCTTGCTCTCAATATTCTGCGTCAGCATCCAGCCGCCGATTGTATCAATCTCCTCATCTGATAAATGAATTCCGAGCAGGTCGTTTACATCGCTGACCAGTACTTTACCGCTGAGGATGTAATGGTCATCTTCCAGTTTCTGAACAGCCGATACTTCTTCAGTATCGAATTCATCGCGAATATCGCCGACGATTTCCTCGACGATATCCTCAACCGTCACAAGGCCGGATGTTCCGCCATACTCATCTACGAGAATCGCCATATGTGTATGCTCTTTTTGCATTTTGACGAACAGCTGGTAGACGGGAATCGTTTCAATCACATGGATAACCGGATGGATATATGGCTTTAACGGTTTTGTTTCTAAAGAAAACCCGCCTGCAAGCTCAGCCAGCAGCAGTTCTTTTATATTGATCATTCCGCTGATGTGATCCTTGTCTTCCTCCATGACGGGGAAGCGGGTGTGCTTTGTTTCTTTGATGAGCTGCTTCACTTTTTTTACACTGTCGTCAAGAGACAGGACGGTCATTTCATTGCGGGGCACCATAATTTCTTTTGCCGTACGTTCGTCGAATTTAAAAATGTTGTTTACATATCTCAATTCATTCTGGTTGATTTCCCCGCTTTGATAGCTTTCAGATAAAAGTGTTCGCAGCTCTTCCTCCGAATACGCCAATTCGTGTTCACCGGTCGGCTTCAGGCCGAACAGACTTGTGATCATGCGGGCTGAATGATTGAGCAGCCATATAAAAGGAAACATGATTCTGTAAAACCAGATCATCGGCTGTGCAAAAAGCAGAGTAACGGTTTCCGCTTTTTGAATGGCGATCGTTTTTGGCGCCAGCTCTCCGATCACAACATTGAGATAAGTGACCGATAAAAAAGCGGCCAAAAATGAAAGAATATGTGTCATCGACTCGTTCAAGCCGATTTTGGAAAAAAGGGGATGCAGCAAGGTCTGCATCGTCGGTTCACCAAGCCAGCCGAGGCCCAATGCCGTCACGGTGATTCCAAGCTGGCAGGCTGACAAGTATTCGTCAAGGTGTGAGGTCACTTCTTTTGCGGCAAGCGCGCCCTTTTTTTTCTGAATGATCAATTGGTCGATCTTTGTCCTCCTTACTTTGACGATGGCGAATTCGACCGCGACGAAAAAGCCCGTTAATGCGATTAATCCTGCCACTGCAATCAGCTTCAGTAATTCCAATGCCCCGCCTTCTCAAAAAGAAGGCGCCACCTCCTTTTCTATGAAAAACTCATACTGGCTTCATACCACGTGCCGCAGCGCGGCAAACATGATGTTTATTTACGCGGAGGGCGGGCAAAGAAATATAAAACGAATGGGCCGGAAGAGGAGGAGACGAAATATGAGAGTTTTTCAGGGAGAGGGCTGGACATGGTATCAGCTCGGCCCTCACGAAAAAGCGACAGCACAAGGGCTGATCCAGCCCGATCATTGGCCGGAATGCCGAAACTGGTTTCAAGGCGTTCCATCGGCCAATATCAATTGCATTGATATCAATGCTGCCGTTCAAGGCAAGGAAGCGATCTACGGTTCATATATTTACGATCAGGAAGCGGAAGTTCAACAAAATCGGACAGCATTTCATTTTTACTTAACGAAAGACTATTTTTTCACAATGAATTTAGATATCTCGCAATTTGAAGAGGCAAACAGAAGGCCGATCGATCAACACTTAAAGCGATGCAAAGACGCCCCAGAAGTGTTTCTGATTCTGCTGGGCGAACTAATGAGAATGTATTTAAAGGAACTTGAGCACTTTGAAGTTCACCTTGGAAAAGTAAGATGGGGATTTCACCATGACAACAATAAAAGCATCATTGAACTGATTCATAAACGGCGTCACGAACTGCTCGTCATAAGAAGTTTAATTTTATCGATGAAAAAGGTAGCAATGGGCCTTAAAGAAACTTTTTTAAGCAAATCGTTTGATGAAATCGAACAGCGCAGGACGTTTTACGAAATCGACAGAGGCATGTCATTGATCAAAGAGTACGCGAATGAAATCAATTATTTGCTCCATTCCGAAGAAGTGGTGACATCCCACAGAGGCAATGAAATCTTTAAAGCGCTGACGATTTTCACGACGATCTTTACGCCGATGACGGCTTTCGGCGCCCTGTGGGGAATGAACTTCGAAGTCATGCCTGAACTCTCATTGAAGTACGGCTATTTATTTTCGCTTATTTTAATTGCCGTTTCGACCGTTCTTGTGTACTGGTATTTGAGGAAGAAAGGGTGGACCGGCGATTTATTGAAGGATAAAAAACGATATATGAAAAGGAAGGGCTCTTTTAAATAGGTTTAAGCCCGTGTTATATCGGAAAAGCACATAATAACCCCATCATAAAGGAGGAATTCCGAATGAAACTGAAGGACATCATGACAACCAATGCTGAATGCTGCGAGCCTTCTGCCCCGATTGCGGAAATTGCCGGTAAGATGCGTGATTACAATGTAGGTTCAATTCCGGTCTGCGAGAACGGAAAATTGACGGGGATCGTTTCAGACCGGGATATTGTTATCAGATGTGTAGCTGAAAATGAAACAGATGCGGCTGCTCGGGATATCATGAGCACACAGATGGTGACAGGGCGCCCGGATATGTCTGCTGAAGAGGCTGGTGATCTGATGGCGGAACACCAAATTCGCAGGCTGCCGATTGTTGAAGATGGCCGTCTTGTCGGAATCGTTGCTTTGGGGGATCTCTCCGTCTCACATGCGGATGAGAAAGCGGGAGAAGCTTTAAGCGAAATTTCAAAACCGGCTTAAACAGGTTGAAGGAAGAGCGTTTTCAGCTCTTCCTTTTTTATAGTGCAATATTTAGTGATTGATCAATAACTAAAATTCAGCTTAAGTTTTCATTAAGCATTTCAATGTTTCTTTCAGCCCTTCTTGATAAGGTGTAGCGGGAATTTTTCCTATTCTCTTTTCATATTTTTCCCCGTTGAGAATGAATGTTTCTTCAGTTAAGTACATGATTTCTACTACTTCTTTCATTACTGGATCAAATAATCCGCTTATACGAATGGCAAGTTTATTTAATGGTATTACTAATTTATTATTTCCGGTAATTTGGCGTGCGATTTTTATGATTTCTTTACCTGAAATCAGTCCGGCGCCGGGAATGTTCCAGTTTTCACCGTAAGAATCGTCTTTACTTGCGATTTCCACAATCATTTTTGCGGCATCAGGCAAATATACGTACTCCCGGGGGGTTTTTAGATTGCCGATAAAAACAGCTATTTTATTTGCTGCCATTCCGGTTAATGTAGGCTGTAAATAAGAATTTTGCGAAGTTTTTCCATAATAGTCGGGCAGTCTGACGATTAATGGTTTGGCATTTTTCCATTTCTTATCGAATATTAAGTTTTCAAAGTCTACTCTTAGCTTTCCTTTTTTTGTATGGGGCAGTTTCGGATGATTTTCGTCTCCTTTGGCAATTTGTCGGCCGTAAACATATATTCCATCCACAATCACGATTTTCTTGCCTGAAATATTTGCAGCCTTCATTACACTTTCACCGAGAAGCAGGAGTTTATCTGCCATTTCATGATATTGAACATTGGCGCATTGAAATATCACATCTGCATCCTTCGCTGCTTCACTGATGGTCTGTGCATCAAAGACATCGCCAAGCTGATATGTTAATAGCGGTGTTGAATGATGTTCTTTTATGAGATTCTTTAGTTTATTTTCAGAACGGCCGAAAGCGATAACCGGAATATTTCTTGACAGCAATTCTGAAACTATGACTTGACCTGTTCCACCTGTTGCGCCTAAAACAATTGCTTTTTCCATTGAAAATTCCCCCTTGGGTAAGTTATTAATCAATCAATAACTAATGCTTAAATAAAAAACCGAAACAAATCGGTTATTTTATTCTGTTTGGCCGTGCATGATCTCCGGCAAATCCAAGAAATAGGAAATGTTGCAAAGTATCCCTCTTGCCAGGAAAGTCGTAACTTCCCTCTCTGCATTCGGAACATTCGCTTCCTGGAACCTTTCCAGCGTATAGTTTCTAATACGTGATAAGCCCGTTTTTGAACAATTTCTGATCGATTCCTCCGTAACGGATAGTCCGATGACCTGTAAGGCTATTTCATTAGGGTGTGATACAGACAACTCTTCATATGCTTTGATCATGTTTGCTACGATCTGTTCGGAGCTGGATTCGACATTTTGAAACGTTTGGAGGATTCTTTCAAAGGCCCGATCGAGCGCGGCAACGAACAACTCTTCCTTCGTCTTATAAAACCTAAATATATAGGGCTGGGAAATACCGGCTTTTTCAGCAATGAGTGCTGTCGTGGTATTATAATATCCCTTTTCTGCAAACACTTCTAATCCAGCTTCAAGTATTTGCTCCTTTCGGTTTTCCTTACTCTGTCTTATGATATGCCGCCTCCCTTCATTTTGTTATTGATTGATTACTTACTGAGATCGTAACAGATTTCGATTCAAGATTCAAGCACGTAATTTTTAAAACATGTATCTATTGGTGCAACAGTTTTCATCCCCGGTCCCGCTGCAAAGGCCAAAATAAGACGTGCTGCCGTTTGGCGTAATGGAGAAGCGGAGCGGTATCAGGCAATATGAGACCGCTTGCTCCGGGCACCGTGTTTTGTCGGATTTCGGCTTCGGCCCGCTGCAGCGTCCATGGAGAATGATGGATGTCTTCATAGTAGACCCGGTTGTTGTACGTGGTGTACAGGCGGTATCTTTCAGTCAGCCAGTATTCGATGGACCCTTTTTGGGCGGTAAAGGAATCTGACAGCGGGCGGTAGCTGGCGCGGAAGGCCGCTTTTGAATCATCCCTTCTGCTGGAAAATTCAATATGGTTTTTTTCTTTTACAAAGTTTATCCCGGCGTGAAAATAAGGCAAGTGGAACATTGCGCGCGCGCCGGCGACGGCTAAGCGCGAAGCGGCGTCAAGACTGAAAAAATAAATGCCCGGTATGCCTTTATATGATACATATGTCCGGACGTTCAGCTCGGGAAATCTGCTGACGAAAGGAAAGGGGGGCAAAAAACGGGGGCGCATATTTGTCAGCAGGAAAGGCAAAATGCCGATCCATGCTTTTCCATTGAATGTCTCCAGTTCCAAGGCCGCCGGTATTCGTCCGCGAATGGCTTCAGAATCAACAGCCCAATGGGCAAATAATACATGATTCCATGTTTGCGTCATCACCCACGGTCCTTCAGGCGGCGGAAAAGGGCGGTGTGAAGTATTTTTAATCATAGAACAGCACTCCTTCGATTCGAATGTTGACCCGTCTGCAACACATCCCGAGCCTGTTGTACGGTTTTATCATTTCCCTTTACGGTTAATTCAAAAACGAGGATACAAAAAACGGAGGAGTGATGTGATTTGTTCAAGCATACGAAAGTGCTGCAGTACCCTGCAAAACCTGAAAGACCCAATCCTGTCTTCGCCAAGAAAATGCAGGAAATACTCGGCGGTCAGTACGGAGAAATATCTGTGGCCATGCAATACCTTTTTCAAGGGTGGAATACAAGGGGAAATGAAAAGTATAAAGATTTGCTCATGGATACGGCGGCAGAAGAAATCGGACACGTCGAAATGATTGCGACGATGATCGCGCGCCTGCTTGAAGACGCACCGGTTTACGAGCAGGAAAAAGCCGCAGACGATCCTGTCATCGGTGCAATTATGGGCGGAATGAACCCTCACCATGCGATCGTTTCGGGACTGGGAGCCATGCCTGAAAACAGCACCGGCGTTCCGTGGAATGCAGGCTATATTGTAGCGAGCGGCAACCTTCTGGCCGATCTGCGCGCAAATGTCAACGCTGAATCGCAAGGCAGGCTGCAAGTCGCGCGGCTGCGCGAAATGACGGATGACAATGGTGTACAAGATATGCTCGGTTTTCTTTTAGCGAGAGACACGATGCACCAAAACCAGTGGATCGCCGCAATCAAAGAGTTGGAAGAAAAAGAAGGCGTCATCGTGCCCGGCACGGTTTCGGATGAAAATGAAAAAGAAGACATTGCGCATACTTTATACAATTTCTCGGATGGAGAAGAAAGCGCGCAGTTTGATTGGCTGAAAGGGAAGGCGCCGGACGGAGCGGAATTCCACTACGAGAGCGGCCCTGTCGCATATGGAGAAAAAACGGTCTTGAAGCCCGCTCCAAAACGAAGCCACAATACACCTGACTATGGAGAATAGAGCCGAACGGCTCTTTTTTTATTTTTTAAAATGACAAAACACTCCGTAAATATTAAAATAAGTGACAGATTTGCAGATTTTTTTATTGTCAGGTAAGCTTACTATAAAAACAACAGTAAGGAGTTATATCATGAGTAAAGTACTTATTTTTGGCCACAAAAATCCGGATACGGATACGATTTGTTCAGCGATTGCATATGCCGAATTAAAAAAGGAGCTCGGCATGGACGCAGAACCCGTCCGCCTCGGCGAAATCAACGGCGAAACCGAATTCGCGCTTGAGAAATTCAATGCAGAAGTACCCCGCCTTGTGAACACTGTTGCGAATGAAACTGACAGCGTGATTCTGGTTGACCATAATGAGCGCCAGCAGAGCGTCGATGACCTTGATCAAGTTCGCGTGCTTGAAGTCATCGATCACCACCGGATCGCCAATTTTGAAACGAGCGATCCTCTGTATTATCGCGCAGAGCCTGTAGGCTGCACGGCAACGATCTTAAACAAGCTCTATAAAGAAAACGGCGTCGAAATTAAAAAAGATATCGCAGGATTGATGCTGTCGGCGATCATCTCAGATTCCCTCTTATTCAAATCTCCGACTTGCACGGACGAAGACGTCAAAGCTGCAAAAGAATTGGCTGCGATTGCCGGTGTTGATGCCGACAGCTATGGACTCGATATGCTGAAGGCTGGAGCAGATTTGAGCGCAAAAACGATTCCTCAGCTTCTCTCTCTTGACGCAAAAGAGTTTACGATGGGAAGCCATAAAGTGGAGATCGCGCAAGTTAACACTGTTGATACAAACGACGTTCTCTCCCGCAAAGCAGAAGTTGAAGCAGAACTTGCAAAAGTGGTGTCTGAAAAAGGATTGGATTTATTTGTGTTTGTCGTAACCGACATTTTAACAAACGACTCGGTTGTCGTCGCTTCAGGACAAGCTGCACAAGCAGTGGAGAAAGCGTTCAATGTCACATTGTCAGACAACACAGCAACACTGAAAGGCGTTGTATCCCGCAAAAAACAAATTGTTCCGCCGTTAACCGAAGCCTTAAAAGGTTAAGGAAAGGAAATGAAAAACACCCGAATCATGAGATTCGGGTGTTTTCTTATGCCGTTCTGGATACGGCTTTCCGCAATTTCCGCAAGATCGATTCGTAGAGTGAGATGATACGTTCAAAAAGCGGCTGCACATACGCTGAGAATCTAAATATAACGAGTGATACAAATAAAGCGACCAAAATGCTGCCTAAAACGTCAACAGGGTAGTGGTGTCCGACCCAAATACGGGAAAAGCCCGTCAACAACCCGAAAGCAATCAGGCAGGTTCCAATTTTCCGATGATAAAGCCAAAAAGCGATCGAAATGGCTAACGCCCCGGTTGTATGATCGCTGGGAAACGAGGCGTCGGCCGCATGATGAATTAATACGTCCACATGGTGAGCGACAAACGGTCTCGGCTCATAGTAAACCAATGACAGCAAATAATTTGCCGCCAATCCGAGAATACCCGTCACACCTGCCTGAAGAACGCTTATTTTATAAGAACGGTTTCCGAAGATCCAGATCAAAAGCAAAATGAGCGCATACATGTAAATTGCTTTTTCTGTAATCAAAATCATAGCGCTGTCCAGGATGTGGTTGTGGTTTGATAATTGATGAATACGTGTAAAAAGCCAATAGTTCAAAAAATCACCTTTTTAATAGAGTAGTAGTTTTTGGTCAGACAGTTAGGAGACGTATTTGATTTTGCAAAAGTTTCATTAAATGACAGATCGGACTGTATCAGCCGGCATGAAAAAAGCCGGGTAATCCCGGCCCGGCGAGGTTGAACGGCTTATTCAGCCATTGATATATCCCGCTTTTCCTTTGCGAGTGCGGGTTTTTGGCTCCATGTATACAGAAACAGATTGATGAGCACAAAAACGCCTGAGAATAAATAGATGTTTGAAAAACCGGCTTGTGCCACAACCAACCCGAAAACATAGGATCCGACTGCGATCCCGGTATCAAACAGCGTAAAATAAGTCGCCGTTGCATAGCCGCTCCGGTGAGGCGGCGAAGCTTGAATCGCCAAGGTCTGAAGGCACGGCGTGATAGATCCGTAGCCCATGCCGATGACAGCTCCGGATAGCAAGAGCATCCCGCTGCTGTTTGTGAAAGCAAGCAGGAAAAGCCCGGCGCAAAAAATGATAATGGACGGATAAATGACGACTCCGGGGCCGACTTTATCATACAGTTTTCCCGTAAACGGCCGCGTGATCATCATTGTCACTGCGAACACCATAAAGAAATAGCTGCTTGCTTCAATAAGGCCGAGAGATTTTGCATAAACAGAGATGAAGGAAATGACGCTTGAATAACAAAACGACACGAACAATCCGACCGTGGCAATCCGAATCGCGCCCTTTTCAAACATGTTGGAAAAAGACAACCTGAACACAGCCGAACGGATGTCGCTTCCTTTAGGAATCCTGACCAGTGCCGTGCAAAGGATGGCCACAGTGACGATTCCTGAAAATAAAATAAACAGATCGGAAAAACTCATTTTATCCAGCAGGTTCAACGCGATAAACGGACCGATGACCACCGCCAAATTCATCGACATGGCAAAGTAGCCCAAACCTTCCCCGCGGCGGGCCGGCGGAATTAAATCGGCTGCAATTGCACTCGTCACTGTCGTGATGATGCTGAACCAAATGCCTTGGAAAAAGCGAATACCAAGCAGCAGGTAGATATCGTGAATATAGATATAAAGAAATGATGCTAAAGTAAACAGCACGACACTGATGAGCGCCATTCTTTTTTTGCCAAAACGTTCAATAACGGCTCCCGAAAACGGCCTCGCAAAAATCGCGGACAGCATAAAGCCGCTGATCAAAAGGCCGCCCTCTGACTCGGAACCGCCGAGCTCCTGCATTGCATAGACCGGAAGCACGGTCAACAGTGCGTAAAAATAGACGAATATAAATAAATTAATCAAAACGACCATGATAAAATCCCTGGTCCAAATGGGTTCAGTTTGCTTCATAGGCTACAACTCCTCCTGATGTCCTTCTAATAATTGATTTAACAGCCTTTGAAATGTTTTTTTATCCCGTTCTTCAAATACGGAAAGCATTTCCTCTTCAAATTCTTGCATTTTTAATTGAATGTCATCATATTTAATTTTGGCTTCTTCTGTCATTTTGACGACTTTTTCCCGTTTGTCATCGCCCTGTATCCGTTCTACCCAGCCGTTTTTTTCGAGGCGGCTGACGGTTCTCGTCACAGTCGGCGCCTCAACGTGCAAGTAAGTCCAAATGTCTTTTTGCGTCATCGGTCCGCAGGTGTGAAGACAGTATAGGATCGACCACTGTGAACCGTAAAGGCCGTATGCTTCGAGCTGTTCATTCGTTTTTTTAGCAACCATCCGCGTGCTTTGATTGAGCTGGTGAATAATCTTTCGATTGATATGTTCCATTCCCGGACTCCTTCAAAATAGTTACCTAGGTAAATAATAAACTTTATTCATTTTACCGGAAGCCAAGATTAGTGTAAAGTTAAAATTTTTGAAACCCGAAATAAAATTATCAGAGAAACCCCTTGTCCTCCTTGAGTTTTTAGCATAATCCCATTTGAATGCTAATACACTGATACAAACCTAACAAAGAGAGTGTTTGAGGTGAGGGATCGTGGGAGTATTTCAAAATTCTACTTGGAAAAGCATAAAACGAAGAAGCTGCGTAAATAGCGAATTTTTTCACAAGACGGATCTCATTTCACACTTCTCACATCCATTTTAGGGAGGTCGAGTGGTGTGCACGATTACATCAAAGAGCGAACAATCAAGATAGGGAAGTACATCGTGGAGACGAAAAAAACAGTTCGTGTGATAGCGAAGGAGTTTGGTGTTTCCAAAAGTACCGTTCACAAGGATTTGACAGAAAGGCTGCCTGAAATTAATCCTGACCTGGCCAATGAAGTAAAAGAAATTCTTGATTATCATAAATCAATCAGACATTTGCGGGGCGGAGAAGCGACAAAACTAAAATATAAGAAAGAGGAAATCTTTGAAAGAGAACCCGTGCAATAAGGAATAATGGCTCAGAAACGAGCACCGTTTATCAGAATTTCCCGGTATCCTCCGTAAAAAGCCACAAAAATTTTATGAAGAACTTTAATAAGCTCTCTTTTTTTTCTAATATTTATGATAAAATATATAATTAGGGCAGAATGTGGACATTGCTGTGAAACAGATTTCGAGGAGGATATAGATAGATGTTTGCAAGGGATATTGGTATTGACCTTGGTACAGCGAATGTGCTGATCCATGTCAAAGGAAAAGGTATTGTCTTAAATGAACCATCAGTCGTTGCTCTTGACAAAAACAATGGGAAAGTGCTCGCTGTCGGTGAAGAAGCAAGGAGAATGGTAGGACGTACACCTGGGAATATTGTTGCGATACGTCCATTAAAAGACGGCGTCATTGCCGATTTTGAAGTAACGGAAGCCATGCTGAAGCATTTCATTAACAAGCTGAATGTGAAAGGTCTTTTTTCAAAGCCGCGCATGCTGATTTGCTGCCCTACAAATATTACTTCTGTGGAGCAGAAGGCTATCAGAGAAGCTGCCGAGAAAAGCGGCGGAAAGCATGTATATTTGGAGGAAGAACCTAAGGTGGCCGCAATCGGAGCGGGAATGGATATTTTCCAGCCAAGCGGAAACATGGTAGTTGATATCGGCGGTGGAACGACAGATATCGCAGTCATCTCAATGGGCGATATTGTCACCGCCTCTTCTATTAAAATGGCTGGGGACAAGTTTGATCTTGAAATCTTGAACTACATCAAACGTGAGTACAAGCTGCTCATAGGCGAACGGACAGCCGAAGACATTAAGATTAAAGTCGCAACTGTTTTCCCAGACGCACGTCACGAGGAAATTTCCATCCGCGGCCGCGATATGGTCACAGGATTGCCGAGAACCATTACGGTAACGAGCAAAGAGGTGGAAGAAGCGCTGCGCGAATCTGTATCTGTCATTGTACAGGCTGCCAAGCAGGTACTCGAAAGAACGCCGCCTGAGCTGTCAGCCGATATTATCGACAGAGGCGTTATCATTACAGGAGGCGGCGCGTTGTTAAACGGTCTTGACCAGCTTCTTGCCGAAGAACTGAAAGTGCCGGTTCTCGTTGCCGAAAATCCGATGGATTGTGTGGCAGTTGGTACGGGTGTCATGCTTGATAACATGGACAAGCTTCCTAAGCGCAAACTGAGCTGATCAGAAACCTCATTCTTTTTTTAGAATGAGGTTTTTTATGTGAAATGCTTTAAAGGAAGCGAATGGCTGCCGATAAAAAGAGTAGTATGTTTGAATACCATTATAGAACAAATGTTCTGTATTAGCAAATATAAATTGCAAGCCTTTCGCAAAAGAGGTTTTTCGATGAGAAACTCTGGAGCATGACACTTATTTGAGGTGAAATGATGTTAAAAGGACTTTATACAGCGACTTCTGCAATGATCACCCAGCAGCGCCGCACAGAGATGCTGACGAATAATATCGCGAACGCAAATACGCCGGGATATAAAGAAGACCAAGGGTCAATCCGTTCTTTCCCGGAAATGCTTTTGAGCCGGATTGAATCCGATTCTGTCAAGGCCGGCAGCGCTTCGCGTTCGTTTTCAACACAGACGCCGATCGGTTCTATCAATACAGGAGTTTACATGCAGGAACTGAAGCCTCAATTCTCGCAAGGGGATCTGCAAAGCACGAATGAGCCGACGGATATTGCAATCAGCGAAACCGAAGTTCCGGTCAACGGGGAAACAAACGATAAAGCAGCGCTTTTCTACGCGGTCCGGCTTGAAAATGGGGATGTACGCTATTCAAGAAGCAGCCGTTTTTCTTTAAATGAAAATAATCAATTGACAATAAACGGCCGACTCGTCCTTTCAACGGAAAACCAGCCGATTACGGTGGGAAGCGAGAATTTTCAAGTCGCTGAGGACGGAACGGTGACTGAAAACGGCCAAAACCTTGGAAGGATCGATGTCAGAATCGCGCTCGATACGAGAAATTTAGCAAGAGAAGGCGATGATCTGTATCGTACTGAAAACGGTGAGGCGCTGCCAAGCGCAGTCGGCAATCCCGCAGTCGCTTATTCTGTCAAGCAGGGGATGACGGAACGGTCGAATGTCGACGTGACGAGAGCTTATACGGAAATGACCGCTGCCTACCGCTCGTTTGAAGCCAACCAAAAAGTTCTTCAAGCTTATGATAAAAGCATGGAAAAGGCGGCCAATGAGATTGGAAGGATCGGATAAATGACCGATCGCGATCAGCGTAAATGGAGGATGTGGAAAAACGATGCTTAGATCCATGATCACGGCTTCAAACACAATGTTTGAACTGCAAAAACAAATTGATAATATCAGCCATAATCTTGCAAATACCGATACAACGGGATATAAGGCGAAAAACACGAGCTTTTCGGAGCTGATCAGGCAGCAGATTGAACAGGTAAACGAGAAAAATAATGAAGTAGCGGCAAGCAGAAAGACGCCGCCCGGACTTCGGCTCGGCGTCGGAGCCGTGATGACCGATCGGCTGACACATAAACAGGGAAGCCTTAAAGAAACTGGCCGCGATCTTGATATCGCACTGACTTCTCCTTATCAGTACTTCCAGGTCAATGTCGACGGGGAAGTGCAATATACAAGAGACGGAGCATTTTACCTGACGCCTGCGGCTGGCAACGCCAACCAGATGCAGCTGGTGACGAAAGAAGGGCATGCTGTTCTTGACGAAAACGGAAATCCCATCCGTTTCAACCAGCGTTATAAACACATCAAAGTTGACGATTCGGGAAGTGTCACCGTTTCGTCAGACAATCAAGGTGAAGCGCCATTGCGTTTTAACCTGGGAATCGTCCGGGCTGTCAAACCTCAGGCTCTTACGGAAGAAGGAAGCAATCTTTTTTCTGTCAGCGATGAATTGAGAGCAACGGCTCTCATCAATCTGAACGGAGCCGGGCGGCAGGACATTTCTCTAAAACAGGGATTCCTCGAATCATCAAATGTCGATGTATCGAAGGAAATGACCGACCTGATCTCTTCGCAGCGGTCTTATCAAATGAATTCCCGCGCCATCACGATGGGCGATCAAATGATGGGGCTGATCAATTCAGTTCGCTAGCAAAGCAAATAGGAGCCGGCCAAACGACGTTTGGTTCAGGCTCTTTTTATTTTCATTTTCAGCGTTGTCTTTCATCTTTTGTTGAAAAAGATTCCGTTTCATAATATACTTCCAGATGTACAGAATAAGGCACTGACATATCATTCTATACATATTTTTAGAAAAAGGAGATGTCAAGGCAATGCTTGATGCTCAGCAAATTAAAGAAATCATTCCCCACCGCTATCCCTTTCTGCTGGTAGACCGTGTGACAGAAGTAGAGGAAGGAAAACGGGCAGCGGGTTATAAAAATGTGACAGTAAATGAAGAATTCTTTAACGGACACTTTCCGGATTATCCGGTGATGCCTGGCGTTTTGATTGTTGAAGCGCTTGCGCAAGTGGGTGCCGTGGCGCTTTTGATGAAGGAAGAAAACCGCGGAAGGCTCGCGTTTTTTGCGGGAATCGACAGCTGCCGCTTCAAAAAGCAGGTCAAACCGGGCGATCAGCTCCATCTTGAGCTTGAAGTGCTTCGTTTCCGCGGTTCCATCGGCAAAGGAAAAGGAGTCGCGAAAGTGGATGGAGAAGTGGTGTGTGAAGCCGAATTGATGTTTTCTCTTGGCGAAAAACAGGAATAACGCAAACAGAATGGGTTTCCGTAAAAGCCCATTTTGTTTTTTTATCATAAAAGAGAAAAGGTGATCATTCATGTGGAAAGAATTTAAAAGCTTTGCGATTCGTGGAAATGTAATCGATCTTGCAATCGGGGTTATCATAGGAGGCGCCTTTGGAAAAATCGTGACTTCGCTTGTCAATGATTTAATGATGCCGCTCCTCGGTCTTCTGCTAGGAGGCCTGGATTTTTCAGCGCTGTCGTTCACATTTGTTGATGCCGACATTAAATACGGGCTGTTCATTCAGTCGATCGTCAATTTCTTTATTATTTCGTTTTCCATTTTTCTATTTATCCGTTATATCTCTAAGCTGAAGAAGAAGGATGCCGAAGAAGAAAAAGCTGCTCCTGATCCGCAGGAAGAATTGCTTAAGGAAATACGGGATTTGTTAAAAGAGCAGACGAAACGCTCTTAGAGCTATAGCGAAAAGGCTGTCCGGCGAAGACAGCCTTTTCTATATATTTTGTTTAAATGCTTCAAGAAGCCGGTCTCCGGAATATCCTTCTTTCATTAAATCTTCCAAGATCTTGTCGGAGCCTTTCCTCAGCTTTGAGCTGACCATTTTGCCGTCCAATAAGACGGAAACATGCTCGCCTAGTACCGTGATCTTTTTGACCTTCGCTAACAGCTGTGCGGGGCGGTTGCTTTTTTTCGTGATCGTTACATATGTTTTCACTTCTTTGCCTTCCTGAAGGAGGTATTCGAAAAAATACCGGTACTCTTTCGAAACCAGCCCCTCAACCATCCAGTGGTTTTCTCCGTCTTCTTTATTAATGATAAGGCCGTCGATCAGCGGGAACTCCTCGAGCCGCTTTGAAGTTTCATCCTGGCGGACAATTTTTAAATCAATAAGCCTAAAGGTTTTCACTAGTATCACCTCACAAGCTTCCATAGTTGTATAACCATTATAGCACATTCGCTTGGAAGAACTCTTGACCCTGGTTTGTTTATGCAATAGGAGCATATTCGTATTTTAAATTTTGCAAAAAGTATTTTATAATGCTTTATTTTTATTTATACTTTAGGTGATATTGAGCAGGAGGTGACTTATGAACCATTTTTTCTTAAAAGAAGTATTTGTGATCGCAAGCAATCCAGCTGCTGACTGCCGTCAATATATGCCTATGATTTGCTTTTCAGCCGGAAACAAAAAGCACGAGATCAGCACGTATGCCAATGAAGGCATCGTGTTTCGCTATGAAACAAAAGACAGAATGGAAATATACGAATTTCAAGTAACGATTAAACAGAAAGAGTTGTCATTCCGTTTGTATGCTTGGGACGGGGGCTCATATGTCCGCGTATACTCAGAGCGGTGGCTGGCATCTCCTGTTTTTTTTCAGTTTCTGAAAAATACGTATTTCTCAAATAACAATGAGATGATTTTTTTAATTAATGGCAGAAAGAAACAAAAATTATGACGCGAACCCGGGTTTTTTCCAGGTTATTTTTCTTTTATGATGATTTTCCTTAAATACCGATCTCTTATAAACTGGGGATACCCGAACAGGAAGGGAGGCACGAAATGTTTAATGAGATCATGCTGGTCGGGCGTTTGACAAAAGATCCCGAACTTCGGTACACATCTGACGGTGTCCCTGTTGCAAATGTGACGCTGGCTGTCAGCAGGCCTTTCAAAAATGCAGCAGGCGAAATTGAAGCGGACTTTGTCAATTGCACCCTGTGGCGCAAAACTGCCGTGAATACAGCCGAATATTGCGAAAAAGGCTCCATCATCGGGCTGAGCGGAAGAATCCAGACTCGCCAATACGTCAATTCAGAAGGCGAACGCGTCTTTATTACAGAAGTTGTCGCCCGATCAGTCAGATTTTTGGGAGAAAGCCGAAAAGCCCATGAGCCGGCGGATGCTTAAACCGCAAGATTCCTTCTATAAACGCCTTTCTTAAAAAAAATCAATCAATATCCCCTTTTTTATCCCCCTTTATGGCCGGTTTTCAATGACCGGTTTTTTTATTTTAGACAAAAAATAGACAAATTTAAATTGACGTCCAAAAATTCCGAATGTATAATGTAAGCGAATACAACAACAAATGACTAATACTTGCACAAATGTGCAAAAGAAGGGTGATCTTATGGAAATAAAGGATGATAAACGCCTTCTGATCAAAGTCTGCAAAATGTACTACGAAGAGGATATGACACAGAGCCAGATTGCAAAAGCAACAGGGATATACAGAACAACGGTCGGACGCATGCTGAAAAAAGCGCGCGAGGAAGGAATCGTTAAAATCACGATCGATGACCATGTCGGGACACACTACGATTTGGAACGGGAGCTCGAACAGCTGCTCGGGCTTAAAGAAGTGTACATATGCGAAGCAAAACCGGAACAAACATCTGAAGACAAGAAGAAACTCGTCGGCAAAGCTGGAGCCGAAATCTTAAAACGCGTTGTGAAAGACGGGGATACGGTAGGCTTCGCATGGGGGACGACGATGGCGGGAATGATCGGGGAGTTTCACGGCGTCAAAAAACGGAGTGCTTCATTCGTGCCGCTTGTCGGCGGTCCGGGCGCCATGGATACGAAATATCACGTGAACAGCATCGTCTACAGCATTGCCGGTGACTTTGGAGGCACGCCTTACTTTATAGATGCGGCAGCCGTTGTCGAAAAAAAAGAAACGAAAGAGGAAATCGTCAAGTCCCACTATTTCAAAAAAATAGAAAGTCTGTGGAACGGCCTTACCGTGGCAGCCGTCGGGATCGGAGCGCCGCTTAGTTCTTCAAATATGATCTGGACCGGATTTTACGGCGATCAGGATATCGAGCGCCTTGAAGAAAAGCAGGCGGTCGGAGATATATGCTCGCGTTTCTTTGATCGGTCGGGAGCGTTGGTAGAAACAGAGATTCATGACAGAACCATCGCGATAGACATCAAGAGGTTAAAGAATTTGGAGTATTCCATCGGTCTTGCTGAATCCCATGAAAAAGTCCCTTCTATTATCGGGGCTGCAAAAGGCCGTTATATTAATATTTTGGTGACAACTGCCGAAACAGCCAGAGAAATTGCCGAGGAGGTAAGAAACCAATTATGATCATTTACTTTATCATCGCCCTTGGAGCTGCATGGCTTCTCCAAAGTATTTTTGGTTTTTTGCAAATCAGGCATTTCAACCGAACATTCGCCGCATACAGACGTATGGGAAGAGTCGCGGTCGGAAGGAAGACCGGCTTATTCAGAGCCGGAACGGTCGTCCTGTTTGTCATTGACAAGCGCAATAAAATTTTAAAGGCGTCAAAAATGCAAGGTGTCACTGTCTTTTCAAGAATCAAGCCTTTAAAAGGGTTTGAAGGAAAGTATTTGTTGAAGATCGGACAAGCGGAGCTTGTCCGGCACGACCGCCTCACACGGCTCGCAATTGAAGATGCCTTGAAAACATTCGACATCATCACGAAAGGGGGTGATGTCCCGCAGAAGAAAACGCGGCTTCAAAAACTGATGAGCTTTCAAATCAAAAAAAGAGGTGAATTATGAAAAACGTAACATGGCTTGCGGAGAAGTTTATGGACTTATTCAGACATGGCGGAGAAGTGTTTGTCAGTATGCTTACAGACATCGTTCCTTTATTGATTATGCTTCTTGTCGCCATGAATGCCCTGATACGCCTGATAGGAGAAAAGCGCGTCGAAGCGCTCGCGAGGAAGTCGGGAAAAAATCCATTAACGAGATACATGGTTTTGCCTGTCATTGGTACGTTCATGCTTGCAAATCCAATGACGCTGTCGCTTGGCAGGTTCTTGCCTGAAAAATACAAACCGAGCTATTATGCGGCTGCATCCTATTCTTGTCACACGCATAACGGACTTTTCCCGCACGTGAATCCGGGCGAGCTGTTTGTTTTCCTCGGGATTTCCGCAGGAATTACGACGCTGGGGCATGAAACGACCGAGCTCGCTCTCCGCTATCTTCTGGTCGGGATTGTAACAAACTTTCTCAGGGGCTGGGTAACGGATATGACAACGGCTTATGTCGCGAAACAGCAGGGCATTGCCTTGAAAGATTCGATTGATCTTAAATAAGAAAGGCGGTTTACAGATGAGTTCCTATCGTTCGGTTGAAGTTTCAAAAGGGCCGGGAGGGTTTGGCGGGCCTCTGGTGATCACGCCTGATGAAGAGAGAAATAAAATCGTGTACGTCACCGGCGGAAACAAACCCGATTTTGCGGATCATTTAGCTGAGCTGACGGGGTGCACCCTGGTCGACGGCTTTAAAACGACAGTACCCGAAAACGAAATGGCCGCTGTGATCATCGACTGCGGAGGGACGCTGCGCTGCGGACTTTACCCGCAAAAGCGAATTCCGACGATCAATGTGATGGCGACCGGAAAAAGCGGGCCGCTTGCCGCCCATATTACAGAAGATATATATGTTTCCGGAGTAAAAAAAGAGAATATTAAACTGCTGGGAGCTGTGGAGGAGCCTGAACAGTCTAATATTCCAGAAGAAAAACAAATGCAAAATAAACAAAACCATTATAGCACAGAGAAAAAAATTAGTGAACAGCAGTCGCCGAAAGGGATGATGGCGACAATCGGGATGGCCATGGGATCGGTCGTCAGCACGTTTTATCAAGCTGGACGGGAAGCGATTGAAACCGTTATCAAAACAATTCTTCCGTTCATGGCTTTTGTGGCTCTATTGATCGGCATCATTAAAGAGTCAGGCATCGGAGACATTTTTGCCAAATATTTATCACCATTTGCAGGGTCACTGCCCGGATTGCTATTAATCTCGCTTGTTTGTTCATTTCCGCTGCTTTCCCCGTTTCTTGGACCCGGGGCGGTGATTGCACAAGTTGTCGGTTCGCTGATCGGCGTTGAGATCGGCAAAGGAAACATTCCGCCGAATTTGGCGCTGCCGGCGTTATTTGCGATCAATTCGCAAGCAGCTGCCGACTTTGTTCCGGTCGGCCTGGGTCTTGCGGAAGCGGAAGTCGAAACGGTTGAAGTCGGGGTGCCGTCGGTGCTGTATTCGCGTTTTTTGACTGGGGCGCCAACCGTTTTCATTGCTTGGCTGGCCAGCTTTGGCATGTATGACAGCTGAGGTTTTCTTAAGGAGGGAGAATTATGGTCATGCTGTATGAAACAAAAATAAACAGAATCGGAGATCAAGCAACGGCATTTTCAGATGAAAAGATGCTTATATTATTCGGCGAAGGCGCTCCGGATGAATTGAAAGATTATTGTTTATCAATTGATATAAAGCCTGTAGAAGGCGACTTCAATGAAGGCGATAAGCTCATACTGGGCGGCGAGTCCTACAAAATCACAGCCGTTGGGGGAGCCGTTCGCCAGAACCTGGCGAATCTCGGGCATATTACGCTGAAATTTGACGGATCGGCTTCAGCCGAGCTGCCGGGAACGCTGTACCTTGAACGAAAAGAACAACTGCCGGAGGTTTCAGCAAGAGACTGTATTCAAGTTAAAAGATTCTCATAAGGAGCGGGTGCAATATGGAGATGAATAAAGGAAAAGTGGCATTGATATGCGGCGGCGGCCAAAGTCTCGGAGAAGCGCTGTCCTACCGCATGGCAGAGGCGGGATATAACATCGCGGTCGCAGACATCAACGGCGAGAACGCCGAAAGGACGGCTGAACATGCAGCCGGTCAATACGGGGTCAAATCGCTGTGGATTCAAGCAGATTTTACAAAAGAAGCCGATGTGGAAAAAATGATCGGCAGGATCACGGAGGAATTCAATAAAATCGATGTGATGGTGTACAGTGCGGGAATCGCCAAAAGCAATAAGATCACAGATTTTGAGCTTGAAGACTGGGAACGGACCATCGAAGTCAATTTGACCGGGTATTTTCTTTGCGCGAGGGAAACGTCGAAGGTCATGATTGAGCAGGGAAGCGGGTCAATCATTCAAATTAACTCCAAATCGGGAAAGGTCGGCAGCAAACATAATACAGCTTATTCAGCTTCCAAATTTGGAGGTGTCGGTCTCACTCAAAGCCTCGCGCTCGATCTTGCCGAACACAACATTCGCGTGAACAGCATTATGCCGGGAAATTTGTTGAAATCGCCGATGTTCCAAAGCTTGATTCCGCAATACGCGAAAAAGCTCGGCATTCCAGAGAGCGAAGTAGAGCGCGTGTACACCGAAAAAGTGCCGCTCGGACGGGGCTGTACGTATGATGACATCGCCAATGCCATCTTATTTTACGCTTCTGATCAAGCATCCTATATGACGGGTCAGTCGATTAATGTAACCGGAGGGCAGGTCATGCATTAAAACACGAGGGGGAAGCGAGATGAACATGCTGATTGATTCAGCGCATATACCGGAGATTGAAAGATTGCTGGATTCATTTCCCGCTGGCGGCGTCACGACAAACCCGGCGCTGATCGCAAGGGAAAAGCAGCCCTTTAAACAGCAGATTCAAGATATTCGGCGGCTCCTTCCCGAGCATCTGCCTCTCCATGCCCAAGTGATCGCCGACCATTGGCGGGATATAGCCGATCAGGCGAAGGCGCTCTATAACTGGCTGGATGGAAACGTGTCGGTGAAGATTCCGGTGACGGCTCAAGGACTTTACGCGATCAGAGAGCTCGCGGCTGAAAACATCCAGACCACCGGGACAACGGTTTATACCGCTGCACAGGCTGTTCTGGCCGCAAAAGCCGGCGCCTCCTATGTCGCGCCGTATGTCAATCGTATTGATCAAGAGTATGGTCATGGGGCGGGCGTTGTCAAAACAATTGTCGACTTATTTAACACATACCGTTTAAATTGCAAAGTGCTTGCGGCAAGCTTTAAACATAACCGTCAAATTCTTGCCGTCATGGAAGCGGGGAGCCACGAGGCGACAATCAGCCCTGAGCTTTTAAGCCATTTGGCTGATCATCCGGCTGTAGACCGTGATATCCATGCGTTTCGTGAAATTTGGCACTCTCAATATGGATCATTTTCATTTTAGCATGCGAGCCTGAGGATCGGGAAACCGGACTCAGGCTTTATTTTTACTTATAATTACTTATGTGTTCTTGATTTATTCTGTGTAATAACTTATAATCACTTATAAATAATGAATTTTACTTGTGTAAAGAAGGAATGATCGAGTGTATCAAGAGGAAAGGTTAATTTCCATCATCGACTATTTAAAAGAGCGTAAACGGATTTCCGTTGAACAAATTTGTTCTTTATTCGGAGTTTCAAGAGATACGGCAAGGCGGGATCTGGTCAAACTGCAGGAGCAAGGCGCTATTATCAGAACAAGGGGAGGGGCGATTCTGCCTACCGTTCATGATGAGGTCAAAGACTATTCGGGCAGGCTGGGCATGGTTTCCGAAGAGAAAAGCATGATCGGAAAAGCAGCCGCTTCTTTAATCAGAGAAGGCGACCGTATGATTTTGGATGCTTCCACGACAGTCCAATCGTGCGCCGAGCATTTGCCGGATGTCAATTGCACGATCATCACCAATTCGATTAACCTTGCGGAGGTTCTTTCCTCAAGAAAAGGTGCTGATATCCACCTGCTTGGAGGGAAGCTTCAAAAAGAGCACCGCTTTTTGTACGGCGCCTCCGTCATTGAAAAGCTGTCATGCTATCATGTTGATAAAGCGCTGATCGGCGTGGTGGGGGTTTCCGAACACGGGCTTACAATTGCCCATGAGGAGGATGGAATGGTGAAGCGGAAAATTATTTCCCAAGCGAAACAAGTCATAGCGCTTGCCGACCATTCGAAAATCGGGAGAACGGATTTTTACCGGTATGCTAAACTCAGTGACATCGACCTTCTCATTACAGACCGGCTGCCGCCGAAACCGTTTCAGAAACTGCTTGATGAACATGATGTGGAGCTGCTCGTGGCTGAACATCACGATATTTAAGGGGGAAAACAGCAGATGAAAATGATTGCGGTCGATTTAGACGGGACGTTGTTAAACAGTGAAAGCAAGATCTCACAAGAAAACATCGATGCGATTAAAAAAGCGCGGGAACACGGGATTGAAGTAGTAGTTGCCACAGGGAGAGCATCCTTCGATGTTCAAACGATTTTTGAGCCGACAGGTATTAAAACATGGATTATTAGTGCCAACGGAGCGGTGATTCATGATCCTGAAGGCCGCCTTTACCACTCGGTGCCGCTTGACAGGAAACGGGCGGAAGGAATTCTTCAATGGCTTGAAGAAAAGAATTACTATTATGAGGTATTCAGCGATGAAGCGATCTTCACGCCGCAAAACGGCCGCGAGCTGCTTGACATTGAGCTGGACCGCTTGAAAAGCGCAAATCCCGGGGCCGATCTTTCAAGGCTGGAACTCGCTGCTGAACAGCAGCTCAGTCAAAACGGATACGCGTACATTAGCTCCTATACCGACCTGTTTTTAGCGGGAAAAGATGTCAATGTATATAACATATTAGCTTTTTCTTTTCATAAAGAAAAACTGGAAACGGGATGGCAGCGATTTAAAGATGCGCAAGATATTACGCTTGTCACTTCAGCCGAGCATAACTTTGAAATTGAGCATCTTCAGGCGTCAAAAGGGCTGGCGTTGGAAAAGCTTTCACGCAAGCTCGGCATTTCCCTTCAGGAAACAGCTGCTGTCGGAGACAGTCTCAATGATTTTTCGATGCTGAAGATCGCGGGGAAAAGCTTTGCCATGGGCAATGCGCGCGAAGACATTAAAGAGATGGCTGATGAGGTGACGCTCACTAATGATGAAAATGGCGTCGCTCACATCCTGAATCAGCTGATTGAACAACAAGTCAAACCGGTTTAATTCGTACATCCTTTCAATTCGGCGTGATGCCGGTACATGGCAGCGTAACGATTGAAGGAGTGCGGTTAAGCAGCGGATGTTATTGATCCGCGGGCCGCCGACAATGTCGGCGGCCTTTATTTATTTTAACGCTGACTCGTGAACTATGAAGTATTATTTTCGTTACTTTTTATTCATTGTTTGATGTGGTGATGTTTGTTACTATTTAACTATTATTTCAAATTCCAAGAATGGAAGGTGACTTTATCATTAGTTTAAATCCTCGAATTTAGAAAAAGATACTAGAACTCATTGAAAAAGAGTAAAAACAGGTGATCGATTTGGATAATCAAATGAGCATAATGTATGAGAAAGCAGAGCGGCTTTCAAAGTGGGGGAAAACAAAGGAAGCCTTGAAGGAAGCAGAGCAGTTTTTATCCAGTTACCCCGACTCACAAGAAGGCTATCAATTGCTTTCAAATATATATTTTAATGCGAAAGAATATGAAAAAGCGGTACAGTTTGCAAAAGAGGCTTTAAATTTAGATCCGATGAACTTTGAAATTTTGGTTATCTTGGCTCTCGCATACTATGAATTGGGAATGTACGAAGAGCATGAGGAAATAAATGAATTATTGATTTCACAGTACCCTGATAATCACTACACTTATGCAATGCACGCTCAATTTCTTTTTCATGATAAAAATGAGTATGAAAAAGCGCGTTTTTATATAGAAAAGGCAGTGGAATTAGAACCTGACGATCCATTTTCTCTTGTCGTATACAGTGAAATTTTGGCGGTGTTTTTTGAGGATCGATTATCAAGAGCGTGTTCAGACAGAGCGCTTGCCCAAAATGCTGATAATGCCATGTTCACGGGAATGGCCGCTTCTGCGGCGTATCGAAGAGGAGATTATGCACAAGCCTTGACTTTAAACAAAACAGCTCTACAAATCAATCCGAACAATCCAGGAATTGTACCCAATTTAGCGTTATACAACATGTGTAATTTTTGGTTTATGAAATACCCGTTGAAAGTCAGGCGCTTCCATGAGAAGCTGCGTGTTAAAAAACCGGTGTTGTTTTGGCCGCTTCTAGTCATCGTGACATTGGTCTTCAAGTGGCTTACGATTCCATACCTGTTTGTCGTCTACAGTACACCTTATATGATGAACGGGCTGGCGGGAGCCTTCATGCAGCGAAAATTGCCCGAACAAATGCGAGGTAGTTCGGTCCTCACATTTTTGAAGTACACACCGATTTGGATCCTTTTTGTATTGCTGATTATTGTGATAGGGATCATATCATTCTTATACAGATTGATATTTTAAATGAATGAAAGAGTGGAAATAATGGAAATACATAAAGATAAACCGGGAACTCTATTTTTTGTTTTTTTCGGACTGCTCAGTTTTGTCGGCACGATGTCTTTGTATGACCGATTTGGGAATCTTCAAATGAAAATGCTGGCGGCTTCCGACAACTTGCTTTTTTGCTCTGATGTAAGCATATTTTACAGCCTGTTGCTGACCTTCATTTGTATACCTTACACCGTTAGAAAAGTGATAACTTCCAAAGGCTATCAGGGGCGCTTGCAGCTGCCTTTATCCTTGATTCTTCTAGTGGTAGGGCTGACGCTGCTATGCAATGGTTTTTTTCAATATCAAAATATCGGGAAAAACAGCATTGTCATGAGAGAAGGGCTAATTTCCAGCACCAAACATTACGATATGGAAGATGTCACTTCTGTCCATGCCTATTATCAAAAAGGGTTAAAAGGGGCACTTTACCTGAAGTATGATCTGACGTTAAATGACGGAAAAAAAATCGATGCCGCCTTGTCCGACGAGTTTTACAATAAAGCTGATGAACTTGATAAGCTTCTGCAGCGGCAAGGAATACATATTGAAAGAAGCGGAATCAAAAAGAAAGATCAGGCCCAGCTAGAAAAACATGCGGGTTCCAAGGCGAACTATAAAGTGGTGAAAAGGATCTTAACCGGTACAAATCATAGATAGGAAGGATAAATATGAAGAGGGATGATACGGAAAAACGCGCAAAGGTGAAAGTCATTCAGTTTGATCAACATCAACATGCTTTAACCGAATTAGAACAACACTGTGAAACTTTTGCTGATGTCGGCGGATTAGAAGATATTAAAAAGAAAATCAACATGGACTTTATTTTGCCTTTGCAAAATCCTGAATATTTTAAAGCGTTTGGAAAAGCGACGGGGGGAAGTCTTCTTCTGTTTGGCCCGCCGGGATGTGGAAAAACATTTATCGCGAAAGCGATTGCCGGCGAGATCAAAGCAAACTTTATACACTTGGAGCTTCAAGCGATATTGTCCATGTATGTTGGGCAGAGCGAACATAATCTGCATGATATTTTTGAAAAAGCGCGTGATAACAGTCCTTGCGTTCTTTTTATTGATGAGCTTGATTCGATCGGGGGGAATCGGCAGGGAATGAGCCAGCATCATGACAGGGTGCTGGTCAATCAGTTGCTGATAGAATTAGATGGTTTAGGGACGTTTAATGACGGTGTGTATGTGATCGGTGCAACGAATACACCGTGGTATTTAGATCCTGCCTTACGCCGTCCCGGCAGATTTAATAAGATGGTATTTATGCCGCCCCCATCTGAAGAAGAACGTGTCGACATTTTAAATTTAAAGCTGTCCGGTAAGCCGCATGATCAGATTGATGTACTGAAAATTGCCAAAAAGACTTGCCATTTTTCGGGGGCTGATTTAGAACAATTGGTCAGCGATGCTTTAGATCAGGCGATCGAACGGTCGCTTCAGCAAGGAAAGCTGTCGCCTGTCCATCAGACAGATCTTGAAAGCAGCCTTCAAGGGAGAGTGCCTTCAACGCTTGAATGGTTTTCAACAGCGAAAAACTATGCCATGTTTAGTGATGCGAATAAAGCATATCAATCCGTTCTTGATTATATGAAGAGAAATAAGCTCAAATAGGTGACCTCCGCATTTTAAAGTGTCACTCGGTCAAGGAGAATGATAAGTATGAAAAAGCCGTTTCAATTGCCCGAAAAAATGGCCCGATACCGCGGGCAATTTGAACAATCAGCGCGGGATTTTTTGAAGCTGGACACGAGAAAAGGAAAAACAGGCCGATATGAAAGCAAACTGGCCGGAGATCCTTATTTTCCAAAGTCTGAACAGTATCCTGTCGATTCACAGGGAAAACCGATGAAACTGCTTGCGCAAATTAATTTTTCAGACATGCCCCGCCTTGAGAATTTCCCGGAATCCGGTATTCTGCTTTTTTTTATCTCTGTCAGTGATGATGTTTACGGATTGAATTTTGATGATCCGTGTGAACAGTCGAGTTTTTGCATCAAGTATTTTGAGAATGTCATCGAAAATGAAGACGAGCTTGTCGACGATTTTTCGTTTGTGAAGCTTGAGGATGAGCTGGCCTTTCCGATTGGATGCGAATCCTCACTCACACCTGACACAGGGTCTGAACTTGTCTCTGCGTCCGACTTTCAATTTGAGCGATACGCGGGAAAGGATGCTTGGACGTTCTTTGAGCAATTCGGCGATCAAGAGGAAACGGTGTTCGAAGAATACAGTGAAATGTACGGCGGCTTCTCCCATAAGATCGGGGGCTACGCAGCCTTTACGCAAGATGATCCGCGGGAAGGCGATTATCCGGATCATACCGTTCTGCTATTGCAAATTGATTCTGATGAGAACATTGACGCGATGTGGGGAGATGTCGGGATTGCCAATTTTTTTATAAGGCCTGATGATTTAAAGAATAAGGACTTTTCAAACGTATTATATAATTGGGACTGTCATTAACACAAAAAACAGCTGTCTATTTCAGACAGCTGTTTTGTTTAACCCGTAATAGCCGAAGCGTTCAGGGTAAATAACTCTTCTAGTTCATGTTCGGAAAGCTCGGTGATCCAATTTTCGCTTTGGATGATTTGATCGTTCAGCGATTGCTTCGATTCGAGCATGTGGTCGATTTTTTCTTCAATTGTGCCGGTGGTGATCAGTTTATGAACGTGGACGAACCGTTTCTGTCCGATTCTGTAGGCGCGGTCTGTCGCCTGATTTTCAACCGCGGGATTCCACCATCTGTCATAGTGGATGACGTGATTGGCGGCCGTCAAATTGAGGCCTGTGCCGCCGGCTTTTAATGATAAGATCAGAATCGGAAATTCCTTGTTCTGAAACTGCTCCACCATTTTGTCCCGTTCTAGCTTGGATAAACTGCCGTTCAGAAACTTGACCGGTTCGCCGAATGATTTCTCGAGCAGGCGTTTCATCATATCTCCCATCCCGAGATATTGGGTGAAAATCAGGCAGCTTTCATCGCTTTCGCGAATCGTCTTCGTCAGTTCCAACAGTTTTTCGAGCTTGACTGACCTTCCGTTAAGGAGCTCGCTCCCGGTCTCTTTTAAGTAAAGGGCAGGATGGCCGCAGATTTGTTTGAGCTTGCCGAGCATGCTTAAGATGAGAGCTTTACGCTGCATTCCGGCGAGGCTTGACATATGTTCAAACGTATCTTTGACAAGCTGTTCATATAGTGAGGCCTGTTCTGCCGAGAGCGGGATGAACTCTTTTTCTTCCTGTTTTTCAGGCAGGTTAAGCGCGACTTCCTTGTCCTGCTTTGTCCGCCTTAATAAAAACGGTTTGATCAGCTGCTGGAGCTGTTCGATACGTTTTTCGTCGCGGTCTTTTTCAATCGGCAGGACAAATCGCTTATGGAAGCTGCCAAGGCTTCCGAGATAGCCTTTGTTCATGAAATCGTAGATCGACCACAGCTCCGTCAGGCGATTTTCCATCGGAGTCCCGCTGAGCGCGATATGATGCATGCCTTTCAGCTTTCTGATTGAGCGGGATTGTTTCGTGTGCGCATTTTTAATATTCTGGGCTTCGTCAAGGCAGATGCAGTTCCAGGCGACGCTGCTGAGATCGTCAAAGTCGGATTGGGCGAGGCCGTATGACGTCAAGACGATATCTGCATCTTTGTAACATTCCTGAAACGCTTCACCTTTAGGGCGTTTTGGCCCGTAATGGAGCGCCGCCGTCAGGTCGGGCGCGAAGGTCTCAAGTTCGCGCTGCCAGTTCCCGAGGACGGAAGTCGGCGCAATGATGAGAGATGGCGTTTGTTGTCCCTGTTCTTTTAAATAGGCGAAATAGGCGATCATCTGGATGGTTTTTCCAAGACCCATATCGTCTGCCAGGCAGGCGCCGAAGCCGCAGTTTCTGAGAAAGATCAGCCAGTTCAAACCGTCTTCCTGATAAGCCCTGAGCGTTCCGTCAAAAAATTTGCTGACCGGGTATGACGGGAGATCATCGCGCTGGCTCAGCTTTTTGATCATGTTTTTCAGCTGATAGGACAGTTCAAACCGCACCTCGCTGAATGCGGAAGCATCGAACAGATCATCATCCTCGCGGGTTTCGCTCCGCTCCGTCAGCTCGCGCGCCAGGATGTCAGACATATGAAGCCCCTCTGTTTCTGCTCGCTCCATCAGCTTTTTCATTTGTTTGATAAAATTCGGATCGATTTTAATCCACTGCCCGCGTATGTTGACAAGCCGTCTTTTATTGGCGACAAGCTGCTCGAATTCTTCTTCTGTGAGTTCGATTCCGTTCGTAGCAAAACGCCAGTTGAAGTCCATCAATGCATTCATTCCGACAAAGGACTCGCCGCGGGGAGCCGATGACACTTTCGCTTTCAGCAGCATGTTGCTGTCTCTGACGATTTGCCACCATGACGGCAGCAAAATTTCAATCCCCATGCTGACAAGAGTTTCACTTGCTTCGGATAGGAAGATCCATGCTTCCTCTTCCGTTAAAAGCGTCGTTCCCGAGTCGATCGTTAGCCACGGCACGATTTGGCGGAATCTGTCTTGTTCCCGTGCGATTTTATCAGCGTATGCCTGCCACGATTTTTTCAGCCTGTTCAAGCCTTCAAAGAACTGAATGGCTCCGCTTTTTTTGTCGCGCAAAAACAGTTCGATTTTCCAATCGTCTCCGTCAAAGTCAGGTTCATTTAAGCGGAGTCCGACAGTAAACGGCACAGGGTTTTCATGCCAGCCGATCGTTTCAAGAAAATCGTCTTCATCAAGAAAGTGGCCCTGAAATGTGGTGACGGCGGGAGAATGTGCGACAATCGATTCCCATTTTGCTTTTAACTCGTCATTGTAGTTGATGTAGTCTTCGACAGCGTGTGAAAACCATTCAGCTGTATAGCCTTCCAAAATCCCTTCTTTATCTTTCCAACGCAGCACCTCTTGCTTCCATGCTTCATAGTCGGGAAGAAAATCTTCATCTGCGATAAACTCATAAATGGTGGAAGCCGTTTTCATCAAAGGTTCGGTTTCCTCGGTGAGATTGATGTCGCTGTACGAATTAAATGAGTTTTTGCCGAGAAATTCGACCGCCATCCACGGAGACAGCAGAACCGCTGGAGTCTCTAAACCGGCATCTTCGAGAAACGTTCCGTAAAAAGACGATTCGTGCCACTGAAACAAATACCTTTCCATTTCATTCCGCGTAAGAAACTGATGATCCTCGTCATGACAAGATAAAATGAATGTATAGTCTTCTGATTGTTCGACATGTATCACGATTTCCTTAAGACTCGCCATCGATCAACTTTCCTTTCTTAAGTTCCTCCTGGAAGGCTCTCAGCCGTTTATAGCGAGCTGAAAACTGCTCCATAAACCGGTTCCAGACATCCTGTTTTTTCGATTTCTTATAGAGGGAGCGCAGTTTTTTTAATTGTTTGACGGCTTCTTTGTAGCTTGAGCGGTTTTTTTGTTCAACCAGCCCGGAAATTTCTCTGTGATAGGAAGGAATCAAAGCTTCAGGGGCTGCTGCTGCGATATCTTTCAAGGCGTTCTGTCCGATCTCAGAGATAGAAAAACCGACAAGGCTGTGGATCTCCATCCACTCCGTAAAGCGGTTTTTGTTATATAAAAAATGGCTGTATTCAGTAAACGTATAAGGAAGGCACTTTTTGCAGTACCGTTCATATACATGCTCTTCTTTTGCGTTTTTGCTGTAATCGCTCAGAAACAGGAAGAATTCGCTTAAAACATCGCGTATTTCCCGGTACGGTTTATCCAGTCTGCAGAAGCCGGATGCAAGCTGTTCAAGGTGTTCGTACCATTTTTTAAGGCGCTTCCAGTCTTTTTTGGCGGTCATGACGCTGAGCCATTGAAATGTATAAGGAAGAATCTCAGGTGAAAACGATCCGGCTTGATCAAGAATCACATCGTCGTTTTTTAGCAGAAATTCAAGATGCAGCCTGCCGAATTGTATTTCAGGCGACGGCTCCAGATCGTTCAGCACATCGAGCTCCCGCTTCAGCCAGTTTGGCCGGGACAGAAGCGCACTCCAGATTTCCCCGAAAATCCGCAGCCTTTCATACTGAAAAATGTCTTTCTTGAGCAGCAGTTCCCGAATCGCGCCGGGGGTTTTTTCTAAAAACGGATCAAGGGAGAACGATAGCGCATATGTTTTCAGTTCATCGATTGAGCTGTAGATCGTGTCCATCAGCTGTTCGATATAAGGATTCAGCGAGTAAAAATCTTTTTCAGGATCAATGCGCCCTTTCTCGACGAGCGAATGCATGGCAAGCCATGTCGCAAGAGCCGCGTGGATTTGGTACATTTTTTTCAGCTCCGGCTCCGCAGGCGTCCGCTTTTTTAAAGCTGAAAAATACCCGTAGTAAAGGTATTGCATCGTTTGCTGGTTTTTAGGCGTATGCTCTTCCCATCGTCTGAACTCCGTTTTGAAAAACGATGTCCATTGATCGAGCGTGTGGCTGCGGGGTTTCATTCCACGCTGAAGCTGTCCGAGAATATCCCTGTTTTCGCGGCGTTTTTGCGCTTCTTTCCAAAACTCCGTAAACGTTCCCAATCGATCATATTGTGCATACAGATATAAATAAACGGCAAGCACATGCCGGCAGATGTTTTGAGCAGGGCAGGAACAGCTGCTTTTTTTAACGTCGGCGAGGTCGATGAAGACCTTCACCGGGACCACATCCTGAACGTAAGCACTGACCGTATGCCCGCTCATCGGCTTGACCCGATAGACGGAATCCTGTCTGTATAAAATAAGGGCTTTTTTCATGAGCTGAATGTTAGCTTCTGTGCACGGCAGTACATGCTTAAACTGTTCAGCTGCATCCATCACAACCGTTTTTGAAATCATGTCTTGAAGCATGTCTATCGCTCCTAACCGAATGGCTTTTAAAAAGTTTCCAATCTCTCTATTATAGCTTAATCAATCCGTCCAAAAAAGATTTTCTCAGGAAAAGGACATAAAAACGGATGGCTGTCGAATAATGTAATAGACTATGGCAAATTGATTCTTTACATCATATAATTTGAAATATAATCAGAAATGTTTTAATTTATGGAATCTGAAAGGAAAAGGATATGGATGACAAGGAATTGAATCAGGAAGAATTTTTGAGAATTCTTATGCATGCGTATGACATTGGTGAAAAATCAAAAGACATAACGACGAAAGAACTTCTTGAAGATCTCATTCTTCATATCAAAAATGGATATACGACGTAAAAGGTGTGCAAACTTCGGTTTGCACACTTTTTCGTTCAGCAAAAAGCGCGCAGGTCCTGCAAAAGTCGATATTTAATACCATATAAAGACGCGATTTCCCCGGTATCTCCCGTTATTTGTCAGGATTCATTTCTTTCGGAAACGAAAGAACCATGTATAATCAAAGGGAGGTGTTTAATTTGCTGAAAATTTAAATAAATACGCGAATCCTAGAGGGAGGCTTTTATGAGAGATCATATCGGCTTTAAAGATGTGTTCATCATTTTGAAAAAAAGATTCGTTCTGATCGCACTGATCACCATTGCGGCCGCTCTGTCCAGCGCTGCCGTCAACTTTTATTGGCTCACACCCGTCTACCAGGCATCCGCCCAAATCCTCATCAACGGCCGTCAAACGTCGAACTTCACCGATATTCAGACCAACCTTGAGCTAATCAACACTTATAACGTCATTATGAAAAGCCCGCTCATCTTAAATAAGGTTAAAGACGAACTAAACCTGCCGGAAACGGCTGAAGACCTGAAGCAAAAAATTACGGTTATCAGCGAAAATGAATCACAGATTGTCAGTATCTCCGCGACTGACAAGGATTATTCCAAGGCGGCGGACATCGCGAACACGGTCGTCGCCGTATTCCAAAGGGACATTGACGGCATTATGGGTGAAAATACCGAAGTCAGCCTTGTTGCGAAAGCAAACCCCGAACATTCGCCTGCTCCCGTCAGCCCGAACAAGAAGTTCAACATCGCTGTTTCTACAGGATTCGGCCTGCTGTTTGGTGCAGGGCTTGCATTTTTACTCGAGCTTTTGAAAAATACCGTTCGAAATGAAGAAGACATCGAAAAAGAGCTGAACGTTCATGTGTTGGGAAATATTCTGTATGTAAAACCGAAAAAAGGACAAGCCCGGAAACTGGAAAGCTTTATCGGTAAAGACCATACGATCTAAAACGGGAAAACACGGGGAGGCCGCCTATGATCGATATTCATTGCCATATTCTAGCGGACATTGATGATGGGGCAGCATGTATGTATGACAGTATAGAAATGGCTAAACAAGCCGCCCGTCAAGGGATTCATACGATTATCGCCACACCTCACCACCGAAACGGTGTATACGAACACCAAAAAGAGGCCATTCTGGCAGCTGTTTCGAGTTTAAAGACGCGGGTGCAAAAGGAAAACATCCCGGTGCTTATTGCTCCCGGACAGGAAATCCGCCTGTACGGCGAATTGAAGCGTGATCTTGAGCGCGGCAGACTGCTCAGCCTCGCCGGCACAAAGTATTTGCTGATTGAACTTCCTTACCACCATGTTCCGCGATATGCCGAAAAGCTGTTGTTCGATCTACAGTTAAATGGTTACATTCCGATTATCGCACACCCCGAGCGGAACCTTGAATTGATGGAGAATCCTGATCTGCTGTACCGCCTCGTCAAAAACGGCGCGTGCGCCCAGCTGACATGTTCAAGTCTTACAGGCCGCTTTGGCAGAAGCGTGAAACGGCTCGCCCGTCGCTTTCTTGAAGCGAACCTCGTCCACTTTATCGCATCAGACGCCCACAACCTCACGAGCCGATCTTTCTTTTTTGATGCAGTGGAAAGCGATTACGGCCGCGATTTCTTATACGTGTTTACAAAAAACGCGGGCCTTCTCCTGGAAAACCGGGAGATTCATAAAGAAACACCCCGTCCCGTCAAAAAGAAAAAGCTGATGGGCCTGCTGTGAAAGGTTGTTCACAAAAGCCCGTCAGTCAAAATGTCAGCGCCGGTTATGCGGCGCTGATTTTTTATATCATCGATAGAAAGCGGCCGGACGTCCCTTTCTACAAAAGCGGAATGACAAGCCCGCCGTAAGCGAAGGCGGCCACGATCAGGAAAGCCGGATGGACGCGGAACTTCGTCAAGGCCACCAAAGAGATCAGCGCGATGACAAGTGATTGAACCAAGCCGATCGACTGGATTGCGTCACCGCCGATTTCCCACGTTAAAAGAAGCATCATCATGGCGATAACCGGCTGAACCGACAAGGTCATTCCTTTGACGATTGGCGACTGGCGGTAGCGGCCGATCAGCTTGAGCAGCAAAACGAGCGCGATGGCCGAAGGCAGCACAGTTGCGATAAGAGCAATGAAGACACCGGGCCATCCGAGCACGCTGTAGCCGACATAAGCGGCGATTTTTGTCGCGATTGGACCCGGCAGTGCGTTTGCGAGCGCAAGCATGTTTGAAAATTCTTCTTTTGACAGCCAGTGAAAATGCTGAACAACTTCTTCAAAATTAAGCGGAATTGAAGCCGGACCGCCCCCGTAGCCCAATAAATTTGCAATAAAGAAAGCCCAAAATAAATAAAAGATGATCATGAAGCGGACACTCCCTTATCCTTTTCCCGGGCCGCTTTTCTTTTTAATTTAAAGTGGAACGCGCCATACGTTAAAAACAGGATGACAATGATGCCGGGATGGATGGAAAACACCTGAAGACCCAAAAATGCAAGAATAAAGAAAAGCACGCCGGCAAGCAAGCCGAAGCCTTTCAATGCTTTTTGCCCAAATTCGTAAGCCATGATGCCGAGCATGACGGCGATGACAGGGGTAACAGCGCCGATCATGCCGCTTACGATTTTGGAGTGGCTGAGCACATTAACGGCTGCGAACAAGGCGGCCATCGCAACGCACGTCGGCAAGATATGGGCCGCTGTAGCCACGACAGCGCCCGGAACGCCTTTGACTTTATGACCTAAATATGCCGACATTTTTGTAGCGATCGGTCCGGGCAGCGCATTGGCAATCGCCAAAATTTCCCCGAATTCATCATCATCGATCCATTTGAACTTTGAAACGGCTTCATGACGGATCAGCGGGATAACGGACGGTCCGCCGCCAAATCCCAATATCCCCGTTCTTGTCATTGCGATGATCAGTTCCCGGTAAGGGTGCTTCATTTCGCGTTTCCTCCTATTCAGTTAAAGCTTCATTCCCATTCGGCTCTTATATCGTTTAATCAGCATCTGGCAGTCGACACTCACGACGCCTTTCAGAGGGTACAGGCGCTTTGTCAAAAATTCCTCCATCTCCTGATCATTTGCGAAAATGCCGTGCATATGCAGTTTGCTCGGCCCTGTCATATGATAGAGGCTTGTCACGGCGGGCTCTCTTTCTAAAGCAACGGCAACAGCCTCTAAATATTGGGGTTCGACTTCAACATTGAAAAACACCGATACATGAATTCCAACTTTGACTGGATTGATGACGGCTGTGAATTTTTCAATGATGCCTTCTTCAATCAAGTTGTTGATCCGCGTTTGTACGGCAACTCTTGAAAGTCCCACGCGCTTTCCTAAATCCGTATAAGAGATTCTTCCTTCCTCATGCAAGATCGAAAGGATTTTTTTATCCGTTTCATCAAGAATTAAATTTGGCATATGGTAGTCGAGGCTCACAAATGTCCCTTCCTTTCTGTTTGGTCATGATCATACGAAATTGCTTGTCAATCACGTTATAAATGAACATTTTGTAAATTGTATCATAATACGGATTTCGATATGAATCATTTTAACGTTTTTTTAATACTTATTGAAAAAGGGTTGTTAGTTTTTCTTCCCTGAAAGTAGCGCCTCCTTAAACGGGCCACTATACTTCAAAGACAAATGGATGCTTGAAAGAAAGGAAGAGAGCTATGGAGAAACTGAAGATCGGTTCGAAACAAATGGTTGTCAGTCCTCATTATCTCGCTTCGCTTGCAGGGAACAGCATCATGGAGAAGGGAGGAAACGCGTTTGACGCGGCTGTGGCAGTAAGCGCGTGCCTTGCTGTTGTCTATCCACATATGACAGGACTCGGAGGGGATGCTTTTTGGCTGATGTATCACAAAGGAAGCGGTGAGATCAAAGGATACAATGGCAGCGGGCGGTCGGGGCGGAAAGCGGACCGGAATCAGTATAAAGGAGAGCGTGCCATTCCGGTCAGGGGCATGAGCAGTGCGATTACCGTGCCGGGGATGGCGGACAGCTGGGCCGAAATACTGGCGGCATACGGCCGTTTATCGCTTCGGGAGGTGCTGAAGCCGGCGATCATGTATGCAGAAAAGGGTTTCCCGGTCTCGCCGGATCAATGTCAAAACACGGTGAAAAACGCTGAGTGGCTTTCCGGTATGCCGACCACTGCAGATATTTATCTTCCGGGAGGAAACCCGCCCACTCCAGGTGAGCGCTTTGTGCAAAAAGAGCTCGCGCGCACTTTGGAGATGATCGCTGAGAAAGGAAGAGACGCCTTTTATAAAGGGGAAATTGCCCAAGCTTCAGCAGCCTATCTGCAAAACAACGGAGGCATCTTGACCCTGGAAGATTTCGAGCGGCATCAAGGGGAATGGGTATCTCCGCTTTCCTCTACATACAGAGGATATGCGATCTATCAAATGCCTCCGAATTCACAAGGATTTACCGGTCTTATGGCATTGAATATTTTGGAAAACTACGACTTTGGCATGATCGAGCACGGCTCTTTCGAATATTATCACCTGCTCATCGAAGCATTGAAATTAAGTATTTCCGACAGCAATAAAGTATTGACTGACCCGGCATTTTCCCAAATACCGCTGGAGCGCCTGCTTGACAAAGGGTATGCGCGGGAGCTGGCCGCAAAAATCGGACTGTCGGCTCTTCAGGCGGAGAGCCGGCCGCTCGGCAGTGATACGGCTTATGCTGCAGCAGTAGATGAAGACGGGAATGCTGTTTCGTTTATCCAAAGTTTGTATTTCGAATTCGGCTCAGGTGTGACAGCTGGAGATACCGGCGTCATTTTGCAGAACAGAGGGTCGTTTTTCTCGCTTGATCCTGACCATGTCAATACACTGGAGCCGGGAAAAAGAACTTTTCATACGCTGATGCCCGCCATGGCGTTCAAAGGCGGCAAGCCGAAATTTCTTTACGGAACGCAGGGGGGAGAAGGACAGCCGCAGACGCAGACGGCTCTTATCACGAGAATGATAGATTACGGAATGGATCCGCAAACAGCCGTTCATGAACCGAGATGGCTGTGGGGCAGAACATGGGGAGAACGAGTGGAAGGTGTAAGAATAGAAAGCAGAGTGGCGCCCGAAGTGATTGAAAAACTGCGTAAGCATGGGCATCATGTAACCGTTGTCGGCGACTTTGACGGTGTGATGGGTCATGCCGGCATTATCGAGATTGATGATCGAGGTTTCCTGAGAGGAGGAAGCGATCCGAGAAGCGATGGAGCGGCAATCGGCAGTTAACTCCGTTTTCAAAACGCGCAAACGTCAATATGAGAAAAAAACCCGTGAACAAGGAGGATTTGTCCGCGGGTTTTTTTCTATCCGGCTATGAGTATTGATCCGAGATTTCGATGAAATGTTTAAGCGCCGGATTGCGGTTGTCTTTTCGATGTGCGGTAATCCATTCTGCGCGAAGGGGAAAGTCTTCGATTTCTTTGTATACAACATCGAGGTTAAATAATCGTTTAGCCGCTGTAGGCACAACGGCGATTCCCATTCCGGCTGTCACGAGGCCGATCACCATTTGGTATTCTGTAGCTTCCTGGGCGATGTTGGGGATAAACCCGGCTTTTTCACACAAGAAATTAAATTCCGTGTATAAAGAGGGCCACGCTTCTTTGGCAATGACGATCAGCGATTCGTCTTCAAGATCTTTCAAATGTACCCGGGGTTTTTCTGACAGCGGGTGGTGTTTCGGAAGTGCAAGGACACAGTGGCTTTTCTTCACTGTGTATGACTTTAGCTCGTCGTTTCCCAACGGGGGATGCAGCACTCCGATGTCAATGTGTCCGTTTAGCAGTGCATTGACCTGATTGGGGGTTGAAAGCTCCCGAAGATCAATCTGGACGGACGGGTACCGGTTTCGGTATTCCCTGATGATGGGAGGCATGATCTCGTATGTGGCGGAGCCGACAAAGCCGATCACGAGTCTGCCCAGCTCCCCGCGGGCCGTCCGCTGAGCCATGTCGACGGCTTGATCAATCTGGGAAAGTCCTTCCTTGATTTGTTTTAAAAAGACCCCGCCTGCCGCCGTCAGCCTGACGGCTCTTTTTGACCTCTTCAGCAAGGTGACGCCTATTTCACTTTCTAGCTGTTTAATCTGCTGGCTGAGCGGAGGCTGAGTCATGTTCAGCCGAAGAGCTGCTTTTCCGAAATGCAGTTCTTCGGCAACAACCATAAAATAACGAAGATGGCGCAGCTCCATTATTCACTCATTCCTTTCTGAATGCGATTTCAGTCGTTTTACATATTAATTGTAAGACAAAGAAGTATTGGAAAACAATTTCCACAAGATGTATATTTAATAATACAATAATTTTATTAAAAATTCATTGTAAACGAATGAAAATGGAGGAGTGAGGGCTTTGAAAAATGTAGCCGCTAAAAATGAAACTCTTACTGTAAGAGGAGCAGAGCTTGTGGTGGATAGTCTCATTCAGCAAGGTGTCACTCATGTTTTCGGTATTCCGGGAGCGAAAATCGATGCGGTGTATGACGTATTGAAAGACAAGGGGCCTGAACTGATTGTTTGTCGTCACGAGCAGAATGCAGCATTTATGGCGGCGGCAGTCGGACGATTGACTGGAAAGCCCGGTGTTTGCCTGGTGACTTCGGGTCCGGGAGCGTCTAATTTAGCGACCGGTCTTGTAACAGCCAATACAGAAGGAGATCCGGTTGTTGCCCTGGCGGGTGCTGTAAAAAGAGCGGATCGTCTCAAAAGAACTCATCAATCGATGGATAATGCGGCGTTGTTTCAGCCGATTACAAAATATAGCGCAGAAGTGGAAGATGCGAACAACATCCCTGAGGCGGTAACCAATGCATTCAGAGCGGCAGCTTCCGGACAGGCCGGGGCAGCGTTTCTCAGCTTTCCGCAGGACGTTACGGCCGGTCCGGCAACTGCCAAGCCGGTGAAAACCATGCCGGCGCCGAAGCTCGGCGCGGCTCCGGATGAACTAATCAGCGCGGCTATCGCCAAAATACACAATGCGAACCTTCCCGTCGTGCTTGTAGGGATGAAAGGCGGAAGACCTGAAGCGGTTGAAGCGGTCCGCCGTCTGCTGAGAAAAGTGAAACTGCCGTTCGTTGAAACATACCAAGCAGCGGGTACGCTGTCTCACGATTTGGAAGACCAGTACTTCGGCCGGATCGGATTATTCCGCAATCAGCCCGGAGATATTTTGTTGGAAAAAGCGGATCTCGTTTTGACGGTCGGCTATGATCCGATTGAATACGACCCCGTCTTTTGGAACGGAAAAGGCGAGCGCAGTGTGATTCATCTTGATGAAATACAAGCCGATATCGATCATGACTATCAGCCTGAAATTGAGCTGATCGGCGATATCGCAGAGACATTAAACCATATTGAACATGATTCTTTGCCGGTTTCCATCGATGAATCATTTGCACCTGTGCTTGATTATTTGAAGAAAGCGCTGGAGGAGCAAAGCGAGCCCCCTAAAGAAACAAAAACGGATCTTGTTCATCCGTTGCAAATCGTTCGCGATTTGCGTGAATTGCTGAGTGATGACATCACAGTGACTTGTGACATCGGCTCCCATGCGATTTGGATGTCGAGATATTTCCGCACATACCGTCCGTATGGACTGCTGACTTCAAACGGCATGCAGACGCTGGGCGTTGCTTTGCCGTGGGCGATCGCAGCAACACTGGTCAATCCGGGACAGAAAGTCGTGTCTGTTTCCGGGGACGGAGGCTTCCTGTTCTCCGCGATGGAGCTTGAGACAGCGGTCAGATTGAAAGCGCCGATCGTTCACATTGTCTGGAATGACAGCACATACGATATGGTTGCGTTCCAGCAGGAGATGAAATACAAGCGGACGTCCGGAGTCGACTTCGGCGGAATCGATATTGTAAAATATGCTGAAAGCTTTGGAGCAAAAGGTTTAAGGGTCAATTCGCCTGACGAATTGGCAGAGGTGCTTAAAGCTGGTCTTGATGCAGAGGGTCCGGTTGTCATTGATATTCCGGTTGATTACAGCGACAACGTTCATTTGGCTGATCAGCGTTTTCCAAAAAACTTTGAGGAACATTTTAGTAAACAAGCCTCTAAGCAATCTTGATCACAGCAAGTCCAGTCATAACAAACAAAATCAAGGGAGTGAAACGAGGAAAATGAAAAGTGCAAGCAAACAAAAAGTGGTTCAGCCCGTTGACAAGAACCTTGACCAGGTCTTTCAGGTCTCAACGATGATATCGTTATTGGACGGAATTTATGACGGGGATTTTTACATGTCTGAAGCAAAGGATCACGGAGACTTTGGAATCGGAACGTTCAATCGGCTCGACGGTGAGCTGATCGGTTTTGACGGTGAGTTTTACCGTCTTCGTTCCGATGGCAAAGCCTATCCTGTTCAAGGAAGCGATTGTTCTCCGTTTTGCTCGCTCGCTTTCTTCCGACCAGATATTTATCACGAAATCAAGCAGCGGATGCCGCTTAAGGCGTTCGAGGAAGAAATGAAACGGATCATGCCGAGTGAAAACCTGTTTTACGCGATCCGCATGGACGGAATCTTTAAGAAAGTCAAAACGAGAACGGTTGAACTGCAGGAAAAACCGTACGTGCCGATGGTCGATGCGGTAAAATCGCAGCCGATCTTTGATTTTAATGATATTAAAGGGACGATCGTCGGCTTTTGGACGCCGCAATATGCCAACGGAATCGCAGTTTCCGGCTTCCATCTTCACTTTATTGATGAAGACCGCAATGTCGGCGGACACGTTTTCGATTATGAAATCGAAGAATGCACGGTACAAATTTCTCAAAAACTTAATATGAATCTCAGATTGCCGAATACGCAAGATTTCTTTAAAGCGGATCTCAATAAACATGATCTTGCAGCCGGAATTGAAGCGGCCGAAGGCAATCCCGAGTAAATGAAAAAGCCCCCTCTTTAAAAAGGGGGCTTTTTCTTCTTTAAAAATTCGGTTGCGAAAAAGTCCGGAATCCGGCGGGCCGTTTAGCTTATGCTTTCATTCCGGCAATCAAAACCGCTTTCAGACAAAAAGACACCGGATGCCCGTTTTCATCGTGGACGATGTTAAACATGTCACGGCAAGACTGGGACGGTTCTGACAAATGGGCGTGGATGGCTGCCTTTCTTTGTTCAGGCACGGCGCCTCTTCGAAGCCAGCTCTCGTAATCGATCGGAAGATTCCATCTCTCCAGGACGGCAAAATCGAGTCCGTTCTCTTCAAACAGCTTCTGCCATTCGTTCTCTGAATATTCCCTTACGTGTGACGGGTCTCTCAATTGATTGAGCCGATTTATAAATCGGTCTAAAGCTTCGTCCTCCGGCGCACAATGATCGATGAGGAGAAAGGAGCCGCCTTTTTTCAAGACGCGCGCTATTTCCTGGATGGACCGGCTGATCTCCGGAAAATGGTGGGCTGCATACCGGCATGTGACAATATCAAAAGACTCGCTTGCAAAATCCAATTGTGCTGCATCGCCTTGAAGAAAAACCACATTTTCAGCATTTTTCTGTTCGGCAAATTGAGCGGCGGTTTGAACCATTTTTTCTGTAATATCGATTCCTGTGCAATGTTTGACAAAAGGCGAAAAGGCAATGGCCGTATGTCCCGCTCCGGTTCCGATATCAAGCAGGGTTTCACCACCGGTCAGAATTCGGCAGCTGACCATGGCATCAAGATCTTTTCCCGATGAGAACAGCGGCTCATCGCGATATTGCTCCGGGTTTTTTGAAAATTGCCGTTGCGCGCTAGTTTTCATTTGTATCATCCTCCTATCGGCTATGTATTTATATTAGGGGAGTCGACAGCCATCAGTCTAAGATATAAAATGTATGAAAATGATAGGCGGAAACTATGGGGGTGCGGGTATTGGATATGAGGCTTTTTGAATACGCGGCAGAGATTTTCAAAAAAGGCAGTTTTACAAAGGCAGCTGCCAGCCTGCATATCGCTCAGCCTTCACTGAGCCAGCAAATAAAAAAGCTGGAAAGCGAGCTTGGCTTTCCGCTGTTTTACAGAAACAGAGAGGGGGTCTCGCCGACTCCTCAAGGGATGCGCTTCATCCGAAAAGCACAGGATATTTTGCGGTCAAGAGATGAACTGCTGTGTGAAATGCGCGATCAGCTCGAGGAAATGGGGACGGAATTATCGATCGGCGTTCCCGCTGTCACGGGAGGATATCTTCTTCCGCCGCTCCTGAAAGCCTTTCTGAAAAAGCATCTGAACGTACAGGTTCAGCTGATAGAAGATTCGCCGGCGGCATTGGAAAACATGACGGAAAACGGAGCGGTGGATCTGTCGATTCTCCCTTTGCCGATTGAAAATGACAGGCTCACGATCCGGCCGATACTGACCGAGCCGCTTTTTTTGGCGATTCCAAATGAAAGGGAGAGCTGGATGACCGGCCAATTGCCGAAGCTCATCGATTCGGTCCGGTCGAATCCCGAAAATTCCCCTCTTGCTTTGAAAACTGTCGAGGATGTGCCGTTTATTTTATTAAAAGAAGGCTACGGCTTCCGTAGAATGGTACTCGATTTATGTGCGGAGGAAGGGTTTCAACCGAAAGTGACCTTCAAAACAAGCAGCATTGAAACCGCCCAATCTCTCGTTGAACACGGAATGGGGGTCACGGTCGTGCCCCGGATGGTCATGCGAAAAGAGTCTGACAGAATCGTCTATGTTCCTTTACAATCCGATCCGTCCCGGACGCTTGTGTTTGCTTATTCGGAAACATGCTATTTGAGCCGGGCGGCAAAAGCGTTTATGGAGATGGCCAAAAAAAAACAGACCTCCATGTATGAAGAGGTCTGATTTTGTCGTTACTTTTTCGTTTCCAGTTTGAGCGGTGCGGGTATCGTTTTTTCAACTTTTTTACCGTTCAAAATATCGCGGGCCGCTTGTACGGCGAGCTTGCCGATCAATTCAGGCTGCTGGGCAATCGTGGCCGACATGTCTCCGGCCTGAACCGCCTTAACCGCATCTTCATTGCCGTCGAAGCCGACGACAAGAATCTCTTTCCCTGAGCTTCTGATCGCTTCAATCGCGCCGAGCGCCATTTCGTCATTATGGGCGAAAACCGCTTGAATATCAGGATTTCCTTGAAGAAGGTTCTCCATGACGTTCAACCCTTTTGTCCGGTCAAAGTCGGCTGTTTGCTTGGCGATCACATTCAGCTTGTCGTCAGCGGTCTTATGAAACCCTGAGCCCCGTTCCCTTGTTGCCGATGCGCCGGGGACGCCTTCAAGTTCAGCCACTTTTGCGCCTTTGCCGAGTTGCTGTACGATAAAGTCTGCTGCCATTTGCCCGCCTTTTACGTTATCTGAAGCGACGAGCGTTTCTACTTTTCCGTTTTCGGCGGAGCGGTCAAGGGTGACGACCGGGATGCCAAGCGAATTGGCCGATTGGACTGCCGTTGAGATGGCGGAGGAGTCGGCCGGATTGATCAATAAAGCGTCAACGCCTTGCTGCAGAAGATCTTCGACATCATTCGTCTGCTTTGCTGAATCATCCTGTGCATCGACGACAATCACTTCAATCCCTTGTTTTTTGGCTTCTTTGACAACTCCGTTTTTTAATGAAACGAAAAACGGGTTTTTCAAAGTCGAGACAGATAAACCGATTTTGATATCCGTTCCTTTTTCTTTATTTGGCTTTGCCCATTCCGGCGGCTCCAGCGAGCAGGCGGACAGAAACAGAAGCGCCAATGCGGTGAAAACCGTTAATGTTTTTTTCATCAGTATAGCCCTCCTTAAGCGGATTTCTTGCGGTCCAGCAGGACTGCGATCAAAATGACGACACCTTTGACGACCATTTGGAAAAAGGAAGAGACGCCAAGCAGGTTCAAGCCGTTGTTCAACGTTCCGATGATCAGAACGCCGATGAGTGTGCCGGCAATTCGTCCTCTTCCTCCGGCAAGGCTTGTACCGCCTAATACAACCGCGGCAATGGCGTCGAGTTCGTAGGAAGTGCCTGCCGTCGGCTGGGCTGAGTTTAGCCGTGACGTCAAGATGGCTCCAGCCAACGCGGATAATAGGCCGGCAAGAGAATAAATCATCATTTTGACGCGTGGAACTTTAATGCCCGAAATCAGGGCCGCTTTTTCATTTCCGCCGATTGCATACGTGCGGCGGCCGAAAGGTGTTTTGTGAAGGATCACCCAGAGGATGATAAAGGCGGCCGCCATAGTTATGGCAGGGACGGGGATGCCTAAAAAGTAGCCGCGTCCGAAAAGCTGGAAGCCGTAGTGATTGCCGAGCCCTGTAATCGGATTGCCGTCTGTGTAAACCATCGTCAATCCGCGGAAAATCGTCATTGTCGCAAGTGTTGCGATGAACGGGGCCATTTTGCCCTTCGTGATTAACAGCCCGTTGACCAAGCCGAGCAGGGCTCCGATTAGGCAGCCGATGATGACGGCAAAAACAGGATCGATGCCGCCGGCGATCATGCCGGCGATCAATGCGCTCGACAGCGCCAAAATCGCTCCGACGGAAAGGTCGATGCCGCCGGTCAAAATGACAAAGGTCATGCCGAACGCGATCAGCGCATTAATAGCGACTTGTCTTAACAAGTTTAAAATATTTAACGGTTCTAAAAAGCTCGGGTTTAATACTGATACGATGACGACGAGAATAATCAGGCCGAGAAACGGACCGAGCTTTTGCATTACAGAATCGACATTAAGGCTTTTTTTCACAGCCGGTTGAGTTTTCATGTTACCGCCCTCCTGTAGCGAGTGTCATAATTCGTTCTTGCGTGGCATCATTTCTTGATAGCTCACCGCTTAGCGTTCCTTCATGGATCACAAGGACGCGGTCGCTCATCCCGAGAATCTCGGGCAGCTCTGAAGAGACCATGACGATCGCGACGCCGCGGTCTGTCAGCTCGTTCATCAGCTGATAAATCTCCCTTTTCGCGCCGACATCGACGCCTCGCGTCGGCTCATCCAAAATCAGCACTTTAGGACCGATTCCGATCCATTTGGCGATGACCACTTTTTGCTGGTTCCCTCCTGAAAGGTTTCGCGCGTGGGTTTCCGGCGATTCCGTTTTGATCGTCAGCCGCTTGATCAGAAGGTCGACAAATTCCTGCTCGCTTTTTTTGTCGATCCATCCTTTCGGTGAAAAGCTGGCGAGATTCGGAAGGGCGATATTTTCCCTGATGGACGTGTCGAGCACAAGTCCTTCATCCTTGCGGTTCTCAGTAATAAAACCGATTCCTTTTTGAACGGCATCGCTCGGTTTTTTGAGCGTCGCTTTTTTGCCTTCGATGAAAATGTCTCCCGAATCAAGCGGATCGAGCCCGAAAACCGCCCTCATCAGCTCGGTGCGCCCTGCACCCATCAGTCCTGAAATCCCGACGATTTCACCGGAGCGGACGGTAAAACTGATATTTTGGAAGACGCCTTTTTTGGATGCCTGCTTGACTTCGAGAACGACGCGTCCCGGATTTGGCTGTCTTTCAGGATAGCGTTCGGTCAGCTCCCGTCCGACCATCTTTTTCACCACTTCATGAAAGTCGGTGTCGGGAATCCGTTTCGTGTCGACTGTTTTTCCGTCGCGCATCACCGTGATCCGGTCGCAAATCGTGAAGATTTCTTCCATGCGGTGGGATATATAGACGATGGAGACGCCGTTTTTCTTTAATGCTCTAATGACGCCGAACAGTTTTTCAATTTCTCTTTCTGTCAACGCTGCCGTCGGTTCATCCATGATGATCACTTTCGCGTCTGTCATAAGGGCTTTTGCGATTTCGATCATTTGCTGCTGTCCGACAGAACAGTCTCCGGCTTCTTTTTCAAGAGAAATCGAGACTCCAAGTCTTTCAAGCTGCTCTTTTGCTAGCGCTTTCATTTTCTTGTTATTTAAAAATCCAAGTTTGGTAGAAAGCTCTCTGCCGATAAACAAATTTTCCAAAACGGTCATTTCAGGCCAAATGTTCAGCTCCTGATGGATAAAGGCGATGCCGTTCTGTTCGGCTTTTTTTGGATCTGAAAAATACATTTCTTTTCCGTCGATCTCGATCGTTCCGCTGTCCAGCCTGTGAAGTCCAGTCAACAGATTCATGAGTGTCGACTTTCCGGCGCCGTTTTCTCCCATTAAAGCGTGGACTTCACCTTCCTGAAGTTCGAAAGTAACGCCGGACAGCACCTGGTTTTGGCCAAAAGCTTTATAAATGTCCTTCATTTTAATATGCATGGGCTATCCCTTCTTTCCAGATGTAGAATGTAAACATCTAAAAGATCACTCCCGCGTGCAAGATGCAATTTGCATAAGGTGTTGCTTCCCCTGTGCGAATGACCGCTTTTGCATGGCTCGTCGCTTTTTTGAATGCTTCGTGGGGAATATAGTCAATTTTTTGGTTTGAAAATTCCGCTTTTAAAAACGCGGCTTGATCGGGATTGACGCTTTCTATTTCTTCGGCTGCCGTCACTTTTTCGACGGCCATTTCATCAGCGATGAGCTTTGTGACCTCTTGAAATCCGGGCGTACCCAATGTCAGTGCAAGATCGATTTTGGGGACGCCGGGAGGAACGGGCAGGCCGGCATCCGCGATGACGACGGTGTCGGTATGCCCGAGATCGGCCAGTAATTTTGCGATATGGCTGTTTAAAATCCCGTGTTTTTTCATGACAATTCACGCTCCACTTCATCGCGTTTCGGCATGCCGCCTTGCGCGCCGAATTTCAAAACCGAGAGGGAAGCCGCCCGGTTCGCAAAGCGCAAGGCAGATTCGATGCTTTGTCCTTCGGAAAGCGCAACGGCCAACCCCGCATTGAAGGTGTCTCCGGCTCCCGTCGTATCAATCGCATTGACAGGGAATGAAGGAACGACCCTTTCTTCTAGACCATTGTGATAGCGGACCCCGTTTTTTCCTTCTGTGATGAACAGCTTCTCCGGATAGCGCTTTAACGCTTCATCCCGGGACATGCCCTGAAACAGTACCGAAGCTTCATGCTCGTTTGGTGTGATGTAGGCCGCATGTTCGACCGTTTCCGGGCAAAGCGGACGGGCTGGTGCCGGATTCAGCAGGAGAGGAATGCCGAGTGAGCTGCACAGTCCGCTGACATAATCGACGGTTTCTTCCGGAATCTCCTGCTGAATCAGAACGATGTCTGCCTGTTTAATCGCAGGCAGCGCTTTTTGAACGTATTCAGGTGTGACATGGTCATTTGCCCCTTTGACGACGATAATACTGTTGTCGCCGTCTGCGAGAACGATATGTGCGGTGCCGCTTTCCTGATCTGTAACCGGTTCCACATAGTCTGTCAAAACACCGTTCGCTTGAAAATTGTCGAGGATGGCTTTTCCGTAATGATCATCGCCGACGCAGCCGATCATATGGACCTCTGCACCAAGCCGGGCCGCAGCGACTGCCTGGTTGGCGCCCTTTCCGCCCGGAACCGTTTTAAAAGATTCGCCAAGCACCGTTTCTCCGGCAGCCGGCCGCTTGGGCGATGTCACGACTAAATCCATCGAAGAGCTGCCAATCACGCATATTTTACTCATTGTCATTCCGCCTTTCTTGTCGTTTGTCTTTCAATAAAGGCAACCGGCATCTGCACTGCCGATTGTTCAATATATTCATTTTTCATTAATTTCAGCAGCAGTTTTGCCGCTTCTTTTCCCATTTCATAGGCGGGCTGCCTGATCGTTGATAAAGAGGGGAAAAGCAATTCGCTTTGCGGAATGTCATCAAAGCCGATAATCTGCAGTTCGTCGGGAACTTTGATCTTCCGTTTTAAGGCTTCATGCAAAACGGCTGTCGCCACAATATCATTGCTTGCGATTACGCCGTCTGTTTCCGGATAGGTGGCAAACAGCTCCGCTGCCCGTTTTTGAGCTTCCGGAAATGAAAATGTCTCGGTTTTCATAACATGAAAATCGATATCGGCCCCGCTTAGCATCTCCAGCGCTCCGTTGAAACGGTCTCTTGCAGTCTGAAGGTGGGCCGGTCCTTTAATCAGCGTAATTCGTTTCGCGTTTCTCCTGACCATTTCAGCCGCTGCGATTCTGCCGCCTTCGCGGCTGTCCGCGAATACAGCCGGCGCATTCTCGCCCGTCCGGTCAAGGAAGACGATCGGCATGGACAAGTCTTGATAATTTGGCGCATCCGGATAATTGGTCGCTGAAATGACTCCGACCACATGATTTTGTTTAAACGTCTGCAAATAATCAAGCTCTTTTTCCAAATTTTCATCGCTGTTTCCGAAGATGAGCCGAAAGCCGAGGCGGTGGATTTCATCTTCAACGCCGCGCGCAAGCTGAGGAAAGAACGGGTTTGTGATATCCGGCAGGAGCAGTCCGATCAGTCTGGACTCCCTTTTATAGAGAGACCTGGCTACTTCATTCGGGTGGTAATTCAGTTCTTCCATCGCTTTTAACACGCGTGTCCTCGTGTCTTCATGGACGTATCCCGTCTCATTTAATACCCGGGAAACCGTAGCGACAGATACTTTTGCAGCAAGTGCGACGTCTTTAATCGTAGCCAAAAAGACTTCTCCTTTCCATTTGTGTAACCGTTTACATAAAGATTATCATGATCCTTTTAAAATCTCAATAAAAAAAGGTCCGGCACTGAAATTTTTAGCCGGGTTGGGATATAGAGACATATACAGTTGTGTTGAATAGAAAATAACCTTCATTCGGCATAAATTGGCGAATACAGTAACAATGAGAATAGTAAGAAAAATTAAAAATGTTAAAGTTTGATGAATTATCGTTGAAAAAAATTAATGGCTTTTTAAATCTTAGGATTTTAACCTAAAATCTGAAGAAACAAGGTGAATCGAACGGCTCACAAAAAATTTGGATTTGTTAATGAATCCCGCTTTATGCTAATAAAGATTTTCATTTTTTAATAGGTAATCTGATTGTCATAGGACGTATTTGTTTTGAAGAGGGCATATTGGTGACTTTTTAACCTGTTGGAAAAGAGCGAAAATACAAAAATAAAAGGGATATCCCGTTTGATAGCCCATTTCTAGGGGATTTCATCCGGGGGAAAAAGAGACCCTGAATTCATCCTTCAATCTTTCATCAGAAATAGGGAGAAAAGTACAAAAATCATAATGTCGAATTTTGAAAGCGTATACTTAAAACGCTGACAAAAAACTGATAGGAATTAAGAACTTTCGATTGCCAAAAATATCAATAAAAAGATAGGCATTATTAACTCGGACGAGGTGATCTTTGTCACGGAAAATTTCGTCGTCTTCTGTTACATAATGCCGATTGTGATTTCATAGTGAACCTATATACTGATGAATGAATTTACATATCAGATTCCAAGAAGGAGATGTAGACAAACAATGTGGGTAATGCTATTAGCCTGTGTAATCGTTGTTGGGATCGGCATTTATGAAAAAAGGCGCCACCAGCAAAACATCGATGCGCTGCCTGTCCGAGTGAACATCAACGGGATACGCGGAAAGTCCACGGTGACAAGATTAACAACAGGGATATTAATCGAGGCAGGCTACAAAACAGTAGGAAAAACAACCGGGACAGACGCAAGGATGATTTATTGGGACACACCGGAAGAGAAACCGATCAAAAGGAAACCTCAAGGTCCGAATATCGGAGAACAGAAAGAGGTTATGAAAGAAACGGTGGAAAGAGGGGCCAATGCGATTGTCAGTGAGTGTATGGCCGTTAACCCTGATTACCAAATCATCTTTCAGGAAGAATTGCTTCAGGCTAATATCGGCGTGATCGTGAACGTGCTGGAAGATCACATGGATGTGATGGGACCGACTTTGGATGAAATTGCAGAAGCTTTTACAGCAACCATTCCTTATAATGGACATTTAGTTATCACTGATAGTGAGTATACCGATTTCTTTAAGCAGATTGCAAAAGAAAGGAATACAAAAGTCATCGTCGCAGACAATTCTAAAATAACAGATGAATACCTCAGACAGTTTGAGTACATGGTATTCCCTGATAATGCGTCTCTTGCGCTCGGTGTGGCTCAAGCGTTGGGCATTGACGAAGAAACCGCTTTTAAAGGCATGCTGAATGCGCCGCCTGATCCGGGAGCCATGAGAATTCTGCCGCTGATGAACGCCAAAAATCCCGGACATTTCGTCAACGGTTTTGCGGCCAATGACGCAGCTTCCACTTTAAACATATGGAAGCGTGTAAAAGAAATAGGCTATCCTACGGATCAGCCGATCGTCATTATGAACTGCCGCGCCGACAGGGTAGACAGAACACAGCAGTTTGCGGATGATGTCCTTCCTTATATTGAAGCAAGTGAACTTGTGCTGATTGGAGAAACAACAGAGCCGATCGTCAAAGCATATGAAGCAGGCAAAATTCCTGCGGACAAGCTGTTTGATTTTGAGCACAAATCAACGGAAGAAATCATGTTCATGCTGAAAAACAAGCTTGAGGGCCGCGTCATTTACGGAGTCGGAAATATCCACGGAGCAGCGGAGCCTCTCATTGAAAAAATACAAGATTACAAGATTAAGCAGCTCGTTAGCTAGGAGGAAGAAAACACAATGTTTGGATCAGATTTATATATCGCCCTCATTTTAGGAGTCTTACTCAGTTTGATTTTTGCAGAGAAAACGGGAATTGTACCAGCCGGCCTCGTCGTACCGGGTTATTTGGGACTTGTGTTCAATCAGCCGATTTTCATGTTACTCGTTCTTTTTGTCAGTTTGCTGACGTATGTCATCGTGAAATTCGGACTTTCCAAAATTATGATTCTATACGGACGCAGAAAATTCGCAGCGATGTTGATAACGGGAATTCTTTTGAAAATCGGTTTTGATTTTATATATCCGGTGATGCCGTTTGAGATTGCCGAATTCAGGGGAATCGGAATTATTGTGCCGGGGCTGATCGCGAATACCATTCAAAGACAGGGATTAACGATTACGCTTGGAAGTACGCTTTTATTGAGCGGAGCAACATTCGTCATTATGTATGCTTACTATCTAATCTAAAGTTAGGTGTGTCAAATCGATGAAAAAACAACTGAACTTTCAGGAAAAACTGCTGAAGCTGACGAAGCAGGAGAAAAAGAAAACAAACAAGCACGTCTTTATCGTATTGCCCGTTATTTTCTGTTTAATGTTTGTCTTTACTTGGGTCGGAAGCGCCAAAACTCCTTCGCAAATGGACAAAAAAGAAGATGCCAAGCTTACAGCTACTTTTGTGGGCGATATCATGATGGGAAGAAACGTAGAAAAAGTGACAAACTTGCACGGTTCGGAAAGTGTCTTCAAAAATGTGAAGCCATACTTTAATGTGTCAGATTTTATCACAGGAAACTTTGAAAACCCTGTAACAAATGCAAAGGACTATCAAGAGGCAGAAAAGAACATCCATCTGCAAACGAATCAAGAATCAGTCGAAACATTGAAAAAGCTGAACTTCAGCGTACTGAACTTTGCCAACAACCATGCGATGGACTACGGGGAAGACGGTTTGAAGGATACACTGAATAAATTCTTAAATGAGGACTTGGAGCTTGTCGGAGCAGGGAATAATCTCAAAGACGCGAAACAGCACGTATCCTATCAGGATGTGAACGGTGTTAAAATCGCAACGCTCGGTTTTACAGACGTCTACACGAAGAACTTTACAGCCAAAAAGAACAGAGGCGGAGTGCTGCCGCTCAGCCCGAAAATCTTTATTCCAATGATCGCGGAAGCATCCAAAAAGGCGGATCTTGTCCTTGTTCATGTGCACTGGGGACAAGAATATGACAATGAACCGAACGACAGACAGAAGGATCTGGCCAAAGCGATTGCGGATGCCGGAGCAGATGTCATCATCGGCGCTCACCCCCATGTTCTCGAACCGATTGAAGTGTATAACGGCACTGTGATTTTCTACAGCCTCGGTAACTTTGTGTTTGATCAGGGCTGGTCAAGAACACGGGACAGCGCGCTTGTACAATACCATTTAATGAATGACGGCAAAGGGCGCTTTGAGGTAACACCTCTCAACATTCGTGAAGCAACGCCGACGCCTTTAGGCAAAAGCGATTTCTTAAAACGAAAAGCGATCTTCCGTCAATTGACAAAAGGAACAAACCTTGACTGGAAAGAAGAGAACGGAAAATTGACGTTTGAAGTCGATCATGCGGACAAACTGAAAAATAACAAAAACGGAGTGGTGAACAAATGAAATTTGTCAGAGCCATTTGGCCGTTCGTAGGTTTAGTGTTGATCATTGCATTCATGTCTGCTTTCAAGTATTCTGATGAATTGTCAAACGATGAAAAAGCTAAAATCTCAACGGAAATCCAAAAAGTGAATCAGCAGGATCAAACAACGGAAAACCAACAATAACAGTGCAGAAAAGAGAGTGCCGCCGGCACTCTCTTTTTGCGTGTGCTGATTCCGGTTATAAAAGACCTGTGAAAAGCGGCTGGGAAACACGACAATTTTCTTAATCGGTCAGTGTATAAAGTTTTATAGAAAATCAGGAGAATATATACATGGTTTTGGGGTTCGTGTTTATTGTATTCTTTTGAAGGGAATAAAAACTGACAAATTTCGACTAAGCTTCAAACATGCATCACCTGACCAATTCGGAATGGGAACTGCAACTCATGTTCATGACCTCTTTAGAATATTTCCCTTCATCCATTTAATCCGCGCTTAGGTGAAAAAGCTGATCATGCTGTGCTGCGCGTTTCTTCTCGTATGACGCTGCTGTACACGCAAAAAAAGTCCTTCAAATATCTCAATTGAATGACGATGAAAGAGGAAAGAAGAGGAGGAACAGAACAATTGATAAAAAAAGCGGCAAACAAAAAGTTGGTTTTGTTTTGTGGAATTGCGGTGTTTTTGATGTCTTTATTTTTAACGAATCACAATGACGTATACGCCGATACGATCGGCGAGAAAATAGCAGAAACCGCCAGACATCTTGAGGGTGCGAAATACAGCTACGGCGGAGAGAAGCCGAAAACGGGGTTTGACTCGTCAGGCTTTGTACAATATGTGTTTCAATCGCTCGATATTACGCTCCCGAGAACGGTAAAGGAGCAATCGACCCTTGGAAGCAGCGTCAGCCGTCAGCAGCTCGAAAAGGGGGATCTTGTCTTTTTCAAGAATGCCGAGCTGGAATCGGACGGACCGACTCATGTCGCCATCTACATGGGAAATGATCAAATCATCCACAGCACAAAATCAAACGGAGTTGTCGTGACAAAGCTCGAAGGCAGTTCTTACTGGAGCTCGGTGTATCTTAAAGCGAAAAGGATCACAAAAGAGCCTAAGATTTCTATGGACCCGGTCGTTCAAAAAGCGAAGAGCTATGTCGGTGTTCCATATGTATTTGGAGGAAACTCTCCGGATCTCGGGTTTGACTGTTCAGGACTGACCCAATACGTTTTCAGAGAGGTGCTCGGTGTTTATTTGCCAAGATCGGCGGAACAGCAATGGGCGGTCGGTCAAAAGGTGAAGCTTGAAGATATCCGGCCGGGTGATGTTTTGTTTTTCAGCAATACGTACAAACCGGGAATATCCCATAACGCCATCTATGCCGGGGGCGGCCGGTTTATCCATGCGAGCCGTTCAAATAAAGTGACGATCTCTTACTTGTCGGCTTCCTACTGGCAGAAGAAGTTCACAGGAGTCAGACGTTTTGACAACATGTCCCTGCCGAAAAATCCGATTGTATCTGAAGCGATCAGGCATATCGGCGAAGTCGGTTATCAAAAAGGCGGTACATCGCCTAAAGAAGGCTTTGATACGGCGGGTTTTATCCAATATGTCTATAAAACGGCGGCAGGAGTGGAACTTCCGCGGTACGCTGATAAACAATACAGTACAGGTAAGAAAATCACAAAAAAGGAGCTGGAGCCTGGAGACATCGTGTTCTTTAAAGGAACCACTGTTCTGAATCCCGCCATCTATATCGGAAATGGCCAGGTCGTTCTTGTCACCTTGTCTGCCGGTGTGACGACAGCAGATATGGAGACGAGCGCCTATTGGAAAGAGAAATACGCCGGAAGCGTCAGAATTAAGTAGCAGAAAACCGCTCGAGTCATCTTCGAGCGGTTTTCTAATTATTGATATTCATTTTCCAGCAGTTTATTAATGAAATAAGCGACGCCGTTTTCGTCATTGCTTTTCGTGATAAACGTGCTGATATGCTTCAGCTCATCGATTGCATTGCCCATCGCGATCCGATGCCCGGCTTCCTCAAACATTGACAGGTCGTTCGGGCTGTCGCCGATCGCGTAGATGTCTTTTTTCTCGATTCCATAGTGACGGGCCAGCTCTTTTAAAGCGCGGCCTTTGCCGGATTCATCAGGCAGAATCTCGATGATATGTCTTCCGGAAGATGTGAGTCCCAATTTTGGAAAGGCTGCAAGGTCTTCTTTTGCTTTTTTCAGTTTTTCCATATCAAATGAGAAGCACAACAGCTTATAAATATGTTCGTCTCCGTTAAAAACCTCGCGAATGTCGGGGACCGGCTTGATGCCGAATTGTTTAAACTGAGTCAGTGCGCCCTGCCAAAGCGTATCCCTGTCTTCATCAGGGTTGGCGCTTGTGACGATATCGAGCTCTGCTTCAAGCTTCTGCTCTCCGTCATAAGGAGAAAGCAGCGCATCGTCCGTATAAACCTCAAAATAGATTTGATGATCTGTTAAGTATTGAGCGGCCTTTTTTCCCGCTTCCTTGTCCATTAACGTTCTGCTTAGGAGTTTATAGTTGAAATCGTGAACCGTTCCCCCGTTTGCGGCGATAATCGGAATATCCAAATCGTTCAGAAGCGCTTTGACGTCAAATGTGGCCCGTCCCGTGCAAATGGTTACGATGCAGTCTGAGATGAGCGCCTTTTTGATAGCGGCCCGGTTTTCTGCGGATATTTGGCTTTCGGTATTTAAAAGAGTCCCGTCTAAATCGATCGCAATTAACCTCATTATGTAAAGATAACCTCCTGTAAGAGCAGTTTGCCGTTTTTCGGGAGGCGAAAAACAGCTCTCTTCGGCAGTATTCCCTAAAAGGACATGTTATGTAAAAGGCTAAACCTAAATTTAGATTTTTTCAATAGTAAATCTTGAGTTTCATTAAAGAGAAAAAGGATGAATCATCTTCATCCTTTTTCTAATTATACATCCAGCTGTTGTTTTAATTCCTGCTTGATTTCGTTGAGATTTTCCTGGTCAAGCTGGAAATAGTAGACTTTGCCCGGTTGATAATCGCTCCCTTTCACTTGAAGGGTATCGATCGTTTGAATGGACGTCATAAACGGGATAAGTCCGATAGCATCATTCAGCGACAAGTTCATTGATACGTTCTTTCCGACTGTATCAAGGATATCGTCGTAAGCCGGAATGGCAGTAAGCGATTTGGATTTGTTGATAATCGATTTGATGACTTCCATCTGGCGATCGCCGCGCTTCAAATCCGTATCGGCTTTTCTCGTTCTTACATAAGCAAGGGCCTCTTCTCCGTTTAGCGTTTGCTCACCTGTTTGGAGATTGACTTTGCCTTTCGTATCCTTTTTAATCTGCCGGACAATATAGTCTTCTTTGATTGTGATCGGTACACCGCCGAGCTCGTCAACTACTTCTTTGAAAGCTGAAAAATTGGCTTCCATGACGTAATCAACCGGAATGTCGAGCAGGTTTTCGACGGTTTCTGTACTGAGGTCGCGCCCGCCTAATGAGTGGGCATGCGTGATTTTATCAAAGCCGCGTCCAGGGATGTTAACATAGGAATCCCGCGGGATGCTTAATAGTTTCACTGATTTGTTTTTTCTGTTGAACGTGGCGAGAACCATCGCATCGCTTCGTTCTTTGTCCATGCTTTGTCCGGGACGGGCGTCAATCCCCATCAACAGGATGGAGAAGTTATCTTTTTTAGGATTGAACTCTTTAATCCGCTTGACGGACTGTTCTCCTCTGGAAAGGGTGACTTGCGCATCTTTGGAGGCGTTCGCCACTTTGTAGTACGCATAGCCGCCTGCGGCTGCTGTCGCCGTCAGGATTAAAGCAATGAAAAACAATGAGTATTTCACCCATTTTCTTAGTCTCTTTTTCTTCGTTCGTTGCGATCGTAGCATGTATAAGCTCCTCTTTTATTTATATTAAAACGTACAATTGTTGAATAAGTCTAAATTTTAATAAAAAAATGGTTTCCCAATCTTGGATTTTACAAGATATTTGCTGTTTTGCATATGGGGATTCTCTGGAAATTCCGCGGGATCTGATCATTTTGCCGCCTTAAATAAGACGATGAAACAGATAAAATGTTTCATATTTTTAAATTCCTTTTAATGGTACTCCGAGTTTCTTAGGTTTGAAGAAAGCGAGACAAGGTTAAAGATTATAAAAGACAAGCCTTGTTAGGAGGATATACTGATGAAGGGAAAAAGATCGAATGCCTGGCTTTATTTTTTTGGAGCCTTGGGCGGTGTGCTCTACGGTTATGATACGGGCGTCATTTCCGGGGCGATTTTATTTATGAAAGATGAGCTTGGGCTCAATGCCTTTACAGAAGGGCTGGTTGTCAGCGCAATTTTAATCGGGGCTATTTTCGGATCGGGTTTGTCCGGCAGGCTGACAGACCGCTTCGGGAGAAGAAGGGCGATTATGTCAGCGGCTGTGCTGTATTGCATTGGGGGGATCGGAACGGCCCTGGCGCCAAGCACGGAATATATGGTGGTTTTCAGGATCGTGCTCGGCCTTGCGGTTGGCTGTTCAACGACCATTGTTCCTTTGTACCTTTCAGAGCTTGCGCCGAAGGAATCTAGGGGCGCGCTTTCTTCATTAAATCAGCTGATGATTACGATCGGGATTCTGGTCTCTTATTTGATCAATTATGCATTTAGTGATGCAGGTGCATGGCGCTGGATGCTGGGCTTGGCTCTTATTCCGTCAATCGGCCTTTTAATCGGTATCTTTTTCATGCCGGAAAGCCCGCGCTGGCTCTTAACAAAAGGAAAAGAAGAGAAAGCGCGACGGGTTTTGTCCAAGATGAGGGGAGGAAAGCAGGTCGATCAGGAAATCAAAGAAATTAAGGAAGCGGAAAAGCAGGAGCAGGGGGGCTTGAAAGAGCTGCTGGAACCGTGGGTGCGCCCGGCGTTAATCGCAGGGGTCGGACTGGCGTTTCTCCAGCAATTTATTGGAACCAACACGATTATTTACTATGCCCCAAAAACGTTTACGAATGTCGGATTTGAAGATTCGGCGGCCATTTTGGGGACAGTCGGCATCGGTATGATCAATGTTCTGATGACGCTTGTGGCGATCCGCTTTATTGACAGGATTGGCCGGAAGCCGCTTTTATTATTTGGAAATGCCGGCATGGTCATCAGTTTAATCGTGCTTTCTTTCACCAATATCTTTTTTGGCAATACGACTGGTGCGGCATGGACGACTGTCATCTGTTTAGGTGTATTCATTGTCGTATTTGCCGTCAGCTGGGGACCGATCGTCTGGGTGGTGCTGCCTGAGCTGTTCCCCCTTCATGTCAGAGGGGTGGGAACCGGAGTATCGACTTTAATGCTTCATGCAGGGAACTTAATTGTGACATTAAGTTTTCCGGTCCTCATGGAAGCGATGGGCATCAGTTACCTGTTCCTGTGCTATGCGGCCATCGGAATCGCGGCCTTCCTGTTCGTTTTCTTTAAAGTAACAGAAACAAAAGGCAAAAGCCTTGAAGAAATCGAGCAGGATTTACGGGACAGGCACGGCGGAATCACGGGAACTGACACGTAGCCGGTTGAACGATAGGCAAAAGGATGGGCATGGCCCCATCCTTTTTTGTGTGAGGAGGCCAGCCAAGCCAATCATGGCTGATCTCTGTTTTCTCCGTCTTCTGGCTGCGAATCGTCATGGCGCGGCAGATTACCCGTTCTGATCGCCCGAAACACGAGAAAGAAAATAACGAAAACAACCAGCCCTCCGACTAGTATTTGCAGCAGCATCCCAACACCTCCGTTTTCTTCTATGTATGAATCATGACCGCTCTGCATGACGGTTAATGAAACGTTTGTTTAAAAAACTGAATAAGAACCCGGGTTTATCTCACACTAAAGTCAACTGAACGATAATGGGAGTGTGACGATTTGAAAGCTGTAACGTTTCAAGGGCCTCAGCATGTTAAAGTCAGCCAGGTGGAGGACGCCAAAATAGAAAGAAGCGATGATATCGTTGTCAGAATTACTTCTACGGCGATTTGCGGATCAGACCTCCATCTTTATCAAGGGAATTTTCCTCTTCCGAAAGGCTTCCAGCTCGGCCATGAACCGATGGGAATTGTAGAAGAAACAGGACCTGATGTAACAAAAGTGAAAAAAGGGGACCGGGTCGTCATCCCGTTTACCGTTGCATGCGGACATTGCTTTTATTGCGAAAACAAGCTGGAAAGCCAGTGTGATAATGCCAATCCCCATTATGATTCAGGCGGATATTTCGGCTACTCGGAAAAGTTCGGAAACCACCCTGGCGGACAGGCCGAATATTTAAAAGTGCCGTTTGGCAACTTCACGCCGTTTGTCATCCCTGAATCATGCGAGATGGAGGACGAGTCGCTCCTGTTTTTATCAGATGTCCTGCCAACCGCGTATTGGAGCGTGCTTCACGCTGGCGTTAAAAAGGGAGACACCGTCATTGTTCTCGGCTGCGGACCGGTCGGATTAATGGCGCAGAAGTTTGCCTGGATGGAAGGGGCGAAGCGGGTCATTGCAGTAGACTACTTGGACTACCGCCTAAGGCAGGCTGAAGCGTTAAACCGCGTCGAAGTATTTGACTTTACAAAATATCCTGACATGGGCGAGCATTTAAAGGAGATTACAAAAGGCGGGGCGGATGTCGTGATCGACTGCGTGGGGATGGACGGCAAAAAATCTCCGCTTGAGTATCTGGAGCAAAAACTGAAGCTTCAGGGCGGCACGCTCGGACCGATTCAAATTTCTACAAAGGCGGTCAGAAAGTGCGGGACCGTACAGATTACAGGGGTATATGGAAGCAATTATAATATGTTTCCGCTCGGCGCGTTCTTTTCCAGAAATATTACACTAAAAATGGGGCAGGCCCCGGTTATCCATTTGATGCCTGAGATTTACAAGAAGATTGAAGAGAATCAATTTGATCCGAAGGAAATCATTACGCATCAGCTTCCGCTTGAAGAAGCCGGCCGCGCTTACCAATTGTTCAACGGCCATGAAGATGATTGCATTAAAGTGATTTTGAAGCCATAGCTATGATAAAGGCTGCCGAGCTACCGGCAGCCTTTGCGTGCATTATCTTGCCAGCCAACCGCCATCGACCGCCAGCACATGTCCATTCACATAATCGGATGCCGGCGCCGAAAGGAATACGGCGGCTCCGGCAATGTCATCCGGCTGACCCCAGCGCTCGGCCGGAATCCGTTTTAAGATTTCGGCATTGCGGTTTTGGTCCTCGCGGATCTGCTTTGTATTGTTCGTTGCGATATAGCCCGGCGCAATTGCATTGACCTGGACATTGTGCGCCGCCCATTCATTGGCAAAAGACTTCGTCAATCCGGCTACTGCATGCTTGCTTGCCGTATATGCAGGGACGAGAATGCCTCCTTGAAATGAAAGAAGCGAGGCAATATTGATGATTTTCCCCTGCTTTCGCTCAATCATCTGCCGGCCGACAGCCTGCGTCAGCAAAAATAAGCTGTTCAAATTGACATTGATCACCGCTTCCCAGTTCTCCCGGGAAAAATCAGCCGCTTTTTCTCTGCGGATCGTCCCGGCATTATTGACGAGAATATCAATTTGATGACGGTCAAGCACCTCTTTTGCAAAGGCTTCAACCTCGTCAAGACTGCCCATATCAAGCTGATAAGACGTAAACGTTCTACCGGTTTCTTCGATCAGCCGCTTTGTTTCATCAAGCCCGCTCGTATGTGAAGTGCCGATGATATCCGCTCCCGCTTTTGCCAGCGCTTCGGCAATTCCTTTGCCGATTCCAGTTCCCGGGCCTGTGACAAGCGCGGTTTTGCCTTCAAGTGAAAAATACGATTCAAGATATCCCATCTCACGTTCACGCCCTTACCGTATGACATTCATCGGGACAGCATCCATGTCCTTAAATGTGTAGTTTTCTCCGGCCATCGCCCATATAAAGCAGTAGTTGGATGTGCCGGAGCCCGAGTGGACAGACCACGCGGGTGAAATGACTGCCTGTTCGTTGCCGACGACGAGATGCCTTGTCTCCGTCGGTTCGCCCATGAAATGAAACACCTTTGCATCTTCAGCAAGGTCAAGATACAGATAAGCTTCCATCCGCCGGTCATGAACATGCGCCGGCATCGTGTTCCATGTGTTATTGGGTTCAAGAAATGTAATGCCCATCATCAGCTGGCAGCTTTGAATGCCGTCTGCATGAATCACTTTGTATAGATTGCGGACATTTGAAGAGGCTTCTTCTCCTAAATGATCGTATGGAAGCTCTGAAAGCGAAGCTTTTTGCACCGGATACTTTTGGTGTGCGGTCGCTGAGATGAAATAAAATTTGGCTCCGCCTTCATTCAAGCTTGAGAAAGAAACGTCTTTATTTCCCAGGCCGATATACAGAAAATCTTTGTGCTCCAGTACGTATTCTTCATCACCAACTTTGACCGCACCGGGTTTCCCGACATTTACAATTCCGATTTCGCGCCGTTCCAGAAAATAGTCCGTTTTTAAAAAATCGCCGGCATCGAGCGCAATGGATTCCTTCACTGGAACGGCCCCGCCGATCACGACTCTGTCTTCATGCGAATAAACCATGTTCAGTTTGTTTTCAACAAACAATGACTCTATTAAAAAATGCTCGCGAAGCTCTGCGGTTGTGAATCGTTTCGCTTGTTCAGGATGAACAGAATAACGATTTTCCATACCTTCTCCTCCTTGAATTGGACGTTTTTAGACTGACTTGAATGAAGGGACCAAAGTTTTTGGTAACGGTTTCAAACATGAATTGTAAAGTAAATAATGGAAATCGTCAACAGTCTTTTCACTTTTTTCTGAATATTGTCAAGGTCAATCTTGAAATATTAAAAAAGACTCTTCCAAATTTTAAATGATGTGATATGCTGATGGTATAAAGTTTTTGAAATCGGTTTCAAATCATAAGGTCATAGGAGTACTTGAATGAGGGATAAGCAAACAGCGAAAGTAACCATCAACGAAGTAGCCGCACATGCAGGTGTATCAAAATCAACGGTTTCCCGTTATATCAACGGGAAGATTGATGCCATCTCACCGAAAAAGGTGAAAAGCATCAAAAAAGCGATCGAGGAGCTTAATTACCGCCCCAGTCAGATGGCACAGGGGCTGAAGGTGAAAAAAAGCAAGGTTATCGGATTTTTGGTCGCCGATATTACAAACCCGTTTTCAGTCGCCACCTTGAGAGGGGTGGAAGAGGTTTGCGATCAGTACGGGTACAGCATCATGGTCTGCAACACGGACAACAGTCCTGAAAAAGAACGGGAGATGCTGCACAAGCTGAACGCGCATTACATTGAAGGGCTGATTATTAATACGACGGGAAGAAATAACGATGTGCTCATGGATTTAATCAGCCAGGATGTGTCGATTGTGCTCGTTGACCGGAAAGTGCCCGGGCTCAAAATCGATGCAGTTACAACGAACAACCGAGAAGTGACAAGTCAAATCGTCAATCTCATGTATGACAAAGGCTATGCCCAGGTCGGTCTGTTTACCGAGCCGATTAAAGGGATCAGTCCAAGGGAGGAAAGGGTTTCCGCCTATACAGAAATCGCGCTTAAACGCAATGCCGGCGGCAATCCCCTTGTATATGAGGCAGATGTCAAAGACAAAGAATCTCTTTTACATTCCGTCAAAAGCTTTTTAGAAATGAAAGAAGGGAAAAAAGCCATTCTTGGAAACAACGGGCTTCTGATGCTGAAAATCATCAGCTGCCTTTATGAGCTTGGCATTTCGATTCCGGAAGACGTCGGAATTGCCGGATTTGATGATACGGAATGGTATAAATTGATCGGTCCGGGCATTACCACCATCGCCCAGCCGTCGCATGAAATGGGCAGAGCCGCCATGGAGCGGATCATCAAACGGATTGAAGGAGATGAAAGTGCACCGCAGACGATTCAGCTTGAGGCAGAGCTTGTTCTCAGACAGTCGCTGTAGAACTCGTCAAATGGAGACACTCATACACCCGACAATTTAGGGGAGAGTGTTTTTCTGCAATTTTTTCTGAAACCGGTACCATTTCGAAAGGAGAGTGAAATCATGTCGCTTGATGTGATGACATTCGGAGAATCGATGGCTATGTTTTACGCAAATGAAACAGGCGGACTGCATGAGGCTTCTTCGTTTTCCAAGGCTCTTGCCGGAGCGGAAACAAATGTTGCCGTCGGACTGTCGCGCCTGGGCTTTCGAGTCGGCTGGATGAGCAAGGTCGGCGCCGATTCGCTTGGAACTTTTATTTTAAATGAATTGAAAAAAGAAGGCGTCGACATCTCTGAAGTCAAACGCAGTGCAGACCAGCAGACAGGCATCCTGCTCAAGTCAAAGGTTGAAAGCGGGGACCCTGATGTCACGTATTACCGCAGAGGATCAGCCGCAAGCACGATGAGCATTGATGACTACCCGGCAGAGTATTTCAAAGAAGCCAAACATATGCATGTGACAGGCATACCTCCTGCCCTTTCAAGGGAAATGCGGGGCTTCGCCCGCCACGCCGTTCACCAGATGAAAAAAGATGGAAAGACGATTTCGTTTGACCCGAATCTCCGCTTCCAGCTTTGGCCGGACCAGCAGACAATGGTTCACACGATTCATGAGATCGCCGCGCAAGCAGACTGGTTTCTGCCTGGGATCAATGAAGGAAAACTCCTGACAGGCTGCAATTCTCCCGAGGATATCGCTAAATATTATGTGATGCAGGGGGTCAAGGTCATTGTCATCAAGCTTGGAAAAGAGGGGGCTTATTACCGGACACCGGACAAAGAGGGTTATGTGCCGGGTTATCAGGTGGAAAAGGTTGTTGATACCGTTGGCGCTGGTGACGGTTTTGCCGTCGGCATGATCAGCGGTCTATTAGACGGATTGCCGCTTGAAGAAGCAGTTCAGAGGGCAAATGCGATCGGAGCTCTGGCCGTCATGGCTCCGGGTGATATGGACGGTCTGCCGTCAAGGGATCAATTGAAAGCTTTTATGGCCGCAGAGGCAAACAACCAAAAAACAGGAGGTTGACCGTAATGGAAATGTCTATGATCGGAAAAGTGCAGGAGCAGCTGGCCGAGGCCGGGCTGATCGCGGTCGTCCGCGCAGGCGATAAGGAAGCTGCTGAGGAAAGCATTCACAGATTGATCGACAAAGGAATTACTGCGATTGAAATCACATATACGACGCCGGGAGCGTCTGAGCTGATTGAAAAATTTGCAGGAAAAGACGGCCTCCTTGTCGGAGCCGGAACGGTGGTTGAAAGCGAACAGGCGAGGGAAGCCGCGGCAGCGGGGGCAAAATTCATCGTCAGTCCGGGTTTTTCGGAAAAATTGGCTGAGGAAGCCGCCTCATTGCATACATTTTTTATTCCCGGCGTATTAACACCGAGCGAAATTATGGAAGCGGTCTCAAAGGGTTTTCGGGTTCTTAAGCTGTTTCCAGGGGGGACTTCCGGGATTCCTTACATGAAAAACCTCGCGGGCCCCTTTCCGAAGGTTCGTTTCATACCAACCGGGGGGATCCATCCGGGCGATGTGGAGAAATGGCTCGATGCCGGAGCATTGGCAGTTGGAGTGGGAAGCCAGCTGAACAAAGTGTCAGAAGCGGATATCCAGCGTATCTTTCAGCGTCGGATTCGGCAGAATTAAAGCGTGCGCAGCGTGAAAAGACTTCAGATTTTGCAAGATCGACAGCTTTGTTTTTTCATTAATTTCTAGAATGGGAGAAAAAATGATGAAAATTAAAGCAACGATTGAACGTGTGCCGGGCGGCATGATGATCATTCCGCTCTTTCTGGGCGCAACGCTGAATACGTTTGCTCCGGGAACCGCGGAGTTTTTCGGCGGATTTACAGGCGCCCTGATTACCGGAACGCTGCCGATTTTAGGAGTATTTATCTTTTGCGTTGGTGCAACAATAGATTTTCGTTCTTCAGGATATATTGCGAGGAAGGGACTGACACTTCTGATCGGCAAAGTCGGCATTGCCGCATTATTGGGTTTGATCGCAGCGCAGTTCATTCCAGATGAAGGCATTCAAAGCGGGTTTTTTGCCGGACTGTCAGTGCTTGCTATTGTAGCCGTTATGAATGAAACGAACGGCGGTCTGTATTTGGCGTTAATGAACCACATGGGAAGAAAGGAAGACGCCGGTGCTTTCGCCTTTATCAGCACGGAATCGGGCCCGTTTATGACGATGGTCACTTTCGGTGTGACAGGGCTCGCAGCATTTCCCTGGGAGACGCTGGCTGCAACCGTCATCCCGTTTTTACTCGGCTGTATTCTCGGAAACCTTGACCCTGAATTGCGCGATTTGTTCGGAAAAGTCGTACCGGCGATCATTCCGTTCTTCGCATTTTCACTGGGAAACACGCTCGATTTTAAAATGTTAATCCAATCCGGCTTTTTAGGTATTGTTGTCGGCGTATCAGTCGTCGTTCTCTCGGGTGCTTCTCTATACCTGCTGGACCGCTTTGTCGCAAGAGGAGACGGCGTTGCGGGCGTCGCGGCATCGTCAACGGCCGGGGCTGCGGTAGCCGTGCCGTATGCGCTTGCCGATGCAAACCCCGTGTTTGCGCCGGTGGCTGATTCAGCGACCGCGATCATCGCGACAAGCGTCATTGTCACCTCGCTTCTGACGCCGCTTGCAACCGTCTGGATCGAAAAACGGACAAAACAAAGAAAACCTCCGAAACAAATGACGATCGATTACAAGTCATTTCGCCGCTGACGCACCGGGACATTTTGTCCGGGGCGTTTTTTTATGACCGTTTTGAAATAACGTCACCAAATTGCTAAATTTAACGGGTATCATTTGTGCTAATATCAATATATAGTGTCCTGTGGAAGTTCGGACACTATATATGCTACTTTTTAGGAGAGATTAGGATGACAACAGGCTTTAAAGAACAGGGATTATTGCAATTGACAGAAACATTTCATGATATCGTCGGGTATGGAGATCACGATATTATGCAGGAAAATGCCAACGTAGACGGCCGCTCTCCGATGGGGCAAATGAGCCGGTTTGCATCCGAGAGTTCCAGACATTATGCGCTCCAGTACTTAATGTCGCCGGAAATCAAGAAAGCAGTCGATGACAACTTGATATATCCGCACGATTTAGACTATATGCCGAGCGGGACAACGACTTGCTGCCAGATCCCTTTGGGCCGGCTGTTAAAAGGCGGATTCCATACAGGCCACGGCTCTCTCAGGGAACCGAAGGACATTATGAGCGCATTGTCACTCGCATCCATCATTTTTCAATCGAATCAAAATATGCAGCACGGCGGCCAGTCATTTCCGATGTTCGATTACGACCTGGCGCCTTACGTCCGAAAAACGTACGAAAAGCATCTGGTGAAAATCAAACAATACCCGACAACTTTGACAGAAGAAGAGATAAGGGAAAGAGCGTGGGAAGAAACGGACAACACAACTTACCAAGCGTGCGAAGCCTTTATACATAATGCCAACAGCATGCATTCGCGGGGCGGCGGACAGGTTCCGTTTGTTTCAATTAATTACGGCACGGATACGTCAAGGGAAGGCCGCCTTTTGATCAAAAATATTCTGAAGGCGACAAAAGCAGGTCTCGGCAAGGGGGAGACGCCGATTTTTCCGATTCAGATCTTCAAAATGAAAGAAGGCGTCAACGTCGATCAAACAGACCCTAACTATGACTTGTACCGGCTTGCATTGGAAACGAGCGCTGAAAGGCTGTTTCCGAACTTCAGCTTTATCGATTCGCCCGTGAATAAACCTTTTTATGACGGAACACCGGAAAGCGAAATCGCTTATATGGGATGCAGAACGCGCGTCATGTCCAATATTCATGGGAAAGAAAACAGCATCGGCAGAGGGAATTTGTCATTCACCTCGATCAACATTGTCAAAATAGCGCTGCTCAGCGAAAATGTTGAACAGTTTTTTGCTTTGCTGAACCGCTACATGGAATTAACGATTCAACAGCTGCTTGAACGGTACGCCTTTCAATGCAAAAAAAGAGCAAAAGACTTTAAGTTCCTGTATTCGCAAGGCATCTGGCATGAAAGCGAGAAGCTTGATCCTGAGGACACGCTCGAGGATGTGCTAAAGCACGGAACATTGAGCATCGGATTTATCGGACTGGCTGAAGCTTTGACTGCATTGACAGGAAAACATCACGGAGAAAGCGAAGAGTCGTTTGAACTCGGCAAAAAAATCGTTCAGTCGATGAGAGATAAGGCCGATGAAGCCACAGAAAAACACAAGCTGAACTTTTCTTTGATCGCCACACCGGCAGAAGGACTTTCAGGGAAATTTGTCAAAAAAGATAAATTGGAGTTCGGTTCGATCCACAATGTCACAGACCGGATCTACTATACGAACTCGTTTCACATCCCTGTTCACTATAAGCTGACTGCGGTTGAAAAGATCAGAAAAGAAGCGCCGTTCCATTTGATGTGCAATGGCGGGCATATCAGCTACATTGAGCTGGACGGAGACCCGAAAAAAAACATTAAAGCGATGGACATGATTGTAACCGCCATGCGCCGGTCAGGCATGGGCTACGCCTCGATCAACCATCCTGTCGACCACTGCAAGGCGTGCGGATTTACCGGAATCATCGATAACGAGTGCCCGCAGTGCAAAAATCGAGATGAGGCTTTGATTGAACGGATCAGACGGATTACGGGATATTTAGTCGGAGATATGTCAAAGTGGAATTCGGCGAAAAGACAAGAAGAAAAGGACAGAGTGAAGCACCTATGAAAGTGATGAATATTATCCATGACAGCATCGTAGACGGAGAAGGACTGAGAACAGTCGTGTTTTTAGCGGGCTGCCCGCATATGTGTGAAGGCTGCCATAATAAACAAAGCTGGAATATCAATAACGGATTTGATATGAGTGTAGACGAAGTATTTGAGGAAATTATGAAAAACCCGCTTACAAACGTCACCTATTCAGGAGGAGAGCCGCTTTTGCATGCGAGCGAACTGATCGAACTGTCTGAGAGAATTAAGCAGCAATCCGAAAAAGACATCTGGCTTTACAGCGGCTATACGTACGAACAAATCTTGAAAAATGAAAAGCACAGCGCTTTGCTGGCCTATTGTGATGTCCTGGTAGACGGCCCGTTCGAAATCAAAAAAAGGGACTTGACGCTCCTTTACAGAGGAAGCTCAAATCAGCGCATTATCGAGCTGGCATAATCTGAAACAGAAGCCTCCGGGGCTTCTGTTTCAGCGTGTCGACAAACCCTCGCATTCGTTGTCAGGCCTGCGCGTCGGTGCTCACGATTTCCAACATTCGCTCCGCTCCGATGCTCGGCCTTCCTAGACTGCAAGGGTTTTCAATCACGCTGAAAGGATGACAAAATCCCAAAACAAAAAGCCGTTTTGGGATTTTGTCAACAATCTAAAACAGAAGCCTCTGGGGCTTCTGTTTTTCCTTTCCGGCATTGACTTCTATCGAGATAACGTCATAATAAATATGAAAAGGTTTATATTTTATCATACATGTCTATCAATAAAAGAAAGCGTTTTATTTACATAAGATAATCGTGAATTAAGGGAGGAGATGGCTTCATGACTCAATCACCGATATTTCTGCAGCCTGAGTTTAAAGAGAGGATCTGGGGGGGAGCGGCTTTGCGCGAGACATTCGGCTATGACATTCCCTCTGATTTGACAGGTGAATGCTGGGCCATTTCCGCCCATCCAAACGGGCCGAACATCGTTGCTTCGGGTCCTTACAAAGGAAAAACGCTTGCCGAGCTTTGGGACGAGCACCGCGAATTGTTCGGCGGTGCAGAGGGAGACCGTTTCCCGCTGTTAACGAAAATACTTGATGCCAATCAAGACCTTTCCGTTCAAGTCCACCCCGATGACTACTATGCGGGCGAACACGAAAACGGGGAACTCGGTAAGACGGAATGCTGGTATATCATCGATTGCAAAGAAGGTGCCGAGATCGTTTACGGCCATACGGCGAGAACGCGGACAGAGCTGGTCACCATGATCAACAGCGGTGATTGGGACAACTTGTTAAGGCGGATCAAAATCAAGCCGGGCGATTTTTATTATGTGCCAAGCGGCACGATTCATGCTCTTTGCGAAGGGACGGTCGTTTTGGAGACACAGCAGAGCTCTGATACGACGTACAGGGTATACGATTATGACCGGGCCGATCAAAATGGAGAAAAGCGCGAGCTTCACCTGACACAGGCGATCAATGTCACAACAGTACCGCACGTTGACAGCTATGTTGACGAATCGACAGAAACTCAAAAAGGGATTACCATTAAGACTTTTGTAGAAGCCGAATACTTCTCCGTATACAAATGGGAGATCGACGGTGCCGTTGAGCTGACCCAGGATGCCCCTTTCCTGTTATGCAGTGTGATTGAAGGAGAAGGAAAGCTCACTCAGGGCGGAGAATTATTTCCGATCAGCAAAGGAGCAAATTTTATCCTGCCGGCGGAAACGAATGACTTTACGATAGAAGGAACATGCGAATTAATCGTGTCTCACATATAAAAAGCTTAACGGTCTTCAAAAGAAGGCCGTTAAGCTTTTTTATTGTGAAAAAATAGTCCGGCTCGCCGATAAAAAGAGAAAGCAAGTTTTTGAAATTAGGAGGCTTATAGTCGAGGGGAGTAGAGAATGTGAAAAACATTAGAAAAACCGTTATTTTTGCTGCAATCATTTTGCTCATACATACGGCCGTCCCGGCAATCCCTGCTTTAGCAGCATATACCGATACTTCCGTCTACAAAATCGAAACAACAAAAGAGTTTAATAGCGAAAGCGAGGCGCTCAAAGTAGCCGAACAACTGAAAAAGGAAACGGGATGGAAAGCCGAGGTCAAACCTTCAGGGAAAAACGGCACAACTTACGTTTTGACAACAGGGGGGATAGAAGGGGAGAGCAGAGCAAAAAATCTGCTTTTGCAGTTTGAAAAAGAAACCGGTTTGAAGGCGTCCTATGGTCCGATTGGACAGAAAGAACCGTTTTCCAAAGCGGTATCAAAGGAATTTGCCGGTGAAGCAAAAGCCAAGGAATGGGCGCTCCAATTTGAAAAAGAAACGGGGCTGAAAGCAACATATACACTTGCAGGGAACAGGGAAGCATACGTGAAGGTTGCCACCGGAGGAATCGAAGGCGAAGACAACACGAAAGCCATCCTCGATCGTTTTCAAAAAGCGACCGGCCTCAAAGCGTCGTACGCACCATACGGAGCGGGACAAGCGATCGTCAAGCTTTATTCAGGAGAAATCGCAGATGAGAGCAAAGCGAAAAGCCTGCTTGTCCAATTTGAAAAAGAAACCGCTCTTAAAGGAACGATAGAAACAGTAAAGAAACAACAGCCCAGATATAAAATTGTGACAGGTGCGATACAAGGCGAAACAAACGCAAAAAATCTGCTGAAGCAGTTTGAAAAAGAGCTCAAGGTCAAAGGGGCATATGAAGCCGCCGGTCAGCCGGCGCAGCTTTACAATGTGAAATCGGGATATTTTAATGACGAAAAGACCGCGAAAAATGCCGCCGGCCAAATTAAAAAGAATACCGGTCTCACCTCAAGCACGGAAAAGGTAAAAGGCACGCGTTTCTGGATCGTCAGCATGAAAAGCGTAGACAGCCAAAACCTTAAAAAAGTCGACGCCTTTTTTAAAAAGAAAACGTGGCGTTATACTGCTGCAAAGGCAGGGAGAAAGCAGACATCTTTCAGAATCGTTTCCGTCCCGGTTTCAGATCAAAAGAAAGCAAACGACGGCATCCGGTTTTTTAAAAACAAAAACATTCAGGCTTCCGCCCAAAACGCCGGCGGTACGACCGTCAATCGCTTCCGGATCGCGTCCGGCGAAACAGCCGTCCAAGCGCGAATCAATAAAGGGCTGGAATTCTTCAAGAAAAACGGTGCGGCGGGAACGTCCGGACCGACGGGAAAAAAAGTGTACAGCCATTATCAGCTGACAACGGAGTCCGTATACGAACAGGACAAAGTGACGAAGGCGCTCAATTTCTTTAAAGAAACAGGCATTCACGCAGAGGCCGTCAAGACCGGCCAGTATTACAGCCGGTACAAACTGAGTTCGGAAGCTCTGATCGGCTCGGAGAAATTACAGCATGCGCTTGAATTTTTCAGCAAGCGGAGTATACCGGGCAAGATTGAACAAACGGGTGAGTACGGCTACAGGCAGTACCGGGTGACGACAGGTCAGATTACAAGCAAAGCAGATCTCGACAAGGGACTGAATGTCTTTAAAAAGAACAATATCAGCGCAACTTACCAAACAAAGACGGTCAGCCTGTTTCATATCTCAATCAATGAACTATTTACAGGGAAAGACCGTGCGGATGCTGCCGCCAATCGGATTAAAACGAATTACGGCTGGCCGGTGAATGTCATCAAAGTGAAAAACGGCCCGCAAATCACAACGACTGACTACGGAATCACGCTCAGCCAGATGGTCGACAAACAGATGAAAGTCAGCCCGCAAACGGATGCGCCGGCTTATGTTTCATTAAGCTACATCAATACGGCGAACCAAACCGTTACGGCTGATCTGCTGAATATCAGGTCAAGCCCCCTTGTGACAAGCGGGAACATCATTGGACAGCTGCAAAAAGGGGATAAAGTCAATATCATCTCCCAGGAAAACGGCTGGGCAAAAATCAGAATGAATTGGCGTAATGCCAGCAGAGAAGAAGTCGAAAAATATGTCAACCCGCAAAACTTTACACAAGACAGCTCGGCATACTTCCAATTTTTAAAACTCTCGCAAACGGCCGGCTTGAATGCCGCCGAAGTCAATGCGAAAATCCTTTATAATAAAGGGATTTTGACAGGCAAAGGCCAAGCGTTCATCGACGCGGCAAGAGCATACAGCATCAATGAACTGTACCTCATTTCGCACTCGCTCCTTGAGACGGGCAACGGAACTTCCGAGTTGGCAAAAGGAACGATGTTCAACGGCAAAAAGGTTTACAATATGTACGGCGTCGGGGCTTACGACAGCAATCCGCTTTACTACGGTGCAAAATACGCCTATGAACAAGGGTGGTTCACACCTGAGGCAGCCATTATGGGCGGAGCCAAATTCATCGGTGAAAAATACATTCACCACCCGACTTACAAACAGGATACCCTCTATAAAATGAGATGGTCTCCGAACGCCCTTCACCAATATGCGACAGATGTCGGCTGGGCTTATAAGCAGGTGGGGAGAATGTACAGTCTTTATACATTGCTCGATCAATATACGCTGTACTATGATGTGCCGGTTTATCGGTCATCATCATAAAAAGACCGGCCATGTTCCATTAGGAACCGGCCGGTCTTTTTTCATTTGCCGTCATATGCTCGCTTAAAAAGTTCAACAGGCGCATGCTGGCATCGCCTGTTGAATATTGATGCCATTCTTGTGCAAACCTCTTGATCTCTTCCTTTGTGATGGACATTTCTTTGATTTCTTTCAGCAGCATGTCGCTGTCCATGCAGGCTTTGCCGGGAATCACTGCTTCAAAATCATCGATCAGTCCGCGCTTTTCATTATATTCTGCCATATCATACGTGAAAAACAAAATCGGTTTATTTAACAAAGCGTACTCAAAGGCGACTGACGAATAATCGGAAATCAGAATGTCGCATTCCATCAGCAGATCCTTTAGCGGAACGTCTGATACATCTTTGATCAGCCCTTCATGTTCTTCAAAAGTAACCTGTTCCCGCACGGCCGGATGCAGTTTGACCAAAAGCAGAAATTCTCCCTTCAGTTCCCCGGAGAGCTGCTCCTTAGAGAAAGGGAGGCGAACGGACGTCAAACAATAGTCCCTGTATGTCGGCGCATACAGAATAATCTTTTGGTCCGGACGGTCCGCTGTTTGTCTTCCGGCATGAAAATATTCATCAGTTAACGGAACACCCGTCCGCAAAAAACGGTCATCTTTCACGCCGAATGACCGCTTGAAAATATCCGCCATTTTCTCCGAGCCGACGGCGATGTAATCAAAAGAACGATACACCTTTTTAAACCGCTTGATATCGGCGGCGGATCGATACCGGTTTCCGATATCTTCGAGTCCGAACTTTTTCAAAGCGCCGGACGCATGCCAAATTTGAATGCACGTCGTCTGAGGGCGTTTATTCAATACGCTTGTCAGCAGAAAATAATTATCCGTTAACACGAATTTACACTTAAACATCCGGTATACGGCCTTTATGAGATGAATCGGATTTTTCTCGTTGATCACTTGCGATCGAACGGAAGGATATTCATCTGCAAGGGAAACGGCGTGCCTTGTATAAAGGACTTCCATTTCAAACGGCCTGCTGCTGCTGACATACTCATCCAGCAGCGCGCGCGCATTATCCGGAAAGGAAACGAGCAACAAAGCTCTGTCGCGTGCTTTTATCCTTTTGAAAATAAAGCCGGTCAAAGCGAGACCGGCCGAGTAAATCATAACCAATAAAGAACGTATATTCATTCGTTACCCAGACTCTTTTCTACAAATCGATTTTGGATTGCTCTTTGATCTGCTCCGGATAGTAGTGCCGCTGTTTTTGAACTCTTTCCTCTTTCAAAACGGAAAGGACATATTTCGGGATGTTCAGCATCCGCTTCCACCTCGTCGGATTGGTCAGCAGACGGTACATCCATTCAAGATTCAGCTTGATGAACATTTTCGGTGCTCTTTTCACTTTTCCGCTGAACACGTCGAAGCTCCCGCCGATGCCGATCGCAATCGCTTGAGGAAATAAATGCTTATGTTCATAAATAAACTTTTCCTGATGCGGATATCCGAGAGCCACAAAAACCATGTCGGGCTTGGCTGCCGCGATTTGCTTGGCAACTTTGCCTTTGTCTTTGACATAGCCGTGTGAGTACCCGGCCAGCTCAATTCCGGGATACTCGGTTGAAAGCCGATCGGCAACCGCTTGAATAACCTCTTGTTTGGCCCCGTATAAAAAGACTCTTTTCTTTTTGCGGTCAGCCAGGCTCAAGAGGTTAATAAATACATCGTACCCCGCGATCCTCGATTTTAATCTGCTGTTGATCAGCCTTGACGTTAGGACGATGCCGATTCCGTCCGGCAGGATAAAGTCAGCAGATGAAACTGTTTGATAATAATCCTTGTCTTTTGCAGCCGCGTACCCGATCTCAGGGTTTACCGTTGCGATAAATGCCCCCTCATTGCGGTCGATAAAGGATTCTTCAAGATGATTCAAAAATCCGGGCAAATCCCCGTTAACATATGCAAGATGATGAACCGTTTCCGTTTGCAGCATAGTTTTTTTCCTCCTTCCGGTTAAGAAGTGTAAGTATATACGAAATGTATGAAAGTCGAAGTTTAAGAGACCAGCCCAAAAATTCAGGAGGTCTAACGTATATTTTAGCATAGATCATTCATAAAAGCTTAACAATATCTTTACAATAGATTAAGATTTTTTACGTCTTATTTAGAAAGGGATCGATTTCTTAGGGGAAAATTTGGAATGCCATTTACCGTAAACAATACTTAACGTTTGATAGGCGATGTGCTATAATGAATGATCAGTAAAGACCTGTGAAATGAATGTAACTTATCGATTGTTTTCTACATGTCAATATAGCTTTTCGCCTTAAGATTAGAAAGGAGAGCGCATGACAATGAAGAAAGTCATCACATATGGAACGTTTGATTTATTGCATTGGGGACATATCAAGTTATTGGAACGGGCAAAACAATTGGGGGATTATCTCGTCGTCGCGATTTCGACTGACGAATTCAATCTTCAAAAGCAGAAAAAAGCATATCATAGCTATGAGCACCGCAAGTTCATTCTTGAAACGATCCGCTACGTAGACGAAGTCATCCCGGAAAAAAACTGGGATCAAAAGGTACAAGATGTGATCGACCATGACATCGATGTTTTTGTCATGGGGGATGACTGGGAAGGAAAATTTGATTTCCTGAAGGATTACTGCGAAGTTGTTTACCTTCCGAGAACTGAAGGGATTTCCACGACGAAGATTAAAGAGGAAATCGCGAACCTTTAATGTAAGCTTAGCTTTATAAAAATTCAAAAAGTACTTCTTAAAAAAGATAAGAAGTGCTTTTTGTTTCGTATACGAGTCATTTTAATATAATAAGTATGAACAGCTTTGCTTTTGAATAAAAAAAGAGGAGTAGACTGATCTTATGGATAGTGCAATTCCGATAGAATTTCAGCTGCGGGAAATAAAAATTAACGATGCTTGCCTCTATTTTGCGTTCGAAAGTTCTGCCTCTCTTGAACATGTCGGTGTTTTGGCAGTTAACCGCAATTCGAAAAAAGAGATGCGTGTAACTTGTAACAAAATAAACGATTCAAAGCAGTTAAAAGCAGTGGAGATATCTTTAGATGATCTATCTAATCTGATGATAGACGAAACGCTCATTGATTTTTATGTGATATATGAAAATAATGAAAAAAATCAATGTAAAAAGAGGATTTACACAGCCTCAAAACCAATAGAGCTGTCTTGGCATCGGGATCGAGCCAATCAGTTCATTTATTTGCCATATACGACCCGTAAAGGCCATTTCGCTCTTGATGTTCTACGAAGAAAAGCAGTGGCGGAGGCGGAAGGCATTAAGTTAAGCTCCGAAGGAAAACTAATGATCCAAGGCTATACTTTTCTGCTAGATGCGGAAGAACGTTCGATGATAAAAAGCAGAAGGCTGGTTTTAAAGGAAATTAGTCAAAAAGATGAGGAAAGGGTTTTTGATTTTCCTTTAAAAGACGTTCAGCGCGGTGATTCAGGTCATGCCGTTGGATTCGAGGCGGAAATTGATTTGAAAAAGCTTTATGAAGAGAACAGGATGCCTGCTTTCTTTCAATTTTTTATAGAATACGTAGGTGAAGATGCTGCAACAGGGGAGGAAATCGTTATAAAAAGCAGGGCATTCAGGCTTAGAGATGATATAGACTGTTTTTCAATTATTGACACAAAAAAAGGACCTGCCCGTTTTCACATCTATCCGCAGAAACGAAAAAGGGGCATGCGCCTAAGAATGAACGACTATACGATCAAAACCCGTGCAGTTTATTTTGCTAAAGGAAAAAGCAAAAGGCTGATGTCAGTCATTCGCAGAGACAAGAATAAAGTAAAGAAAAAGATTTCGGGCATTGTGAAGAGAGCCTACTATTTTACTTTTGGACTGGCCGGCAAACTGCCTGTTAAAAAGAAAACCGTCATTTTTGAAAGCTTTGCCGGCAAGCAGTACAGCTGCAATCCGAGAGCCATTTACGAATATATGAAGGAACATCATCCGGAATACAACTTAATATGGAGTGTAAACCCGAGTTATACAGAGATTTTCGAAGAAAAAAACGTTCCTTATATTCACCGATTCACCCTGAAGTGGCTGTTTGCCATGGCAAGAGCGGAGTATTGGGTTGTAAACAGCCGGCTTCCTTTATGGATTCCTAAACCAAAGCACACGACATATGTGCAGACATGGCACGGGACTCCGCTGAAAAGGCTTGCCGTCGATATGGAAGAAGTGCACATGCCGGGTACCAACACTGAGAAGTACAAGCAAAATTTCACTAAAGAAGCATCGAAGTGGGACTATTTAATATCCCCGAATCGTTATTCAACCGAAATCTTTGCCCGCGCTTTTCAATTTAACAAAACAATGATTGAGTCCGGCTACCCGAGGAATGACTTTCTGTATACAGACAACCGCCCAGAAACGATGAAGGCCATAAAGAGAAAAATGAATATTCCCGAGAATAAAAAGGTCATCTTATATGCACCGACATGGCGGGATAATGAATTTTATGCTAAGGGAAAATACAAATTCCAACTTCAAATGGATCTAGACAAGATGCAAGAAAAGTTTGGGAAAGATTCTGTTATTCTGTTGAGAATGCACTATCTAGTAGCTGAAAGCTTTGATTTTGAACAGTATGAAGGTTTTATATACGATGCCTCAATGTATCCCGACATTAGAGAGCTGTATGTCATCAGTGATATTTTAATTACGGATTACTCGTCTGTATTTTTTGACTATGCAAATTTAAGAAGACCTATCATTTTCTATACTTATGATATCGAAAGTTATAGGGACACTTTAAGAGGATTTTATTTTGATCTTGAAAGAGAAGCACCTGGGACATTGGTCTACAATGAATCCGAGCTTATGGAAGAGATCGAAAGGGTACTTAGGAACCCTCAATTACACAAGAATTACGAGTCATTTTATGAAAAATTTTGTTCGTTTGAAGATGGCAAAGCTTCTGAGCGGGTCGTCAAATCTATATTTTAATCTTCATGAAAAAACAGCCTGAGTTTATACTCAAGCTGTTTTTTGTGTGGAGCTAGGACTGACACACATTTTTATAAAAGGGCTGCGGTGCATGATTGTTATATGATTCATAATCAAAGTGCGATATTCAATACCTTCGGTGATATATTTCTTCATAGCTTCAGTAAGTGCTTCTTCGATATTTTCAACAAGCACTCCGATAATATTGGGGCGAAATCCTCGTGCTGCTTGTTTTGGGAATAACCATTTGTGTCGTTTTTTTCCTATTATAACAGGCACGCATTCTCTTAGATATTTGTTTGAATAGCAATAACGAATAAAATTTGTTACAATTAATCGGTGCACGAGGTAACAGCTATTATATTAGGCTAAGGAAGATAAATCATGAAAGCATTACTAAGAGTGTTAAAAGAACAGTTTTTATCGCTGCCTTTAATCATCAGGTTGGCGGCATATGAAACAAAATCAAAATATCAAATGAACTATTTGGGCGTGTTATGGCAGTTTTTGAATCCGCTCATTCAGATGCTGGCTTATTGGTTTGTATTTGGGATCGGAATCAGAAAGAGCAGTGAGGTGGTTACGGGCGTCGGTGAAGTGCCTTTCATCATCTGGATGCTTGCCGGTTTGATCCCTTGGTTTTTTATCAGTCCGACGATTCTTGACGGTTCAAACAGTGTATATAAGCGAATCAACATGGTGGCCAAAATGAATTTTCCAATCAGCTCTCTTCCTTCAGTGGCGATTGCGGCTAACCTGTTCAGCTACTTTGTGATGATAGTGGTTTATGTCATTGGGCTGCTTGGGTTTGGGATTTATCCAAATCTTCACTGGCTTGAATATATTTACTATTTGTTTTGCATGATTGTTTTTATGTTCGCTTTCAGTTTGTTTAATTCAACAATCAGTGTACTGGTCAGAGATTATCAGTTCCTGCTGCAATCGGCGACAAGGCTGATGTTTTTCCTGCTGCCGATTTTTTGGGATATTTCTACGCAGCTGGGGGACAAGCATCCGACAATGTTGAGCGTGATTAAGCTGAATCCGCTTTTTTATATTATCGATGGATTCAGAAATAGTTTTTTCGGCGGAGATTGGTTTTTCGAAGATGTAACTTACACGCTGTATTTCTGGGCTTTGACATTATTGATCTTGACTGTAGGTTCTATCCTGCATATGAAATTCAGAGACAAGTTTGTTGACTTTCTTTAATACGTAAGGAGATTGTACGATGAAACTAAAAGTTTCGTTTCGAAATGTTTCAAAGCAGTATCATTTGTATCAAAAACAATCGGACAAGATTAAAGGATTGTTTTTTCCGGCTAAGGATAATGGTTTTTTTGCTGTGCGGAATGTCTCCTTTGACGTGTATGAGGGAGAGACAATCGGTTTTGTAGGGATAAACGGGTCAGGAAAATCGACCATGTCTAACCTGCTGGCTAAAATTATTCCGCCGACCAGCGGTGAAATTGAAATGAACGGCCAGCCGTCGCTGATTGCGATTGCGGCTGGTTTAAATAATCAATTGACGGGCCGGGACAATGTCCGGCTCAAATGTTTGATGATGGGGTTAACCAATAAAGAAATTGATGAAATGTATGACAGCATCGTGGAATTTGCCGAGATTGGCGATTTTATTAATCAGCCGGTTAAAAACTATTCCAGCGGTATGAAATCACGTCTCGGTTTCGCGATTTCAGTGCATATGGATCCTGATATTTTAATTATTGACGAAGCGCTCTCCGTAGGGGACCAAACGTTTTATCAGAAGTGTTTAGACAGAATGAATGAGTTTAAAAAGCAAGGAAAAACCATTTTCTTTGTCAGTCACTCCATCGGCCAGATTGAAAAGATGTGTGATCGCGTCGCTTGGATGCACTACGGCGAGCTTCGCATGTTTGGTGAAACAAAAACGGTTGTCAAAGAGTACAAAGCGTTTATTGATTGGTTTAATAAGCTGTCGAAAAAAGAAAAAGAAACATATAAAAAAGAGCAAACCGAAGAACGGAAGAAAGAAGATCCTGAAGCGTTTGCCCATTCTCGCAAAAAGAAAAAAAAGCCGAAATCACTGGCTAATGCCATTCAAATTGCTATTTTGTCTATCCTGACGGTTTTTACCGCAGGAACAATGTTCTCTAACACCCCGCTTCGTACCATTGTTTCGTTTGGCGCTATTCCGCAAAACGAAGTGAAGAACCATGATGGCGATGCAAAGGACAAGACAGAGGAACGCTTAACTGAAGTCAATAAGCAGGGGTTTATTGTAGATGAAAAAGTGTCTGTTTATAAGGATCAAGCTTTAAAACAGAAGACTGACATTACTCTTCCATTCGGTACCGAGGTGATGGTAGCTTCAAAAGGCAAAAAAACAGCAAAAATAAAGTTTAACAAGCATTCTTATTTTGTAAAACAGAGCGCTATTGCAATAAATATGAAACATGCTGAATTGCATGCTGCGGCCTTTACGCCTTATGTTCCGCAAACGGGAACTTCTACCTATGAATACTTCCTGGACTTCCTGGGAGACAGCAGAACCAGCATTCAATCGAAATTGAAAGGCTATACTGAAGGTAATACGGCTGACGGCAGAAGGACGCTGGATTATGATAATAAAAAAATCAGCTATGTGCTGGAGAATGATAAAGCATCAGAGCTTGTCTTTTATAACATTTCTCCCATTACTCCGGCGTCATTGTCTTTAAGAGACAGTGATGTACTGTATGACAGCAGCAAGGATCGTTTTCTTGTGAATACAGCTGATCGGGTCTTTGCAGTTGATAACGAAGAGCATACGCTGACCTTGATATCGAAATAAGAAAAGGCTATTGGATGAATGTCCAATAGCCTTTTTGTTTAGATTTCTTCTTTGTTTAGTAGACCTTCCATTTATGGAAGGAGGTGCTCGTGAAGCTCTTTATCCTGCATCGCAAACTCAAGAGTTGTGGTGATAAAGCCAAGCTTTTCACCAACATCATAACGCTTTGCCTTTAGGCGGCTTCTCAACGAAGTTTTTTACCTGATCACGGCGGCGTTCGCTTGTCAGCGTGTCAGTATTGGCGTAGTGGCGTGTTTCTTCTTCTGGCACTTGCTGAACACCGATAATAGAAGAAAGGTTCTTTCATAATTGGCGCAATTCTGGTGTTTCTGTCTGAACAATATCGTCTCTAAAAACAACCGCAAACGGCTCATCACCGATAAAGTTGCGCGCGAACCATACAGCGTGCCCGAGTCCCTTAGGCTCTTTTTGGCGGATATAGTTAATATCATCCAGGCTAGAAAGCTTTTTTCATTTTTCACTTTTTCTAATTTGATTAATGAGTTTCGCTTGTATCGTATTAATTCTACTATAAAAAACATGTGTCATCGTATAGTTGGATTAGAGCCTCTTAGTAACCTGAAAAGATTTTACTCTACCTTACCACCAAGTTTTTAGGAACACATTTTTAACTTTAATATCACAATTCCTTCACGTTTTGACGATGAATTAATATGAGGAAGGCGTACAAAATAAATAACACAGCAGAAAGAAAATCGTTACACTTAAAAACGCAATAAAAGAATCGAATTTTCCGAAATAGAAAACTTGTTATAATAGGTATAGCTAAGATATTAGACCTGAAAAAAAATATATATCAATACAACGGTGATACCAAAAAATACTGAGGATTGACATTTTGAAAGAGCCTTAACTTTTATAGGAACTTATGCTATTATTGTTTATTATTAATGATGCGTAAAAAATATGTCGAAATGATAAACAATCTGTTAGTTGAAAACGGTTAGAAGGTGATGTTATCTAATGAAGAAAGTGATACGTATGGAACATTGATTTATTTCACTACGGATATATGAAGCTGCCGGAGAGAGCAAAAAATCGGGGTGATTACTTTATCGTAAGATCTACAAAGGAATATTGTGAGATCATTTACCTTCCGAGAACAGAAGGCATTTCAACTACCCAAGTCAAAAAAGACATGGCTAGTTTAATGAAGCTCTAACTAAAAGAGGCTTGAAGTAAATTCAGTTGCTTCTTTTTTTCTTGTTTGCGCAAGTATTAATCTTCACTCTTTAAGGAGTTCATGATGGAATTTTTTTATGATAACCAAATGCAGAAGTTTATAAGTTAGGGCTTATTCAGTTCTGATTAAGATTTTTGCTCTTCTTCCGAGAAACAATAAATTGATTTTATTTGAAAGCTATTCTGGAAAACAGTTTCACTGCAACCCTCGAGCAATTTACGAATATATGTATGAAAATAAAGACCAATATGGTCACAAACTGATATGGAGCATTGATAAACGATATCTGTCGGCATTAGACGGCGTTGATGCATATTTGAAAAGTTTTTCTCTTAAATGATTTGGTACTTGCCTACAGCTAAGTATTGAATTACAAACAGCTGACTGCCTCTTATGGATTACACAAGTATTTGCAAACGTGGCACGGCACTCCGCTAAAAAAACTAGCTAATGATATGGATGAAGTGCACATACCCGGAACCACAACTGAAAAGTATAAACAGAATGTTCTGCAGCAAGCCAGCAAATGGGATTATTGAATTTCTCTAATGCATACTCGACTGAAATTTTCAAACGTGCTGTGCTCTTCAATATTCAAAATGGAAATTTCTAAAGTTGGTTATACAATAAATGACATTCAATTTTCGTCAGATTAGAGAAAATAAAAAAATTTTATATGTGCACCAACTTGGAGGGATAATGAATTTAAGAAAGCTGGCCAGTATAAATTTAAACTCCAATGATTTAGGGGAAATGAAGAGGGAATCTTGGAGACTCTGTGGTTATTCTTCTTAGAATACATGATCTGATATATTAATTAAAAAACCCATTGTGTTTTTTGCATTTGATCTTTCGGCTTATCGGATTCCCTTAAATATTTTCTACTTTAATTTTCAACAGAAAACATCAGAAAACTTAGTTCAAACAAGGCAGAACTTATAAAAACAGTAAAAAAGTTGTTACACATAATCTATATAGATCTAACTATGAGCTTTTTATAATTTAGAAGATGTCAAGGCTTCTAAAAGAGTAATTGAAACAATCCTTTAACTTCTAAATAAAGAGGTGCTACATGTTTTCTATCATAATGCCAATATATAATTCTGAGAATTATTTAAGGGACTCAATAGAGAGTGTCATTAACCAGTCAATTGGATTTAAGGAGAATATAGAACTGATATTAATAGATGATGGCAGCGTTGACAGCAGTCCTCAAATTTGTGAATTCTTTAAAGATCTATATCCTAATAATATTAAAATCTTGAGAATTGAAAATTCCGGACCTTCTGCTGCAAGAAATTGTGGGTTATCAAATGTAAGTGAAAAATCCAAATTCATTGGTTTTCTTGATTCTGACGATACATTCTCTCAAAATGCGCTGCAAAGTGTTTATAATTTTTTTTGTGATTCCGAAGATGTAAACATTGCGGTATTACCTGTTTATTACACAGGTAAAAAAGAAGGCGGACATAAATTAAATAATAGATTTGAAAAAGGAACAAGAGTTATAAATATCCTCAACGATTATAAGGCTATTCATTTTTATATTGGCGGCACTTTTTATAGAAAACATATACTAAATAGTACCGCCAAGTTTGATGAAACTATAAAGTTTTGGGAAGACGCTATCTTTTTTAACCAGTTATTGCTGAAAGAAAAAAGATACGGAGCAGTTGCAGAAGGAAAGTATTATTATAGAAAACGAAAGGAAAAGAACTCATTAGTTGATCGTTCATGGTTTAACAAAAAAAGGTACACATATTTGTTGAATACATGTTATATGACTTTGTTGAGGGATTCAATTAAACAATATGATATAGTTCTGCCTTATTTGCAATTTTTAATTGTATATCATATGAAACTGTTTTTATATCAGAACTATAGAGATATTTATAAGTCTGTTTTAGATCAACAAGAACAAAAAAAATTTGTTGATGATTTTATTAAAATTTTAAGATATATTAAACCACAAATTATAAAAGAACAAAATATGCCCATGTATTATAAAGAATTTATGTATCACTTATTAGAAGCAAATACAGAAGCTCTTGAAAACATAAAAAAAGAAAGAGTACTACAAAGTTCATGTACTATTACCTCGACAAAAATAAAAGGATTTAAGCTTGAATTAACAGGGCACTTTATTAACCAGTATTATGAGATGCAAGAAAACGATGAAATTTATATAAGATATTTTAATAGATTAAAAAAATGCAAACGAGAAGAACTGAAAAAAACGATTGAAGTATGGGGATATAAATTAAGAGATTTTAGATATGCTGGCTTTGTTGTTGAAATACCAATTTGGGCTTTTGCATTTGACTTTGTCCTTAAAACACCAAATGATGTTTTAGAACTTAACCATGTAAACATTTTTAAAAGTTTGCTTACAAGGGTTTTTAAAAAAAGGTAGATTTAAACCTGTTTTTTAAGAGTGGCACTCCCTTTGGTTTTTCTTTTTTACTCGGATTCTTATTCATATAAACATTTTGTTTAGGAGTGATCTTTTATGAATGAAAAGAGTTTTAACTATGATTTCAGTGTTATAATGCCGATTTATAATGTTGAGTTATATCTAACTGATGCTATAGAAAGTATCATTAACCAGACTATAGGTTTTGAGAATATTCAGTTAATACTTGTGAATGATGATAGCCCCGATAAAAGTGAAATCATCTGTAAAGAATATGCACAAAAATATCCCAATAACATTGTATATGTAAAAAAACAGAATGGCGGAGTGAGCAGTGCTCGAAATTATGGCTTAAGATATGCTGAAGGTAGATACATTCAATTTTTGGATCCGGATGATTTTGTTTCAGAAGGAACCTTCGAAAATGTTTTAAACTTCTTTGACCAGCATAAGAATGAAATTGATATTGTAGCAATCCCTATTTTTTTTGCAGAAGGAAGAACAGGAGAACACAATCTAAATAATAAGTTTTCTTCTACAAGAATATTGGATGTAGAAAAAGAACCGCATTATATATTAACTCATTGCTGTTCTACATTTATAAAAAAAGATGCCTTGAAAAATATCAGGTTTGATGAAAATTGTAAAATAGGAGAAGATGCCAAACTAGTTAATTTAATCATATCGCAAAAGAAAAAGTATGGTCTAGTTAAAGAGGCAAAATACCATTATAGAGTTAGAGAAGATGGATCATCTGCCATGCAGACTGCTAAAGCAAATAAGAATTGGTTTAACCATTCACTTATCACTTTCTCTAAGAATTTAATCGATATCACAAAAAACCATGAACAGAAAATACCTTTGTTTCTTCAATATATGATTATGCATGATTTGAAATGGAAATTATTGGTTAAAGACATTAGTGAAACACCTTTAGACGAAAATGAATACCGCGAATTTTTAACATTGATTCGAGAAGTATTATCGTATATCGACGACGATGTCATCATTAAAACAAAAAGTATCAGCCATTTCTATTTATATCATGCTTTAAAATTAAAACACGGTGAAAATTATAGTAGGTATGTATATAAAAGTGAAACCGAATATGATTATTATTTATACAGAGAAGATAAAATTGTTTCGAAATTATCGGATCAAACTCTAACTATTGAGATTTTAGAAGAAAATGAGAATTTTATTCACGTAGAAGGTTTTTGGAGCTCTTTGTTTGATTCCGAAGGTTTTAATTTTTATGCTAAAATTGGCGAAACAAAAATAAAAGCAAAGCATATAAAAAGACCGCATAATGACTATATAAGTTTAGGAGAAGTAATAAAAAAATATCCTGGTTTTTCTATAGATATTCCCAAAAGCTATCTAGCAGACAATCAACATATTGAATTTTATATAGCTAAGGGTGAAAAAATGAAGATAACAAAACTTCGCTTTTTCAAGTATTCAGGTTTGTCAAGCAATCTATATAATTCTTATACAGCTAAAAAAGATTATATTTTTTATTATAATTACAAAAAATTAATGTATGAAAAAAACAATATTAAAAATAGATTTATAAAAGAGTTTCGTTTCTTAAAATCTCTTCATAAATCAGGGGGGAAATCAAAGAAACGAAAATCAGCTATTAAGAAGGCATTGGTGGCAAGAATGGCATACCATGTTTTCACGATTTTTAATAGAAAACCAGTATGGTTATTCATAGACAGACAAGACAAAGCTGATGATAATGCCGAGCACCTCTTTAAATACGCAACCAACAAGAATGATGGGGTAAAAAAATACTTTATAATAAAAAAAGATAGCAAGGATTATGTCAGAATTAAAAAATACGGAAAGGTTATACCATACAGATCTTTTAGACATAAAATTTTAACCTTATCCTCCTCCAAGGTAATATCTACACATGCGGATAATTGGGTTGTAAATCCATTTTTCAATATGGAGATTTATTTTAGAGATTTATTTAATTTTGAGTTTGTCTTTTTACAACATGGAATAACAATGGCAGATCATTCTAAATGGTTAAACAAATACAGCAAGAATATCAAATTATTAGTAACTTCAGCGAAACCAGAATATCAGTCTATTGTGAAAGGGAATTACAATTATAATAAAGAAAATATCTTGTTGGGTGGATTTCCAAGATATGATAATCTTAAGAAGAGTAAAGGGGAAAAGCAGCTTCTAATCATGCCTACATGGAGAAAAGATATTGTATTACCTAAAGATCAGGCAAAAGGAGTAAGACCGTACAATCCGAAATTTAAAGAAAGTGAATACTTTGCTAGGTATAATGCTTTGATTAATGATGAACGGCTAATTCAATTTGCTAAGGATAATAATTATAAGATAACCTTTTTCCCGCATCCGGACATTCAACAACAGATCGTAGATTTTGAAAAACATGAGTATGTAAAGTTTGCAGATTATAATAGCAGCTATCAAATGTTATTTAATTCTTCTAATATAATGATTACTGATTTTTCATCTGTTGCATTTGATTTTGCATACGAGAAAAAGCCTGTGATCTATTATCAATACGAAAAGTCATACCATTTTAAACTTGATTACTATGATTATAAGAAAATGGGATTTGGCGATGTAATAGAAGATCATAACAGCTTAATTGATAAAGTTATCTATTATATGAAAAATAATGGTCGTATGGAAGATAAGTATAGAAAAAGAGTGGATAACTTCTTTGCATATACTGATAAAAATAATAGGGATCGGATTTATAATGCAATATTGCAATTAGACAATAGCAAAATTGCTAAATGAGCTTAAATTTGATCTTTAATGACACTTTAAAATTATGGGAGAAGTTCTGCGGAACTTCTCCTTACTTTTTTAAAAGGGAAAAAGACTCAACATCTCTTACAATATTCACCGGTGCTTTCAAATTTCTTTTACCGAAAGATCCAAAAAGTTATCTTTGGGATATTATGGCGGTTTTTAAAATACTGGCGTACTGTTTGTTTGTATTTGGTATGGGAATCTGCGACAGTAAGTAAGTCATAATAGGTATCGGAGAAGTGCCTTTTATTGTTTGGATGATGGCTGGTTTGATTCCGTGGCTTTTTATTAGACCGACTATTCTTGATGGATCAAACAGTGTGTTTAAGTGGATCAATGTAGTTGCCCAACCAGTTCAATGCCTTCTGTCGCGGCTACTTCAAATTTATTTAGTTAATTTTGTAATGATGAGTGTTTATGTCGCTTTTTTAGCAAGCGGTGTTTACCCATGGATACAATATATTTCCTATTTAATTTGTATGATTGTATTTATGTTTTCATTCACTTCGTTTGGCGCTTTTCCGCAAAATGAAGTGTAGAACCATCATGGCGATGCAAAGGACAAGACAGAGGAACGCTTCTTCGCAGACAACAAGCAAGAGTTTATTGCATTTGAAAACGCATCTGTTTGAAAGGATCAAGATTCAAAGCGGAAGCTGACGGCAGCAGGACGCTGGATTTAGATAATGAAAAAATGCAGCTATGTACTGGAGAATGATAAAGCATCAGAGCTTGTTTTTTATAACATTTCTCTCGTTACTCCAGCCTCATTGTCTTTAAGCGACAGGCCGACCTTAATATCGAAATAAGTAAAGGCTATTGGATGAATGTCCAATAGCCTTTTTGTTTAGATTTCTTCTTTGTTTAGTAGACCTTCCATAAATGGAACAAGTTGCTCGCGAAGCTCTTTATCCTGCATCGCAAACTCAAGAGTTGTGGTGATAAAACCAAGCTTTTCACCAACATCATAACGCTTGCCTTCAAAGTCGTACGCAAACACTCTTTGAATTTCATTCAACTTTTGAATGGCGTCTGTCAGCTGGATTTCTCCGCCGGCTCCAACCCGCTGATCCTCTAAGTACATGAAGATCTCAGGCGTGAATACGTAACGGCCTAAGATGGCAAGATTAGATGGAGCTGTGCCTTTAGGCGGCTTCTCAACGAAGTTTTTTACCTGATAACGGCGGCCTTCGCTTGTCAGCGGATCGATAATGCCGTAGCGGTGTGTTTCTTCTTCTGGCACTTGCTGAACACCAATAATAGAAGAAAGCGTTCTTTCGTATTCATCCATTAACTGGCGCAATCCGGGTTTTTCAGCTTGAACAATATCGTCTCCAAGCAGAACCGCAAACGGCTCATCACCGATAAAGTTGCGAGCGCACCATACAGCGTGCCCAAGTCCCTTAGGCTCTTTTTGGCGGATATAGTGGATATCAGCCAGATTCGTAGCTTTTTTCACTTTTTCAAGGAGTTCTACTTTACCTTTTTCTTCTAGATTTCTTTCAAGCTCAGGAGAGTAATCAAAATGATCCTCAATCGCACGCTTGCTTTTACCTGTGACGATAATAATATCTTCAATACCTGCTTCAACAGCTTCTTCAATTATGTATTGAATAGTTGGTTTATCAACGATAGGGAGCATTTCTTTCGGCATTGCTTTTGTAGCCGGCAAGAATCTCGTTCCGAGACCCGCGGCAGGGATTATGGCTTTACGTACTTTTTTCATGTTCAGTACACCTTCCTTATACAATGTCTACGATCAAATTCAATGAATCGCAAGTATTTTAATGTCTTTATTGAACATACCCATTTTTCATATTGTTAACACTTTTTATCATATAAGAAAAACGAACTTTAAACAAGTAATATAGGGTAGTACTAAAACTTGAAATCAATAGAGAGGATTGCTATGGTAATGGATGCGAATGATAAACGTCAACATGCTTGAAACGATAAAAAGATAGTGTAAATAAAGATTCTATATAATAGTATTGATTCACCTGACCTGTTAGAGAAGGGCGCGCTGTTGCAGCTCTTCAGTAAGAGAAAAGTTTGGCTGTAAATAGGTCGATTACCTTCTGCAAAACAGCGGAAAGCCGGCAAAACGGTTGTTTTTTTGACCTAGAAACAAAAAGAGGACATTGTTTCAGCTGGACAAATTATTTTAACCTCCGTACGTACATAATAAGCTTGAATCGCTTTCCGAAGGTGGCACAAGAAGAGTATTCTTCCTTTATGCAGTTTTTGTCGATTTTTATGCTGTTTGGACAGGTGTATAAACAGGGAGAGGATGTCTCCTTATTTAATCTTCCCATTCTAGTGTGAAGAAGCTCAAAGATATTTTATCATGATTGGAACGGTGTGTTTTATTTCGAAGGATCCTGAAAGGTTTTGGTCGAGTATTTTATGCTGTTAGAACAAAGGGCATGTTCCGCCGTTTTAATAGCACCCTGAATCGAAAAAAAGCTTCTCTTTAATAGGAATAAAAGTAAGTAAACTTATTAAAGAGAAGGATTCAATATTCTATTTAACAAACAATTACTTTAAGAAAAAGGTGACAATAGTGAAAAAATTAAAAGTCATGACCATCTTCGGCACGCGCCCTGAAGCCATTAAGATGGCGCCGCTTGTGCTTGAATTAAGAAAACACCCCGAAATTGAGTCTTATGTGACGGTTACAGCACAGCACAGGCAAATGCTTGACCAGGTGCTTGAAGCTTTTAATATAAAGCCTGATTTTGATTTGAATATCATGAAAGAAAGGCAAACGCTGGCTGAAATTACGTCTAATGCACTTGTGAAACTGGACGAGCTGTTTCAGTCTATCAAACCGGACATTGTGCTTGTTCACGGTGATACGACAACGACATTTGCGGGAAGTCTTGCCGCTTATTATCACCAGATTTCCGTCGGCCATGTAGAGGCGGGACTCAGGACCGGAAACAAATACTCGCCGTTTCCCGAAGAGCTGAACAGGCAGCTGACGGGATCGATTGCCGATCTTCATTTTGCGCCGACAGAGCAGGCCGAAAAGAATCTGCTCCGTGAAAATAAAGACCAGGAGACGATTTACGTCACTGGAAATACGGCAATCGATGCGCTTCACACAACAGTGAGGGACGGCTATTCACATCCCATTCTTGAAAAAATAGGAAATGACAAGATGATTTTGCTTACCGCCCACCGCCGTGAAAATTTAGGTGAGCCGATGGAAAATATGTTTAAAGCAATCAGGCGGATCGTCGAAGAATTTGACGACGTACAGGTTGTTTATCCCGTTCATCTCAATCCCGCTGTTCGTGAAGCGGCTGCAAAGCATTTCGGTGATCTGAAGAAGGTCCATCTGATAGAGCCGCTTGAAGTCATTGATTTTCACAACTTTGCGGCTGAAGCTCATTTCATCCTCACTGACTCGGGCGGGGTGCAGGAAGAAGCGCCGTCGCTCGGAAAGCCGGTCCTCGTGCTTCGAGATACGACGGAACGGCCCGAAGGCGTTCAGGCCGGGACACTTAAGCTGGCAGGCACGGATCAAGATAAGATCTATCAGCTGACTAAACAGCTGTTGACCGATCAAGATGAATATCGCAAAATGTCACGGGCTTCAAACCCATACGGGGACGGACAGGCTTCGCGGCGAATTGCAGAGGCGCTGCTTTATCGGTACGGATATCGAAGCGCGCGGCCTGACGTGTTTAAAGACTAATAAAAAAGCTTCCTTTTCAGGAAGCTTTTTTTATTTATTAAGGCTTTCTTTCAGTTCGGCTGTAATGTCGGAAAGGGAACTTTCGTCAGCTTTGTAATAATAGATTCCGTTGATTTTTGTGCCGTCGCCTTTCAGCTCATGCTGGATGACTTTTGAGCGGGCTTCTTTATAGCCGGATTGAATATCCCACATATCGTCAAACGTGAGATTCGTTTTAACGTTGTTTTCGATCACTTTGAACATATCTCCGAATTTCGTGATAGACGATATATTGGCGCCTTTATTAATGATTCCTTCGATGACTTGACGCTGCCTGTTCTGGCGTCCGAAGTCGCCGTTCGGGTCTTCTTTCCTCATTCTCGTATAAGCGAGCGCTTCTTTTCCGTTCAGCGTAATCTCGCCTTTGCCAAATGAATATCCGTCATAGTTGAAAGCAAACGTACTGTTCACGGTAATGCCGCCAAGCGTATCTACGACATCCCTGAAGCTTTCCATATTGACTTTGATAAAGTAGTCGACAGGAACATCGAGGAAGTTCTCAACCGTGTCTACCGTCATCTGAACACCGCCGAATGCGTATGAATGGTTGATTTTATCCAACTTGCCTTTGCCGATAATTTCAGTATACGTATCCCGCGGGATGCTGACCATTTCAGTCGTTTTCGTTTTCGGGTTCACCGTCATATAGATGAGGGAGTCTGCGCGCCCCTTATCACCGTCCCGTTCATCGACACCCATGAGAAGCACGGAAAACGGGTCATGGTTATCAATGTCAACAGCTGAATCGCGTTTTTTTGATTTGTTAATATTTTCATGAATGCTCGCTACTGTAGATGCCGCTTTATGCCATAAGTAATAGGCGTAACTGCCTGTACTGAGAACAAAAATACCAATCAAAGCGATAATTGTATAAAAAATTTTTTTCTTTTTCTTCCTCTTTTCAGCTCTCATATAGCCCTCACCTTTTAATGTTCTACTTTGATTATAAGTTTCTTAAAATTCAAAAACAACAAAAAGTTATATGTGTCCTTTTGGATAGACGAAATCCTTAGAAAAATGTTTCAAAAAAACCAATCAATCTGCAAAATTTTTCGCTATAATTAAAGAATCTGTTGGAATTTGTCGATAAAAAGGGAGAGGTGAAGAAGATGAAAAAACTCATAGTTCTAACATTATCAATGCTGCTTTTGTTGTCAGCCTGCGGCACTTCGGGCCAATCGGAGGACAAGTCAAGCACAAACAATAAAAATGCGGCATCTGAAGAAACCGTCACTAAAGAAGGCTCATTCGTGGGGTTGGCTGACAGCCACACAATTGCGGTGAACATCGATGGCAAAGAAACAACGCTTCAAGTCGATGAAGATCTTCAGGATAAAGTCAATTCCATTGAAGAAGGCAAAAAAGTAGAAGTCCAATATAAAAAAGGCGGAAATGGCGTTTTGGAGCTGAAAAGCATCGAAACAAAATAAAGAGCTGAATCAAGGGGGTTTATAACGTTTTGAAAAAAATGAAGCTTCTGCTTCTGTCGTCAGTAACTGCTGCAGCTCTGATGTTTACACAATCTGCCCAGGCTGCCGACAAAACAATCTCGGTAAAATTAAGCAATTATTTGGGCAATAAATCAAGCGTTGATGTCGGCATTACCGGCGCATACGAAATTCCGGGCTCGGGAATTTCCGCGACAGAGCGGTACGGCGGGGCGACCCGCTTCGATGTGGCAAACAATGTTGCATCAGCCGGATGGACGAACCCGAGCACTGTCGTGATTGTCAATCGGGACGCTTTTGCGGATGCGCTTTCTGCATCTCCGCTTGCAAAGAAGTACGATGCGCCGATTCTATTAACTGATGCGGGCGCGCTGACGGCGAAAACCGAAACTCAAATTGCCAAGATGAAGCCTGATAACATCTTAATTATCGGGGGAACGGCGAGCGTTTCCAAAAATGTTGAAAACACGCTGAAAAAGTATGGGGCCATTGACCGCATCGGCGGCGCCAACCGCTATGATGTGTCCAAAAACATCGCGAGCCGGATGGGGTCCTACAGCCAGGCGATTGTTGCCACAGGTCTAGTCTTCTCCGACGCTCTGTCGATCGCGCCTTATGCGGCAATGAACGGTTATCCGATACTGCTTTCAGGGAATAATACGATCCGAAGCGATTACAATATTCCGAGCAAGGTTACGATCGTCGGCGGTCCGTTGAGTGTCAGCACAGGCGTTGAAAACACATTAAAGAAAAAAGCGTCTGTTACCCGCATCGGCGGAGCGAACAGATACGAAGTGTCGGCGAATATTGTCAACACGCTTAACATGAACGCATCAAAGGTTTTCATGTCTAACGGAACGACTTTTGCAGATGCATTGGCCGGTTCCGTTCTTGCAGCCAAACAAAAGCATCCTTTGCTGCTTGTCCAATCGGGCAGCCTGCCGACTCCTGTAGCAGATGTAGTCGCGAAAAAAGGAACCCAGTCTTTTGCTTTGCTTGGGGGGACCACTTCAATCACGGATTCATTGAAAAATAGTCTGGCAGACATGCTTACCGGAGATGGATACTCTGTTAATCTATCAAGCGGAAAGCTTGTACTCTACAAAAATAATAAAGCTGTCAAAACGCTTGGAACGACATTTACGGCATCACCTAAAAAATACTCGACATCAAATTCCATCAGCATCAACGGAAGGCCTTATTTAGGCAATATGAAGTTTACGATTGAATCAAGCAAATATGTTCGGCCGATAAACGAAAACATTCCGTTCGAAGATTATTTGAAAGGTGTTGTGCCGCACGAAATGCCGGCAAGCTGGCAGACGGAAGCGTTAAAAGCCCAAGCGGTGGCAGCGAGAACATATTCGGTCGGTTCCGCAGGAAAAGTAGTGGCCGATACGCAAGCGTTTCAGGTTTACGGGGGATACGACTGGAATTCGAAGACATCCAGCGTTGTAAATACAACAAAAGGACAAGTTTTAAAATATAACGGCAACTTGATTTCGGCTGTTTACTCATCGAGCAACGGGGGATATACGGAAGCAAGCGCAGAGGTATGGGGCGGCAATGTTCCATATTTAATCGCCAAAGCGGATACATACGACCCGAAAAACAGCTGGTCGATATCCTTGAATAAAACGCAGATCAATACCAGCGGCTTAAACCTAAAGAGCCCTGGCACATGGTGGAATACGACAAATGAAACGAACTCTGCCTATTTGTCTGGGCTGAAAAGCTGGTTTATTACCAATAAATATCCTAGTGCAGAATCCATTAAGATCACGAAAATCTCAAGCCTGACCTTGAGCAGCGCGAAAACTGCCGGTCAGCGGCCGAAAACAGCAGAGGTGAAGTTTTCTTACTTTGTCAAAGAAAAATCAAACGGCTATGTTCTGTCAAACGGAAATCTCTCAGAAAAAACAGCGACGATTTCCGTGACGACGACTCAATTAAGATCGATGCTGGGCGGCATGAATATGAAGAGCACGTATGCTTCGGTATCCAACGTTACGAACGCTTTTGTTCTCAGCGGTAAAGGATTCGGCCATGGCATCGGCATGAGTCAGTACGGAGCAAATGCCAGAGCTGCTGCCGGGCACGATTACAAGAAAATCTTAAGTTTCTATTATCCAAATACGACTCTATCAAGCTATTAATAGAGTTAGAACAGGAGGCAGCAGTGCCTCCTCTGTTCATGTTCAGGGGAAAACATAACATTTACATTTTTGGAGGTTATTTTTTTGAGGGTCTTTCTTAAAGCTGTACCTATGTTGTTGTTAGGGTTCTTTTTGTTTGTACCTAATGTATTTGCAGCCAACTCTGTCACAAGATTAGACGGTGCAAACCGTTATGAGGTTGCGGTGAATGTTTCCAAGCAGGGATGGTCAAGTGCAAGCACAGTCATTGTTGCAAATGGAAAGGCATATGCCGACGTCCTTTCAGCGACTCCATTTGCTTACCGAAACAACGCGCCTGTCCTATTAACGGAAGCGTCCAAATTGCCAACGGCCACTAAAAACCGAATCAGTCAGTTAAAACCTAGCAAAGTGATTGTAATCGGCGGAACCGTCAGCGTTCAAAACGGCGTCGTAAGCGAGATTAAAAAGCTTGGTGTGTCATCTGTCGAACGCATCGGCGGGGCAAATCGCTACGAGGTTGCGGCAAATATTGCGAATAAGCTGCCGAGCAATTCAAAAGCTGTCATCGCCAACGGAACGGCCTATGCTGACAGCCTTGCGATCGGCGCATATGCCGCGAGAAACGGCATCCCGATCCTTTTAACATCGTCCAATTCCATCCCGACAGCGACAAAAAATGCAATGAAGAGCAAAGGAACAACATCGACCATTGTCGTAGGCGGTGAAGTCAGCATCTCCAACACCGTATATAAACAGCTTGCTTCTCCGACGCGAATCGGCGGCAGCAACCGCTATGAAGTCGCGGCCAATGTCGTCAAGAAATACTATTCTTCTGCCAAGAGTGCAATCATCAGCAATGGCTATGCGTATGCCGACGGATTAACAGGATCTGTTCTGGCGGCTAAGCAAAACCGTCCGATGATGTTCACGAATGCATCATCTTTGCCGACACCGACAAGAGAAGTGATCGGTTCCAAAAACATGACGACGTTTACCGTGCTTGGCGGAACGGTTTCTCTTCAATCCAATGTCGTATCACAGCTGAAGAATCCGATCGTCGGCAAAAAAATCTTCATTGATGCAGGGCACGGTGGTACAGACAGCGGTGCTGTCGGCAACGGTTTATATGAGAAAAGCGTGAACCTTGATGTCGCAAAATTAATTAATACGAAATTATCAAACGGCGGGGCGCTGCCAGTTATGGCGAGAACGAACGACACTTACCTGACGCTCGCACAGCGTGTATCAAAAGCGCAGTCAAATCATGCGGATTTGTTTGTCAGCATCCATGCAAACTCGGCAACACCTGCTGCTTCCGGAACAGAAACCTACTATTATACAACGTATGAATCGGCCAACAGCAAAAGGCTGGCAACCGAGATTCAAAACCGTCTCTATGTTGCATTGAATACGTCAAACCGCGGTGTGAAAATCGGCAACTTCCATGTCATCAGGGAATCAAAAATGCCAAGCTGCCTTGTTGAACTTGCGTTTATCAGCAATGTAAGTGATGCGACAAAACTCAAAAGCTCGACTTACAAAGAAAAAGGCGCTAAAGCGATTTACGACGGAATTGTTGCTTACTATTAAAATATAAAGAAATTCGTTTTTCGGAAAAATTGCCTATGCTGCCTTTGTTTTGTCTTTATAATATAGTATGATATTTTTGGTGAATTTAAAGACAAAACGGAGGCGATGCATTTTTAACATAAAATCAATGAATTTACTAATTTTAATGACTCCTTTACATTGTGTTTACGTTCGTATGCTACACTGACGAATAGATCAAACAGTAACATACTAATCGAGGTGTATGCTAGTGAGTATCGACAAAAGTTTAAGAATGTACAATGAATATTCAAGCCAGCAAACTTATTCCTGTGCTCTATCAAAAAAAGCAGTACGTTATTTATATATGAAGCGGATAATGGATATCGTCCTTTCCTTGATTGGGCTCGCTCTTACACTGCCGTTTATTCTGCTGTTTTGTATATTAATCTGTATCGAAACACCGGGTTCTCCGTTATACCGGCAGGAACGCGTCGGAAAAGACGGAAAGCATTTTAAGGTGATCAAGCTGCGTTCTATGAGAATTGACGCAGAAAAATCCGGTGCGAAATGGGCGCAGAAGGATGATCCGCGCATCACTGCAGTCGGGTCTTTTATAAGAAGAACAAGAATCGATGAACTTCCGCAGCTGATCAATGTTCTGGCCGGAGATATGAGCCTTGTGGGACCAAGGCCTGAAAGACCGATGTTTACCGCTCAGTTTCACCATGAAATTCCGGGATTTAAAAACCGCTTAATTGTTAAGCCTGGGTTAACGGGACTTGCACAGGTAAACGGAGGCTATGATATCGGTCCGAGAGAAAAATTGGTGCACGATCTGTATTACATTCGGAATTTAACGTTTCTTCTCGATTTGAAGGTTATGCTGAAAACGATTAAAGTAGTATTAACCGGCGAAGGAGCCAGATAATACGAGGAAGTTAGGAATATGCTATGTCTACCATTACGAAACAAATATTAAGCGGTGCAAAATGGACAAGTGTTTCAACTTTGATCGTCACGGTCATTCAAATTATACAGTTTGCACTGCTCGGCAATATCATGACAATTGCCGAATTCGGTTTGGTCGGAATGCTGACCACCGTAACGATTTTTACACAAATTGTACTAGATATGGGATTCGGGGCCGCTTTAATTCAAAAGGAGAACATCAGTGAACGCCAATTATCGACCTTATATTGGCTGAATATCCTAACGGGCATCCTTTTGTTTATCGGCCTCTTTTTCCTGAGTCCGTTCATCGCAGACTTTTATCAGCGGGACGAACTGGTTTTTCTTGTGCGGATTTTGGCCATCATGTTTTTGATCGCCCCGGTCGGCCAGCAGTATCAATATATGCTGCAAAAAGATCTGAAGTTTAATGTGCTGAGCAAAATAGAAGCGGGTGTCACCGTTTTGTCATTTGTGCTCCTGCTCGTTTTGGTTTTTCTGATGGATCCGATTGTGGCCTATGCATTGTCACAAGTTTTTCTTAATTCGGTTAAAGGCATCATGTTTTTTGCTGTATATTTAAAAAAATGGCGTCCTTCTCTCGTCTTTGCGTTGGGGGAAGTGAAAGAATTTTTCTCGTTCGGCGCGTTTCAGCTCGCTTCAAGGCTTGTAAACAGGCTTGGCGCCAATATCGACATGATTTTGATCGGACGGTTTCTCGGTGCGGAAGCATTGGGAATCTATAACCTGGCGTATCAAATTATTACGATTCCCGTATTAAAAATCAATCCGATCGTGACACGGGTAGCGTTTCCCGTCTTCTCAAAGAATCAAGGGAACAATCAAACGCTGCGCGAAGGCTTTTTAAATATGACAAAGCTTCTCTCGCTGATTTCATTCCCGCTTCTGATCGGACTGATGACTGTTTCAGATTTATTTATTGAAGTCGTCTTCGGAGAAAAATGGCTGCAGGCCGTACCGGTTCTGAATATCCTCGCGATTGTCGGGCTGCTCAGGGTTTTGATGAATCCGAACGGATCGGTTTTGCTGGCGAAGGGGAGAGCAGACTTGGCATTTTATTGGGACAGCGGGATCATGCTCCTTTACGGGCTGTCTCTTTATGCGGCGGTATTAACGAATGATTTGACGATCACCGCCTGGACCTATGCAGCGATCAGCCTGATCAATTTCTTTATCGGCAGATGGCTGCTCAAATATGTCATCCAGCTGAAGATGGGCGAATATTTCAGAACCGTTGGAAAACCGCTGGCCTTGACACTGCTCATGGCATTGCTGGCTCTTGTCTTGAGCGTCGGCAGCAGACATCTGCTTCACGGCGCCATGCTTCAGCTGGCAGTTTCCGTCGGAATCAGCGGAATTTTTTACGGTTTTCTGGTCAGTAAATTTTATCGGCAGGCTATGAAGATCCAATTAGGAAGATGACAGCAGAAAGGGCGTTTCATCATTGAAGGTTCTTTGGATTACCAGTGTTTATCCAAGCAGTCAAAAACCGGGAGAAGGCGTTTTTCATGAAACACAGGTTCAGGCGCTGCAGATGCAGGGCGTTGATGTGGCGGTCATATGTCCATCACCTGTGAACCCTGCTCCCCTCAGGCTGCTGAAAAAAAAATACCGTCAAGCACGAACAGTCCCGGAATATGAAGAAAGAAAAGGCATCCCGGTCTACAGACCGCCGTATACGGCTCTGCCTGGACAGCTAAAATGGGCACAGCCGCATCGCCGGATTGCAAAGTCTGTATTGAGGACGATCGAGAAGCACGGGCTTGCGCCGGATCTTATCCATGCCCATTTCGCGATGCCATCCGGGGGTGCCGCTGCCGTTGTTTCACAGAGGCTGAAAGTTCCTTATGTTCTGACTTTGCACGGAAGCGATGTCAATATTTATCCCCATTACAGCAAAGGTGCATTTCGAGCATTTGAAACAGCTGTGCATTCCGCGGCAAAAGTTCTGGCTGTCAGCGATGAGCTGAAAGCCAAAACAAAAGAAATGACCGGTGCTGAATGCTCGGTTCTTCCTATCGGCGTCAACCTGGACCGGTTTCAAAAACCCTCCGCTTCAACATTTGAATTGAGGGAGAAATTCGGCCTGCCGAAAGACAAAAAATTGCTGACGTTCGTCGGCCGCTTGGTGAAAGGAAAAGGAGTAGCCGAGCTGGCGGAAGCGGTCAAGCAGCTTGATGACAGCTACAGAGCTGTGTTCATCGGCGACGGACCGGAGAAGCAGCACATTCGTCAAACCGCCGGTGAAAAAGCGATATTGACGGGGCAGGTCGCAAACCATGAGATATCAGAATATCTGGCTGCATCAGATCTGTTTGCGCTTCCTTCGTATTCTGAGGGGATGCCGACTGTCGTCATTGAAGCGCTCGCCCTCAAGGTTCCGGTGCTTTGTACGGCGGTCGGAGGGGTTCCGTCTTTATTCGGAAAACACGAACATCTGCTGATTAAGCCGCGCTCGGCTTCCAGCATAACAGAAGCTGTCAAAGGTTATTTGGAAGGCGCGAATTGGCAAGAAGACATCGCTGAAGAGCTGTATCAAACGGTGCACGATGATTATGACGCCTTTAAAAATGCCGGCAAGTTGCTGGATGTGTATGGGGATGTTGCCGAGAACAAAAATTAAGTTGGGATCTGTCGGTTAATATGCGTATGAGTGTTGAATATAATACTGTTTAAACCCATTTATTTGCGTCTAAGCTAATAAAAATAAGAATTGGGAAAACGGAAAACCCAGATTTTTTCAATAGAAAAGAGATAAAGATCATTACCTAAATCAAGCTATTGGATTTGAAGGGTCAGCTGAAAGAAGGGAATGATAATGTTGAAAAGAATCGCTGTCATTGGAACGGGATATGTCGGGCTGGTGTCTGGAACTTGTTTTGCCGAAGTGGGAAACTCGGTTGTCTGTTGCGATATTGATGCAGAAAAAATAAGAGGACTCTCAGCAGGAGTGATGCCGATTTATGAAAACGGCCTAAAAGAACTTGTGGATAAAAACGTAAACGAAAATCGCTTATTTTTCTCTACTGATATTCCCAAGGCGATTGAAGAAGCAGAGATTATTTATATTGCAGTCGGAACACCGATGTCGGAAACAGGGGAAGCAGACCTGACATTTGTCAAATCTGTTGCCGAAATGATCGGGAAGCATCTGAACGGCTATAAAGTCGTCGTCAACAAAAGCACTGTCCCTGTTGGAACAGGAAAGCTCGTACAAGCCATTATAGAACGCAATTCAAAAGGGGAATTCCCTTTCGACGTCGTTTCGAATCCGGAGTTCCTTCGTGAAGGAACAGCTATTTACGATACGATGAATATGGAAAGAGCCGTCATCGGTGCGACAAGCGAAAAGGCTGCTGCGATTATTGAAGAGCTCCATAAGCCTTTTCAAACGAAAATCGTCAAGTCTAACCTTGAAAGTGCAGAAATGATTAAATACGCTGCAAATGCATTTTTGGCTACAAAGATCTCGTTCATTAATGATATCGCAAATATTTGCGAAAGGGTCGGAGCTGATGTATCAAAGGTGTCTGAAGGTGTCGGACTGGACAGCAGAATCGGCAATAAATTTTTGAATGCCGGAATCGGCTTTGGCGGCTCTTGCTTCCCTAAAGATACAATGGCTTTATTGCACATCGCGAAGTCAGTCGGCTATCCTTTTAAAATGATTGAAGCCGTTATTGAGACGAATCAAAAGCAGCGCGCCCACATTGTGCAAAAGCTCCTTGATGTGTTTGGCGATTTAAACGGCATGACCATTTCGGTTCTTGGGCTGGCATTCAAGCCGAATACAAACGATATGCGCTCGGCGCCGTCTCTGGATGTCATTCCGATGCTGAGAGGCCTTGGTGCTCATATTAAAGCATACGATCCCATTGCAATTCCGGAGGCAGAACGCTTATTGGGAGATCAGGCCATATACAGCAACGATTTGTATGATACTGTGAAGGATACTGATGCTTGCCTCATTTTGACAGATTGGCCACAGGTTAAAGAAATGGATTTTAAGAAATTGAAAACATATTTAAATCGTCCTGTTCTAATTGATGGACGTAACTTGTTTAAACTTGAAGATATGAGAAGAGAAGGATTTATTTATCATTCAATTGGCCGCCCTGGAGTACAGGGAGAGAAAAGCTTAACAAAAGTATAAAACGAGGGGTGTTATTAATGGAAAAAGTACTAGTGACAGGCGGATGCGGATTTATAGGCTCGCATATCGCTGAACAGCTTCTGAAAGAAAATTACCGGGTTTCAATTCTTGACAATTTAACTACGGGACACCGCTCCAACATTGAAGGTCTCGCGGTTGACTTTTATGAGCAGGATATAACAAAGCCGGAAGTCATCGACGTCATCAAAAGCATTGATCCCGATTATATTATTCATTTAGCTGCACAAGTAAGCGTGGCGGAGTCTGTCAGCGATTTTTTAAATGATGAAAACATCAATATCAAGGGATCGCTCCATATCATTAAGGCAGCGGGTGAATGCAGCGTGAAAAAGATTGTCTTTGCATCATCAGCAGCTGTTTATGGAGATCCTGAATATCTGCCTGTCGACACTCGTCATAAAACAAATCCAGGCTCACCCTACGGGCTGACGAAGCTTACGGTGGAGAACTACTTAAAGCTGGCCTATGATCTGTATGGAACCGAGTATTGCATTTTGCGGTACAGCAATGTATACGGGCCGCGCCAGGACGCAAAAGGAGAGGGCGGCGTCGTATCGATTTTCTCCGATTTGCTGACAAGCGGCAAGGCTCCAGTGATTTTTGGAGACGGAGAACAATCGCGCGATTTTATTTATGTCGGTGATGTGGCTTCCGCCAACGTCAAGGCGCTCAAAGCTCAATCAAACGTTTGTTTAAACGTTTCGAACGGCTTTTCGATCACAGTCAATGAGCTGTTTGCAGAGATGAAAAAAGCGACGAACTCGGCGCTGTCTCCGATTTATCAAGATGAAAGACCGGGGGATATCCGCCACAGCACACTGTGTAATGAAGAAACAAAGAAAATTTTAAACTGGGAACCAAAAATGCCGCTCGCTGAAGGACTGGAAAAGACCATTTCATATTATAAAAAAGAAATGAATATGTAAATCACTGGCTGCTGGCTGATGTCGGCAGCCCTTTTCCAGAAAGAAGCGGAAGGAGGGGGAAAAATGAGTCTCAAACGTTCCGCGGTCAATGTTTTGGTTTGGCTCGCCGCATTGACCGCAGGGTTAGCATTCGTTGTATTGGCCCAGTCCAATGCAAAAAAAGTCTTGTTAGCATGTCTGATTTTGATTGCGCTGACTTTGATCATTGTGCTCCGGAAGTATTTGTCGTCCGAGCAATTGCTGATGCCCGTATTATATCTGCTCATCGCTGCAACTTTTGCCAACAATGCTTTTTTTACGATTAAATTGGGCTTTTTCAGCCTGTTTCCATATCGAATTCTTCTGATTCTGGCAGGGTTCTTATTCATAGCGGAAATGTTGAAAGGCAGTCAGCACCTTGAAAAGTGGAAGCAGGTGCATGTTAAAGGCATTCTGATGTTTTTCACGTTTTGGTTCTGCTATGGAATGATTTCGCTGCTTTGGGTCAAGTCTGCTACTGAGGGCGTAAAATATCTGTTCCTATTGGCAATGGGAATGTTTTTTGTTTTTCTGATTGTTATGTTTTTTCAAAAAATGGATCGAATTCTCGCGTTTTATTACATATGGTTGGTCATGACCGTATTTTTAATGGTCATCGGGTTTTACAACCACTTTACATTAAACCACCTGCCGAGCTCGACCCTTTATAACGGGCCGCACTATAAACAGCACTATCCGACATCCGTCTTTTTCAATCAGAATGACTTTGCGACATTTCTATCCATCAGCTTTTTCTTTTATTTATCTTTTTTCAAAAACATTAAAAACAGCTACTTAAAAATAGCGGGGCTGCTCCTTGCGTTCTGTTCGGCCTATTTGATTTTCCTGACAGGATCAAGAGCCAGCATCCTGGGAATTATAGCCGGACTTGCCGTTTATGCATTTATTTTGCTGCCGAAGGTGCTTAAAAAATGGGCGCTCATCGCCGCAGCTGCAGGATGTATCGCTTTTGTCACACTGTTTGCAGGAAAGATCACCGGAGCTTTTTATACATACTTTTTGGCTCCGCAAACTACACACGATTTCAGCGAGCCGCTGCCATCCAATGTCGCCAGGGCAAACTTGTTGAAAAACGCCGGGCATTATGTGCTGGATACTTACGGATTTGGCGTCGGCGCCGGCAATGTACCTTATTATTTGGAACATCACGCATTGTTCGATACAGACCGGGTCGTGGAGGTTCATAACTGGCTCGTAGAGATCATGACGAATTTTGGAGTTGTGATGATGCTCGGTTATTTAACGATGTACATTTATTTAATAACCGTGCTTTACCGATATTATAAAAGATCGCTTGGAAAGCGGTACAAGCTTCTCATTGAAGGTTTGACAGCCGCGCTCGTCGCCTTCCTTGTATCAAGCATCAGTCCGAGTTCCGTCTCGAATCTATATTTCCATTGGGTGTTTCTCGCCCTTGTGATTGCGACGGTTAATACCTTTAGAGTCAGCGGAACGGATGAAACCGAACAGTATAGGTGATTTTTGAAAATCGAATTTAAAAACAGGGAGAAATTCATGTGATGAATTTAATCAAACGTATTGCTGGTAGAGTGAAAAAGTTTATTGTGGCGATTATTGCGCTTCCTCTTATTCTTGGTCTTGTCGGCTATTTTATGCCGAAGGGGAGCGTTGCTCCGTCCGATTACACGGCTACTGTAACGATATCAACCGGGAATTATGGAGAAGCGAAGTACAACAATGCAAAGCAGGTGCCGCTGCTGTTGAAAAACGAAGCCTTTTTAAAGGACATTTTCCCGGATATGCCGGAAGAGGATCTGGCGCAGTTGAAAGACGATCTGGCGATTGAAATCAGAACGGATTCACTTTTTAACTTAAGTTATACAGGGCCTGACAAACAGAAAACATTGGATACTTTAGGAAAAGTTAAAGATGCCTATATGAAAGGCGATAAGGCGCTGTTTTCAAAAAGGGAAGAAGTCATCGAAAAGAATATAAAGGCGCTTGAAGGCGAAACAGTCAGCGCTGATTCCAAAGTTGATAAACAGCGGTTTTTGTATGAGCTTGAAACAAGCAGGCTCGATATGAAGGCTGCTGAAGAAATTGAGCCTTTGATCGTGCTGGATAACCAGGCTGCCGGCATGTCGCCTAAAAAAAGAGCGGTATTAGGCGTACTGATCGGTTTAGCGCTGTCGTTTTTTATCATTGTCGTTCCGGAAGTATTCAGAGAACGTTAAATTTTTAATTGGGGATGTGGATCAGGACCATGACGAGGCAAAAACCTTTAATCTCTGTCATTACGCCTTCCTATAACGCGGAGGAATTTATCGAAAAAACCATTCAGTCCGTCTTAAATCAGACGTTTTCCGACTGGGAAATGATCATTGCCGATGATTGCTCAACAGATGGGACAAGAGACATTTTGAAGCGCTATGAAGAAGATGATGAACGGATCCATGCCATTTTTCTGAAAGAAAATCAAGGCGCTGCAGCGGCTCGAAATGCAGCGCTCAGCAAAGCCGAAGGGCGCTATGTCGCCTTTTTGGACAGCGATGATGTGTGGAAAGCAGAAAAGCTGGATAAGCAGCTTGCCTTTATGAGGAAGCATCAGCACGCTTTCACATTTACGGCATACGAGCTGATCAGCCAAGACGGCGAACCGCTTCATAAAACCATTCATGCACCCGTCAGCCTTACATATGATGATGTATTAAAAAATACGATTATCGGCTGTTTGACGGTAATGATTGACAGAGAGCAAACGGGTGATATCCGGATGCCGAATATCAGAACCCGTCAGGATTTGGCGACATGGCTGTCCGTATTAAAGCGAGGATTCAAGGCATTCGGTCTGAACGAACCCCTCGCCGAATACCGCATCGTTGAAACATCGATCTCCAGAAACAAGTGGAAGGCGGCGCGAAAAACCTGGTATGTGTACAGGGAAATCGAACGCCTTCACTTGATGAAAGCGACATGGTGCTTTTTCCATTACGCTAAGAACGCAGTCATGAAAAGATTATAACGGCATTGACAGAAAAGGTGATTGAAAGTGAAAGCAGATCAAGTCATACACGTCATAGTAGCGACAGGTGAATGGGGACAGGATCAGCTAAGGTACAGAAGGCACCGCCTTGCTGAGTTTTTGGCTGGCCGCAAGGAGACGAAGGAAGTCATTTGGGTCTGTCCGTCTGAAAATCCTTCCCGAGAGACATTTACATTGCTTGACAACGGAATCAAGCAATTTGCAGTCAAAGATTTTTTGAAAAAGAAAATATTCAGGTTTGCCCGCTACAAGGATGTTTTTTATAAAAGCAAGCTGAAGCCGCTGCTTGACCGGCTGAAAGAAGACGTTCAGGGGGAAAAGGTGTGCTTATGGTACACATTCCCCGGTTTTCCGCTGCTGTCATCACTTTATCAGTGGGATCAGGTCATCTATGACTGCAGTGACCTGTGGGCGGCGCCGATCAGCGGAAGCCAAAGCCTTGTCTCAGGATTCAGGCAAAAGGTTATTTTTGAAGCTGAAGGCAGAATCATTAAAGCTGCTGATACGATTTTTTGCACTTCTGAATATTTGCACCAAAACGTAGCAGACCGGCTTCAAGGAGAGACAAAGCCGGTTTTTACAATCGAAAATGGTGTGGAATACAGCTTGTTTGCGAAAAATAAGCAAAAAGCCGATGTATTGAACGGAAGGGAAGGCACCGTCCTCGGCTTTATCGGCGGAATTAAGCCGAAGCTCGATTTTAAGCTCATCAAAGAAGCTGCCAAAACCAAAAAAGAGTGGACGTTTTTATTTGTCGGTCCTGACGGGACAAACGGAGATGAAGATTTTAAAGCGCTTCTTGAAGAAGAAAATGTCATTTGGACGGGGCCCGCTGCGCCGTCGGAAGTACCGGCTTATATGAATGTAGTGGATATCGGGATCATGCCGTATAAACCGTCGCCATATAATAATGCGGTATTCCCTTTAAAGCTGTTTGAATTTTTGGCTGCCGGAAAGCCTGTCGCCGGTATGAACCTTCCTTCAACAAAAAAGGTTGAACAGGAACACGTTTACCGTCATCTAACAGGAAACGACCCCGTTGAATTTACAGCGCTGTGTGAAGAGCTGGAGCTTGCTCATGAAGATGTCTCCCATGTGGAACTGCGCAGAAAGATCGCACATGAAAGAGACTGGCATCATTTATTTTTATCGATGCTTGATAAATTGAACTTGAATAAAGATGCATAATTTGCGGCGGGGGATATTAATTCATGATGTTTCTTTTGGCTGGAGCTTGTTATAATAAATAATGAAATTGTATAATGAAAAGGTATGATCTTTAATACGACCAGACTTCATTTAAAAAGGAGACTTCCTTATGTCTTATGAACGCACTGTACTTGCGTTTTTTGTCTCTCTCATTACTGTTTTAATTATTACTCCGCTTGTCAAACGTCTAGCAATCAAATCCGGGGTCGTGGATCAGCCGGATAAACGAAAGATACATGATAAAGTAATGCCGAGAATGGGCGGTTTAGCCATTTTTATAGGAGTATTGACCGGTTCGCTTGCCGGCGGCCTTTATGAAAACAGAATAACAGCAATTACACTCGGTGCTTTTATGATTGTCATTTTGGGCATTGTAGATGACAAACACAATTTGAGCGCGAGAATTAAATTTATCGTTCAAATATTAGTAGCCTGCATCATCGTCAGTACAGGCTTAAAAATGGAATTTTTATCGATTCCATTTTGGGATCTTCGCTTTGATTTGGGGTGGCTCGCATACCCTCTGACGATTTTATGGATCGTCGGGATCACCAATGCCATCAACTTAATCGACGGATTGGACGGACTGGCTGCGGGTATATCCGTCATCGGCCTTTCGACGATTGCCGTCATGGCTTTTTCTGCCGATAAAATCTTGATCTTCTCTCTGTCGCTGGTTGTCATCGGAAGCACGATCGGCTTTCTGTTCTATAACTTCCACCCGGCGAAAATTTTTATGGGAGACACGGGCTCGCTCTTCTTGGGCTATGTGATCTCGGTTCTGTCGCTGCTCGGACTGTATAAAAGCGTGACCCTGTTCAGCGTCGTCATTCCAATCATTATATTAGGAGTGCCGATATTTGACACGACATTCGCGATCATCAGGCGTATTTTAAACAAACAGCCGATTTCGGCGCCCGACAAATCGCATATTCACCACAGGCTGATGGCCTTTGGCCTGTCCCATCGGAAAGCCGTCATCGTCATTTATTTAATTGGCGTCGTTTTCAGCCTGAGCGCCATTCTTTTAAAAACCGCGACGCTCTGGGTGTCCATCTTCATCATCTTCGGCTTAATTCTGTTCATGCAGATCATCGCAGAGGTGACAGGCCTTGTAAATGAGCAGTACAAGCCCTTTACGAAGTTTTACAGGCGGATGGTGAAGAGGAATTAATGTGCACAAAAACCCCTGGATTCCAGGGGTTTTATTATTGCTGCAACTCAGGAAGCCTCACAAGCGGTTGGTTGATTAACTAAAACTCTATGAGAAGGAGGATTTTTTATGGATGATCATCACCTTGGACAGATCGAACAAATTATGAAAGCACTCTATAAATCCTGGTCTTCAGATTCAAGTTCAAAATGGAGTCAGGATAACCCTGCGAAGGGACAATGCAGCGTAACCGCCTTAATCGTATATGATCTATTAGGTGGAGAAATAAGAAAAACAAAGCTGCCTGAAGGGTGGCATTTTTATAATGTTATCAATGGTAAAAGATATGATTTAACAATTTCCCAATTCAAAGAAGACATCCTGTATATGGATGTTCCCTCAAATACAGATACCAACGAAAAACAGTATAACTATTTAAAACAAAGTGTTATCAATCAATTGTCTTTTTCAAAAGAAAGGGGAACCCTTAATATATAAAGAGTTCCCCTTCATTTTATTCGATTATGAATTTCACATTCAACAGAGCCAATCAATAAGAAGAAGCAGCAGACGATTCAGCTGAGCTGTCTGTCCCGTCAGCGGTTGCGGAAGATTCAGACGATGTTCCGCTTGAATCAGCGGTTGAGTCCGGATACAAGTGATGGGTCAATTCATTTTGCACGTTTGCAAGGTTTTGCTGGTCAGGCTCAAAGTAGTAAACATCAGCGATCGTAAGATCTTTTCCTGTGATGTTTAATGTTTTTATATCATCACCAGCAAAGCCGCTGTAGATTTGCTGAAGCGCCAGAGCCTGTGTGATTTTGAAGTTTGTCTGAATGTTTTTGCTTGCTTTTTGGGCTATTTTATCAATTTTAGCGAGGTTTTGCGGTTTTGAGATTTGATCAAGAACGGCTTTTAAGATTTGCTTTTGTCTGTCGTTTCTCCCGAAGTCTCCCCGCTTATCCTGTTTTCTCATCCTTGCGTAGGCAAGAGCTTCCTCTCCATTTAGATGCATGTTCCCTTTTTTAAAATAGATTCTCTTGGATTTGGAGACATCGCTTTTTTCGCTGAAATCAAACGGGACGTCAATATCGATTCCGCCGATTTCATCGATGACATCTTTGAACCCGTCAAAATCGACTGTGGCATAGTAATCGATCGGGATTCCGAGGAAGTCCTCTACCGTCTCGATTGTTTCATCCTTGCCGCCTTTTGCATAGGCCGCATTTATTTTTGTTTTTGTGCCGGTTGTGTCACTGGCCAAATGCACCCTTGTGTCCCTCGGAATGCTCAGCATTTTCATCGACTTCTTTTTAGGATCGAGCGTCACGACAATCAGGGAATCCGTCCGTCCGTGCTCGCCGTTTGTCGAATAATCTTCAACACCCATAAAAAGAATCGAAAACGGCTTTTTTTGAATATTAACGACATCGTCCCTGAGCTTTGACTTCTCTCCGCGCTCAAGCTCATCATAAGTGCCGTCAGCAGCGGAAATCGTGTTAATAATTTTATATATGCCCACTCCGCCGACTACGAGAAGTGCGAGCAGCATAAGGACTATAAACCGTTTAATCAGCTTTCTCTTTTTATTCTTTTTTTTTCGCACTTTCACTTTAATACGCTCAGCCATATAATAATTCTCCTTTAATTGTTAAAAGCTTCTTCCAAATAAACTTGAATGCCTTCTCTATTCTCACTCTTGCCATTTGTTAATTCGGTTATCCATTCCGTAAATGCCTGTTTTTCACTTTCCTTCACATACGTTTCAAATTCGACATCGTCGGCATAATGAATGTCTTTTATTTGATAAGGGGACTCGCGAAGCTCGTTTTCAAGCTTGCCGAGCCATGTATAGTTCACTGTCGTGTGCATCACCCGCACCAGCTTTCGTTCGACAACGCCGACATGGTTCAGCCCCTCTGACACGGATTTTCCATAAGCCCGTATCAGCCCTCCAGCGCCGAGTTTAATACCGCCGAAATACCTCGTCACAACGGCGCACGTATCTTTAAGGTTGCGTTTCTTCAAAACTTCAAGCATCGGAACTCCAGCTGTCCCGCTCGGTTCTCCGTCATCATTCGCTTTTTGAATTTGATCATTTTCTCCTATGACGTAAGCCGAGCAATTATGCGTCGCATTCCAATGCTGCTTTTTTATGTGATTGATAAAGTTCTGTGCTTCTTCTTCAGTACTGACGCGGCTTAAGTGACATATAAACCGGGATTTTTCAATCACGATTTCATGGGTCCCTTCACCTGCAACAGTGAGATAACTTTGCAGCATGCCTGCTTACCTCCTGACAAGCCATGCGGCTGTTCTCCTAAAAATCGAACAGACTTAGAATTTTGGCGCGTATTTTGTTATGATTAAATAGAAATGGATCGGTAACCATAAAAAGACCAAAAAACCAGAATACGCATTCTTTCATTATAATTCGACACGAATTTCAGTTCAATGAAATTTATGATAAAAGTAAATGACAATGCTGTTACGGAGGGAAAATGGGTGAGTGTTTCCAAAATGGACTCCAAAGTTTTAGATTCAATCATTATGAAGATGTTAAAAACGGTTGATGGGAGCAAGGATGAGGTCTTTCAAATCGGAGAGCAGTCCCGTCAGCAATATGAAGGCTTGGTAGAAGAGCTGAAGCAGATTAAACAGCAGGTCAACGAAGTCATCGATCTTGGAGACAGGCTGGAAGTGCATGCCCGCCATGCGCGAAACCGCTTGTCTGAGGTCAGCAGAAACTTTCATAAATTCAGTGAAGAAGAGATTCGCGAAGCTTATGAAAAAGCCCACAAACTGCAGGTTGAACTGACGATGATCCAGCAGCGTGAAAAGCAGCTGAGAGAGAAGCGTGATGATCTGGAACGGCGCCTTTTGGGGCTTCAGGAAATCATCGAGCGTTCAGAAGGGCTTGTCAGCCAGATTACCGTCGTCTTAAACTATTTAAATCAGGATCTGCGCCAGGTTGGCGTTCTCCTAGAAGATGCGCAGGCCAAACAGGATTTCGGACTGCGGATCATCGAAGCCCAAGAGGAAGAAAGAAAAAGGGTCTCAAGGGAAATCCACGACGGCCCTGCGCAAATGCTGGCCAACGTCATGATGAGATCTGAGCTGATCGAACGCATCTTCAGAGACAAAGGAACAGAAGAAGGCTTTCAGGAAATTAGAAACCTCCGGCAAAACGTCAGAAATGCTCTTTATGAAGTCAGAAGAATCATTTATGATTTAAGACCGATGGCTTTAGACGATTTGGGATTGATACCGACGCTCAGAAAATACTTGAACACGATCGAAGATTATCATGGAAAAGCAAAGATCCATTTCCAATGCATCGGAGAATCCGAAGATAGAAGAATAGCACCGCGGTTTGAGGTTGCACTTTTCCGGCTTGCACAGGAAGCAGTGACAAACGCCTTAAAACACTCCGAATCAACTGAGATTCATGTTAAAGTAGAAGTGACAAAAGATTTTGTGACGTTGATTATCAAAGACAATGGAAACGGCTTTGACTTAAAAGAAGTTAAAGGCAAGAAGAACAAATCTTTCGGTCTGCTAGGTATGAAAGAAAGAGTCGATTTGCTCGAAGGTTCAATGACAATCGATTCGAAAATAGGTCTTGGGACATTTATTTTGATTAAAGTTCCGCTGTCTTTGTAAAGATAATTGTAAAATAGAGACAAAAGACATATTGACCATAAAAGCGGTGTGTTTAACAATGAGAATGGGGAGGCGTAGCTTGTGACTAAAGTAAATATTGTAATTATTGACGATCATCAGTTATTCCGTGAAGGTGTCAAACGGATTTTGGATTTCGAACCTACCTTTGAGGTAGTGGCCGAAGGAGACGACGGAGATGAAGCGGCTCGCATTGTCGAGCACTACCATCCTGATGTGGTAATCATGGATATTAATATGCCGAATGTAAACGGCGTAGAAGCGACAAAACAACTGGTCGACTTGTATCCGGAATCAAAGGTTATTATTTTATCTATCCATGACGATGAAAACTATGTTACACATGCATTAAAAACAGGAGCCCGCGGCTATCTGCTGAAAGAAATGGATGCCGACACGCTGATCGAAGCCGTGAAAGTTGTGGCTGAAGGCGGATCTTATCTGCATCCTAAGGTTACTCATAATCTTGTGAATGAATTCCGCCGTCTTGCAACAAGCGGTGTATCATCTCACGCTCAGCATGAAGTGTATCCGGAAATCCGGAGACCTCTTCACATTCTTACCAGAAGGGAATGCGAGGTTCTGCAGATGCTGGCGGACGGAAAAAGCAACCGCGGAATCGGCGAATCATTATTTATCAGTGAAAAAACGGTTAAAAACCATGTCAGCAACATCCTTCAAAAAATGAATGTAAACGACAGAACGCAGGCTGTCGTTGTAGCCATTAAAAATGGCTGGGTAGAAATGAGATAAAGGTGGACTTGCCATAAGGCAGGTCTTTTCTTTTAGCAGAAAATCAAACTTTATAATGAAAAAAGCTGCTTTTTCTTTTAGAATAGAAAAGAGTATCTTTCATAAGGAAGGTTTATTTCATGAAAACAGCAGTAGTAACAGACAGTACGGCATATATACCTAAAGACCTGCGTGAGCGCTACAATATTTATATGATACCTCTCAATGTGATCTTTGGAGAGACTTCATACAGGGAAGAAATCGATATGAGCTGGAAGGACTATTACAAAGAAGTAAAAGCTCACGAAAATCTCCCGACGACTTCCCAGCCCGCATACGGCGAGCTGATTTCTCTCTATGAAAAACTCGGGGAAACATATGATGCGGTCATCAGCATCCACCTTTCCAGCGGCATCAGCGGAACATTTAACAGCGCTGTATCAGCACGCGGTATGCTTGAAGGAATTAAAGTGTATCCGTTTGATTCAGAAATCAGCTGCATGGCTCAAGGTTTTTATGCGATCGAAGCGGCTGAGATGGCGGAAAAAGGAGCGGCTCCGGAAGAAATCATTCGCCACTTGGATCATATGAAAACCTCAATGAGGGCTTATTTTATGGTTGACGACCTTTCGCATTTGCAAAGGGGAGGACGTCTGAGCGGCGCCCAGGCTTTTGTCGGAAGCCTTTTAAAAGTAAAGCCGATTTTGCATTTTGAGAACAAGCTGATCGTTCCCTTCGAAAAAATCCGGACGAGAAAAAAAGCGATGAACCGTTTATTTGAGCTTTTTGGCGAAGATGCCGAAAAAGGAAAGCCGTTGAGAGCGGTTGTGATTCATGCCAACCGTGAAGAAGAAGCTGATCAAATAATCGAAGAATTGTCGCAGCAATACGCACATGTCGAATTTTATAAAAGCTATTTCGGGCCTGTGATCGGCACCCACCTTGGTGAAGGAGCAATGGGTATCGCCTGGTATACAGTATAAAAGCCAATCTCCGTTTTGCAAAACGGAGATTTTTTCTTTTTCTACGGTTTTTGAGGGAGATTTTTAGATTTTGACTGTTTTACAAGAAAACATGGATGATAGATACTGAATGGCAGATTGGAGGTGATTCACATCGAACATCCGGCATCCTATTCCTGTGAATTGCGGTCATGTTTGGAGCAGCGCCACCTTCTGAAAAGCGAACTTCCTTTTCCGGAACCTGTCATTGATTGGCATATCCAAGAAGGCCTGATAAAAACGGAGGAAGGCATTAAAAAAACGAAGAGAGGCTTTGTTTGCTTGAGGTGCGGCCAGCACGAGCGCTTCTGTTTCGCTCGATATCCTTGCTATAGGTGCAATAAATGCTGCGTGTACTGCCGAGCCTGTGTCATGATGGGCAGGGTGAGCGAGTGTACGTCTCTGTTGACTTGGCGTGGACATGGCAGACATGAATGGGCGCCTGTTTACACGGAGTGGAAAGGCGTACTTTCAGCCGGTCAGGAAAAAGCGGCAAAATCTATTATCGATGCTATACGCAGGAAAGAAGAGCTGTTGATCTGGGCGGTTTGCGGATCGGGAAAAACGGAACTTCTTTTTCAAGGGATCGAATTCGCGCTGAACAACGGTTTGAGAGTATGTATCGCCACTCCGAGAACAGACGTTGTGCTTGAGCTTGAACCGCGGTTTCGCCACGCCTTTCCCGGGGTGGAAATCGCCCCTTTATACGGAGGGAGCCCAGACGTTGGAACTCTCTCGCCGCTTGTCATTTCAACTACCCACCAGCTGCTCCGCTATAAAGAAGCATTTGACGTGATCATCATAGATGAAGTGGATGCTTTTCCGTATTCTATTGATAATACGCTGCAATACGCTGTTAAAAAATCGGCCAAACGGCAAAGCGCACATATCTATTTAACCGCCACGCCTTCTAGAGATATGAAGAAAAGGGCTGAGAGCGGAAAGCTGCACACCGTCCGTATTTCCGCAAGATTCCACCGCAGCCCGCTGCCTGAACCTACATTGATTTGGTGCGGAAATTGGGAAAGGGGTTTGAAACGAAGAAAAGTTCCTTTACGCCTCAAAAAATGGCTTTTTAAGCACCAGGAACTGCAGCATCCGGTTTTTCTGTTTGTTCCCTCTATCCCTGTTCTTAAAACCGTGGTCAGTCTGCTGAAAAAGGAAACATTTCGCGCAGAAGGAGTCTATGCCGAAGACCCTGAGAGAAATGAAAAAGTGAACCGGTTTAGGAAAAGTAAGCTTGAGGTGCTCGTGACGACAACGATTTTGGAAAGAGGTGTAACCGTCAAAAAAGCACAGGTTGGAGTATTGGGGGCAGAGTCGGCTGTTTTTTCGGAAAGCGCTCTTGTCCAAATGGCCGGCAGAGCCGGCAGGCATCCTGAGCACACAGATGGAGACGTCTGTTTCTTTCATCACGGTAGGACAAAGTCGATGAATGCGGCACGACGTCATATTCAATATATGAATAAACTGTCTAAAAAGGAAATGTTGATTGACTAGTCTGATATTCATGGTAAAGTATACCTATGAATATAAAATGAGGAGCGGTGCCGGATGCTAGTCAATGCTAAAGAGGCTGTTTTGGAAGAGTTGTTTGATCAGTATATCGAACAGCTGCACATGAGCTGTAAGTGCAGCAGGTGCAGAGAGGATGTGCTCGCCTTGGCTTTAAATGCAGTAAAACCGCAATATGTAACAGATGAGTCGAAGCTGACTTACATAAAAGCAGAGCTCGTTGACAAACAAAAAAATACATCAATGCTCGTCACCTTGGCTGAAGCTGCCAGAAAGGTGAATGACAACCCGCTTTGCGAAAGCAATCGAAAAGGGAGGAAATGAACTGCATTGTTTAATTTGTGAAGCGCCTCTTTTACATTCTCTTTCATGGCGCGCTTTATTCTTTTTACGATCAGAAGAGAAAATATGCAGGGCATGTAAAGACAATTTTATCAGGATCGAAGGAAGAACGGTGTGCCCTAAGTGCGGGCGCCCCCAAGAGAGCGAAGAACTTTGCGGTGACTGCCTAAAATGGGAAGCTGATCCGTTAACCCGCTCTCTTTTGAGGCAAAACCGCTCTGTCTATATCTACAATACCTTCATGAAAGAAGTCCTTGCCCGTTTTAAGTTCAGAGGTGATGCTGAACTGGTCTTCGCTTTTGCTCCTTTATTTATCAATGCTTTCCACCAATATTACCGCCGCACTCCAGCTGTTTTAGTTCCGATACCACTCAGTGAAGAACGTAAAGCGGAGCGGGGATTCAATCAGGCGGAGAGGCTTGCTTCCTTATTAAAAAAACCCGTTATGCATCCTTTGATCAGAATCGAAAATGAAAAACAATCCAAAAAAAGCAGAAAAGAACGGATCAAGCCCAAAACGGTTTTTAGAACCGAAAAGGGATCGGTAAAGAATCTGGATATCATATTGATCGACGACTTGTATACGACAGGGGCGACCCTTCATCATGCCGCTGCTTGTCTGATGACATCCGGTGAGGCAAAATCTGTATCATCATTTACATTAATTCGAAGCTAAATCATTTTTTTTCACTGCCGATATAAAAGATAGAATTTAAGGATAGGGGTCAAAATTTATGAGTCAATTGGCGAATTGTCCAAGATGTAATGCATTGTTTATGAAAAGCAGTTTTCAAACCGTTTGCGTTTCATGCTTGAAAGAAGAAGAACGTGCGTTTGAAACCGTTTATAAATTTCTGAAAAAACAAGAAAACCGGCAGTCTACAATGTTTCAGATCGTAGAAAAAACAGGTGTCGAAGAAGAGTTAATATTGAAGTTCATCAGACAGAAACGCATTCAAATCTCCAATTTTCCGAATCTCGGCTATCCGTGCGAAAGGTGCGGCACACTTATTCGGGAGGGGCGTTATTGCCTGTCATGCGATCAAGATTTAGCATCGCAAATGAGTCAATTAGACCAGCTGGAGCAGCTTGAAAAAGAGAAGAGAAATAGTTCTAAAGGCACGTACTATACCTTTAATCCTAAAAATGACTGATTCCCTAAACTAACTTGAAGCTCAGACGATAAAATGAGTATGATCATAGATAACTATGGCGGAAAGTGAGAGGAATCCCATGAAGATCAACCAATATGGAACACAACCTGTTAATCCTTATCATAAATCATTTGAAAAACAAACAGCTTCTTCACAGGGTGCAGCCCAGCCGGAAGATAAAGTTGAGATTTCTGCGAAAGCAAAGGAGCTGCAAAAAGGTCCTGATTTAATGAAAGAGCGTCAGGAGAAAATTGCCCAGCTGAAAGCAGCCGTGGAGAATGGAACGTACAAAGTGGACGGCAAAGGCATAGCTGAAAAAATGGTCAATTTTTATAAACAGCAATAAAAGGAGGAAGTCAGTTCAGTGAAACGGGTGATTGAAGAGCTGGAGCGCTTATGCGTGCTGCATGAACATCTGCTGTCTCTGTCGGAACAAAAAACGGAGGCGCTGAAGACGAACGAAATAAAGGCACTTTCAGAAATCGTGACGAAAGAACAAAAGTATGTGCAGGCGATTGAACAAACGGAGCAGTCCCGCATTGAAGCAACTAAAAGCTGTATCGGCAGCTCGGACGCGACTATCAGCGCATGTATCAGCAAAGCTGCGGGCGGCGAGAAAAAGGTGCTGGAACAGCTGTATGCCAAGCTCTCACAGCTCGTCATCCGTTTAAAGGATGTGAACGATTTGAACAAGCAGCTGACTTTTCAGTCGCTTCAATTTATCTCGCTTACATTTGATATGCTCCTTCCGAAAGAAGGCGGTTCAAATTACGGAAAAGAGCAGCAGCCAAACCAGACAGGCGGGGCAAAACGGCTTTCTTTATTCGACTCAAAAGCTTAGAACGGAGTGAAAAAGATGACAAACCCAACTTTTTTAGGGCTGGAAATCGCCAAAAGAGGATTGTCCGCGCAGCAATCAGCTCTGAGCGTAACAGCAAACAATATATCCAACGCCAATACCGAAGGGTATTCAAGACAACGTGTTACATTTAAAGCATCAACCCCTTATCCATCCGTATCAAGAGACTCTGTCGGGCTTGCCGGCCAGATGGGTACAGGCGTTGAAATCGGTTCGGTTGAACGGGTTAGAGACAGCTTTCTGGACTATCAATACCGGACGCAGAATACAAAGGCAGGCTATTACAATGCAAAAGTGGACGCTTTTAACCAAATGGAAGGGATTATGAATGAACTGAACGACACCGGATTAAACAAGGTTCTGAATTCATTCTGGAATTCCATTCAGGAATTGACGAACAACGCCCACGAGCCGAGCGCAGCTTCTGTCGTCGGACAAAAAGGGCAGGCGGTCGCCGAGACATTTAACACTCTGTATGAATCGCTGACAACCGTTCAATCAAATTTAGGCGACCAGATTGATCAAAATGTGATGACGATCAACTCGCTTCTGTCACAGCTGAACAGCTTAAACGAGCAAATCGCCAAAGTCGAGCCGAACGGCTATCTCCCGAATGATTTGTACGATAAGCGTGACCAGCTCCTTGATGAGCTGTCTTCAATGGTTAATATCAAAGTCAGCTATACGAAGACTGGCGGCAACCCACTTGCAACCGCTGAAGGCATTGCATCAATAGAAATCCTGGACGAAAACGGCCAGTCTCTGGGCCAGGTTCTTGACGGACCAAACTTCACGACTGAAACGGTCAAAGTAAATTACGACAACGATACAGGCCTTGTGACAGGCGTTTCCCTCGGCGGGACGGACATCGGCATCGATTCGTTTACTAGCAAAGGGTCGCTGCTCGGTTTAATCGAGTCCTTCGGATATATGTCAAACGGTGAAGAAAAAGGTTTATATCCTGAAATGCTCGCAGACCTGGATACGATGGCGCTTGCTTTTGCGAAAGAGTTTAATGCAGTCCATCAAAGCGGGTTTACTTCATCAGGAGAACCGGGAGGCATTTTCTTTGAATTCACCGGGGGAGAGGCTGAGCCTGCAAAGGGAGCTGCCGGCAAAATCAAAGTAGCCGATGAGATCATGAATTCAAAAGGCGATAAAATCGCCGCATCGCTGAATGGTGAAGCGAGTGACAACGCCAACGCGACAAATCTGGCTAATGTCTTCACCAAGAAAATTCAAATCGGCGACAAAACGACGACCGTTTTAGACTATTATGCAGGTATTATCGGTGAAATGGGTGTAAAAGCTCAGGAAACAAACAGACTGGCCAAAAATACAGAAACGCTTGTAAACACTGCTGAGTTGAACAGGCAGTCTGTAAGCGCCGTATCATTAGACGAAGAAATGTCGAACATGATCCAATTCCAGCATGCTTATAACGCAGCTGCGAGAATGATAACGCTGCAGGACGAAGTCCTCGATAAAATTATTAACGGCATGGGTGTCGTGGGAAGGTAGGTAAAGATTCATGCGGGTAACCCAAGGGATGATCGCAAAAAACTCTTTGCGCTACATCAATTCAAGCTATGGAAAGCTGGATAAGCTTCAATCCCAGATTTCGTCAGGAAAAAAGATTTCAAAGGCGTCCGATGATCCCGTCGTCGCAATGAAAAGCCTGAAGTACAATACGCAATTGTCCCAGGTTAAACAATATCAAAGTAATGCCTCCCAAGCTTTTACATGGCTTGAAAACACGGAAACGAACATTACAGAAGGCATTGATATCATGGGGAAAATCAGGGAGCTGACTGTTAAGGCTCAAAACAGTACAAACGGCGGGGATGAACTAAATGCGATCGGAGTCGAAATCGGCCAGCTGAAAGACCAGCTGATTCAGATCGCCAATACGCAGGTCAACGGCCGCTACCTCTTTAACGGTACGAACTCTGACGTCGCTCCGATCACAAAAAACGCCGATGGTACTTACACATACAATTTTGAAAACTATACAAGCAGCTCTGACGTTCTCATCAATGTTTCGCCAAACGCAACCTTAAATGTAAACTCAAATCCGATTTCGGCTTTCGGCGGACAGTCAGGCAGCGGACAAAATGTGTTTGAAATGATTGAGTCTCTCGAGAACGCCTTAAAAGCGGGAACAATGGAAGGAATGGAAAACGCCCTCTCAGACATTGACCAGTTTTCCAATCAGATGAGTAATGAGCGGTCTGATATCGGAGCGCGCTACAACCGGCTCGAATTGATTAATGCGCGGCTGAGCGAACAGGAAGAGACGGCGACAAAGGTATTGTCAGACAACGAAGATGTTGAGCTTGAAGAAATCATTACTGAATTTATTACACAGCAATCGGTTCACAGAGCTGCACTTGCCGTAAACGCGAAAATTGTTCAGCCGACACTGGTTGACTTTTTAAGATAAAAGCGACTCTACCCGAGTTGCTTTTTTTTAGCAAAAGGAGGATATCATAATGGAGATGCCGAGGCTGATCATGCAAAATATCCCCGGCCGCATCGGTTTAACAACAACGCCGCCGGATTTGAAAATGGAACAGCCGCGCGCCGACTTGAAAATCGAGCAGCCGCCGGCTGAACTGGAGATTACAACTACCCCTTCGAAGCTCACGATTGACCAGACTAAAGCATGGGAAGACTTAGAAAGAAAGCATATCTTTAAAAGGATTGAAGAAGGGGCGCAGCAAGGCTATCAGGATTGGCTTGCCGGAATGGCTCGGACCGCTGAAGAAGGGGACGAGATGATGCGGATTGAAATCGAAGGCAATCCGCTTGCAGACCAGGCGAGACGAATCAGCGAGCCTGAACCGATTCAAATCGGCGTTCATTTTACGCCGTCATTTGACAGGGTGAAGATCGCATATGAACCGGCTAAAGTGAACATTGAAGCGACGCCGCGTAAGCCTGTTATCGAAGCAACGCCGAATAAACCGGTTGTTAACTATACGCCAGGCAGTGTGAAGGTTGACATGCTCCAATATCCGGAGGTAAAAATAGATGTGGAATACCCAAAACAAAAGTAATTTAGCAAAGGATCGTGAATGATGATCATTAAAACGAAGTATCACGGAGAAACACAAATTCAAGAAGATCAGACGATCATGTTTAAAAACGGCCTACCCGGATTTACAGGGGAGAAGAAGTTCGTCATCCTGCCGCTTTCCGAGGATTCGCCGTTTGTCGTCCTTCAGTCGGTGCAGTCGGAAGAGCTTGCATTCATTGTCGCCAGTCCGTTCGTCTTTTTCAAAGATTATGGTTTTGATCTTGATGAAACGACGGTTGAACTTCTTGAAATCGAATCTGCCGAAGACGTTGAAGTGATGGCGATTTTAACGATCGAAGAGCCATTCGAGAAATCAACGGCCAATTTGATGGCGCCGATTGTCGTGAACCGCAGAAAAATGCTTGCCAAACAAGTGATTTTGCATGACTCTTCTTATCAGACTAAGCAGCCGATAGGAGGGGAAGCATGCTAGTTTTATCCCGCAAGCTCAATGAAGCGATTCAAATCGGAGACGAAATCGAAGTGAAAATCATATCCGTTGACGGAGATCAGGTGAAAATCGGCATTGACGCGCCGAAGCATATCGAAATTCACCGCAAGGAAATCTATTTGGCGATCCAGGAAGAAAACAGCCGGGCCGCTTCCATCTCAAACGATTTGCTTGCGAAATTATCCTCACAAAAAAAGTGAGGATTTTTTTATTTTTGCTATAAACAATTTCAAGGCACCTCCGATATAAAATATGTAGCAGGAAGGACAGCCTGAATGCTTCAAACATGCACATGGACGTGCAATCAAACACATTTCAAGGAGGAAATACACAATGAGAATCAACCACAACATTGCGGCGCTTAACACGCTGAACCGTCTGTCAGCAAACAATGGCGCAAGCCAAAAGAACATGGAGAAACTTTCTTCAGGTCTTCGCATCAACCGTGCTGGAGATGACGCAGCAGGTCTTGCAATCTCTGAAAAAATGAGAGGACAAATCCGCGGTCTAGAAATGGCTTCTAAGAACGCTCAAGATGGCATCTCTCTTATCCAAACAGCTGAGGGTGCATTGACTGAAACTCACTCAATCCTTCAACGTGTTCGTGAACTAGTTGTTCAAGCTGGAAACACTGGTACACAACAAACTGAAGATTTAACAGCCATTCAAGATGAAATCAAAGCATTAAAAGACGAAATTGACGGCATCTCAGAACGTACAGAGTTCAACGGTAAAAAATTGTTGGATGGTACTTTCAAAGCACCAGCAGATCCAGCAAACCCAGCACCAACCGATAAATCTTTAGTATTCCAAATTGGTGCTAACGCAAAGCAACAAATTTCTGTTAACATTGAAAAAATGAGCACTGATGCATTAGGAGTTAAAGATCCTGCAGATACTACTGGTCAAACTATGTTAGCTAACCAAACAGTTGGAGATATCAATGTAACTAAATTTGCTGATAACGCAGCTACTGAACCAGATGTTGGTTTCAATGACCAATTAAAAATCGTTGACAGTGCAATCAGCCAAGTATCTGCACAACGTGCAAAACTTGGTGCGGTACAAAACCGTCTAGAGCACACAATCAACAACCTTGGTGCTTCTTCTGAGAACTTAACAGCTGCTGAATCTCGTATCCGTGACGTAGACATGGCTAAAGAAATGAGCGAGTTCACAAAGAACAACATTCTTTCTCAAGCTTCTCAAGCGATGCTTGCTCAAGCGAACCAACAGCCGCAAAACGTTCTTCAGTTGCTTCGTTAATTGCTTAAAAAAGATCTTGGCTTTTGCCAAGGTCTTTTTTATTGCAACATCAACTAAGATCCTTTTTTGTAAGACTAGAAAAGAGACACTCAATCATTGACCTTAGAGTGTCTCAATATAGAATGCCTATTAATTAGAGAAATCGCTAATAATAAGTGTTCTTGTACCACTTAGTGCAGAATTCTTCCCTTTTATATAGTAGAGGTGATCTGGATCTGTATAAACTGTCTGAATTTCTTGTTGTAGCGAGTAATCTACACTGGAAGAGGCAACTAATGTATTTCTTCCATCTGGAGTAATTTCATAAAGTGAACAAGTGCCACCGCCTAAACGTGTTGCATTATAAAATCTGCACCGGAAATCCCCCTCCCCAACGCCACGAAAAATATCAGCGCTTTGGCGAACTTCACCAGGGTATACAGCTACTCGAGCCAAAACTGCTGCCTTCGAAGACGAGTAAAAACTAAATGACAATACAAAGGCTAGTGCCAGCGACACAAATATTTTTTTCATGAACAAATCCCCTTTCTTGTAGATATTGTCAGTTCAATTATAACATTATAATAAATAACAAATTTGAATATTTATTGAAAGATATTTTCGTATCCAAAAGGATTTTATAATGGCTATCATAAGGAAGTTCTATCATGGTCTTTATTCTTAAAATATACTGTGAGTGGCTAGTTTCTATCTACCTTAATTAATTTTTTTCCATAAAGATATTTAATCTCATTCGCCCTTAGCCGATATAAGTTTTAGATCATAGCATAGGGGATGGTAAAAATTGTCGATCAATAGATTGTCATCTTTAGAACCCATTATTGATGCTTACAAAACGCAGATGATGAATAAACAGTCTGAAGCTGTAGAACGCCCGCAGCAGACGGACGCTGCAGAATTTACATTTGCTCAGCTTGAGAAAACCGTACAAGGCGCAAACAACCTTTTAGAGCCGTCGCAAGTCCACCTTCAGTTTGTGCTTCATGAAAAACTGGGAGAGTATTATGTGAAAGTCGTGGACAATCGGACAGAGGAAGTCGTCCGTGAGATCCCGCCAAAAGAGTGGCTCGATTTTTATGCGGCGATGGCGGAGTTCATGGGATTAATTGTCGATAAAACTACATAGAACAGGAGTGTTAGATGATATGGCGATCAGAATATCAGGTTTAGCTTCAGGGATGGATGTAGACGATATTGTCAGCAAATTAATGAAAACGGAGCGCGTCCCGCTCGATAAGCTCACACAAAAGAAACAGACTTTGGAATGGCAGCGTGACAGTTATCGTGAAATCAATACGAAAATCAAAGGCTTGCAGGAATCAATCAACCTTATGCTCCGTCCCAGCACGTACGGCGCGAAAAAGGTGATAAGCTCTAACGAGTCGGCTGTTACGGCAACAGGTACCACGAATGCGGCATCAGGCACGATTCAAATCAACAAGCTGGCAACCGCCGCCACCTATAAGACTTCTAGCCTTTCAGGGTATACAGGGAGCGATCAAACGTTAACTTTCCAAGTGACAGCTCCTGGAGAAACGACTGCAAAAAAAGTTGAAATCAGCGTCAGCAGCACGGATACGCTGGATGACATCGTTTCCAAAGTCAATAAATCAAATTTGGGCGTAACCGCTATGAAAGAAAAGATTTATAACGGTTCTGAATACGTAGAAACGATCGCTTTCACATCAAAAGCAACCGGCGCAGGGGGCAGCATCCAGGCAGCTGATGATGCGACGGCGAGCTTTATGTCCAATCAGCTCGGTTTTGCGCTTGACGCAGACAACAAGCTGACAGCCAGTCAGGCAGGTCAAAATGCCGAAGTTGTCATCAACGGATTGCAGATTGAGAAGACAACGAACAACTTTACCGTTAATAATGTGACATATCAGCTGAAGAATACGACAAACAGCCCCGTTTCGATAGATGTATCTACTGATGTGGACGGTATATACGAAAAGATTAAAGATTTTGTTACACAGTACAATGAACTGATCGATATGGCCAACGGCAAGCTCACGGAAAAGAAATACCGCGACTATACACCGCTGACAGAAGAACAGAAAAAAGATATGACGGAAAAGCAAATTGAGCTGTGGGAAGAAAAAGCGAAAAGCGGACTGTTAAGGGGTGACACGATTTTAAGCGGTGCCACCAACCAAATGCGTACTGATTTTTATTCAAATGTTTCTGTAAACGGCGAATCGCTGCAGCTCACTCAGTTTGGAATTACGACATCGAGCGTTTACAGTCAGCGCGGTCATTTAGAGATAAATGAAAAAAAACTGAAAGAAAAGATCGCAGAAGATCCCGACAGTGTGGCTAATCTCTTTATGGCGGGAACGAGCAGCACTGAAAACTATAATGAAAAAGGCATCATGAGACGCCTTCAGACTGTTTTGACCGATACGAAAAAGCAGATTGAGGATAAAGCCGGAAATTCAGCAATGACAAACAATCAATTTACAATCGGGAAAAACTTGAATACAGTTGAATCTGACATTTCGTCAATGAACGCCCGCCTGAAACAAGTCGAAAATCGCTATTACACAAAATTCACGGCGATGGAAAAAGCGATTCAAAAAGCGAACGAACAATCGACATACTTATTACAAATGCTTGGACAATAATATTGTGGAGGATCAAGAATGGCTTTAAACAACCCGTATGCAGCTTATCAGCAAAATTCAATCAACACGGCGACCCCTGGAGAATTGACGCTTATGCTATTTGATGGCTGCCTTAAATTTATGAAGCTGGCGAAACAGGCGATTGAACAAGAGGATATGGAAACGAAAAATACGAACCTTGTTAAAGCTCAAAAGATTATTCAGGAGCTCAATATCACTCTTGACCGGAAAGTCGAATTGGCCGCATCAATGGGGGCAATGTACGAGTATATCCACCGCCGCCTGGTTGAAGCCAACATTCGCAATGACAAAGATATCGTGACGGAAGTCGAAGGGTATGTTAAAGATTTACGCGATGCCTGGAAGCAAGCGCTTCAAATCGAACGGCAGGGCCGGTTCGGATCGGGCGGGCTGGCATAATGGAAAAGATTGAGCTGCTGTACAGCGAAACAAAACATATGCTCGCTCAAATAAAAGACGCCCCGGAAAGTGATGAGCTGGTTCAGGCAATAGAAGCTTTTCTTGAAAAACGCGATGGCTTGATCAAGGAGATCAAGCCGCCTCTTTCTGAGACAGAAAAGCAGCAGCTGCGGCAAGTGACGGATATGGAGCCATTGCTCATGGCCGAACTGAAAAGGCTGCAGCAGGCTGTCAAACATGAGCTGCTTCAGGCGAAGCAGAAGCGAGCCATGCATCATTCCTATATCAATCCGTACGCCAACATGACGATTGACGGCACATATTATGACAAGCGCAAATAGGTGATCGCTTTGACAAGCACCGACGATTACATGCTCTTAACGACTTATTATCAGCTTTTGTTTACGATTGAAGAGGGGTTTTGCTATTTAATAGAAGCGAATCAAGATTTGGCGAAGACAGAAGGAGAGCGGATTTTTAACGATTTAATCTATGCTTTTTTTCAGTTAGATTCGTCGCACGCTGTATTGCTGTCGATTTTGGAGACAAGCTGTGCCAAATCTTCGATTCGTTTTTTTGACAGAGTCTTCCGTGAGTTTGACAGTCTGATTTATTACAATTATCCGTCTGCTGAATTTCAGCATGACTTAACCCATCATTTTTTACCGCTTTATCGGGAATGGATGAAAACGATCCACCAATGCATGAGACCTTACGTTATCCATTGACGGCATACACCTGACAGGTGTATGCCATATTTTTTAAAAAGCAAAAATGGCGTTCTGATTTTATTCGCATGTGAATATATTTAAGATTTAATAAAGGGGTTCAAATGACAGGAGACAATCTTCGTCAAAATTCACGGATTTTTCACATAATTTTTACGTTTATGCAGGAATTCAGCAGGGAAAAGACGAAATGTATTTACATATCCTTAATATAAAGGAGGCGTTCTTTTGATGGAGTACAACGTCAGAGGAGAAAACATTGATGTAACACCAGCGTTAAGAGAACACGTCGAGAAGAAAATTGGAAAGCTTGAGCGTTATTTTGAAAATAACGTTGATGCGATTGTTCACGTCAACTTGAAATTCTACAACGATCAGGAATCTAAGGTGGAAGTGACAATTCCAATGACAGACCTCTCTCTCCGTGCGGAAGTTCACCACGAAGATATGTACAATGCAATCGATCTCGCAACGAACAAACTGGAACGTCAAATTCGCAAGCACAAAACAAAAGTGAACCGGAAGTTCCGCGAAAAAGGTTCTCCGAAGTATGTTTTTGCCGAAGAAAACGGCATCGGAACGGCCGTGCAGGATGACGCTGAGGATGAACAGCCGCAGGTTGTCCGTCAAAAACGCTTTAATTTAAAACCGATGGATAATGAAGAAGCGATTTTACAAATGAATATGCTTGGACACAGCTTCTTTGTATTCACGAACGCCGAAACCAATCTGACCAATGTGGTCTACCGAAGAAACGACGGAAAATACGGTTTGATCGAACCGAACGAATAAATATATCAAGTCCCCTCCCGGATCTTCCGCAGAGGGGATTTTTTCCGTTTCCCCGCGGTAAATTGTTTGGAAATGACAAAAGGTATGATATGATATTGCATATATAAAAATTACTGTTTACTCATACTTAAACAAGGAAAATAAAGAGGAGCGTTATTCTATGCTTGGAATTTTAAATAAAGTGTTTGATCCGACAAAACGCACGCTCAGCCGTTATGAAAAGAAAGCGGACGAGATTGATGCGCTCAAGGCAGATATAGAGAGGCTTTCAGACGAAGCTTTGAAACAAAAGACAATCGAGTTCAAAGAGCGCCTTGAAAAAGGCGAAACAGTTGACGACCTTTTGACTGAAGCGTTTGCCGTTGTCAGGGAAGCTTCCCGGCGCGTGACAGGCATGTTCCCGTTTAAGGTTCAGCTGATGGGAGGCGTTGCCCTTCATGAAGGGAATATCGCCGAAATGAAAACGGGGGAAGGTAAAACGCTGACGTCCACAATGCCTGTTTATTTGAACGCTTTGTCAGGGAAAGGCGTTCACATCGTGACGGTCAACGAATACCTGGCGAGCCGCGATGCTGAAGAGATGGGGAAAATCTATGAATTTCTCGGGCTGACAGTCGGCTTAAACCTGAACAGCCTTTCAAAAGACGAGAAGCGTGAAGCCTATGCAGCCGATATTACGTACTCTACGAATAATGAGCTTGGCTTTGACTACTTGCGCGACAACATGGTGCTTTATAAAGAGCAGATGGTTCAGCGTCCGCTTCATTTTGCAGTCATCGATGAAGTCGACTCGATTTTGATCGATGAAGCAAGAACGCCGCTCATCATTTCTGGACAAGCGGCCAAATCCACAAAGCTGTACGTTCAGGCCAATGCGTTTGTCCGCACATTAAAAGTGGATCAGGACTACACATACGATGTGAAAACAAAAGGCGTTCAGCTGACTGAAGAAGGGATGACAAAAGCCGAAAAGGCATTTGGCATCGAAAACTTGTTTGATGTCCGCCATGTCGCCTTAAACCATCATATTGCCCAGGCGCTTAAAGCCCATGCGGCGATGCATAAAGACGTCGATTACGTCGTCGAAGACGGCCAGGTCGTTATCGTCGACTCTTTCACAGGCCGTCTGATGAAAGGCCGCCGCTACAGCGACGGGCTCCACCAGGCCATTGAAGCGAAGGAAGGGCTTGAGATCCAAAATGAGAGCATGACGCTCGCGACGATCACCTTCCAGAACTATTTCCGCATGTATGAAAAATTGGCAGGGATGACGGGTACGGCAAAAACGGAAGAAGAAGAATTCCGCAACATCTACAACATGCAGGTTGTAACGATTCCGACCAACAAGCCGATCGCCCGTGATGACCGCCCGGATTTAATTTACCGGACCATGGAAGGAAAATTTAAAGCTGTTGCAGAGGATGTCGCCCAGCGCTATATGGTCGGTCAGCCGGTTCTTGTCGGTACAGTTGCGGTTGAAACATCTGAATTGATTTCAAAGCTGCTTAAAAATAAAGGCATTCCGCATCAGGTGTTAAACGCGAAAAACCACGAGCGGGAAGCCCAGATTATCGAAGATGCCGGGCAAAAAGGCGCGGTCACCATCGCGACCAACATGGCGGGACGTGGTACGGACATCAAGCTTGGCGAAGGTGTAAAAGAGCTTGGCGGACTGGCCGTTATCGGTACGGAGCGCCATGAATCACGGCGGATTGACAACCAGCTGCGCGGACGTTCAGGCCGTCAGGGGGACCCTGGTATCACCCAATTTTATCTTTCCATGGAAGATGAATTAATGAAACGCTTCGGTGCAGAACGGACGATGGCGATGCTTGACCGCTTCGGAATGGACGATTCGACGCCGATTCAGAGCAAGATGGTTTCAAGAGCGGTCGAATCTTCACAGAAGCGTGTGGAAGGCAACAACTTTGATGCCCGTAAGCAGCTTCTGCAATACGATGACGTGCTCCGCCAGCAGCGTGAGGTCATCTATAAACAGCGCTTTGAGGTCATCGATTCCGACAACCTCCGCTCCATCGTCGAAAATATGATTAAAGCTTCACTTGAGAGGGCTGTTGCTTCATACACGCCAAAGGAAGATCTGCCTGAAGAGTGGAATCTTGAAGGCCTTGTCGAGCTTGTAAATGCGAATTTCCTTGATGAGGGCGGAGTGGAGAAAAGCGACATTTTCGGAAAAGAGCCTGAGGAGATCACAGAGCTCATTTATGACCGGATCAAGACGAAATACGATGAGAAAGAAGAGCGGTACGGCTCTGAACAAATGCGCGAATTTGAGAAAGTCATCGTTCTCCGCGAAGTGGATACGAAATGGATGGATCACATCGATGCGATGGATCAGCTGCGTCAAGGAATTCATCTGCGCGCTTACGCTCAGACAAACCCGCTTCGCGAGTATCAAATGGAAGGCTTTGCAATGTTTGAAAACATGATCGCGGCCATCGAAGATGATGTAGCCAAATTCGTCATGAAGGCTGAAATTGAAAACAACCTTGAGCGCGAAGAGGTCATTCAAGGACAGACGACAGCCCATCAGCCGAAAGAAGGCGATGAGGAAAAACAAGCGAAGAAAAAACCGGTCCGCAAAGCGGTGGATATCGGACGCAATGATCCTTGCTACTGCGGGAGCGGAAAAAAATATAAAAACTGCTGCGGAAGAACAGAATAAAAAGAGGTGCACGCCTCTTTTTATTTTGAACAGGCTGAAATCTATGATGAGGTGAAAGAATAATGGAATTGGCAGAAATCAGACAGGAACTTGAAAATATGGCTACTCGATTAGCGGACTTCAGGGGGTCTCTTTGACCTCGAAACAAAGGAAGCAAGAATCAGCGAATTAGACGAGCAGATGGCTGACCCTGACTTTTGGGGAGATCAGCAGAAAGCGCAGACGATCATTAATGAAGCGAATGCGTTAAAAGATTATGTCAACACGTATAACAAGTTGAGCGAATCTCATGAAGAACTGCAAATGACACACGATCTTTTAAAAGAAGATCCTGACCAAGACCTGCAAAATGAACTGGTCAGCGAGCTGAAAAGCTTAACAAAGCAATTTAACGAATTTGAGCTGCAGCTATTGTTAAGCGAGCCGTATGATAAAAACAATGCGATTCTTGAGCTTCACCCGGGAGCCGGCGGCACCGAATCACAGGATTGGGGTTCAATGCTTCTCAGAATGTACACCAGGTGGGCAGAGCGCCGCGGATTTAAGGTGGAAACCCTTGATTACCTCCCAGGGGATGAAGCAGGAATCAAGTCTGTCACTCTCCTGATCAAAGGACACAATGCCTACGGCTATTTAAAAGCCGAGAAAGGCGTACACAGGCTCGTCAGAATTTCTCCGTTCGACTCATCAGGGCGCAGGCACACGTCGTTTGTGTCTTGTGATGTCATGCCTGAATTCAACGAAGAAATCGACATTGAGATCCGTACGGAAGATATTAAAGTCGATACGTACAGGGCAAGCGGCGCCGGCGGGCAGCACGTCAATACGACAGACTCCGCCGTCAGGATCACCCACCTGCCGACAGGCGTCATCGTCACTTGCCAAACGGAGCGCTCACAAATTAAAAACCGCGAACGTGCCATGAAAATGCTGAAGTCGAAGCTGTATCAGCGCAGAATCGAAGAGCAGCAGGCACAGCTTGACGAAATTCGCGGCGAACAAAAAGAAATCGGCTGGGGAAGCCAGATCCGCTCATACGTTTTCCATCCGTATTCCCTAGTGAAGGATCATAGAACGAACACGGAAATGGGGAACGTGCAGGCGGTTATGGACGGAGACATTGACTCTTTCATCGACGCATATTTGCGTTCAAAGCTTTCCTAAATTTGAGAAAGACACATCCATATTGTGAGATGTGTCTTTTTTTTTGCGGGTAAATCCGCCTGGATATGTTCAGCCTAAGCCGTAAGAAGCTTTGTCCCTCTGCCGCTTTATCCGATTAATACGTTATTTGGCTGTTATTTACTTACAATAAGCTAAATGCTATACTCTCGATTGGTAACGAATCGTGCGGAGGATGACAGATATGAATATGGATAAAACGAGACATCAATTGTTTGCGGTGTTGCGTGACTACGGCTATATCCTGTTTGGATCAGCTGTCGTCGCTATGACATTTAATATGTTTCTGCTTCCCAACCGGATTGCAGCCGGCGGAGTCAGCGGCATCAGCACCATTTTGCAATCATTCGGCTTTGAAGCTGCCTATGTGCAATGGGCATTTAATATTCCTTTATTTATTGCCGGGATTCTCATACTCGGAGGAAAATTCGGCATTAAAACGCTTGTCGGGTCTGTTTTTCTCCCCTTTATCGTATATATGACACGGGACATTGCTCCGGCGACAGAGAATCCGCTCTTAGCCGCCATTTTCGGCGGTGTCGGCATCGGAGTTGGTATCGGGATGGTCTTTCTCGGAAGGGGTTCTACAGGCGGGACTGCGCTGGCTGCGCAAATCATTCATAAGTACACCGGGCTTTCGCAAGGCAAATGTTTGGCGCTGATCGACGGAACGATCGTCCTGTCGGCGATGTTTGTTTTTAACATCGAACAGGGACTGTATGCTATGCTTGGCGTTTATATATCAAGCAAAACCATCGATGTTATCCAGGTCGGGCTGAACCGTTCCAAAATGGCGATGATCATTACCAACCGGGAAGAGGAAGTTCGACATGCGGTACTGAATAAAATTGACAGAGGGATTACGAAAATATCAGCGGTCGGGGGCTATACAGATGATGAGCGGCCCATTTTGATGTGCGTGGTCGGCCAGACCGAGTTCACAAAGCTGAAACAACTTGTGAAACACATTGATGAGTCTGCATTTGTCATTGCAATGGATGCTTCAGAGGTGCTTGGCGAGGGTTTTAAACGCGCGTAATCGAGGTTATAATAAAGGTTGACTTGTTAAAGGAGCTGACTTAAAAAAATGAAAATGAAGCTGTTTACTCTGTTTATGGCTGTTTCTTTTGTGCTGGCTGCCTGCGGGGGCAATAACAATGAAAGCAAAGAGAAAAACACAGGCGGGCAAGCAACTGCAACGGACGGGGAAGAGATTTACCAGCAAAACTGCACAGGCTGCCATGGTAAGGATTTGTCCGGCGGTTCCGCCCCGAGCTTGAAAGAAGTTGGCGGCAAGTATAAGGAAAGCGAAATTAAAGACATTGTAGTCAACGGCCGCGGCGGAATGCCTGGCAATCTTGTAGACGAAAAAGAAGCTGAAGCGGTCGCGAAGTGGCTTTCAGAGAAAAAATAAGAATGCCTTGCCGGTCAGGAGGCGAAGAGAACCTTCTTCACATTCGGGTGAAAAAGGTTCTTTTTTTGTTGAAAAGGCCTTTATACCTATTGAAGAACGAAGAAAAACAAGTTCTTTTATCTCAGAAAAGGCCCAAAGTACAAATTTTTTGTCTGATTTTGCGTTTTTCCTATAACTTATGTCGGCATTGAAACAAAACTGTAATATCATTTTGTCTAATCTTGACGTATAATGGGTGTTGTTGAAAAAGGGCTTGGATCAATACCATTTACCGTGAATTTAGCAGGACACAAAACGACATGTCCTTTCGAAGAGTATGACCGTATAAACATAGAAGATTAGGTGATTACATGATCGAAATAAAAGATGTATATAAGACTTATTCCAACGGGGTCTCGGCGCTGAACGGAATAAGCATCTCTATATATCCCGGGGAATTTGTTTATGTTGTAGGACCGAGCGGAGCAGGAAAATCAACCTTCATTAAAATGATTTACCGCGAAGAAAAGCCTTCCAAAGGGAAGATTGTCATAAACAATAAAAATTTGGCGCAGCTCAAAGAAAAAGAGATTCCTTTTATCAGAAGGAAAATCGGCGTTGTATTCCAGGACTTTAAACTGCTGCCAAAGCTGACGGTGTTTGAAAATGTTGCATTTGCTTTAGAGGTCATCGGGGAGCGTCCAGAGGTGATCAGAAAAAAAGTGCTTGAAGTGCTTGATCTTGTCCAGCTGAAGCACAAAGCAAGGCAATTCCCTGATCAGCTGTCCGGGGGAGAACAGCAACGGGTTTCAATTGCACGGTCAATCGTCAACGACCCTGATGTCGTGATCGCTGACGAGCCGACGGGAAACCTTGACCCTGAGACGTCTTGGGAAATCATGAAGACGCTCGAGGAGATCAACAACCGCGGAACAACAGTCGTTATGGCGACTCATAACAAAGAAATCGTAAACACCATGAAGAAACGGGTCATCGCAATCGAAGACGGGGTCATTGTGCGTGATGAAGCTAGAGGGGAGTATGGTTCTTATGATTAGAACTCTCGGACGGCATTTGCGCGAGAGCTTAAAATCTCTCGGGAGAAACGCGTGGATGACTTTCGCATCCATCAGTGCTGTAACAGTTACACTTATCTTGGTCGGCGTGTTCATGGTCATCATGCTGAACGTATACAATATGACATTAAAAGCCGAACAGGAAGTCGAAGTCAAAGTGCTTGTTGACTTGACGGCCAACCAGGACCAAAAAAATACATTGGAAAAAGAAATAAAAAAAATACCGGAAATCAGCAGTGTCAAATATTCATCTAAAGATGAAGAGCTGAAAAACCTGAAAGACAGCTTTGGCGAAGACGGGAAATTCTTTGCGATGTTCGAGCAGGAAAATCCGCTGAACGATGCGTTTGTCGTAAAGACCACAGATCCAAAAGACACGCCGAAAGCTGCCAAGAAGCTTGAGAAGCTGACCAACGTCTATAAGGTGACATACGGGCAGGAGCAGGTAGACCGCCTGTTTAAAATCAGCGGTGTCACCAAAATAATCGGGATTGCATTGGTTGTCGGCCTGCTGTTTACGGCGATGTTTTTAATCTCTAATACGATCAAAATCACGATTTTTGCAAGACGCAAAGAAATCGAGATTATGAAACTTGTAGGCGCGACAAACTGGTTCATTCGCTGGCCGTTCTTCATTGAAGGTCTGCTCTTAGGCGTATGCGGTTCTATCATTCCGATCGCTATTTTGCTCGGAACGTATCATCATGCCGTTCAGTGGATCGCTCCGAAAGTTCAGGGCACGTTCATACAGCTCTTGCCGTACAATCCGTTCGTCTTCCAAATTTCAGCGATCCTTGTGCTGATCGGAGCCGTTATCGGTGTATGGGGAAGCTTGATGTCGATTCGCAAATTCTTAAAAGTTTAAACCGGCGCTCTCGCCGGTTGTATCATGTTTAAAGCTGGGATGCCTGCAAAGCGCCGGGCTCCCTTGATTCTGAAGGCAAGGAGGAACCAAGGTTGAAAAGAAAGCTTATGACGCTGGGGCTGACCGCTGTGCTCGGATCGTCGGCAGTGCTGATCCCCCTAAAAAGCAACCATGCTTTAGCTTATGAAGACTTGGAGAAAGAAAAGAGCGACGTTCAAAGCAAAAAATCTGAAAACGAGTCAAAACTCGAAAAAAAGAAACAGGAGCTTTCAAAGCTTGAATCAAAAGAAGCAGGCCTGAAAAGCGAGATCGAGAAAATCGACCGTCAGATGACGAACACGAATGAAAAGCTGGAAAAGAAAAACGAAGAAATCGACCAAACAAAGAAAAGCATTGAAGAGCTGAAAAAGCAAATCAAAAAGCTTAAAGAAAAGATTGAGAAACGCAATAAAATATTGAAAGACCGGGTTCGCTCCATGCAGGAAAACGGCGGTTCCGTTCAATACATAGATGTGCTTCTCGGCTCGAAAAGCTTTGGGGATTTCATCAGCCGTGCGGGTGCGGTTTCGACAATTGTCGAAGCTGATAAAGACCTGATGGAAGAGCAAAAGCGCGATCTTCAGCTTGTTGAGGAAAAGGAGACAAAGCTGAGCAAGGATCTTGAAAGCCTTGAAAAAGCGCTCAAAGACCTGGAAGATTTAAAAAAGACGCTCGACAAGCAGCAAAAAGAGAAAGCAAACGTCATGAAAAAAGTGAAGCAAGATAAAGATCATGCGCATGAAGAACTTGGTTCACTCGAAAATGAAGCAGAAATTTTAAAGCGTCAGGATGAAGCGATCAAAGCTGAAGAGGCGCATCGGAAAAAGCAGGAAGCTGAAGCGAGCCGCCGGGCTTCAAGCGGCCAATCGGAAGCCTCTTCTTCTAAACCGTCGGCACCAAGCAGCTCGGGCTTTATCCGTCCTGCTTCCGGCACATTTACTTCCGGGTTCGGAAATCGTTCGCTCGGGAATCACTTCGGCGTAGATATCGCCAAGCGCGGTTCAGGTGTTCCGATTCATGCGGCAGCCGCCGGAACGGTCTATAACGCCCATTACTCGTCCAGCTACGGCAATGTTGTGTTTATTACCCATAATATCAACGGGCAAACATATCAGACGGTCTACGCTCACATGTCTTCGATTAAAGTGCAGACAGGCCAGCGTGTTGAACAGGGACAAGTGATCGGAACGATGGGAAATACAGGCCAATCCTACGGGCAGCATCTTCACTTTGAAATTCATAAAGGCCTTTGGAACAACGCGAAATCCAATGCTGTTGACCCGGCCAATTATATACCGCTTTAAAAATGAAAGCCGATTCGTCCGGAAATGGACCGAATCGGCTTTTTGTTATTCAAATCGAGATGCTTCAAAATTTGTTCTTGTCAGAAAATAACACAAGGTATAGAATGAAAGTGACATCTGTCGACAGTCGACTATTTGAATAGGGGATGATCTAATGAAAGTATTCAACATTGCCAGCATACCCGGTGACGGAGTAGGAAAAGAAGTCGTACCTGCTGCACAGCGAGTTTTGAAAGCGGTTTCTGATGTTCACGGAGGACTCTCATTTCGGTTTACGGAGTTTCCATACAGCTGCGAGTATTATTTGGAACACGGGGAAATGATGCCCGATGACGGTATGGAGCAGCTGAAAGAGTTCGACAGCATCTTCCTTGGAGCGGTAGGAAACAGCAAGCTTGTCCCCGACCATATTTCCCTATGGGGGCTGCTCATTAAAATCCGCCGCGAATTTGAACAGGTCATCAATGTTAGACCTGCGAAATATTTGCAAGGAATCAAGTCTCCGCTGGCCAATCCAAAAGATTTCGATCTTCTTGTCGTCAGGGAAAACAGTGAAGGGGAATACAGCTCGATCGGAGGCAGAATCTTCAGAGATGAAGATGAAATCGCCATCCAAAATGCCGTTTTTTCAAGAAAAGGGGCGGAGAGGGCGATGCGCTTTGCATTTGAGTTGGCGGCTAAACGGAAAAAGCATGTCACAAGCGCAACAAAATCGAACGGAATCGTATATTCAATGCCTTTTTGGGATGAAGTCTTTGCGAACACGGCAAAAGACTACCCTGGCATTACCGCTGATTCGCAGCACATTGACGCGCTGTCGGCCTTTTTTGTAACGAAGCCGGAGAAGCTTGACGTCATTGTTGCCAGCAACTTATTCGGTGATATTTTGACCGATATCGGGGCGGCGATTATGGGGAGTATAGGCGTGGCGCCGGCCGCCAATATCAATGTAAACGGCAAATATCCGTCCATGTTTGAGCCTGTGCACGGCTCTGCCCCGGATATTATCGGCAAAGGAATTGCAAACCCGATCGGCCAAATTTGGACGGCTAAAATGATGCTTGATCATTTTGGAGAAGAAGAACTTGGTGCCAGATTGCTTGACGTGATCGAAGACGTTCTAAAAAGCGGTTACTTGACGCCTGATATCGGCGGTTCAAGTACGACGGATGAAGTGACAGAAGAAATCATCAAGCGTGTGAAGACTATATAAGCAAAAGCTGCCGGCAATCCGGCAGTTTTTTTGCTGTGAATGGAAAATCGATTACATGATACGGGCGGTTTTTGCGCATAATACTTCAAGCAACAAAACATAGTGCAGGCAGAAGAGGAGGTATAGGATGAATCAGAAGATTGCACGGCTCATCATTGCGCTCAGCCTGTTATGCGGCTTGGTAACAGGCGTCGGTCCGATTCCGTTTCATGATGCCGTTCCAAAAGCATCAGCGGCTGCCGCCAGAAACGAATTGGAGAAAATTGAGAAAGCATATGACCTGATTTCAAATGAATATGTAGAGCAGGTCGACAGGGAAAAGCTGTTGGAAGGAGCCATACAGGGCATGCTTTCAACATTGAATGACCCATACTCGGTTTATATGGATAAACAGACGGCAAAGCGGTTTTCAGATTCCCTTGATTCCTCTTTTGAAGGAATCGGCGCAGAAATCGGAATGGAAGACAGGAAAATCATTATCGTTTCTCCTTTTAAACAGTCTCCGGCAGAGAAAGCCGGATTAAAGCCGAACGATGAAATCATCAGTATCGACGGCGATTCCATGGCCGGAATGGATTTGAATGACGCCGTATTAAAGATCAGGGGCAAAAAGGGATCGACGGTTACGCTGAAAGTTCATCGGCCCGGCATGAAAGATCAGCTGACATTTACAATTAAGCGCGATGAAATTCCGCTGGAAACGGTATTTGCTTCCATTAAAAAAGTACAGGACAAACCTGTCGGCTATATCGCAATATCTTCCTTTTCCGAACATACGGCAAAAGATTTTACTGCTGAACTGAAAAAGCTTGAGAAAAAGGGAATAAAAGGGCTCGTTTTGGATGTAAGAGGCAATCCGGGCGGATACTTGCAAAGCGTTGAAGACATTTTAAAACATTTTGTGACAAAAGATCATCCATATATACAAATCGCCGAAAGAAACGGAAATAAAAAACAATACTTCTCAAAATTAAAAGAGAAAAAACCATATCCTGTGAGCGTGATTACGGACAAGGGCAGCGCTTCAGCGTCGGAAATTCTTGCAGGTGCATTAAAAGAAGCCGAGGGTTACGACGTGGTGGGCGATCCTTCCTTTGGAAAGGGAACCGTCCAGCAAGCGGTTCCGATGGGAGACGGAAGCAATATTAAGCTGACGCTGTATAAATGGCTGACGCCTAAAGGGAATTGGATCCATAAGCAGGGAATTCAGCCGACCGTTCCAGTCGCCCAGCCTGCATATTTCTCGGTGGGGCCTGTACAGCTGAAGGAGCCTCTCAAGCCGGATATGAACAACAATGAAATTAAGCGGGCACAGCACCTGCTGAAAGGACTCGGGTTTGTGCCCGGCCGGGAAGACGGCTATTACAGTGAAGGCACAAAAAAAGCCGTCATGGCGTTTCAGGCTGAAAACAAGCTGAAACAAACGGGCATCATTGACCAAAAAACGGCAAATACAATGAACCTGCGGATTGAAGAGAAAAAGATGAAAGAAAAGAACGATCTTCAGCTGCAAACCGCATTAAAAGTGCTGTTTAATAAAAAGTGAGGACACAGGATGTCCTCACTTTTTTTATTCTCAGAAAATAAATTCTCAATCTTTTTACCTAAAATTTTTGTTTTTTCATAAAAAAAACATTCATAATGAATAGAATTGACCCGATAACATAAGTGTATGGGAGACTTTATAAGGATGTAAAGATGCAGTAAAAATGTAACTTTTGCAAGTTGTATAACTAAGGAAAACTTTTTAAAATAGAACCAAAGCTTTTTCAAGAATTATAATGTGTGCATTTTTTTTGCGGAGAATGTTAGCGCGGTTTGCGTTCTTCGTCTCTGTTGGTGGAGTCGTCTGACGCTTGCGCTTTTCTTATATATAAATAATAAATGGGGGTACACGATTGAAAAGGGCAAGTATTGTGAGAGAGAAAAAATACTATGAATTAGTGGAGCAGTTAAAAGTTCGATCACAAGACGTTACGTTTTCCGCTACAAAGGCAGTAGGGTTGCTTATGCTGTTCAGCAGATACCTCGTAAACTACACTTCGGTCGAAAGTGTGGAGGATATCAATGAGGATTGCGCGGAACTTTATTTCAACTACTTGATGGACAACCACAAGCGGCTCGGCATCAATCTGACCGATATCAAGCGGTCAATGCAGCTGATAGGAGATATTCTAGATGTCGAAGTCAATCATTACCTGAAAGACTTTTCTTTGTCGAATGTGACGCTTTGGATGAGCCAGGAGAAATAAACCTCACGTTTACCATACCCAAGCATTTTATTATTTGTTAGAATAATAATAAAATGCACCAGCTTGCCTAAAGGTGCCAGCATTTGTCGTCACGAATGCGCTTAAAAAGCACCGGCGTTAAAGCATCATGACGAAAGTTTCTGCGGCTGACGGCTCAGGCATCCCGCCTGAACGGCCGCACGTCATTTCCTCGTGCCGACGCTTTAGACAAGCTGGGTTTCCCTAAAATATCCAACGTTAAAAAGCTGCCGTATTTAAGGCGGCCTGAAATGCTTGGCTGAGGCGGTGAACGTTCCCTTGTCAGTTGAAGAAAGCTTAATTGAACTTTTAAAAGGAGCAGGATTGTTTTTTCTGCACCCGCTCTTCTATTTTATGATGATCATGAGTCTTGCTTACGGCTATGCCCGGATCAAACGTGAAAGAAAGACGTTTCATACGCGTATTGAAGATATTTATGACGAGTTTAAGTTTACATATTCCAAAGGACTCTTGGCAGGACTCGTGCTGTCCATTGTTTCGTTCGGCTTAGGGCTGTATCTGCCGATGGGTATGCTGGTTTTAATAGCGGCGGTCAGCGTTGCCGCAGCTTTAACTTTCAGACAGAGTCTGCTGTCAGCGGCATATACGCTTGGCGTGAGCATCGTCGTCGGTTTATGTATCGAATACACCGGTTTCGGAGCGCTTGACGCATTACTTCCACAGCTGTCCCTCGCGAATTGGCCGGCTGCTGCCGTCTTGCTCGGACTTCTGTTGGTAGCGGAAGGAGTGCTCGTCTACAAAACGGCACATATCAAAACTTCCCCTGCGATCGTTATGAGCAAAAGGGGGCTCCCGATCGGCCAGCAGATTGCGGGCAGAACCTGGCTTTTGCCGTTGTTCATTCTCATTCCGGGACATGCGATCGAATCATCGGTTCCGTGGTGGCCCGTTCTGTCATTTAACGGAGGCTTTGAGCTCCTCTGGATTCCTTATTTCATCGGCTTCGGCCAAAGAGTTCAAGGATCGCTTCCGATTGAAAGCATTAAAATTACAGCGAAGCGCATCAGCGTGCTTGGTATTATCATTCTGCTGCTCGCGGCCGGAAGCGTATGGTGGACGCCGCTTGCCGCTCTTGCCGCCGGAGCGGCGATCGCAGGAAGGGCCTTTTTATCATGGAAACAGCGGATGAACGATAATTCCGCCCCTTTCCATTTTTCAAAGAGAGACCAGGGGCTCGTGGTGCTCGGCATTATTCCGAACACGCCGGCAGCCGATCTCGGTCTCAAGATCGGCGAAATCATCACGAAGGTTAACGGGATTTCAGTGAAAAATGCGGCGGACTTCTACGAAGCGCTTCAAAAGAACCGTGCTTTCTTCAAACTTGAAGTCGTCGGTTTAAACAATGAAATTCGTTTTGAACAAAGAGCTTCATATGAAGGAGAGCATCATGAGCTTGGCATCATCTTTGTAAAAGAAGAGGATGCGGCGATGAAGCACGCTGAGGCAGCCGCCTCACAAGAAACAGAATAATTGATGTTAATAAAGCGCCGCTTTTTCGGGCGCTTTTGCTTTTCCTTTTAGGGAATCTTTTTGGTTGTCTTTTACAAAACGTTCCGCTAGGATGATGGATAGAACCGATTGAAGGAGAATGATTGATGAAAAAGGCTTTTCTCGCCGGTGTTTTTGTTTGTTTGATAGCTGTATTGATTTCGGCTGCGGCCGGGGATTGGACGTTGATTTTCAAAGTTTCGGGATCCGCCGGACTAGGCGCAATTCTGCTGTCTGCTTTATGTTCCGGCGTATTTGTCAGCGGTGACCGGTTCAAGGGAAATCACGATTCGGAAACGAAGGAGCACAGGGAGTGGAACGGCAAACTGGCAAACGCACTCGCCGTTTTCGCCATGCCGAACCTCCTGGCAGCCGGAATCTCGTTCTTTTTCGCCTTTTAACGTCTGATTCCGAATAACGCGGCATGATAATGGACAAAATGAATGAGTGTCCATGTTTGTCCGTTTCTTTGTTCTTTAATATAATCGAATAAGATCAAGAAACGTGAGGAGGGTTTTTGTGTTTACAAAAGCCGTTTTTGCACTGATATTTCCTTTCTTGCTTGTCTTGTTTTTTACAAGGGTGACCTATAACCATTACGTCGGGATTGCGCTGACCGCAGCGCTGTTGTTCGCTTCATATTTAAAAGGTTATACGGAAACCTTTTTTATTGTAGGACTTGATATCGTCTCGCTCGTGGCCGGTTCACTCTATGCGGCGAAAAAGGCGGGTGAAAAGAAGGAAGACTCATAGAAATCGTAAGAATGATTGCCGTAAAGCCCTGCTTTTGATGACAAAAAGGAGGGGTTTTTTGATAGATCAGGAAGGGCCGGCTTTTGTGGGAAAACACAGAAACCGAACTTTAGTTCGTATTTTTACTTCGGGTGTGTTAAAATAATAAGCAGGAAGATTTCGTAAAGAAACGGAGGCTTTTTTGTGAAAGACCGCTTTGAATTAGTCTCGAATTATCAGCCCCAGGGGGATCAGCCGAGAGCGATTGATCAGCTTGTCAAAGGAATCAATGAAGGCAGAAAGCATCAGACGCTTTTGGGGGCGACCGGTACAGGAAAGACGTTTACGATGTCAAACGTGATTAAAGAAGTCAACAAACCGACTCTCGTCATCGCCCACAACAAAACGCTCGCCGGACAGCTGTACAGCGAGTTTAAGGAATTTTTCCCAAACAACGCAGTCGAATATTTTGTCAGCTATTATGACTATTACCAGCCTGAAGCTTACGTGCCTCAGACTGATACATTTATCGAAAAAGATGCCAGCATTAACGATGAGATTGATAAATTAAGGCACTCTGCCACGTCTGCTCTTTTTGAACGCAAAGATGTCATCATTGTGGCGAGTGTTTCTTGTATTTACGGCTTGGGTTCCCCAGAGGAATACAGGGAACTGGTGCTCTCGCTCAGAGCGGAAATGGAAATCGAGCGAAATGAGCTGCTCAGAAAGCTCGTTGACATCCAATATGCGCGGAATGATATCGACTTTCAGCGCGGAACATTCAGAGTGCGCGGCGATGTCGTCGAGATTTTCCCGGCTTCAAGGGATGAGCACTGCATCCGGGTTGAATTTTTCGGCGACGAAATCGAACGAATCAGGGAAGTGGATGCCCTGACAGGCGAAATTTTAGGGGAGAGGGAACACGTCGCGATCTTCCCGGCTTCCCACTTCGTCACGCGGGAAGAAAAGATGAAGAAAGCGATCATAAACATTGAAGAGGAGCTGGAAGAGCGCCTTAAAGCGCTTCGTGAAGAAGGCAAGCTCCTTGAAGCCCAGCGTCTGGAACAGCGGACGAGATACGATTTGGAAATGATGCGCGAAATGGGCTTTTGCTCGGGCATCGAAAACTATTCAAGACATTTGACGCTTCGTCCGGCAGGTTCGACTCCATATACGCTGCTCGATTACTTTCCGGACGATTTCCTGATGGTCATAGACGAGTCGCATGTCACCATGCCGCAGATCAGAGGAATGTACAACGGAGACCAGGCGAGGAAACAGGTTCTCGTCGATCACGGATTCAGGCTCCCTTCCGCTTTGGATAACCGTCCGCTCAGGTTTGAAGAGTTTGAAAAGCACATTCACAACATCGTGTATGTGTCGGCTACGCCGGGCCCTTATGAACTTGAGCATACGCCTGAAATGGTAGAGCAGATCATCCGGCCGACGGGGCTGCTCGATCCGATCATTGAGGTAAGGCCGATTGAAGGGCAGATCGATGATCTGATCGGCGAAATCCAGCAGAGAATCGAGCGGAATGAACGCGTCCTCGTCACTACGCTGACGAAAAAAATGTCCGAGGATTTGACGGATTATCTGAAAGAAATCGGAATCAAGGTCACGTACCTGCATTCCGAGATTAAAACGCTGGAGCGGATCGAGATCATCCGCGACCTTCGCCTCGGCAAGCATGACGTTCTCATCGGCATCAACCTGCTGAGGGAAGGACTCGATATTCCGGAGGTTTCACTTGTCGCCATCCTTGATGCAGACAAAGAAGGCTTTTTGCGGTCTGAGCGTTCGCTCATTCAAACAATCGGCCGCGCCGCCAGAAATGCTGAAGGCCGCGTGATCATGTATGCCGACAAAATCACCAACTCAATGGAAATCGCAATCAATGAAACGAAGCGCCGCCGCGAACAGCAGGAGGCCTATAATGATAAACACGGCATTACGCCGAAAACGATCAACAAAAAGATCAGGGACGTCATCCGGGCAACTCATGCTGCTGAAGAGCAGGAAGAATATCAAGCAAAAGAGGAGCCGAAGCTTTCGAAGATGACGAAGAAAGAGCGGGAAAAAGTGATCGCTCAAATGGAAAACGACATGAAGGAAGCCGCAAAAGCGCTTGACTTTGAACGTGCCGCTGAGCTTCGCGACTTGCTCCTAGAGTTAAAATCGGAAGGATGAATGGAGAATGGCAACGAAACGAATTGAGGTGAAAGGTGCAAGGGCCCACAACCTGAAAAATATCGATGTCTCTATTCCGAGGGACCAGCTTGTCGTGCTGACAGGTCTTTCGGGATCAGGGAAATCATCCCTTGCGTTCGATACGATATATGCAGAGGGGCAACGGCGCTATGTCGAGTCTCTCTCCGCATATGCCCGCCAGTTTTTAGGACAGATGGACAAACCCGACGTCGATGCGATCGAAGGCCTGTCGCCGGCGATCAGCATCGATCAGAAAACGACGAGCCGGAACCCCCGGTCGACAGTCGGAACGGTGACGGAAATCTATGATTATCTCCGGCTGCTGTTTGCCAGAATCGGAAAGCCGGTCTGCCCGGTTCACGGGATTGAAATTACCTCGCAAACGATCGAACAGATGACGGACAGAATTTTGGAATATCCCGAGCGCACGAAGATCCAGGTGCTCGCGCCGATCGTCTCGGGAAGAAAAGGTTCGCACGTGAAAGTGCTCGACCAAATCAGAAAACAAGGCTATGTGAGAGTCCGGATCGACGGCGAAATGAACGACCTCTCAGAAGACATCGAGCTCGAAAAGAATAAAAAGCATTCGATTGAAGTCGTCGTCGACCGTATCGTTATAAAAGAAGGGGTAACAGCTCGTCTCACAGACTCGCTCGAAACGGCGCTCCGCCTCGGTGAAGGCCGCGTGATCATCGATGTGATCGGACAGGAAGAGCTGCTTTTCAGCGAACATCATGCCTGCCCGCACTGCGGTTTTTCAATCGGTGAACTGGAGCCGAGAATGTTCTCTTTCAACAGCCCGTTCGGCGCGTGTCCAAGCTGCGACGGCCTCGGGTCCAAGCTGGAAGTCGATGTAGAGCTCGTCATTCCAAACGATGAGCTGTCGCTAAAGGAGAATGCGATTGCACCTTGGGAACCGCAAAGCTCCCAGTATTATCCGAAGCTGCTTGAAGCGGTATGCAGCCATTATGGAATCGATATGGATGTTCCGGTCGGGGAGCTGCCGAAGCACCAGCTTGAAAAAATCCTTTACGGCAGCGGAGATGAGCAGATTTATTTCAGATATGAAAACGACTTCGGACAGGTCCGGGAAAACTACATTGAGTTCGAAGGCGTCATCCGCAATATCGAAAGGCGCTATAAAGAAACGAGCTCTGATTACGTTCGGGAACTGATGGAAAAATACATGGCCAATCAGCCGTGCCCTTCATGCAAAGGCTATCGTCTGAAAAAGGAATCCCTCGCCGTGCTGATAAACGGCCTTCACATCGGTAAGATAACCGAAATGTCGGTTTCTAACGCCCTTCAATTTTTCCGTGAACTTGAACTTTCGGAAAAAGACATGAAGATCGCCAACCTCATTTTGCGGGAGATTGAAGAGCGCCTTGGGTTTTTGAACAATGTCGGGCTTGACTATTTGACGCTCAGCCGCGCAGCCGGCACTCTGTCGGGAGGAGAAGCGCAGCGGATCAGGCTTGCAACGCAAATCGGCTCAAGGCTGACCGGTGTCCTCTACATTCTTGATGAGCCGTCAATCGGTCTTCATCAGCGCGATAATGACCGCCTGATTGATACGCTCAAAAACATGAGGGATATCGGAAACACCTTGATCGTCGTCGAGCATGACGAGGACACGATGCTTGCCGCCGACTATTTAATTGATATCGGACCCGGCGCGGGCGTACACGGGGGAGAAGTGATCTCCGCCGGAACACCGGAAGAAGTGATGAACGATGATCAATCGCTGACAGGGCAGTACCTCTCAGGGAAAAAATTCATTCCTCTTCCTGCCGAGAGAAGGAAGCCTGACAACCGTTTTATCGAGGTCAAAGGCGCAAAGGAAAACAACTTGAAAAATGTTTCCGTGAAGTTTCCGCTCGGCGTGTTCACAGCTGTCACCGGGGTATCGGGATCAGGGAAAAGCACACTCGTCAATGAAATTCTTCACAAAACGCTGGCTCAGAAGCTGCATCGGGCGAAGGCAAAACCGGGAGAGTACAAAGAAATAAAAGGAATCGAACACCTCGATAAAGTGATCGACATCGACCAGTCTCCGATCGGCCGGACGCCGAGGTCAAACCCGGCCACATATACCGGCGTGTTCGATGACATCCGTGACGTGTTTGCCCAGACGAATGAAGCGAAAGTCAGAGGATACAAAAAAGGGCGCTTCAGCTTTAACGTCAAAGGCGGGCGCTGTGAAGCCTGCAAAGGCGACGGAATTATCAAAATCGAGATGCACTTCCTGCCCGATGTATACGTTCCTTGTGAGGTTTGCCACGGAAAGAGATACAACCGTGAAACGCTTCAGGTCACATACAAAGGTAAAAACATTTCTGACGTGCTTGAGATGACGGTCGAAAATGCCGTTCAATTTTTTGAGAACATCCCGAAAATCAAGCGCAAGCTGCAGACCCTCTATGATGTCGGGCTTGGCTATATTACGCTCGGACAGCCGGCTACAACGCTTTCTGGGGGAGAAGCGCAGCGGGTCAAATTGGCATCTGAACTTCATCGCCGTTCAACGGGAAGATCCCTCTATATCTTGGACGAGCCGACGACAGGACTGCATGTCGATGATATCGCAAGGCTTTTGGCTGTTCTGCAGCGCCTGGTCGATAACGGAGATACCGTGCTTGTAATCGAACACAATCTCGATATTATAAAAGCAGCTGATTATTTGATCGATTTGGGCCCTGAAGGAGGAGACGGCGGGGGGACGATCGTGGCCTCCGGACCGCCCGAAGAAGTCATGAAAGTTGAAGGGTCATATACCGGCCATTATTTAAAACCGATCATTGAACGCGACAAAAACAGAATGAAAAAGCGGCTTCAGGAAAAAGAAGCTGTCAGACCGTAAATAACATGCTGCCGATCTCACGTCGGCAGCTTTTTCAATGGCCGAATGATCAGCGGCAAGCTTTGTTCAAAAGATTTTCATTGCTCTTTTATTCAATAGCTGTTATAACGTAAAAAACAAACCATAAAGGGGGATGGGGTGATGAAGATCGATCGGATTGATCATCTGGTCCTGACGGTCAAAGACATTGAAGCGACATGCGAATTTTACAGCCGTGTGTTGGGGATGGATGCGGTCACTTTTAGAGAAGGAAGAAAAGCGCTGACATTCGGCAGGCAAAAAATAAATCTCCACGAGGCCGGAAAAGAATTTGAGCCGAAGGCACAGCACCCGGTGCCCGGCTCCCTGGACCTGTGTTTCATCACAAATACAGGCATTGATGATGTGATCCGTCATCTGGAAGGGCTGTCCATTCAGATTGAAGAAGGCCCCGCAGAGCGGACGGGCGCTGAAGGACCGATCGTTTCGGTGTATATCAGAGATCCCGACGGAAATCTGGTTGAAATATCAAACGAACTTCGTGAGAACGTTTAACGCTCAGTCCGGCTGATGTGTTTGGCCGCTTCAATCATACTGTTTAAAATGTGGGTGCTGCTGCTGTTCAGCAGAACCTTTAAATAGCGGATTTCGCTGGAAAGCGGAGGAGCGGAGTTGATCGCTTCCAATCGGTTCACGATCTCCTGATTCATCCTTTTTTGTTCCTGAATCAGACTAAGAAGCTGGGAGGCGGATGAGGCGTGTACTTCCGATTTCTGTTTCATAACGCTCGCTCCTTTTCTTTGGCTTTGCCACATATTTTAAAGGGTTATAAAAAAAGAATCTATTCATAAAATCTAAAAAAATCAATTCGCGAAGTTTGACGCACGCCGATCGAATGAAAATGAAACCTAAAGGCCAAGATACACGTAAACTGAGTATAAGGTCACTGTACATTAGACTCACAAGAACGCTTTACATCGATAAGGAGTGTTTTGCATGACGAGAAACAACGCACTGATTTCTGCAATTTGTTATTTTAGCGTTTTTTTTGCCCCGCTTATTTTGCCAATCGCTGCGTATTTTATAACAGATGATCAAGAAACGAAAAAGCATGCGATGCGTTCGCTTATTTCGCATATTATTCCGTTTATAAGCGTAGTCATATTGGCAGCAGGCGCGATCAGCGGTTCGCTTATCTTTAATGACGGCGGTTATTTGGCGGTCATTTTCATGGTCGGAGGTTTTGTTTTTTTCGGGATCATCAGCTTGATTATTGTGGTCTGGAACGTTGTTCAAGGGATTAAAATGCTGACTCAGGCCTAAAAGAAGGAGAACGGGGGAGCTTTTCATGAAGCATGAGAAAGAGCGAATTTTAAAATTGGTCGAGGAAGGAAAACTGTCTGCGAAAGAGGCGCTGATCCTGATCGAAAAACTTGAAGAAGACTATAGGGAAACGGAGAGCAAAGTGACAGCTCTGTCTGAAAATGTCATTGATGCGGAAGACTTCTACAGCGAAAAGAAAAAAGAACCGAAGCCTTCAATCGGTTCCAAACTGTTCGAATGGATTGATACCGCTGTAAAAAAAGTGAAAGAAGCAGACCTGGATTTGAATTTCGGGCACTCGTTCGAGGTTCAGCATATATTCCAGTTCAAAGACTCCGATTTTTCGACTCTGGATATTCAGCTTGCCAACGGCAGCGTCAACCTTGTACCATGGAACGATTCCGACATCAGAGTCGAATGTCAGGCAAAAGTGTACCGCGCCGAAAATCAGGATGAAGCAAGGCAGGCTTTTCTCCAGCATATCGACTGCGGTGTGGAAGGCGATAAGTTCACGATCCGCACGGAGAAAAAAACAATGAAGACCAACCTTACCGTCTATATACCGGACAAAGAGTACGGCAAAATCCGCTTTAAGCTGTTTAACGGCCCGGTCAGAGGGGAACATTTAAACGTAAAAGAGCTGTCCGCCAAAACGACGAACGGCGTGCTGTCGTTCTCTGCTCTCACGGCAGGAAAAGCTTCATTGGAAACTGCAAATGGACAAATCAAACTCGCCGACCATACTTGCGGAGAGATTGAAGCGGAAACCATCAATGGATTGATCGATCTTAAAGGTTCATGTGATGCGATTGACCTGCAGAGCTTTAACGGCAATATTGCTGCAACAGTCAAAAATCCGCACTGCCGTACGGCATATGTGAAAACAACGACTGGAAGCGTAGAGCTGAATGTTCCCCGGGACTGCGCTGTGACAGCGGAGCTGAAAAGCAATCTCGGTTCTCTGTCTCATGATCTGTCAGATGCGGAAATTTTAAAAGAAAAAAACGAGACAATCCAGAAAGAAATGTATCTAAAAGCAAATCAAAATCATGATCATAGCATGACTGTTTTTTTGGAATCGAAGACAGGATCGATCCATTTAAACCATACACAGGAGTGATACAATGAAAAGGCTATTTCGATCCGAAACAGACAGAAAGATTGCCGGGGTCGTCGGGGGTCTTGCTGAGTATTTAAATATGGATGCGTCATTGCTGAGAATCATTACGGTTCTATTATTTATATTTTCGACCGGAGTTCCCGTTCTGCTGATTTATATTGTCTGGGTATTCCTAGTGCCGAATGAAGGGGACGTCGACAGATGATGAAATGGATCATAAACGTTCTTGTCAATGCCTTATTATTAATCGTTATTGCCGGTTACTTTGATTCGGTTCACGTCAGAAGCATCGGGGCAGCCATCACGGCAAGCTTGATTTTATCGATCTTAAATATGTTTGTGAAGCCGGTGCTGGTGATTTTGACGCTGCCTGTCACGGTGATTACGTTAGGTTTATTTTTGTTTATCATCAATGCGATTACTCTTTATATGACCGCATCCATTATGGGGGACAGTTTTGACCTGGACGGCTTTGGGACAGCCATTTTTGCGTCGATCGTCCTGTCGGTTTTCCACTTGCTCATTCAAAAAGCAATTATCGAACCGATGTCCAAAAAATAAGTTGAAGTCTGATGAATCATCAGGCTTCTTTTTTTTGCACGGATGTCTCTTTCATAAAAATGATCTGTAAAGGCAAAATACGAAAGGGAGGTAGACGATGAAAAAGTACAGAAATCGCCAAACCCTTTTGTTTCTGGCCGCAGTTTTACTTTTTGCCTTACAGATGCCGATATCGTCCGCGGCGGAAAAAGAGCACAGTCAGCTTGGTTCACCGGCCATCAGGCATACTTCTGTTGAACAAGTAAAAAAAGGAGACGACTTGTATTTTTCCGCGGAGGCGGCCGCTGACACGGTCATTCTGTATTACAAGCAGCATGCCGAATTGCCGTATCGGGGGATTCCGATGGAAGTAGAGCCGGGCAAACAGAACGGCTATATTGCCAAGTTGGAAAGCGAATCCATAGCATCCGACAAAGTCCAGTATTACATTGAGGCTCAGGCCGGTCGTTCCTCTGTGAAGACGGATGTGTATACTGTCGCCCTGAAAGGCGTACGTACGGATACACAAAAGCTTCCGGAGCTGTTGATCACGGAAATGGCTGTCGACACGTCAAACACCGGTGCAAAGGACGGCTATGAATTTATTGAAGTTTATAACAATACCAATAAAGCTGTTCATCTGAACAATTACAAAATGAAATACAGGCATCCTGAAAAGGGCAAGGAATCAGACACCGTCTGGCCTTTTGAACGCGATGATGTGACGATTCCTTCCGGTCAAACACACGTGTTTTGGGTGAAAAACCGCTCAAACGGACATTTGACGGAAGATGACTTCAATCAGCATTACGGTGTTCACCTTCGTGAAGGCAAAACGCTTTCTGTTCTCAAAGGGAGCGGCCTGGCAAATACGGCGCCGAGAGAGGTGATTATCTGCACAAACAGCGGGGAAGAGGTCGCATCCGCCCGTTATCAAAGCAAGCCGGATAAAACTGATGTCACTAAAAATAAAGCGCTTCTTTATCGATATCCGCTGGATGGAACGAAGCATATGAAAATGATATCGGCCGGGGAAGAAACACCGTCTCCTGGTTCGCTCCTGAAGGCGCAGGTTCCTTCACAGACGGTGACGGTCATGCCTGACAGAGAAAAGCCGGCGATCCATGATATGACGGATCATCAAGCGGTCAAACCGGGTGAAACGATTCAGCTCTTAGCTGACATGAAAGACAATCGGCAAGTGAAACAGGCGCAGTTTTTCTACCGTATGAATGATGATGAGCCGTTTACTGAAGTCCGTGTTGAAAAAAGCCGCAATGACGGTTTGTACCGCCACAATATCTATTTTGCCGAGCTCATTGGCAAAGAAAAAGTGGAATACTATATGCGGTCCGGCGATGGATCAAATGTTACGGTGACTGAAAAGAAAACGATACCGCTTGAACAGCGGATTTTAAAGGGGCTCAGGCTGAATGTAAGCGAAGGCGGAACCGTTTCCGGAAAAATGCTGTTGAAAGCCACAGCAGAAAAGCCGCCTTTTGAAACGACAATTCGGATTGACGGAATTGAACAAAAAAAAGGTGAATCAGCGCTTGAAAAAAAGGCCTACTTTGCATTCGATGTCAATCAAACAAATCTGTATTTTAAAAATGCTATAACGATCGGCAGAAGGGTTCAAAAAGTTTTTGACGATTCGCGCCGCCGGTATACGACCATTACGGTTCCGGTTTCTCCGGAGGAATTTAAAAAAGGAAAGCCGTTTGCGATTAAAGTTCGTTCAGGCACGAAGTCAACCCCATTTGAACAATCTGCAGAAGAAAACAGGGATGATTTTGTCCTCAAGAATCCCCGTCTTATCTTAGCGGATGGGACCATCATTCGCGATGAGCAGTACGACGATCCGAAAGCTGAGCTTCCGGCCGGCGACGGTCCAGGGGCGCGCGAATGGTATGAATTCCGTTTTTCGATTCCGGAAGCCAAGTTTACATCGCTTGCCAGTCAATGGCATACACGGGCCTGGGATGAAGGGCCGCACATCGTTGAAGCGGAGAATGGCGAAGAAAGGCTCATCCGCAGGGTGACGGTTGATAATACAGGCCCTGAGATCAAAACGTCATTAAAAGACGGCAGGACGTATAAAGGATCGTTTGAGATCAATGCGGTCGCACACGATAAATGGAGCGGTGTGAAAAGCATAAAAGCCGTTCTTGACGGCAAAAAAATAGCGCTTCCCTATTTTATATCTTCTGCCGGCCTGGATGCGGGAAAGCACGAACTGAAAATAAAAGCGGAGGACAGCGCCGGCAACCTGTCAATCGTGAAAAAGGCATTTTATATTAAAGAGGAAAAGCCGGACAAGCCAGCCCAGGTCAAAAATGCCCCCGGCAGCACACAAGCTAAGCTGGCCGTTCGCGTCAAGGACCCGACCAAAGATAAGATGAAAGTGTCATTCCATCAAGGGTTTCAGTACACTGTAAAAGACGAAGAGCACGTTGACGTGTCAGCGAACGAAAGCGGGACGGAACCTCCGCAAAGCTTTGCGGTCAGAGGGGAAAAGGCGATGACAAAAGAAGAGCGCAGCGGCATGTCCGCACCTGACGGAAAAGGTTTTGAAACGTCATCAACAACAAAGTTTCCGTACCATCGCTTTGATGTCAAAGTGGATGAAAATACGGGGCCGAACGACAAGGTGGAAGTGCGGTGGCGAGGCAGTTCGCTTCCCGGCAGAAAAGTCTCCATGTTCGCTTGGAATTGGACGAGCAAGAGGTGGGAGACGCTGACATTCCATGTTGCAAAGGATGAAAAACCTTTCACCCTCAAAGGAAGCATAAAAGCTGCCGATTATATCCGTCAATCCAAGGCGAGCATCATCATTCAGGATCAAATTCAGCTTTCGCAAAATGACTATACATTTGTGTGGATGTCTGATACGCAATATTATTCGGAAAGCTATCCGCACATTTTTGAACGTCAGGTCAAGTGGATCGCCGAACAAAAGGATAAGCTGAACATTCAGTACGTCTTTCATACGGGGGATCTTGTGGATGAAGCGGATCAGCCGCTGCAATGGAAGCGCGCCGACCAGTTCATGAAAGTTCTCGACGACCATCAAGTTCCATACGGCGTGCTGGCGGGCAATCACGATGTCAGCCATAAAGACCGGTCTTATTTGAAATTCGGCAGGTATTTCGGGGAAAGACGTTTTAAACAAAAACCGCATTACGGCGGGTCTTATCAGAATAACAAAGGGCATTACGATCTCATCTCCAGCGGGGGAAACGACTATATCATGGTATCGATGGGGTGGGGAATCGGAAAAAAAGAACTGCAGTGGATAGATGATGTTCTGAAACGCCATCCCGATCGAAAAGCGATTTTGTCATTTCACGAGTTTTTGCTTGTCAGCGGAAGCAGAAGTCCAATCGGGGAGAAAATATTTGAACAGATCATCAAGCGGAATCCGAATGTGATCGCTGTGTTGAGCGGCCACTATCACAGCTCCAACTTACAAGTCGACAGGCTTGATGATAACGGGGACGGCAAGCCGGATCGCAAGGTGTATCAAATGCTTGCCGACTATCAGGGCGGTCCTGAAGGAGGCCAAGGTTATTTAAGAATTCTTCATGTAGATCCGAAGCATGACACGATCCATGTCAAAACGTATTCGCCATATCTTGACGACTATAATTTTTATGATCCGCACCAATTCGGCCCGAAAGACGAGTTCAACATCAAAACGGATCTGAAACCACGGAAGAAAAAGGTTAAAACCGATTATTTTGAGCTGAATGTCTTTTCGAACAAGGAAATTGGGAAAGCAAAAACGGTGAAAAGCGGAAAGACGGCTTCAGTGACATGGAAGGATTTACAGCCGAACACAACCTATTTCTGGTACGCCGCAGCTTCTGACCATTACGGCGGCAAAAGCAGATCTCAGATGTGGAAATTGACGACAAAAGATGACGGCATGAAATCCTTTTTGATAGATCAAACCGCCGGGGTGGGCTCAGCTCTGTGGCAATTGTCGGGGAGCCCCCCGCCGGCCGGCATAAAGTTAAAGCAAGCGAAACTTGAGCCGTCAGGTATGAAAAATCCCCCAATTGCTGTAATCGGCTTTTGGCTGGCTGCGGTATTCATTTGTGAACGTAAAAAGCATTTGTTTTCCTAAGGGGAGCAAATGCTTTTTAGTTTGTCACATCTTTTTTCAGACGGGTTGCCGTGTCGGCTTGTTTTTTTCTGTAAAGCGATAAAATGCTGACAGAAGCGATGACGGCAAGGGAGAGGACGGCGGCTGTGAAGTAGAGGTTAAAAAACCCCGTTCCCACACTTTCATGGATCGCTTCGCTTATAATGTCCTTGACTTTTGGATCGGGAATCTGGCTGAGTGATTCGTTCAGACGCGATACGTCCGACTCACCGCCTGTAAATTCTTTTATCGGCATTCCTGCATCATTCAGTTTTTGTTTGATATGTGTGCCGATATTTTCGTAGCCGGCCGTTATATATCCTGCATACAAAGCGGGCGCCAAGGTCATTCCCATCTGCCTGACGAGTGATAATGTGCCGAGCGCTGTCCCGTAATCCTGTTTTGCTGCCTCTGATACAAGCATATTTAACGGCGCGCCTAACAGAAAACCAAAACCGACCCCTGCGATAATGCTTGCCAAAACAAATTCCCACTTCTCTGTCACCCAGACGGATAAGAGTAAAAACCCGGCGAACGAAATGATTCCCGAGAGCCATGCTGCCTTTACCGGTCCTTTCCGATCGGCGAGCATTCCGCCGAGCCCTGCTCCTATTCCTGAAGCCAGCGCCAGAGGCGTCATCCAATACCCCGCTTTTTCAGGAGCGACATGCAAATATTGTTCCGCATATGCAGGAATGAAAATAACGGCTGCCAAGAGTCCGCCGGATAAAAATCCGATAAAAAGCGTCCATTGAAACACCTTGTTTTTTAATAAGCTGTAGGCAAGTATCGGGTCGCCGCCTTTCAGTTCTATGCGTTTTTCATAAAAGATGAGTCCTGCAAACAGCCCGCAGCCGATCAGAAGAAAACAATAAACCTTTGGATCGGACAGGACGGCAGACATGTGCTGTCCGTTTATATTCGTTATTCCGTACATCACAGCTAAAATCGCAAGAGACAGCAGCACAGTTCCGGCCAGATCGAGCGGCTTCTGTGTTCCGCCTTTTGTTTCTTTCATCAATGGAATGCTGAGAATGATCAGGACTGCGGCAATCGGAAGGTTGATCAAAAACAGCCAGTGCCAGCTTCCGGTCATATCCAAAATAAAGCTGCCGATATTTGGACCGAGCACTGCCGCGATGCCGTTCATCGCACCTAAAAGCCCCAGTGCGGTTCCCTGTTTTTCTTTAGGCAGCGCAGTGAGAATATGCGAGCTTCCGATAATAAAGATTCCGCCGCCGCCAAGCGACTGAATCAGCCTTGCCAATAAAAACATCGGGAAGTTTTGGCTCAATGCAACCAGCAGCGAACCGGCGCCAAACAGCAAGACTTCGATGATAAACAGCTTTTTGCGTCCATACCGGTCAGACAGCTTTCCGACGATCGGGACGCTGACTGCCAAACCGAGCGTATAAAGTGTGATGCCCCAAGCTCCCCATGAGGGGGATACTTGAAAAGAATCGTTGATTGTCGTCAGCGCGGCTGAAATGATGCCATTGTCTAAAGCAGCCATAAACACGCCGATCGTAAATAATAATACGGCCCACTTTTGGTTCACACCATATATCCTCCTTTTTTGTTAATTTAAAATGAATAATACACTTTGAGTGAACTATTTTAATCATCCTTAAAAAAACACATTTTGTCAAAAGAAATTTTTCAACAAAAAAAGCTGCGCCGTTTTCCGGGCAGCTTGTCTATTCATCGTCAGCTTTTAACGCTTTTTCAAGAATGGTAAGGCCTTCATTCACTTTGGTTTTTTCCTGTTCGTTCAGTTTCTGGAGCGCCTTTTTGAGCTTTTCGTGGCCCTTTTTGTAAAGGCTTCGAAAAATCCCCTTTGCATCTTCGGTTAGTTCAACAACAATCGTTCTCCGGTCTTGCTCGGAATGTGTTCTTTTGATGAAGTTCGCTTGTTCAAGGCGGCTCAGCAGTCCGGTCATATTTGAAAGGGAAGCGCCCATTTTTTCAGCGATTTCAGAGACTTTCAGTGTGCCGTGGTTGTTCAGAAGCATTAAAACTTTCATTTGCGGCATGCTGAGATCGAGCTTCATCCATTCGGAGACATCCCCCAGGCCGGCAGCGGTCAGTACTTTCATATAAAGAACCCATGTCTCTTTTTCTTCCGGGGTCAAAATGTCTTCGTTCAGCACGGTGGTATCATGGATATTGTATTTCAACGGTTATTCACTTCCTTTTCGCGTTCCTCTTTACATACTACTGATTTTTCGCTTTGAAAGAAAGCCCGGGAAAAGAAGACTTCACCGAAGTGTCAAGGGGGGCCATTTTCAAAAAATGTTTTAGGTTCATTTTGAAAGTGATAGAATAAAGCTGAATGTCTAGTTCTTCATCTGAGAAGAGGAGGGTGCATCAATCGTGCCGAAAGTTCGAACAAAAGATGTGATGGATAAATTTAAGCTTGAGCTCATCAGCGGAGAAGAAGGGATCAACCGCCCGATTACGATGAGCGATTTATCAAGACCGGGCCTTGAAATGGCTGGTTATTTTACATACTATCCAAAAGAGAGGGTTCAGCTGCTTGGGAAGACCGAGATTACCTTTTTTGAAAAGCTTCCAGAGGAAGAAAAAAAGCAGCGGATGCTGTCGTTATGCACGGAAATTACACCGGCGATCATCCTTTCCCGTGATTTGCCGATTCCGCCTGAACTCATCGAGGCTTCCGAAGAAAACGGCGTGCCTGTGCTTCGATCCCCGTTAAAGACGACGCGCCTGACAAGCCGTCTGACGAATTTTCTTGAAAGCCAGCTGGCTCCGACAACTGCGATTCACGGCGTCCTCGTCGATGTTTACGGCGTCGGGGTGCTCATTATCGGAAAGAGCGGCGTTGGAAAAAGCGAAACGGCTTTGGAGCTTGTCAAAAGAGGCCATCGCCTTGTGGCGGATGACTGCGTTGAGATCAGACAGGAAGACCAGGATACATTGATCGGAAGCGCGCCTGAATTAATTGAGCATCTCCTGGAAATCAGAGGCCTTGGCATTATCAATGTCATGACGTTATTTGGCGCGGGGGCGGTCAGAAGCTTTAAGCGGATTACTCTTGTCATGAGTCTGGAGCTTTGGGAGCAAGGAAAGCAGTATGACCGCTTAGGGCTTGAAGAAGATACAATGAAAATTATTGATACAGACGTTCCGAAGCTGACAATTCCGGTTCGTCCGGGAAGAAATCTTGCCGTCATCATCGAAGTGGCCGCAATGAACTTCAGACTAAAGAGAATGGGTCTGAATGCCGCTGAGCAATTTACCCATAAGCTTGCGGATGTGATTGAAGATGGTGAGCTTGAAGAATAGGAGCTGACAATATGAATGAAACGATTGAACCTTTAAATCCGATTGCTTTTCACCTGGGGCCGATTGCTGTCCATTGGTACGGCATTATCATCGGCCTTGGCGCTTTGCTGGGCTTGTGGCTGGCGGTCAGGGAAGGCGAACGGAGGGGGCTGCATAAGGACACCTTTGTCGATTTGGTGCTTTTTGCGATCCCGATTGCGATTTTATGTGCAAGGGCATACTATGTCATTTTTCAATGGGGCTATTACAGTGAACACCCGGACCAGATTATTCAAATATGGAACGGCGGCCTTGCGATCCACGGCGGACTGATCGGCGCCGTACTGACGGGAATCATTTATGCGAAGGTCAAAGGGCTTTCGTTTTGGAAGCTGGCTGATATTGCTGCTCCAAGCATCCTGCTCGGTCAGGCGATCGGCCGCTGGGGAAACTTTATGAACCAGGAAGCGCACGGTGAGGCGGTGTCAAGAGCGTTTTTAGAAAACCTCCACCTGCCTGATTTTATCATCAATCAAATGTACATCGACGGGCAGTACTACCAGCCTACCTTTTTGTATGAATCGCTGTGGAGCTTCACGGGAGTCGTCGTTCTGCTTCTTTTAAGAAAAGCGAATTTAAAGCGAGGCGAGCTGTTCTTAATCTATGTCATTTGGTATTCGATGGGACGCTACTATATCGAAGGCCTGAGAACGGACAGTCTGATGCTGACGGCGAACCTTCGCATCGCCCAGGTGATTTCAATCGTCCTGATCCTCAGTGCGGCTGCGCTGATAGCCTACAGACGTTTCAAAGGGCGAGAGATTAAACGGTATCAGGAGATGTAGCGATTTTACAAAGGGGAGACAGCAATGAAGGGAACTTTAAAAGCCGGCGCTGTGGCGGGACTGAAAACGACGTGGACACTCGGAAAAGTGATTTTTCCTGTCACGCTGATTGTCAGCATGCTTCAGCACACACCGGTGATGGACTGGTTGATCAAACTGATCACGCCGGCGATGGGAATTTTCGGGTTGTCAGGGGAAGCGGCGATACCGCTTGTGCTCGGCAACATGCTGAACTTGTATGCCGGAATTGCGGGGATTTTAACGCTTGATTTGACAGTTAAAGAAGTGTTTATTTTAGCGGTGATGCTGTCGTTTTGCCACAATTTGATTATCGAATCGACCGTTGCATCAAGGGTTGGAATTAAAATATGGCTTATTTTGCTTGTGCGCATCGGCCTCGCCGTTTTTTCGGCCTTTATCATTAACCTTGTCTGGCACGGCGGTCAGGATGCGGCTAAATACGGCTTGATCTCTGCGAAAAGCGCCGCTCCTTCCGGCTGGCTTGAAATTGCGCTTGAAGCCGTCACCAAGGCGGGTCTTGGTGTCCTTCAGCTTGCAGCCATCGTGATACCGCTGATGATCATCATTCAATATATGAGAGACCTCGGCTGGCTGCATACTTTTTCAAAGTGGTTTGCACCGCTGACGAGAATGCTCGGCATGAAAGAGAACACCTCAATGACGATGGTTGCCGGGCTGACGATCGGCCTTGCATATGGGGCCGGCGTTATGATCAAAGCGGTCGAAGAAGACGGCGTCAGCAAAAGAGATGTAACGATCGCGTTTATTTTTCTCGTTGCCTGTCACGCGGTTGTGGAAGACACATTGGTATTTATCCCGCTCGGCATTCCGGTCTGGCCTCTTTTGTTGATCAGGCTTGTAACCGCGATTCTGCTGACGATCGCGATTTCGCGCATCTGGAGAAAGCCGGGTTATTCCGTTCGCAGAAAGGAAGCTTTGTATGAAAGTTAATACGGTTTTATTTGATTTGGATGGAACGCTAATCAATACAAATGAGCTGATCATCGCCTCATTTTTGCACACGCTCGACCATTATGCACCGGGACGCTATAAACGGGAGGATGTCCTTGCTTTCATCGGACCTTCCCTTTATGAAACGTTCTCAAGCATTCAAAAGGATAAGGCTGAAGAAATGATCACCATGTACCGGACATTTAATCATCAGATGCATGATGAACTGGTAACCGAGTATGAGACGGTTTACGAGACGCTGGAACGCCTCGCGGAAGAAGGGTATAAGCTCGGGATTGTCACGACAAAGCTGCGGGACACCGTTATCATGGGGCTTAAACTGACGGGGCTTGATGCCTTTTTCGAGACGGTTGTGACGCTGGATGACGTCAAGCGGCCGAAGCCAGATCCCGAGCCTGTTTTGCTCGCCCTTTCCAAGCTTGGCAGCCGTCCGGAAGAAGCCATCATGATCGGTGATAATTACCACGATATATTAGCAGGGAAGAACGCCGGAACGAAAACAGCAGGCGTTGCGTGGACGATTAAAGGAGAAGAAAGCCTGGCTAAACACGAGCCTGATTTTATGCTCCAGCAAATGAGCGATCTCCTTCGCATTCTTGAGGTGGAGAAAGCTTGAGAAAAACGAAGCGCTATCCGGTGTCCGGCTCCAATTCCTTATGGCACATCTATCAGACGGTTCCATTTTTTAAAGTGGTCAAAAACTTTATCGTCATTCAGGCAGCGCGCTATACGCCGTTTCTTGGGATGAAAAATTGGATGTACCGGACGTTTTTGCGGATGAAAATCGGAGAGAAATGCTCATTTGCTTTAATGGTCATGCCGGATATCATGTTTCCTGAAAAGATCTCCGTCGGGCGTAACACCGTGATCGGCTACAATACGACCATTTTGGCGCACGAGTATTTAATAAAAGAATATCGGCTCGGCGAGGTTGTCATCGGCGATGAAGTCATGATCGGAGCCAATACGACGATCCTTCCAGGCGTCGAAATCGGAGACGGCGCCGTCATTTCCGCCGGTACGCTCGTTCATAAAGATGTGCCTCCGGGCGCTTTTGTCGGCGGCAATCCGATGCGGCTGATCTATACAAAAGAAGAAATGGAAAAAAGGTTGGAGCCCCCCGCTGAATAAAGAACGGGGGCCTTTATTTGCAATCAAAGTTAAAATTCATAATTGTTCCTTTCCGTAATATGCTTCACACCGATCCACTTCTTTCCGACTTTTGAGTACCTTGTATTTGTCATCGTAACGGAACTTGTACTGCTGTCGGTTCTGAAGATGGCCTCTTTCATATTTGTAATCGTGCAGTTATCAATATTGACCACTGCCTTAAATGTCGAGCCTCCGAGCTGGCGAATGAATTTGCCTCCTTGATCCGCAGTGAAATTTTTCACGGTAAATGTACTCGCTTTATTAATCTGAAAGATTTTGTCCGCGGCAAGCCGGGCTGATCCTCCGTTAATCGTGACATTTCCTTCGCTTTTGACAGTCAGGGCATCTTCGCCGACATCTTCCCAAACAACATTGCTTATAGAAGCGTTACCATAAGTGTGAACACCGTCAGCAGCAGGAGCGCCAAGCACGACATTTTTGAGCGTTGCACCATTCTCCACTTTGAAAATCGGTTTTTGATCTTCGCGCTGGCTTCCGTCCCCCAGCTCCGGACCTGCAATCAACCGCTTGCCTTTCCCGTCATACGTTTGTCCTTTTTCGACCACGATCGTTTTGTGAACGACCTCGGCGGCCGAGGCTTTTTCGGGCAGAGCCTGTCCAAACCCGCAGACGAGCAAACCTGACAAAATAACCGTACCTGCTAATCTCTTCATCATTTTCATCCTCCTCATGAAATATTGTTCAAAACAGATTTGTCTCCCTTAGATGAAAACAATTTCTGGTCCTTTTGCAATAAGATGAGACACCTATTTCGGTACTATCATATATGCGAGCTTGCTAAAATGTAAACAAAAAATTTGAATATTATGAAAAAACAGTAAATGAACACGTGCAATGAGGTTGTTTTCTGTATTTTGGATGTGATGAAAGGGTAAAGAGGCTTATTTTAATAGGGGTTGAAAGAACTAAAAAAGGCAGGGGTTAATCTGCCTTTTTAAGCGGCGATCACGATCGCCTGACTGCCCATTTGTGTCCATGATTTCTCAAAATTTTCTCTGTCTGTTTTTCTGTTTTTATATCCGTACGGATCATTCAAATAAACGTAATCCTCATCATAGCCTGTCACGGCAACACTGTGAACGCTGTACGTCACATCGATTTTACCTGACGGTGTATTCCATGTTTCCATATCGTTGACTGGACTGAAATGAACAGTGGTGATAACCCAAACCGGTCTTCCTTGATTCAGCTGTTCATATATTTTCTCCGGCTCACTTCCCGTCAAATCGACAGCTTTAGTACCTGCGTATGAATAGGCCAAATCGTAAATCGGGCCATGGTAGACACTCAGTCCGGGTCCGTTTTCCATATCTCCCACAAAGCCGTCGTTAGGATTTCCCTTTAAGCCGCTTTCATAGTGCAGAGGCACTCTTTTCACCTCATTGGCAAGCTCATTTTTTGTGACATGATATCCGCTGTAGTTTAAGATCATCGCCAGGCTGGCGACTTCACAGCCGTTATAAAGCTTCGGCGAGTCCATTTGGTTGATCAGCGGGACGTCAAGCGGCTGATGTACTTCTTTATTGTCAGCAGCATTCTTATGGCTGCTGTTCAGCATTTCGGCTAACGGGCTTAACGCATCTTTAGAAAACAGTATAAGAACGGCGGTTATAAGAGCTGCTACGAAAAAAATTAAAAAAAGAGTTTTGAAAAATTTCATTCTGAGTCTCCTGTCTTCCCTTTGCTGGTTTGGTTAAGGCAAAGATTTGCAATTGTTTATATTATAACATCAAGATGTTCATTACATAAAAGTTATCATTTCCCATACGGTCCGTAGTCTATTTTAAGAGCGGCTGTTGATTTTGATTCTTTTATCTGTTAGCATATTATCATATTAGCGAACTAAAGGATTCGGAATTTTCCTTCAAACAGTTATGGGGGTGCAAGTGTAGATGTTTATGTTTGAAAAACCGCATGGCATGCGGGATACGCTGCCTGTGCTTTACGAAACAAAGAAAAAGGTGCGCTCTTCATTAACAGAGGTGATGGCTTTGTGGGGGTATCAGTTCATGGAGACACCGGCCCTTGAATTTTATGATACGGTCGGTGTGCAGTCGGCCATATTGGATCAGCAGTTATTTAAACTCCTTGATCAGGAGGGGCAGACGCTCGTGTTAAGACCTGATATGACGGCCCCGATCGCAAGGGTGGCGGCCTCAAAGCTTCATAAAGATGATCACCCGCTTAGAGTGGGCTATGCTGCAAATGTGTTCAGGGCACAGGAACGTGAAGGCGGACGTGCCGCCGAATTTGAGCAAGTCGGCGTCGAACTGATCGGCGATGGATCTACAAGCGCTGACGCAGAAGTGATTGCACTCGTCATTTTTTCGCTTAAAAATGCCGGCCTGACTTCATTTAAAATCTCGATCGGCCATGTCGGAATTTCAGATGCTTTGTTTGTGGAGGTTTTAGGAAATGAAGAAAGGGCTCATGTCCTGCGGCGCTATTTATACGAAAAGAACTATGTCGGCTACCGGGAGCATGTAAAATCCCTCAATTTATCCTCAATTGATAAAAGCAGGCTGCTCGAGCTTTTGGAGCTGAGAGGCGGTATTGAAACGTGCGGCAAGGCGGCATCGATCATCGATTCTGAAAAAGGAAAACGCGCGGTTTCAGAACTGAAGACGCTTTGGGAGACACTCGGCGACTATGGTTGCACGGACGACATTAAACTTGATTTAGGCATGGTCAGCCATATGAGCTACTATACGGGTGTTTTGTTTGAAATCTATGCTGAAAACGTCGGCTTTCCGATCGGAAACGGTGGCAGATACGACCAGCTTCTCGGCCGCTTCGACTCACCCGCTCCGGCAACCGGTTTCGGCATCAGGACTGACAGGCTGCTAGAAGCATTGAAGCCGGCGGAAGAGCAAGAAAAAATCGATGTCGTCATCTTCAGCACGGAACAAAGAAAAGAGGCGATCAAATTTGCCGAAGAAGAGCGAAGAAAGGGCAAAAAAGTCGTTATACAGGACTTAGCGGGAATCGGAGATATTGACCAAATGACAAAGTCTTTTCAAAACGTGACCTATTTTATCGGGGCCAGAAAGGAAGAGAAGCATGGGTAAGGAATTGACGATTGCGATGCCGAAAGGGCGGATATTTGAAGAAGCTGCCGATATGCTTCGAAAAGCAGGCTATCAGCTCCCTGAAGAATTCGATGATTCGAGAAAACTGATCATTCAGGTGCCTGAAGAGAACCTTCGCTTTATCCTCGCCAAGCCGATGGATGTCACAACATATGTCGAGCACGGGGTGGCCGATGTCGGAATCGCCGGCAAAGATGTGCTGCTGGAAGAAGAACGCGATGTCTACGAGGTTCTTGATTTAAACATCAGCAAATGCCGTCTTGCCGTAGCCGGCCTGCCAGAGACGGCGGCCGACAACGTTGCGCCCCGGGTTGCGACCAAGTATCCAAATGTCGCGTCAAGCTACTTCAGGGAGCAGGGAGAACAAGTGGAAATCATCAAGCTCAACGGTTCGATTGAACTCGCTCCCTTAATCGGACTTGCCGGCCGAATCGTTGATATCGTATCAACAGGACAGACTTTAAGGGAAAACGGGCTGGTTGAAACCGAAAAAATTTGCGACATCACGTCACGTTTCATCGTAAATCCTGTCAGCTACCGAATGAAAGACGCAATCATCGATGAAATGGCTTCAAAACTTTCTCTTATTGTGGAAGGGGAAAAAGTAAAATGAAGATCAAAACCATCAGCGGAAATACGTCGGTTTCCCTAAAGCGCACTATTGACGCCGGAACGGAAGAGCAAAGAAAAGCGGTCCGCGGCATTATCGATGAAGTGAAAAAGTGCGGGAATTCAGCTGTTTCCGCATTTACAAGACAATTTGACGGAGCGGATGTGGCCGACTTTCGCGTTTCTGAAGAGGAAATCAAGGAAGCATACATCACGCTCAATGAACGTGATCTCGAGATTATTCGGGCGGCGATTTTTAACATTAAAGAATATCATGAGCGGCAGCTCGCATCATCATGGTTTTACCACCGCAAGGACGGAACGATGCTCGGCCAGAAAATTACGCCCCTGGATTCAGCGGGAGTGTACGTGCCCGGCGGAACGGCTGCTTACCCATCATCCGTTCTGATGAATGTTATTCCGGCGCTTGTTGCCGGTGTCGATCGCATCGCCCTTGCCTCACCTCCGGGAAAAGACGGCAAATTGTCGGCGGGAGTACTGGCGGCTGCGGCTGAGCTTGGCGTCACAGAGATTTACAAAATGGGCGGCGCTCAGGCGATTGCCGCATTGGCTTACGGAACAGAAACCATTTCCCCCGTCGATAAAATCACAGGACCTGGAAATATTTATGTCGCCTTGGCTAAACGGGAAGTATTCGGCCAGGTTGATATTGATATGATCGCGGGCCCAAGTGAAATCGCCATTCTCGCTGATAGTACGGCAAACTACCGGGAAATCGCTGCTGATCTACTTTCACAGGCTGAGCATGATGCGATGGCAGCGAGCATTCTTGTCACCGACTCAAAGCCGCTTGCCGAATCTGTTTTAAAAGAGGTTTACGAACAGCTCGAACATCTTCCAAGAAAAGAGATTACACGGCAGTCGATTGACAACCACGGTTTGATCTATGTTACAAAGACGATGCATGAAGCTGTTTCCGTCATCAATGAGCTCGCTCCTGAACATTTGGAAATTTTAACAGCTCAGCCTGACGCCCTGCTCGGACAAATCAAACACGCGGGCGCCATTTTCCTGGGCCGCTACAGTTCAGAGCCGGTGGGAGATTATTTTGCGGGCCCTAATCATGTTCTGCCGACTAACGGCACAGCCAGATTTTCAAGCCCGCTAAATGTGAACGACTTCCAAAAGCGCTCCAGCATCATTTCCTACAGCAGGGATGCATTCCGCGAAAATGCCGAGAGCATTGCGGCCTTTGCTAGATTGGAAGGGCTTGAAGCCCATGCAAGAGCAATTGAATCCAGAAACCGGGAGGAAGACTGATGAGAAAAGCCGAACGGGCAAGAAAAACCAATGAAACTGATATTAAATTATCCTTTCATATTGACGGAGAAGGGAAAGCGGATATTCAAACGGATGTCCCGTTTATGACGCATATGCTCGATTTATTTACAAAACACGGGCAGTTTGACCTTTCAGTTGAAGCGAAAGGCGATGTTGAAATCGACGACCACCATACGACGGAAGATATCGGAATTTGTCTCGGACAGGCGCTTTTGGAAGCGCTCGGAGATAAACAAGGAATCAAACGCTACGGTTCGAGCATAGTGCCGATGGATGAAGCTCTCGCCCAGGTTGCGATTGATCTGAGCAACAGGCCGCACCTCGAGTTCAGAGCCGAATTCCCGAGCCGGAAAGTCGGAACCTTTGATACAGAGCTTGTCCATGAATTTTTGTGGAAGTTTGCGCTGGAAGCGCGAATGAATCTTCATGTCATCGTTCATTACGGTACGAATACTCACCACATGATCGAGGCGATTTTTAAAGCGCTGGGACGTGCGCTTGATGAAGCGACATTGATCGATCCGCGGGTTAAAGGAATTCCGTCAACGAAAGGAATGCTGTAAATGATCGGTGTCATAGATTACGGAATGGGAAACCTGTACAGCGTCTCTAAAGCGATTGAACGGATTGATGCCCCTTATTTCGTCTCCGAGCATCCGGATGAACTTAAGAAAGCGGATAGCTATATCCTTCCGGGAGTCGGCGCTTTTCGGGATGCGATGGAGACTTTAAGCCAGACCGGCCTGAAAACATTTATTCAAAATGCCGTAAGTGAAGGAAAACCTCTTCTCGGCATATGCCTCGGTATGCAGCTGTTATTTGAAGAAAGCGAAGAACGCGGGGCGTCAAAAGGACTCGGCCTTTTGAAAGGAAAAATCGTTAAACTGAAAGACCGTGACCAAGCGGGAGATCGCTTAAAAGTGCCTCACATGGGCTGGAATCTTCTCACGGTCCACCGCCACTCTCCGCTTTTACCAAAGACGAAAGAAGGGTATGCGTATTTCGTTCATTCGTATTATGTCTGCGGAATCGAAGAGGAAGCTTTGCTTGCCAGCGCCGAATACGGTGTGCGTGTGCCTGCTGTCGTCGGTTTTGGCAATGTATACGGCGCCCAGTTTCATCCGGAAAAAAGCAGTGCGGTCGGCATGTCGATCTTAAAGCGTTTCAAGCAGCTTACACAAGAACAGAAGGTGAAAAAATGAGCGAGTTTACTGTATACCCTGCCATTGACATGAGAAACGGCAAATGCGTCAGGCTCATCCAGGGAGATTATGAAAAAGAAACGATTTACGGTCATTCCCCTCTGGATATGGCCTCCCGGTTTGCTGAAGCGGGGGCAGACTGGATTCATCTTGTCGATTTGGACGGGGCAAGAGAAGGCAAAAAAGTGAACGACAGACACGTCATAAGCATTGCTGATGAGCTCAACGTTAAAGTGCAAGTCGGCGGCGGCATCAGGACCGAAAAAGACGTGTATGACTACTTGTCGCAAGGTGTTGAAAGGGTGATCCTAGGCAGCTCGGCCGTATCAAATCCCGAGTTTGTCAAAAACATGCTGAAAGCTTACGGCCGGCATATCGCAATCGGTCTTGACGCAAGAGACGGATTTGTTTCGACTGAAGGATGGCTTGAGACCTCCTCCGTTAGAGCGGAAGAGCTTGGCCGCGAGCTTGCGAATGAAGGTGCGGAAGTTTTTATCTTTACCGACATTGCGACTGACGGAATGCTGTCAGGACCGAATATCAGCAGTACAGTGGAGCTTGCCAGGGCAACCGGCAAACAAGTCATTGCCTCCGGCGGTGTCAGCTCTCTCGCCGATCTTGAGGCGCTCGCTTCCCGGACTGTGGAAGGCGTCTCTGGCGCCATTGTCGGAAAAGCGCTGTATACCAATCAATTTACCGTGGCTGAAGCGCTTGAAAGGGTGGCGGCAAAGTGATCACAAAACGAATTATCCCGTGTTTGGACGTAAAAGACGGCCGCGTTGTCAAAGGTGTGCAGTTTGTTGAATTGAAAGATGCCGGCGATCCCGTTGAGCTGGCTGAAGTATATGATCGTGAAGGCGCCGATGAGCTTGTTTTTCTCGATATCTCGGCATCCCACGAGGGGAGAAAAACGATGGTTGACGTCGTTGAAAGAGTGGCGGCCAAGCTGGCGATCCCATTTACCGTCGGCGGCGGCATCAATCGTTTGGATGATATGAAAACGATCCTGCGGGCCGGCGCCGACAAAGTTTCCGTTAATACGGCTGCCGTTCTCCGTCCGGAGCTGATAACGGAAGGCGCTGACTTTTTCGGTTCTCAATGCATTGTCGTCGCGATTGATGCAAAATTCGATCCGGAAGCTGATCAGTATTATGTTTATACACACGGCGGACGTAAAAAGACGGACCTTGAGACCGTCTCATGGGCGAAGGAAGCCGTTCAGCGGGGAGCCGGTGAAATCCTGCTGACAAGCATGGATGCAGACGGAGAAAAGAACGGATTTGACTGCAGGCTCACAAAGCTTGTGTCAGAAGCTGTTTCAGTCCCCGTCATTGCATCCGGAGGCGCAGGTCATGCGGGCCACATGTATGATACATTTGCAGAAGGGCGGGCGGACGCGGCTCTTGCCGCATCTATCTTTCATTACAAAGAAACATCTGTAAAAGAAGTAAAAGCTTATTTAAAAGAGCGCGGGGTGAATGTAAGATGATCAAGGCAGACGAGTTGACATTTAATGAAGCCGGCTTGATCCCGGCGATTGTCCAGGATGCAGCGAGCAAGGAAGTGCTGACACTTGCTTATATGAACAAAGAATCGTTTGAAAAAACGCTGGAAACGAAGGAGACATGGTTTTTCAGCAGATCGCGAGGAGAGCTCTGGCTTAAGGGAGCGACGTCAGGAAACATTCAGCGTGTGATAGACATCAGGCTTGACTGTGATCAGGATGCGCTCATCGTGCTGGTCGAACCGGCGGGACCGGCCTGTCATACAGGAAGCTACAGCTGTTTTTCGCCCGGCGAACATATCAGACAGACTGATGGCGGCCGCTTTGACATCATCAATGAACTTGAAACGGTGATTGCTAAACGGCAGGCTGAAATGCCTGAAGGCGCATATACGACATATTTGTTCCGTGAAGGCGTTGACAAGATTTTGAAGAAGGTTGGCGAAGAAGCGGCGGAAGTCATTATCGCTGCAAAAAACCGGGATTCTGAAGAGCTGAGATGGGAAGCGGCTGACCTTCTTTACCATCTGCTCGTTTTGTTGAGGGAGCAGTCCCTGCCGCTTGATGATGTGCTTGGCGTCCTGAAAGAGCGCCATGAAGGCTCTGAATCATAAGCGCATTGCTTACACCCAAAAAGCTAACTGCCTTTTGGGTGTTTTCCCGTATTTAATTTCATTACGATTTGCTCTCCGATCGGCCCCATTTTTCTTTCCCCTGTGTCTGCAAATCCGGCTTTCACATACAGGTGCTGGGCCGCGGTGTTTTTCACGTTCACAACCAGCACGATTTCATGACAATGGGTGAACTCCTTGGCGACAAACTCAGGAAGCTTGAGCATTCCTTCTTTTGCAAAACCTTTTCCCTGGTGCTTTCTGTCGATGGATAGCGCCGTTAACAGCATGGCGTCCGGGTTGTCCGCATAGTCTTTTACCCTCTCGGTCGCATGCAGGATAAAAAATCCGACGGGTTCGCCTTCGCTTAAAATTACGATTGGAAACTGACCGTCCGTCTGTTTTAAAACCTCTTTCGGCAACGCGGTAAATCGATGCTGTTCTTCAGGAAGCTTGAATTCGAGAAGCGCAGCTGAATGTTCTTCCGAGAAATGCTTCAATTGTATTGATCCGCTTTTTTTCACATGATGAACCCCCTTTCTATGATCATACAATGGGAACGTATATTCGTCACTATCTAGTGCTAAAAAAAGATTTTGCCCTGGTTAAAATAAAAAGCTACTTCCGATATAAAACCTACCTTGAACCTTCTGAAAGCCCTATGCGCTCCAGTGCTCCAAACGTCAGGAATAAAATGGTGAAAAAACCATATGTGGAAAATGAAGAGAATTTTCTCGAAACTTGTTTTTGGCCTATTAAGCCTGCTGGAAACTATGTTATACTACTCACGGTATATAGTTTGAAATGGAGGGTATCTGTGGGAAAGTACACTTCTGAACACCATAAAGATTCGAGAATTGTCCAACTGTTCCAAGATGGGCAATATTTTTATCATAAAGGGCTCAAAGCATATAGAGAACGCAATTTATCCCGCGCAAGCAAGCTCATTCAGAGAGCGATTTTTCTTGAACCGGAAAACACAGGAATGCTGTCCCAACTTGCTGTTATTTACACTGAAATGGGATTTTACCAGCAATCAAATGAACTTTTGGACTTTATCCTGACGAACATCAACGAAAAAATGACTGAATGTTATTATTTTAAAGCCAACAACTATGCGCACCTCGGCCTTTTTCACGAAGCCTATAAAGCAGCGGAGACTTATTTAAAAGAAGACCCGGACGGCGAGTTCAGCGAGGAAAATGCGGAGCTCCTTGATTTATTGGATATGGGAGAGGAAGATGAGGGCTATTCGCAGTTCGATCAGGACGACTTGATTCTGAAACAGGATCGGGCGAAATCACTGCTGGAAAATGGACAGCTTCAAGAATCGATCGTGATGCTTGAAGAAATCACTTCCGATTACCCAGAGTTTTGGTCAGCTTACAACAACCTTGCACTGGCATATTTTTATGCCGGAGACATTCAGAAAGCCAAAACGACGATTTTTACGGTCTTGGAAAAAAGCCATGGAAACCTGCATGCGCTTTGCAATCTTCTTATTTTTTATCACTATGAACGACGGGACGATAAGGTCGAGGCGCTTTCCGAACAGCTTTCCAATGTTTATCCGATGCTGTTTGAGCAAAGGTATAAGCTCGGCGCCACGCTGTCCCTCGTCGGCAGATACGATCTCGGCTATAAATGGCTGAAATCACTCTACCGCATGGGATTTGAAGGGGATGAGACCTTTTATTACTGGCTCGCCTGCTCAGCTTACTACACCGGCCGCGCTCAATTTGCCCGGTCTGTATGGAAAAAGATGCAGGAAGAGTATCCGGATGACGCCCGCATGGAGCCGTGGAAAGAACGGAAGGAAAAGAAACCTGTCCAGCGGCCGCTTGAGGAGCGCCTTGCCGCGTACTATATCAGCGGAAGAAAAGGGGAAAAAGCCCAGCTGAAAGCGGTGCTTGATTCACAGATGGCAAAAACGCCGTTTGAAGATCAGTTTGTCAGGCTTGTGCTTTACGGGGAAAGCAGTGCAGCCGTTGATTCAAAAGACGCACTTCTTGCTTACAGAACTGCGAAAGCGATTGAACAAGCGGATCAGTCAGCGATGGAACAGGAGGCCATGTGCTTTTGGATTTTTCATGTCATTCAGCAGATCAGGGCTTACGGCCTTCAGCTGAAAAATGCCGGCGGGCTTGCCGCGGCGATCTATTACATTTGGAAGACCGAGCATCAGGAGCGGCTGACAAAAGCTGAAACCGCAAAAATCTTCCATATCTCGCCCGGAACGCTTTCAAAGTATGAACGTACATTAAAAGAACATCTATAGAAACAGGTGTGAACTTCACTGTTCAGCCTGTTTTATTATGTGAGCAAAAAAATAGCGATTATTCATGATATTTTATAGGATATGGGTAAGGAAGATATAAGAAGGGAATCTTATTTAACAGAAATGGACTGCTTGACAGCATAAGATTCATGAAGGAGTGAACATTGTGTCAGAAGAAAAGATGTATGACGTCATTATTATCGGAGCAGGTCCTGCGGGAATGACGGCAGCCGTTTATACGTCAAGGGCGAACCTGTCGACTTTGATGGTTGAAAGAGGCGTTCCGGGCGGACAGATGGCCAATACGGAGGATGTCGAAAACTATCCGGGATTTGAAAGCATTCTGGGACCAGAGCTTTCAAATAAAATGTTTGAACATGCGAAAAAGTTCGGCGCTGAGTATGCGTATGGCGATATAAAAGAAGTCGTCGATGAAGGAGACTACAAGATCGTCAAAGCGGGATCAAAAGAATTTAAAGCGCGTGCGGTCATCATCACAGCAGGCGCCGAATATAAGAAGCTCGGCGTACCTGGCGAAAAAGAGCTTGGCGGCCGCGGTGTATCTTATTGTGCGGTTTGTGACGGCGCATTCTTTAAAAACAAAGAGCTCGTCGTTGTCGGAGGAGGGGACTCCGCTGTTGAAGAAGGCGTGTACTTAACCCGTTTCGCTTCGAAAGTCACGATCGTCCACCGCCGCGATAAGCTGAGAGCGCAAAGCATCCTACAGGCGCGCGCGTTTGACAACGAAAAAGTCGACTTTCTCTGGAACAAGACGGTCAAGGAAATTCATGAAAAAGACGGAAAGGTCGGTAAAGTAACGCTGGTCGATACGGTCACAGGCGAAGAAGAAGAGTTCCGGACTGACGGCGTCTTTATCTACATCGGCATGCTGCCGCTTTCAGAGCCGTTCAAAAACCTCGGCATTACAAATGAAGAGGGCTACATCGTGACAAATGAACAGATGGAAACAAAAGTCGAAGGTATTTTTGCAGCGGGCGATATCCGCGAGAAAACCCTTCGCCAAATCGTAACGGCAACAGGCGACGGAAGCATTGCCGCACAGAGCGTTCAGCACTATATCGAAGAGCTGAAAGAGAAAGAAAAGGCTGTAAAATAACGTATTTTTATCGTCATCATGATTTAACCGCCCTGTAACACCAGTGAAACAATTATTCGTTATGATGGGTATAGTAATTGACCCCCTTTTATAATGAATTTTATTGGCACGGATGATCTTATCCGTGTCCTTTTTTTGTTTTATTTTTCCACGAAGATAAATTTTTGCAAATTTCACAAGTTGTTCAAATTTCAATATTGAAACGTCTATTTTTGCTGTAAAATAGAATGAAAGAACGGTTTTCGCAAGCGCTTCCATTCGCTGAAAAGCCGTTTCTTTAAGTTTTACCCGGGAAAAGCTTTAAAGCAGTCCGGAAAAAAGCGATTTTCGCGGCGGAACTGCATGTTCATTGTGAGCCGGGACAGGAAGCGGTATAATAGAAAAAAGAATTGAAGGACTAAAAGGATGGGTGACAGACTTTGCAAAGAGTGACGAATTGTGTGCTGACTTCAGGTGATAAAGTCCTGTTGCTGCAAAAGCCCAGACGAGGCTGGTGGGTAGCCCCCGGCGGCAAAATGGAAAGCGGGGAAACCGTCAGGGACGCCGTCATCAGGGAATACCGCGAAGAGACGGGCTTGTATGTGCTGAACCCGCAGCTGAAAGGGATATTCACCTTTATCATAAAAGAAAATGATCAGGTCGTATCTGAATGGATGATGTTCACATTCGTCGCCGATCATTATACAGGCAAACATGTAGAAGAATCGGAAGAAGGCATCATCGAGTGGCATCAGGCGGCAGACGTCGGGAGCCTGCCGATGGCGCCGGGAGACGTCCATATTCTGGATTTTATGCTGAAAGGCAAAGGACTGCTTCACGGCACCTTTACGTATACGCCTGACTTTGAATTGCTGTCCTATCGCCTCGACCCGCAAGGCGAATAAACATAAGAGGGGGAGAGAAGCATGAATGCGAATGGAGGCCATGATATACAGCTTGTGATCATAACCGGAATGTCAGGGGCAGGAAAAACAGTGGCGATTCAAAGCTTTGAGGATCTCGGTTTTTTCTGTGTCGATAATCTGCCGCCATCTTTGCTGCCGAAATTTTTGGAGCTGATGAAGGAATCAAGTTCAAAAATGAGCAAAGTTGCCCTTGTTATGGATTTGCGCGGCCGCGAGTTTTTTGACAGCTTGATTGAAGCGCTTGACGAGATTGGGGAAACATCCTGGATTACCCCGCGAATTTTATTTTTAGATGCCAAGGATTTGGTTCTCGTTTCAAGATATAAAGAGACAAGAAGGTCCCACCCCCTTGCGACAACTGGCCTGCCGCTTGAGGGTATCCGAACGGAACGGGAGCTTCTCGAAGAGTTGAAAGGCCGCTCTCAAATCATTTATGATACATCCGATATGAAACCGAGGGACTTGCGCGAAAAAATTGTCCAGCATTTTGCGGCAGATCATGGACATACCTTTACAGTGAATGTAATGTCATTCGGGTTTAAATACGGATTACCGATCGATGCGGATCTAGTGTTCGACGTAAGGTTTCTTCCGAATCCGTACTATATCGACAGCATGAGGCCGTTGACGGGAAAAGATCAGGAAGTATCTTCGTATGTGATGAAATGGAACGAAACACAAAAGTTTCTTGAAAAACTGACCGAGCTGCTGAGCTTTATGCTTCCGTCATATAAGCGCGAAGGTAAAAGCCAGCTAGTCATCGCGATTGGCTGCACAGGCGGACAGCATCGCTCGGTGACGCTTGCTGAATACCTTGCCGATTATTATAAAAAGGACTACTATACTCATGTTACTCACCGGGACATCGAGAAGAAAAGCAGAAAATAGCATGGCAGATCAGAAAAAAATCGCAATTTTTGGCGGAGGAACAGGCCTTTCGGTATTGCTCAGAGGATTGAAGCAACATCCGGTTGACATTACGGCGATTGTGACGGTCGCAGATGACGGCGGAAGCTCGGGGAGGCTGCGCGATGAGCTTAAAATTCCCCCTCCGGGGGACATCAGAAATGTGCTCGCTGCACTGTCTGATGTTGAACCGCTTGTTGAAGATCTGTTCCAGCACCGCTTCTCTAAAGGCGGCGATTTAATCGGCCATTCATTGGGAAATTTGATTTTGGCGGCGATGACGAATATAACCGGTGATTTCTTTCACGCCGTCACTGAAATGAGCAAAGTTTTAAATGTGAGGGGAAGGGTTCTGCCCGCGGCCAATACCAGTGTTGTCCTTCATGCGGAAATGGATGACGGACAGATCATATCAGGGGAATCGACGATACCGTCTTACGGTAAGCGGATTAAACGGGTGTTTTTAACACCTGAAAAAATCGAACCCGTTCCGGAAACGATTGATGTAATCCGCGGCGCCGACCTGATTCTTCTCGGCCCGGGAAGCCTGTATACGAGCATCTTGCCGAATCTTCTCGTTCCGAAGATAAGGGAAGAAATATTAAACGCCCCGGCAAAAAAAGTTTATATTTGCAATGTGATGACCCAGCCGGGAGAAACGCTGTACTACAGTGCAGCTGATCATGTAAAAGCGCTTAACCAGCATATGGGCGGTCCGTTTATCGATACGATCCTCGTCAACAATGAGGAAATCCCGGACGATATCCGGGAACGCTATGCGAAGGAGCAGGCACAGCCCGTCCAGTTTAACATTGATGATCTGTCTGCGATGGGGCTTGAGGTCATCAAAGATCAGATTGTGACATACGAGAATGGCGTGATCCGTCATGATACACATAAAGTCGCTTCGCTACTTGTTGATTTGTTAAAAGAATAGCAGGCCTGGGAATGGGGGTGTCCATAATATGTCATTTGCATCGGAAACGAAAAAAGAACTTACAAACCTTGAAGTAAAAGATTGCTGCGCGAAAGCAGAGCTCTCTGCCCTCATTCGGATGAACGGTTCATTGTCTTTCTCAAACCGAAAAGTGGTTCTCGACGTCCAGACCGAGAACGCGGCCATCGCCAGAAGAATTTACACATTGCTGAAGAAACAATACGATGTTTCCGTTGAACTGCTCGTTCGAAAGAAAATGAGACTGAAAAAAAACAATGTCTACATCGTACGCCTGATCGAAAATGCCAAGCTGATTCTTGAGGACCTGAAAATACTCGGAGACAACTTTGTCATTGCCAGAAACATCTCGGAAGACTTGGTCAAAAAACGTTGCTGCAAACGTTCTTATATGAGAGGGGCTTTTTTAGCCGGGGGTTCTGTCAATAATCCCGAGACATCTTCTTACCACCTCGAAATTTTTTCGCTGTATAAAGAGCATAATGATTCATTGTGCAGGCTCATGAATCAGTTTCATTTAAACAGCAAAACGCTTGAGCGGAAAAAAGGATACATCACGTATCTGAAGGAAGCTGAAAAAATTACCGAGTTTTTGAATGTGATCGGCGCGCATAATTCGCTGCTCCGCTTTGAAGACGTCCGGATCGTGCGCGATATGAGAAACTCGGTTAACCGGCTCGTCAATTGCGAGACAGCCAATCTAAACAAAACGATCGGCGCTTCTCTGCGGCAGGTGGAAAACATTAAGCTGATCGACGAAAGAATCGGGCTTGATGCGCTACCGGAAAAGCTGAGGGAAATCGCCCAGCTCCGCATCGATTATCAGGAAGTAACCTTAAAGGAACTCGGGGAAATGGTGTCGAGCGGAAAAATCAGCAAATCGGGCATCAATCACAGGCTTAGGAAACTGGATGAAATAGCTGAGCAGCTGCGTTCAGGACAATCTGTCTCTTTAAAATAGGGAATGGGGGAGATCGTATGGTTCAACAAAAAGTGGAAATTCTTTTGAAAACGGGGCTTCAAGCGCGCCCGGCGGCATTGTTTGTTCAAGAAGCCAACCGTTTTCAATCAGATATTTTTCTGGAAAAGGGAGATAAAAAAGTGAATGCCAAAAGCATCATGGGGCTGATGAGCCTAGCTGTCAGCTCCGGATCGGAAGTCACGCTGATCGCCGACGGTTCCGATGAGCAAGATGCTCTTGCTGCATTGACTGCATATGTTCAAGAGAAAAAAGCTAAACCTTTATGAGGTTTGGCTTTTTCTCATCGATTCAAAGCGGAAGGAGAATAACCGATGACGACGATGCTTGATTCGCTGTTTAAAAGGATTGGATACAAGCCCGGTCAGCAGGTGACATTTGCTGACTTGCCCGAATTTTTATCGCTGCTGGCTTTACAGTTTCCTTTTGAAAATGGCGCGGTTTTAAGAAACGAACGGATTTCGATGACGAAAACAGGGCTGACGGAAGCCTTGCTGAACAATAAAAGGGGCGGTTTATGCTATGATTTGAACGCCTTTCTTTACCATGTGCTGACTGAGCTCGGCTTTTCCGTACACATGGTTCGCGGGACGGTTTTTAATCCAAAAGAACAGGCGTGGGCGCTGACGGGAACGCATGTCGCCGTTATTCTGCGGGAAAGCGATGAAACCTATTTGCTTGATACTGGATTCGGCATCAACCTGCCGCTTGCCCCCGTTCCGTTCTCAGGTGAACCCATCACCTCAAAAACAGGAGCTTACCGTATCAGGAAAACAAAGACAGATAAAGGAGATTACCTTCTTGAAATGGATAAGGGAGAGGGGTGGCAGACCGGCTACGCATTTTCGCTGACGCCAATCGATGAAGCGGCGCTTGCGTGCGTGCGGGATGCGATTTTCGATGAGGAAGCGTCTCCCTTTAATAAAAACCCGCTCGCTTCCAAGCTGACAAAGGACGGAAAGTTAATTTTGTCGAAGGATCACTTCACAAAGCAAACCGGAAGCGGTTTGACGAAAGAAGATGTGAACGCCGGAGATTTCCAGACCATTTTCGTTCAAGCCTTTTTTGACTGAAGCACCACTGTGCATCAATTAAAATAAGCGGACGCCTGTCTGCAGCGCCCGCTCGTTTTCTGTTTTATCCTTCTGTTTTCAGCTGAAAGCCGTCCAGTGTTTCTTCGGCTTCGCGAAAAAGCTGCAAATATGCTTCGGCTTGATCGCCCAAGTAAATCCGGCTTTTTTCGATATTCTTCCACTCGATCAGCAAAGGCATGCCGACCCAGCCGGTCAGACAATCCCACAGCGCGTCAAGGTTTTCGCCATAGTAGTCCGGAAGCTCCAGCTGTTCTTTTAATGTTTGGTGAAGGTCTGATACGCTCGTGATCTTGTCTCCGTTTAAAGTGACTTGTTTCATATGATCATCTCATTCTCGTAAACGTTTTATAGTGGTCAGTTGTTTTATAAACCAGTCTGTCGTTGGAATAGACGATCCGGTCTGACCCCCGGAATCCCGATGTATAGTTGATGTCGGCTTCTCTCCATACGCGTCCGGCCGCATCTGGAAGCAATTTTTCTCTGTTTTGAAAGATATCGCCGCCGATGCTTTTTCCAGGCGCTACTTCTGCGAGATTGCCTTTTTGCGGGTCCCACCCTAATTTTGCCGCTTCGGCTTTTGTGATGAAGTTGTCAGGCAGCCTGCCGTATTTCACGATATAGTCGGCAACACCTTCAAACGTATTAATGACCTCATTTGACTGAACGGTGCTGCCTTTTTCTGCATGCGGCCCTTCAGCTGAGCTTGTAAAAAGGTTCCCCGCCAGAAAGCCGAGCGCGAGAACAATCCCAAGCGCAAGTGTGGATAATATTTTTTTCACGGATAAAGTCCTCCCCATCTTTAGACTTTATAGCATAAACATGAAGAATGTGCCTTCATGGGATTGAACAGCCGCATTTCCTCATTTCCATTCCGTCTGTAATCATATTGAATTGTACCTCAAAACATGCTCAGAAATCATTATAGTATTGTAAATTTTCCATGAAACCCGAGGACGGGAACGGATCGCCGCGGTTTCCTATTTGACTCCCGGAATGTTAGTCAAGATTTGAAGAAAAAACCAACTGCTTTTCATCAGTTCTTTTCAATGGAAATGTGAAATAGGCGGTAAAGTTCCTTTGCGCCCGCGGGCGTGACTGCAACGGCCCGTGTGCGCGGGCGCCGCTCGATCCAGCCCATGCGGATAAAAGCGTCGAGCAGTGCGGAGCCCAGGGCACCGGCAATGTGATGCCGCCTTTCACTCCAATCCAGGCATTTATGGCAAAAAGAGCGCCGTTTCTTTTTGACTTCCCCAACATCGATGCCAAGTTCCTTCAAAAATAATTCTCCTGCTTCAGTCACGGTAAAAGCCGTCTCTTCTTCTTTCAACACGCCCATCTCCACGAGCCGCTCCGCAAGTGTGACGCCGAGCGATCCAGCCAAGTGATCATAGCATGTCCGCGCTTTTCTGACCGCCCGATCTTCGGCTGACTGCCGGAAAGAGCGAATTTCAGCAGGGGGGGCTATGTTGAGCAGAGTTTCCAGCGATTGTGCAACCTTGCCATCTTTGAGCCGGTAATAGCGGTGCCGTCCTTGCTTCCGGCATGTCAGCATTTCGGCGTCAAGCAGTTTGGAAAGGTGAAAGCTTGCTGTCTGCTGTTTGATTCCCGCATACCCGGCCAGCTCGGTAGCTGTATAAAACCGGTCATCAAGCAATGCGGTTAAAATCGCTGCTCGTGACGGATCGGTGACAAGCTTGGCGACCTCGGCGATATTCGGATTCACGGTCATGACACTTCCTCCTAAAATGTAATCGATACTTCGATGTTAATTGAAATATTGGAGAATTACAATAAAAGCATAAAAGGAGGAGACCGATATGCATCAAAACAGCAAAATTATTCAGCCAAGCATTTTATACTACGGAACACCCGTCATTTTGCTCAGCACGCTGAACGAAGACGGTTCCACGAATCTCAGCCCGCTTTCCTCTTCTTGGGCGCTTGGGGATTCGATCGTACTCGGCGTCGGCACCGGCGGCAAAGCATTGGAGAATTTAGAGAGACAAGCCGGATGTGTCATCAATGTGCCGGATTCATCTTTATGGAGCAATGTAGAACGGCTCGCTTCCTATACCGGCAAACGATGCGTTCCGGAAGAAAAAAAGCGGCTCGGCTTTACATACCTTAAAGAAAAGTTTGCAGCCGGCGGATTTACGGCAGCAGATTCCCTGGCGGTGAAACCTGACAGAGTCGCCGATTGTCCGCTTCAAATTGAAGCGGAAGCCGTCAATATCCGCATTCCGGAACATTCACCGTATTTTGCCGTCATTGAAACAAAAGTGCTTCATGTGCACGCACATGAAGCGATTATAAAAGGGGAACACCACATCGATCCTCAAAAATGGGGGCCTTTAATTTATCTTTTTAGACACTATTTTGGTTTAGGACGCGAGCTCGGCAAAACATTCCGGGCCTGAATGTAAGAATGTGCGTCATCTCAGTTCTTTGACTATATCTTTTGGCTGTCTGCCCTGAAGACCGTCAATCAGGTTTTGGACGGCGCTTTTCAGCATGTTGACGTGTGTGACAAGAGTGGATGATCCAATGTGGGGAACGAGGGTCACATTGGAAAGGCTTAGGAGCGGATTGTCTTTTTCAATCGGCTCCTTTTCAAATACATCAAGTCCGGCTCCTTTAATCCATCCTTCTTTCAGCGCTTGAATCAACGCTTGTTCGTCAACGGTTTTGCCGCGGGAGATGTTGATGAAAATGGATGACGGTTTCATTTTTTTGAATTCAGCTTCGCCGATAAGGCGGTATGTCTCATCTGTGAGCGGTGTGATCAGAACAATGAAATCCGAGCGTTCTAACAATTCATGAAAGCCCGTATAAACCGCGCCGGTTTTTTTCTCTGTGTCGGGTTTGCGGCTGCGGCTGTAATAGAGCACTTCCATATCAAAACCCAAGGCCGCCCGTTTGGCGACTTGTTCTCCGATTCGTCCCATTCCGATGATGCCGAGCGTCCGGTGATGGACATCGCATCCGAACAAGCTTTCATCATCCTCTGATTTGGTCCATTTTCCATCGCGGATGTAGCGGTCGAGCTCGGCGATTCGCCGCGCTGAGGAAAGGATCAGACCGAAAGCGAGGTCTGCGACTGTGCCGTCAAGAATGTATGGTGTGTGAGTGCCGATAACCGATTTTTCTTTCATTGCTTCAATGTCAAAGTTGTCATAGCCGACGGAGTTGTTGCTGACGATTTTTAACTTCGGCGCATTGCATAATAATTCACGGTTGATTTTTGTCCCTGAGGTCAAAAGACCGTCTGCTTCCTTGATTTTTTCGAGCAGGGTTGATCTGGGAATGCGCTCGCGCGAAGTCCAAATTTCATATGTGCAGTGTTCGGCGAGCATCTCTTCGATTTCTTTTGGGACCGGTTTTGTGACATATACAAACGGTTTCATCTGCATTCTCCTTCCGCGTATCATCTGCTTCTATTATAGAGGAAAAACGGCTTCTATAAAAATCAAAGTCTGTTCCGAATAAACGCAGGACTATCAGCTCAATTATTGTTGTTTAGAAAATCATAGATACTTATTTCAGTTTTTTAATTTATTTTAATGCATTTTTATAACTATAAATCCAAATATTAGATGTTCTATTTTGCTTCCAGTTCTATTTTTATAGGTGAAGAACAGTGTAGATTTTATTATTTTAGAAAGATATAAAATTAGACTTTTTAAAATATTCAGTACATTTATAGTGAATTTTTTGATTCGAATCCAAATCGAAAAACCATGTGCTATAATTCGGCTGTAACAATATCAAGGTCATATGACTATGAAAAGGAGTGAGAGAGAAATGGCGATTTTAACTTCCATTTTGAAGCGAAATCAGTCTTTTGTAGAGGAAAAGGGGTACGAGTTTTATGAAACGACAAAATTTCCGGAGAAGAAACTTGTGATTTTGACATGTATGGACACGCGTTTATTAGAACTGCTCCATCATGCAATGGGGTTAAGAAATGGAGACGCAAAAATCATTAAGAATGCGGGGGCCGTTGTTTCTCACCCTTTTGGAAGCGTCATGCGCAGCATTCTTGTGGCTGTCTATGAGCTGCAGGCTGAAGAAGTCTGCGTGATCGGCCACCATGAGTGCGGTATGGCAAGCCTGAACGCTTCATCTATCCTTCAAAAGGCCAAACAGCGGGGGATTGATGATGGCTGTCTCGAACTCCTGCAGCATTCAGGCATCGACTTGGACACATGGATGACGGGCTTTGACAGCGTTGAAGACAGCGTCAGCCACAGCGTGAACATGGTTCGGAATCATCCGCTGATGCCTTCAGACGTTCCGGTGCACGGATTGGTGATTGATCCAAAGACCGGCCGTTTGGATGTTGTGGAAGATGGTTATTCACGTGAAGACGTTTTGCTTTCGGAAATGGGGAGGATAGATTGAATGTTACGTTTTTCAGGCAGATTTGAAGGATACAGCCTTAAACGGTTTCAAAAAGATATTGTAGCAGGAATGGTCGTTGGAGTCGTCGCAATTCCGCTTGGCATGGCTTTTGCCATAGCCTCGGGGGTGAAACCGGAACACGGTCTTTACACAGTGATTGTCGCCGGTATTTTGATTTCGCTTCTCGGCGGGTCGAAATACCAGATTGGCGGACCGACAGGCGCCTTTGTTCCGATCCTGTTCGCTATTGTGCTCCAATACGGATTTGAGAATCTGCTGATTGCCGGTTTTATGGCCGGAGTGATTCTCGTCATATTAGGGCTGCTAAAACTCGGCAAGATTATCAAGTTTATTCCGCGGCCGGTGATCATCGGATTTACGGCCGGCATCGCAGTGATTATTTTCACCGGAGAAATCGCCAAGTTTTTAGGTTTGAGGAATGTTGAGAAGCATGAGAGTTTTTATATGAATATGCGAGAGGTTGTCATCAACCTGAACACGCTCAGCTTCTACAGCATTTTGACGGCTGTCGTATCGCTCTTCTTTGTGCTGTTTACGCCAAAGATTCTGCCGAAAGTGCCGGGAGCGCTTGCAGGCTTGCTTGTATCGACGGTCATGGCCACGATGCTGTTTCCTGAACAGGTGGTAACGATCGGCTCAGCTTACGGCGAAATTCCGCGCAGCTTGCCGAGCTTTCAATTTCCAGAATTGTCATTGGAAAAAATCATTTACCTGCTGCCTCCCGCTCTTGCGATTGCGATGCTCGGCGGAATCGAATCGCTGCTTTCCGCGATGGTGGCAGACAATATGAAGGGAACAAGGCATGACAGCAATAAAGAGCTTGTCGGCCAGGGGATTGCGAACATTGCCGCACCGCTGTTCGGCGGAATTCCGGCGACAGGCGCGATTGCCCGTACGGCAACCAATATTAAAACGGGTGCTGCTTCTCCGATTTCAGGGATCGTGCACGGCGTGTTTGTTTTATTGGTCCTGCTTTTGTTTGCGCCATACGCTTCCCTTATCCCGCTTGCAAGCATGTCGCCGATTTTAATGGTGGTCGCTTGGAATATGAGTGAGCGGAAAGAGTTTGTAAACATTTTGAAAATTAAGAATTCCGACTCTGCCGTGCTTGTCGTCACATTTCTTTTAACGGTTTGGCAGGACCTTGTATTTGGGGTGGCGGCCGGGATCCTGCTGGCGATCATCACCTTTATCGTCAGAATGAGCAAATCGTTCCGCATTAAAAAGGATGTGTCTGAATCGATCGTCCAGTCGGCTGCTGCAGCGGAAGAAAAGAAATTCCACCGCTCTGTCAGCATCTATTCTGTTGAAGGCCCGCTGTTTTTCGGCTCATCGAATTCATTGGAGGATTCAATTTTGGACAAAGGCCACCCGCCAAAACTCCTCATCCTGCTTATGAACAAAGTAGACTATATGGATTCTTCCGCAGAAGGCAGCTTGATGACGATCGTCAACCGTGTCCACCAGCAAAACGGCAAAGTGATGATTGTCGGGCTGCAGCAGCAGCCGCGTGAGCTTCTTCATAAAACAGGGCTGTTTCATAAAATCGGCAAAAAGCATTTTGTCGACAGGCCTGAACAAATATTTGACGTGACATAACTGAAGAAAACCGCCTGTTCCGGGCTGACCGAAGCAGGCGGTTGCTTTTATTCGGCGGCTTTTACATATGTGCCGTTTTTCATTGCGGCTATTGCCGTTTCTTTCATCAAAAGGACGTCTTTTGAAAGTGTGGAGGCGGGGACTTTTCTTCCGTTAACGGCGACTTTTGGATCGATCCATCTTACCTTTAAAGTTTGATGAAAAGTAAAATCGTCTTCGTCTCCTTGCTTAACGCTCTGGCTCGCTGTACTGAGCCTTTCAAGCGTTTCCCGGAAGCACGCTTTTTGCTTTAGCATCGCAAGCAGTTCCGTGTCGGTTTTGAAAAAATCGCGTCCCGTGATGATACGCATGTCAAGCGCCTTTTTCAGCATTTGGCTGAGTGTACAGAGCGCATATACATTGAGGGGATTCATAAAGAAGTCAATCACCTCTTGATAGTAAAGGCGGGTGAACCATTCGGCGTGCTCTGTCGAAGTGCAGCAGATTTCGCCTTCGACAACGGTCAGTCCGGTTTCTAAAAATCGTCGAATCTCTTCTTGGTCGCCAAACCCGTAGGCTAAAGAGTCGCGAAGCGTGTAATCGATGCGATCCGCACATAATGAAGGAGCCGGCTGCTCCAGCAGCGTCCATTTTTTTTCATCGTATAAGATATCTTCATCTTTGAATCCGTATGTATCCAGAATCCAGGGGATATCAGATTGCTTGACCCATTGCCGAAACATCTGTTCATGGTAATCTTCGTTTTCCATGTTAAATACATCATCAGCCACATGGGAAAATGCCGTATGGGAAACATCGTGAAGCAAACCTGCAATTTGTTCTTCAAGGCTTCCGCCAAGCCTGCGGATCAAAAGCATAACCCCGATGCTGTGTTCGCAGCGGCTGATGTTCCATGCGGGATTGACGAGAAAGCATGCTCCGCCTTGGTGAATCCCATTTAGACGCTGAACGGCTTTTGAATGAATGAGGTCTGTCAGCACAGGCTCCAAATCTGCCTCGCCGTAAAGGCGGTCATTGATCTTCATGATGCTCTCCTGCAAATCTTTTCGTCAGTTTGCGGCGGTGGGCATCCATCATGTCTTCCAATGAAACATCGTATATGCCAGCAAGCATAATCAAATTCCCCATCACATCGCCCATTTCTTCGAGCAGTTCCTTTTTCAGTTCAGCAGCCGGCCGTTTGGCTTCATCAGGACGGTCTCTTCCGATTTCGTATGCCCTGACCGCTCTCGCCAGTTCACCGGCCTCTTCCATTAAAAATCCCATCCGGATGAAAGGTCCGTATTCGCTCCATCCCCTTTTCCGATAAAATGTCTTTGTCCATTGCTCCGCGTCTGTGATTGTCATAAGTCTACACTCCCATTTAGAAATTCAATTATATTATCGCACACGGAACAAACAATATATAGTACAATGTTAATTGCTTTTATCAATATATGGAGTTGGAGTGAGCGAAAGTGAAAACGGTATGCGTATATTCAGGATCAAATATGGGGACGGACCCGGCGTACAAGAAGAAAGCTGCAGAGCTTGGTGTTTATATTGCCGAGAAGGGGCTTCGCCTTGTTTATGGAGGATCGAGAATGGGATTGATGGGCGTGATTGCGGATACCGTATTGAAAAACGGCGGGGAAGTTGTCGGCGTTATGCCGAAAGGACTTTTTACAGGGGAAATCGTTCATCAGCAGCTGACAGAGCTGATCGAAGTGAGCGGCATGCATGAGCGCAAAGCGAAAATGAGTGAATTAGCTGACGGCTTTATCGCGATGCCCGGAGGCTTCGGTACGTTTGAAGAGCTGTTTGAAGTGCTTTGCTGGGCCCAGATCGGCATTCATCAAAAGCCGATCGGACTTTACAATGTGAACGGCTATTTTGACCCACTTCTTAAAATGCTCGAATACAGCGTTCAAGAGGGCTTTTCGAATGAATCGCACCTTCAGCTGATTCATGCTTCGGCGAGCCCCGCGGAATTGATCGGGAACATGTATGATTATCGCTACCCTGTCCTCGAGAAAAAGTGGAAGGATTTATAGAAACTCTTACATAATGAGCGGAGGTACGGTAACATAAAAAAGCTGCCGATGACTTCGGCAGCTTTTTTTGCTGTTTACTTCTGTGCGTCGATATTGCGTGTGAGCACTTTATCAATCAGGCCGTATTCTTTTGCTTCTTCAGCCGTTTTGAAGTTGTCACGGTCTGTATCGCGCTCGATCACTTCAAGCGGTTGTCCAGTGCGCTCTGCAAGAATTTTGTTCAGTTTGTCACGCAATGAAAGAATGCGCTTCGCGGCAATTTCGATTTCTGTTGCCTGACCTTGCGCTCCGCCAAGCGGCTGGTGGATCATGACTTCACTGTTTGGAAGAGCGTAGCGCTTCCCTTTCTCGCCGGCTGCGAGAAGGAACGCACCCATAGATGCCGCCATTCCCGTACAAATCGTAGAGACTTGAGGTTTAATGAACTGCATGGTGTCATAAATCGCCATGCCGGCTGTGATAGAGCCGCCAGGGCTGTTAATATAGATGCTGATATCTTTTTCTGGATCTTCGGCTTCAAGGAATAGAAGCTGAGATACGATGGAGTTCGCAACATTGTCATCGATTGCTGATCCCAGCATAATGATACGGTCTTTCAACAAGCGTGAGTAAATGTCATACGCTCTTTCCCCGCGGTTCGTCTGTTCAATGACTGTAGGTATTAAATTCATAATGCTCCTCCTTCACCTTAAAAGGTAAGTATGTAGTTTAATCATACATTTTTGGTCAATAAAGGTCAAACAAAAAGCCGCCTTCATTAAAAAGACATACTGGGGTTTATTTTTCCCATTTTAAAGGACATTCAAACAAAAGATCAACTTTACAGAGGAAAGTATAGAAAAATGGGGTCTAAGTCCATTGATCTTCAATTTAATTTATAGGAAAAAAGGAAGCCGGTTATATATGTGAACGCAGACAAGAGCGCTCAGAGCTTCAAATAAGAAGAAACCAAAGCTGATCGGGTTTCTCGGCGTTGTTGCCGCTCATAGATTTTATCTCGACGAGAGAACAGGCTACGCTGTAGCCATGCTGCTTCTCAACTGGATTAGATTTGGTCTTTTATTGACGGTATGATCTGCCTTGTGAAAACAACGGACGAATTAAATAAAGAAATCGAGTATAATCTAAACCTGCATTGTTTCGAGCAAGAGATTGTGATTGACTTTTTAAAGGACAGACCTTATAATATAAATTGCTGACGTTAAAAAATTATATTGTGCGCTCGTAGCTCAGCTGGATAGAGCGGTGGTTTCCGGTACCACGTCTGCCGGGGGTTCGAATCCCTCCGAGCGCGTTTTCAAGACAAGGGTTTGGCATTAGCCGCCCTTGTTTTTTTTGTGCACTTTTAGTCGTATTTGACTCCCCGGAAGCATATATCAATTGGGGTTACTCGTGATGACTAGACGAAGGGGCGGGGTTAAATGGACAAAAAACACAATTATTTTATACCGTCAGGACTGTTGATTGGATTAGGCATCGGGATAGTATTCGACCATCCGGCACCGGGGCTTTTGATCGGCCTCGGGGCGGGGATTTTGTTGTCTGCTGTTGTGCCGAAACGAAACGGAAAGTGAGCTGGAAGGCTCGCTTTTTTGCGCTTTTACAACAACGGGCGGCCGCTTGGCCGCCCGTTGTTGTTTAATCGTGGATTGAACGCATATGTTTGATCTTTAGATTTTCAAAGACGGCCGTTCCATTTTCGGTAAAGAGCGTGATACCCGTATCATTCAGGTCTGGAAATGCAAGGTTTGAGTGCGTCGTTTCGCCGTCATCAATAAACGCTTCGACAGTGTTTTGATCTACGATGATTGTGAAATGCACCCGCTTTTTTTCCGGATCAAACGGTGCTTTGCTTTCCAAATAGGTGCGGGTGCTGTCAGGCTGTCCCGTAAATCCTCTGTTCACAAAAGAATAACCGCCTTCAGCCGAAATTCCTACATCGATATGGCGTTTTCGATCCGCGGATTCTCTTAGCCTGAATCCCACGTTTTTAAGATCGGCCCACGAGATATCCGCCTCAAGCTGATAGGTATTTGCCTTAATCTGAAGCGTTTTTGATCCGTTTACTTCGATGCGCTCAAACTCATCTGTCGATTCGGTTAATTCATCCAATTGATCGATTGGATGAGAGGCAAGGCTGTATTGATTTCCGCCTTTATGTTTAAGCTGAATTTGCCGGACGATCGAATCGGTTCCGTTAAAGCCGTCTTTCCATGTCGGCGTCCGGTTTGCATAATCCCAGTTATTCATCCACGCCAAAGCATAGCGTTTCTCGTACGAATCGTCTGTTTCGCCGTCCTCAAATGTCACGCCCGCATACCAGTCAAAGCCGTGATCAAGCCACTGAGGTTCCGCTTCGTCCGCGGTAAATTCGTTGCCGTTGAAGCTGCCTGTCCAGTATGCATAAGTATTCGGCTTGCCGGCACCTTTTCCATTTGCGCTTGCTCCGAGAACCCATTTATATGTTCCGTCATCCGCCCGCATTTTGAATAGATCCGGACATTCGATGATGCCGATATTTTCTGTTTGAAAACTACTTGTATAACGCCATTCCTTCAGATTTTGTGATTCGTAAAAGCCGATTTTCGTTCCTTCAGCCAGCGCCATCACCCATTTATCATCCTCTTCATCCCAGATCACTTTCGGGTCTCTGAAATCGACGGTGTCCGGATTAGGCAATACCGGCTCTTCACCGTAAGGTTTAAATGTTTTTCCACCATTTTGGCTGTACCATAAAAATTGTTCTTCCTTCCCGTCATTGGCCGAAGGCTGCGTCATTATCGCCACGATCGCCCCTTTGCCGAAGCCGGCTGTGTTTTGTGAGTCGACAACGACAGAACCGGACCAAGGATCGCCGTTTTTATTCGTATATTTCGGAATGGCAACCCCTTGATCCTGCCAGTGGACGAGATCATCTGACACCGCGTGGCGCCACTCTGTCCCATTGCCGTCCGGATAGTCCCGGTTATAGAGATAGTAGTAATGATATTTTCCATTGAAATAGACGGGCTTTTGAGGGTCGTTTTTCCACTTGTCAGGGGTTGTCAAATGGAAAGCCGCGCGATATTCCGGTGTTTCCGGGGATTCTCCCTTTTTTTCTGTTTCCCGGTCTGAAACCAATATCATGATGAAGATTCCAAGACAAACAGTTAAAATGCTAATCCGCTTATATACTGTCTTCTTCAAGAAAATTCCCCGCTTTATTCTAAGATGACACACGAAAGAAAATGCCGATGTTCACCGGCATTTTCTTTCGTTCGTTTTATTAGTTTACCGTTAATTGTCCCTGTTCAAGAATGCTGTTTTTGACAACGGATGTTTTTGATCCTTTGACTTTCAGCAAAAAGCTTGGTGCAAATGTGGCGTGATGCTCGTTTGAAATTCCTCTGTTTGTGATGTAGCTCGTGATGACGACTTTGTCGCCTTTTTTCTGCGGTACGGCAAAGTGTGAATAAGTAAATGTGATGTCATTGTAATCAAGGTCCATGTGCAAAACAAGTCCGGATTTGTTTAAAGGCTTGAATGGCCCGGTTAGTGAATCTGATACATAGCCGAGCATATAAATGTCTTTTGCACCAATGCCGTCAATTGTCATTTTTGATCCTCTTGAATCTGTGAACAGATACCATTTTCCGTTCATTTTGAAGAGGTTGGCCCGTTCGATTTCATCAGTCACCGTATTGGAGGCGATCAAAGGCTTCATGACTTTTTTCAGCGTATAATCTTTATTTAATTCGATGATTCCGAGTGCGCCGTTAGCCAATGAAGCGTTCTTTTTGTTCGCTCCTTGAAGCAGCTTGCTGCTTTCTCCTCTAAAGAACTGCTTGCTGCCTCCGTAGTAAGCTCTGTTGAATAGAGAGTCTTCTCCCTGATAGCCGGTTTTTGTTCCCGTATTGGCTTCAAATACGAGATATTTGCGGCCGTGATCTTCCACATAATGCGGGTCTCTCAGCGTATGGTTGTCGCCGGAGCTGTAGTTTCCTTCGTCAATGAATTGCTGAACATTTTGGTACACTGAACCGTCGGCGCCGTCAAAGACCGATTTATGATCTTCTACACCATCAATTTTCAGTGTGTCCGAATCCGGCTGAGTGAAGTTGACCTGAGCCGTTGTCAGCGTCTGTTTGCCGTATTGCGTGCCGGAGAAAGCTGTGTAAAACAGTCGGACTTTTCCGTCTTTTGTCAGCGTGGCGGAACCTGACCACTCTTGTGTTTGATACTTAAGGTACGGATCGTCAGGAGTGAATTTGTCGCTGTCTTTAAACACTCTGCCGGCGTTTTTCCAGCTGTCGATGGAAGTTTCGCCTTTCTTTTGATAGAACAAGTAGATGGATGTGTCATCGACGTCTTTCGGGTCGCCCGCCAACGCGAAAACAAGATTGTAGCCGTGGTATGTAGCGACTGTTCCGTCGGCATTTTGCAGCGGCCAGCTGTCCCATACGTCTAAATCGATCAGTTCTCCATTTTTGTTATAACCTTTTGCTGAAGGGATGTTTTTGATGGTTTTCGGATCGAATTGAGGAACTTTAAATTGTTCGCTCTTTTGCTGTTCGGGAATTTTCAGCATGTCATGTCTTGTGATATGAGAAAATCCGTAACTCTTCTTGTAATCTTGCGTTTCTTTTGCAAAGGTTTGCGGCGCGCCTCCCGCAAGCAGAGCTGCTGCGACGGTTAAGGCTGACGCTTTTTTAGCGATGTTTTTGATGTTCATCAATATTTCCTCCCTTTTTCAATATGTAACAGATTGCTCCTGACAACATGAACGTTTCCAATCATCCCTCCTAACTGCGGCATTGTCCTGAAGAACAGAAAAAAGACCTAAAATGTGCAAGGTCATATAGGCAAAAGATAGACTTCGCCCTTCACACATTTTAGGTCTTGCCTGCTTAGACAGTAACAATCCCGACAATATTGAATTACCATCATTCTAATATACTCATCTCCGGGACTCAACTGGTCTAAGTTCCTCTTTTCTCATACATTTTTTTGCAAATGACATCAATTTTAAGCTAAAAGGCACCTTTTTTAATGAATCTATAGTCCGTATAAGGAGGAATCGTCAATCGTTGAAATCAATATACATCGGTATACTTTCCCAAAAGGCATCTGGAATTGCGAGCTTTCGTTGATCATGTCTTGACAGGGTTGTTTGAATATCGTCCTCTTTTCCGGCTTGAACTTTTTGAAGCCATTCCGGATCCATCAGAAGTCCCCGACCGATTCCGACGAGATCGGCACCTGTTTTCAGCGCTTGAACGGCATCTTCCGGTGTGTGTACTTTCCCGGCTCCGATCAGAGGAAGACGGTCCCCGACCGCTTCTTTGATCAGTTCCATCCGCGTGCGGGATTTGTCTGCACCACGGCGCGGCAAGGACCGGAAATCAATGAGAGAAACGTGCAGGTAATCCAATGCTTGTTCCCGCAGTACATTGACGAAAGGCAACGTTTCAGCCATTGTGATTCCGGGCGTTTCCGGCTCTTCGGGCGAAAATTTGTAGCCGATGATAAAAGATGGTTTATGGTAGCTATCCGCTACGCGTCTGATTTCTTCTATAATCTGAAGCGGAAATCTCATCCGTTTCTCTAAAGTGCCGCCCCAGCTGTCATTGCGCCGGTTGTAATAAGGAGAGAAGAACTGATGGATGAGAAACCCGTTTGCGCCGTGAATTTCGACTCCGTCAAACCCGGCCTCTATCGCTCTTCGCGCCGCCTGGCCGAAAGAATGGATAAGGTCTTGAATGTCTTGCTCAGACAGTGCCCTTGGCACCGGTGCATTCGGTTGATTCGGAGCGACGGCGCTGGCACTGACCGTCTGCTCTATACCTTTGGCTCCAGGATGAAAGAGCTGCAGGATTGCTTTTGCTCCATGTTTCTTTAAAGTGGCTGCAAGCCGGGTTAGTCCCGGGATTTGATCATCGTTCTCAGCTCCGGGAATGCCGGGAAATCCGGTTCCGGGCTGTACGGTTGTCGCAGATGTGATGACCATCCCGACATCTGTCGCCCGCGCGGCATAATAGACGAGTTCGTCGTCAGAAATGAATCCTCCCGGCATAGAGGATGAATGCCCCATTGGCGGCATGATGATTCTATTTTTCAATTGGATGCCGTTTTTAAAAGTAAAGGGTGTGAATAAAGAATCGTATTGTTTTTTCATGTTTTTCCTCCTTTTGATATAACCATAGCAACCACCGTGAGGCTCCACAAGAACGCAATTTTTTTATATATGCTTTATAAAAATAAACCGTAAGATCGTTCTCTTGAATGCTCTGGTGTCCATATGGTAGGATCAAGTCAAAATTGGCGAATGAGGCAATGGAGGAATTGCTATGAATTCAGCTGTCGATCATAAACAATGCTCTTCTTTAATACAGGGTGTATTGAAAATTTTCTCCGGTAAATGGTCATTTTTGGTTCTCGCCGAGCTCATTCAGGGCAAGCGGCGATTCAACGAGCTCAGAAGGAACTTGGGAAACGTCAACACTAAAGGATTAACTGACACATTAAGACATCTTGAAGAAAGCGGTATGATTTCCCGGAAGGTGTTCCCGACGGTTCCTGTTACTGTAGAATATGAATTAACAGAAAAAGGTAAAGAGTTCCACGGCATTTTTAAAGAGATGGCCGCGTGGGGGGAAAAATGGCTTCCGTAATGGAGCCTTTTTATTTTGCCTTCGTTTTGCGGTTCCAAATATTTCTGCCTTTTGGTATAGTGATAATGTGTTTAAATTTGCAACAAAAGGTGATCGAATATGAAAGTGATGGCAATTGCTCCATATGAAGGATTAAAAGAGCTGATGATTCAAGTGGCAGGCGGCGAGGATTTTGAATTCGAGGCGGCTTCCGGAGATTTAGAGAAGGGCGTGGAGCTGGCGAAACAAGCGGAAGCAAACGGGACTGATTTGATTATCAGCAGAGGTGGAACCGCTGAGCTGATCCAGCAAGAAGTTTCCATTCCGGTGGTGGATATCGAAGTGTCGGGATACGATATGCTGCGTGTGCTTACGCTTGCCAAGGGCTATCCCGGCAAAGCGGCAATTGTCGGATTTCCGATGATTGCCGACGGCGCGTCAGCAGTGTGCGAAATTTTGGATATCCGGATCGACGCCTGCACCGTATCAGACGAACGCGATGTTGAACCGGTGCTTCTTCAGCTCAAAGAACAGGGCTATCAGATCATTATCGGCGATGTGATCACAATTGAGAAAGCAGAGCAGCTCGGTTTAAACGGACTGCTTTTGACATCCGGAAAAGAAAGCATTGCCAAAGCTTTTGCATACGCTAAAAAACTGTATTCCTTTTTAGAGAGCATCAAGCAGAAGTACGCTGTGCCGTATCACATTTTACAAAAGGCCGAGACCGGTTATGCAGTATACAACAAGACATTGCGGCCGGTTTTTCAAAACGGCGTATTTGCCGAACAAATCGGCTTAATGGATCATCTGGAAGAGCTGATCGGGGAAGCGGAAAAGAAGGGAGTCATCCATTTTAGATTCCGAAAGCATGGGCGGACATGGAATATCACGGGACGCAGGTTTTTCGCATCAGACGAGGCATTGACCGTATTTACCGCGGAAAATGCAAAAGATGTTCACGTTTCTTCTTTGCCTGGAGCAGCGATTCTTTCTCCTTTACGGATGAGTTATATGGAAACATCGAGGAACGAAACGATGCAGCAGGTGCTGAAAAAAGCGGAGTTGTTCGCGGCAAGGCGGGAACCCATATGGATCAACGGAGCGCCCGGCTCAGGGAAAGAGAGCTTGGCCGGGCTGATCCATATGAAGGGGGAGGACAAGCATGAGCCGTTTCGAAAAATCGATGCCGGTTTGCTGTCTGAAGCAGAATGGGAACAGGCGTGTGAAAGCGAAGAATTCTTTTCAGGGAGAGGAACGCTATACATCAAACAAGTCGATCGCATGCCGCCGTCCTCGCAACGGCTTTTACTCAGGCGGATCAGCGAACCGTATGACGGGCCGAGGCTGATCGTTTCTTCTTCCCGCAGGCGCGCCGGGGAATTTTTAAGCGATTTATATGATGCGCTTTGTCATTTGGAGCTGGACGTTCCCCCTCTTTCCGAAAGAAAAGAGGATATTTTGCATCTGGCTTATCTGTTTATTGCGGAAAGCAATGAGGCATTCGGCAAACAAATCGTCGGCTTTCGAAGCGAAGCTGGTGTTCTGCTTGAAGAAGCGAAATGGCCGGGCAACCTCAGCCAATTGAGAAAAACAGTCCAAAACTGTGTCCTTGAAGCGCAGGGCGTTTATATCGAGAAGGCTGACGCCGAACGGGTCCTGAGCCGCTTGAACGAGGAAGAAAGAGAAGACATCGATTTATCCGGAACGCTCGAAGAGATCGAAAAAAGGATCATTCAAAAAATCTATGCCGAAGAAGGGAACAATCAAACAAGAACAGCGGAAAGGCTCGGCATCAACAGAACGACGCTTTGGAGAAAATTGAAATCGTCACATTGATAAGACACCGGCTAAACCGGTGTCTTATTTTTTTGTTTTAATATGCAACAGTAAATAAAAATAATTTAGATAAATACCGTTGATTATTGAAACATTTATGTATATAATCATTTTTGAAAACGCTTTACAGGAAGGGGAGGCAATCATGGGATTCGTACCAAAGGGGATTTATCCTGCTATGCTGACACCGCTCACAGAAGATCAAAGCATTGATGAATCGGCGTTGAAACAGCTGACAAACCATTTGATCGATGCTCATGTACACGGGCTTTTTGCGTTGGGTACCAACGGGGAATTTCATATGTTCAACACCGAAGACAAGCTGAAAGTTGCAGAAATCATCATTCAAGAGACGGCAGGACGCGTTCCCGTCATGGTAGGGAGCGGAGGAAACAGCACAGAAGAAGCGATCTGGCTTTCTAAGGAAATGGAGAGACTTGGCGCAGATGCACTGTCGGTCATCACGCCATTCTTTATTCCACCGACACAGGAAGAAGCGGCGGTGCATTATAAAACAATCGCGGCATCCGTTTCACTTCCGGTCCTTTTGTACAATATCCCTTCAAAAACAGGTTTCCATTTAGATCCAGAAACAGTGGCAGAGCTTGCGAAAGTGGATAATATCGTTGGAATTAAGGACAGCAGCGGAAACTTTGAAAACATACAGCAGTATATCGAGCAGACGAAAAATGAGGACTTTTCCGTTTTTGCAGGCACCGATTCGCTCATATTTAAAACGCTTCAAGCGGGAGGAGCGGGAGCAGTCGCAGCAACAGCAAATATGCTCCCTGATATCGTAACATCGATTTACCACCATTGGTCAGAGGGTGAGACTGAAAAGGCGGAGGCTGCCCAGATGGAGCTTCAGCCGCTTCGCGATACATTTCGTTTAGGTACGATCCCGTCGGCACTGAAAAAAGCGGTTGGGCTTTATTCAATCCCTGTAGGCCCGCCGAAAGCGCCCGTCCAAGAGCTGGCCGGTTCGGCGCTCTTGGAGGTCGAAAAAATGGTCGCTTACTATCAATCAAAATAGGGAGGTTTCAAGAATGCCAGCGAATTATCAATTTCGGACAGCCGATCATATCGTTGCGGGCGAACATTCCATCCGCAGGCTCAAAGATCATGTACGAACGATTGTACCGAAGGCGGACAGGGCGCTGATTATTACCCAGCCGTCGATTGTCAAACTTGGCGCGATCGGAGAAGTACAGGCTCAGCTTACAGAGATTGGCATTCAGTCAGATGTTTGCACAGCCATATTGCCGGAACCGACCGCACAAAATATTGAAGACGTATTTAGGGGGATCCGTGATAAACGATACGACATTCTCATCGGAATCGGCGGAGGCAGCGTGCTGGACGGAACGAAAATATTGTCCGTGCTGCAAACGAATTCAAAAAAGGTCGAGGAGCTGCTCGGGACAGATTTGGTCGAAAAGCCGGGAATCCCGACCGTGCTGATTCCGAGTACCTCGGGGACAGGCGCAGAGGTGACGCCGAACGCGATCGTTACGCTTCCCGAAGAGGAATTGAAAGTCGGCATCGTCAGTCCGCTTCTTTTGCCGAAACTTGTCATTCTTGACCCGATCATCACCCTTGGATTGCCAAAATCAATTACGGCGGCTACCGGAATGGATGCATTCACCCATTCGCTTGAATCGTTCATTTCGACGAAAGCAAACCCGATCAGCGATATGTTCGCTTTAGAATCCATCAGATTGATTTCGGCAAGTATTGTGGAAGCGTATGAAAACGGTTCATCGATACAAGCGAGAGAAAACATGCTGCTCGGTTCGACGTATGGCGGAATGGCGCTGACGGCTGCCGGTACTGCTGCCGTTCATGCCCTCGCCTATCCGCTTGGGGGGAAATACCGAATTCCCCACGGTGTCGCCAATTCGATGCTCCTTCCGCATGTGATGGAGTTTAATATGGATGCCATTACAAAACGGCTGTCTCTTGCGGCAGAAACGATGGGAATCGCTGCATCTGATTTGACCGCCGAACAAGCGGCTGAGGCCGTTGTGCAGAAAATAAGAGAGTGGACGAAGCGGCTGAATATTCCTCAGGATTTGAAAGCGTTCGGCGTAACCGCGAGCGACGTGGACGATTTAGCCGACTCAGCTTCAAAAGTGACGCGCCTGCTTCATAACAATCCGAAACCGCTCAGTCTGGAAAATATAAAAGACATCTATCGAAAACTAATCAACTAAAGGATGAAGACATTTGAAAATTGCAATCATCGCGGATGATTTGACGGGAGCGAACGACTGCGGCGGTCAGCTTGTTCATTACGGGATGGATGTTTCCGTCAAACTCGACGCCGAATTCACCAGACGGGAAACGGAAGGCGTCGTTATTTTCAATACGGACAGCAGATCGCTGTCAGCCGCAGAGGCGAAGGCGACAGTGAAAAACATCAGTGAACACATCTCCCGGCAATCGTTTGATATCGTCTACAAAAAAATCGACAGCACGATGAGGGGAAATATCGGAGCCGAGCTTCAAGCGATGCACGAAGTGTTTCAGCCGGATTTTGTGCTGATCGCTCCCGGCTACCCTCAAAACGGACGTCAGGTTATCGGCGGCGTCCATTATGTGAACGGCGTAAAGCTTGAAGAAACCGAAGCGGCAAACGATCCGAAAACGCCTGTAGCCGAGTCGAATATTCAAAGATTAATAGAAAAGCAGACTCGAAATAAGAGCGGGCATTTATCATATGAAGACATCCGCCGCGGACACGGGCATGTTCGCAACAAACTGGAACGCTTTCGGACGGAAGGGATTTCATATGTGACGGCCGATTCGGTTCACGAATCCGATCTGCAGGATCTGGCGCTTATTTTGGAGAGTTTGCCGTATTCTATCATTTTAGCCGGTTCGGCAGGCTTGATGAGCTGCCTGCCCAAAGCGTTCAATCTGAAAGAAAGGGAGCTCGGTCAAACCGTTCCGTTTTCCGACCAGCCGATCATGTTTGTCGTCGGAAGCATGAGTCGGAAGGGGAGGGAACAGCTTCACGAACTATTCGCCGGACGTGCGGCTGAAAAAATTGAAATGAGATCAGAGCGCGTGCTGTGCGGCGGAGCTGAGAAAAGAAACGAGTTCGAACGGCTGAAGGAGAGGGCGGCGGACGTCCGCCGCCGTTCGAAACACATCGTCCTCTGCACCTCGGACAATGCGGCAGAGACACAGAAGATTGGTGAAAGCCGCGGACTCACCCCGGTTCAAACGAGCAATGCGGTGTCCGGTGCACTAGGCGAATTGGCGGGCGAGCTGATTCAGGCCTTTCATGTGAGACGTCTGTTTTTAACCGGAGGTGACACGGCATACCAAGTGCTGCATCAGCTTCGGATTCATGAGATACGATTGCTGGACGAAGTAGAGCCCGGCATTCCGCTGGGAGCAGCCGGTGAAGAATTGTACATTGTGACAAAGGCCGGAAATTTTGGCTCGCGTTCGGTGATGGCAAGTGCGGCAATCAAGCTACAAGGAGGATAAACAATGAAGAAACCGGTTATCGGCATTACAATGGGCGACGCGGCAGGCGTCGGTCCGGAAATTATCGTAAAAGCCCTCAAGTCCCGTGAAGTGTATGACATGTGCAGGCCGCTCGTCATCGGCGATATGAAAATGCTGAAAAAAGCCGCTTTCCAAATCGGATCAAAGGTTGTCATTAACAAGGTCGGGCATCCGGACGAGGGCGGTTTTGTACATGGAAAGATCGATTGCCTCGATATCGATCTGCTCCCTGAAAACCTGCCTGTCGGAAAGGTATCGGCTGAAGCTGGAAACGCCGCTTTCCATTTCGTGAAAAAAGCGGTTGAGCTCGCTAAAAAAGGCTGCATTCAAGCGATTTGCACAGCGCCTTTAAATAAGGAGGCGCTGCATAAAGGCGGACACCGATACCCGGGGCATACGGAAATTCTCGCTCATTTAACGAATACGACAGACTACAGCATGATGCTGGCTTCGCCAAAGCTGAAGGTGATTCACCTGACAACGCATCAAGGGCTGATCGAGGCGATTCAGTCGATTACGCCGGAGCGGACCTATAAAGTCATCCGTCTCGCACATGATACATTGACAAGAGCCGGATTCGAACAGCCGAAAATTGCTGTTTGCGGAATCAACCCCCATGCAGGGGAAAACGGCCTGTTTGGAAGCGGCGAGGAAGAACGGCAATTGCTTCCGGGGATTGAGCAGGCGGCAGCTGAGGGAATCGATGCCGGCGGCCCATACCCCGCAGACACGCTGTTTTACAAAGCTGTCAGAGGAGATGTTGACCTGGTCGTAGCCTGCTACCACGACCAGGGGCATATACCGGTCAAAGTCCTCGGGTTGGAAGAGGGCGTCAACATTACGGTCGGATTAAACGGCGGGATCATACGCACCTCTGTCGACCACGGAACCGCATTTGACATTGCGGGGCAGAACAAAGCCGATGAAAGAAGCATGCTCGCTGCTTTGCGGTCAGCCGCTGAGCTGGCGCCCAAATCGTAGAAAAATGAAAGAAGGTTGGTGCATCTTATGAAAGTCGTATGTACATCACCGTCATTTGCGAAATACTCAGACAATCCCGTCTTGTTTTTGAAGAAAAAAGGCATATCGCTGGAACGCCTTCCTGCAGATATAACCGAGGAGCAGTTCATAGAAGCAGCAGGCGGAGCGGATGCCGCGATCGTGGCGTTTAACCAGATTACGCCGTATGTCCTGGATCGTCTCCCTTCTTTAAAAATTGTCTGCAAACATGGCGTCGGTGTCGACAATATTGATCTGCACGCTGCGAAAGAGCGCAATGTCTGGGTGACGAATGCTCCCAACGCCAACAAGCATGCAGTCGCCGATTTTGTATTCGGCCTCATGCTATCGGCTGCAAGACAGATTCCTGCAGCCGACAGGGAGACAAAGCTGGGAAAATGGCCGAGGATTTTTGGATCTGACGTTTACGGCAAAACACTCGGCATCGTCGGACTTGGCATGATCGGAAAAGAAGTCGCCAAACGGGCGCAAGGCTTCAATATGACTGTTTTAGCCTATGATGTGTTTCCCGATCGTGCATTCGCAGCCGATCATCACATCCAATTTACGGAGCTTGATCACCTCTTGAAAGAAAGCGACTTTATCACCCTTCATATGCCGCTCACAGCCGAAACGGAAAACATGATCGGTGAAAAAGAATTAGCCGCTATGAAAGAAACGGCTTATCTGATCAATGCTTCAAGGGGAGGCATCGTGTCTGAGTGTGCGTTATATGATGCCTTGGCGAACGGGAGCATCGCAGGGGCTGCGCTTGACGTGTATCAAACCGAACCGCTGAAGCAGCACCCTCTCTTTGAGCTGGACCGTTTTATCGCCATGCCGCATATCGCGGGGTACACCCGAGATGCCGTACAGAACCTTGGGATGATATGCGTCAAAAACATCGCTAGTGTACTGATCGACAAACAAAAACCGGAGTTTGTCGTCAACGGGTTGTGAATGTGTTTTCATTCATGCCCTGCATCATGATTTGAAAGCGTTTTCTATAAATGGGATGAGGTGGATAACATGTTGAATCACCCGAATCAAAAAAAGTCAAATGTACGCTGGGTTGTCGCGTTTATGATGTGGGCTGCGATTGCCATCAATTATATTGACCGGACAGTGCTCTCGGCTGCCGCTCCTTATATTACCGAGGAATTCAACTTGACAGCCGGCCAAATGGGAATCATCATGTCCGGTTTCTTCTGGTCGTACGCTTTGCTGCAGCTGCCTTCAGGCTGGGCGGCCGACAAGTATGGCCAGAAAAAAACGCTCGGTTTTGCGGTCGTCTGGTGGTCTGTTGCTACGGCGCTGACGGGTCTTGCGACAGGCTTCAAATCCCTGCTCGGGCTGCGGGTCGCACTGGGAGTCGGAGAGGCTGCTGCATATCCGAGCAATGCGGGGATCGCCGCCAAATGGTTTCCGAAAAAAGAAAGGGCGACAGTAGCCGGAATTTTTGACAGCGGGTCAAAGTTTGGCGGAGCTGTTGCCATGCCTTTGATTGCCTGGATGATAGCGGTCTTTGACTGGAAACTGACGTTTCTTTTGATCGGACTTGTCGGTGTCGTGTGGGGAATTGTCTGGATGATTTTCTTTAAGGAGAATCCCGCAGATCATAAGCGCGTTAATGAGGCGGAACTGGCTCATATTCGGGAAGGGCAGGCTCACATGGAAGAAACGGGCGGCGGCCAGCCGCTGAAGTGGTTTCAGCTATTCAAATATCGAAACATATGGGCGATGTGCATCGGATTTTTCATGATCAATTATAATTCTTACTTCTTTATCACATGGCTGCCGACATACCTTGTCAAAGAAAGGGGCATGGATTTAATCGAGATGGGGATTATAGCGTCTCTGCCGCTTTTGACTGCAATGGTCGTTGAAGTCGGAGCCGGGTGGATGTCCGACCGGATATATGCAAAGGGAAAACTGTCGCTGACAGCCGTCCGGAAACTGTTTTTAATTATCGGGCTTGCCATGGCTTCGTGCATCGGTTTTGCCGCTTTTGCAGATTCTGCTATCCTGGCTGTCATCCTTCTTTGTGTAGCGAAATCGGGAACGACTGTCGCCGCGTCCCAAGTCTGGGCGCTTCCGGGGGATGTGGCTCCGAAAAATATGACGTCGATGGTTGCCGGTATTCAAAATACAGTCTCTAATATGGGCGGAGTGGTCGGGCCCATCATTACCGGCTTCATCGTTGGCGCAACGGGTTCTTTCGTGCCGGCGCTCCTTTTTTCAGCTGCCTTGATCGTCATTGCCATTTTAAATTATTTATTCCTATTGGGAAAAGTGAAACAGATTCAAGTATAAGGAACAAGCCCGGCTCATAAGCCGGGCTTTCAGCGTGTCGACAAACCCTCGCATTCGTTGTCAGGCCTGCGCGTCGGTGCTCACGAATTCCAACATTCGCTCCGCTCCGATGCTCGGTCTTCCTAGACTGCAAGGGTTTTCAATCACGCTGAAAGGATGACAAAATCCCAAAACAAAAAGTCGTTTTGGGATTTTGTCAACAATCTGCAAGCCCGGCTCATAAGCCGGGCTTTTCTCATTTAAAATGACTTCAGCACATGTTCCCTGTATTGTGTTGCACCTTCAGCAAGCTCGCTTTTTCCGGCCGTGCCTGCTTGATAGAAGACGTACGGCGGAAGGTATGTAGTACCGATGAAGTTGCTTGTCGCCTGAAAAGGGCGTAACAGTTCGCTGATCGTATAGTGATTTGACCCGCCGGCCTGATAGGCTTCTTCGGGAGCGCCCGCCGATACAGCGACCATGAATTCTTTGCCGTGAAGCGCTGTGCCGTTTGTTCCGTATGCCCAGCCGTAGAGAAAAACGTGGTCCAGCCATTTTTTTAAAAGTGGCGGCGAGCTGTACCAATAAAGCGGAAACTGGAAGACGATCCGATCGTGTTCTTCACAAAGTTTTTGTTCTTTTTCCACATCAATGGCCTCATCAGGATATTCCTGATAAAGGTCGCGGAATGTAATGCCGGGTACATCTTTCAATGTGTCTGCAAATGCTCTGTTCACAACTGACTGCTCCATATTCGGATGAAATGCGAGTACCAATACTTTCATGATTCCATCTCCTTCTTCCATTTTATTCATCTTAACGAACAGCCAGCTTGGATTCAACAAAAACGCTTCATCCCTATTCAAGGAATCGGGCCGTGACAAAGGTCTTGATATAAGCCGCAAGACACAGAATTTGCATGCCTTGGAGGAAGATGCGAAAGGTCAAAATCCGAGTTTCTTCATTTATATATAAACATAAGTAAAAAGTCTCTTAAAGACTGCCATGAAAAAATAAGGCAAACAGGTGAAAACGGAGCTATAGACATGGATCTTCATGATCGGGCGATATCTATTAATGCGATTATTCCGAATTTTAGGCAAGTTGAAATGGAAATGTGGATTTATATCCGGATGAATGGTTCAAGTCAAAAGCTCCCGTTATCTTCTAAAAAATTAAATATGAATGCAGGATGAATTAATGGTTTTTTGTTCTCATCAAAAACGCTTCTACTTCTTTGACGGTTAATCCCATTTCTTTGGCCTCCAACATAAGGGCTCTCCATTCGTCGATATTGGCTTGGGTCAGCTCCCTGTTTCGATAAAGCGTCCGTTCTTTCTTTTTCTGTTTGAGACGGTGTGTGAATTGAAACAGTTCTTCCTGGTTCATCCCCGCCTGCACGGCCTGTACAAGGTGGGTTCTCCACTCGTCTTCATGCTCGGTCCGGCGATAAAGGATCACTTCGGTATCAAACAATTCCTTTAATTCCACTTTCAGCGCACGGGAGATTTTTTTTAGGAATTCGACTGACGGATTTCTGTGAACGCCGCGTTCGATTTTGCTTAAATATGATTTTGATACGCCTGCTATATCAGCAAGCTGGTTAATGGAGTAGCCTTTTCTTTTTCTGTACATTCGGATGACTCTTCCGATCATACTGATTCCTCCTCTTCCCCTTGCCATTCATATAAAAACGCTTTCCTGTTCATTATAAGAAATAATTTGTTCTTTATAAAATTCAAAAATTTAAGATATCGACAGAAAATAAAAGAAAACGAACGGATTTGTTCTCTAAAAAGAACTATATAGCTAAATTCAGCATTTTTCAATTCAAATTTTTTCTTTTATAATCCAATCATTAACAAACGGCATTCCTGAGGAGGCAGTCAAGCATGAAAGAAAATATTGATTTTAGAGAACTGATTGCAATCTTGCGAAAAAGAACGGTTCTTATTCTCGTTTTGACAATAGGTGTAACATTGACGACCGGAATCATTCAGTTCTATGTGCTGACACCTGTCTATCAGGCATCGACGCAGATTTTGGTGCATCAAGTAGGAGAGAAAAAAGGGAGCGCCACGTACAGCGATATTCAAATCAACCTGCAATACACGCGGACATTCCAAGCGCTTCTGAAGAACCCGGTGATTTTGGAGCAAGTCAAGAGAGAGCTTGATTTACCTTACTCTGCCGGCCGGTTGGGTGAAAAAATCGCAACGAGCAGTGAAAGCGAATCAGAGATTATTAACATTACAGTTCAAGACGAAAATCAGAAACGGGCAGCCGATATAGCGAACACGCTAACAGCGGTGCTCAAAAAAGAGATTAAGAAAATCATGAACACCGATCGGATAACCGTCCTTTCAAAAGCCGACATCGTCGATTCGCCGACTCCTGTCAGACCGAATTACAAAATGAATATTTTGCTGGCATTCGGCGCCGCAATAATGACCGGAATCGCTTTGGCGTTCTTTTTGGATTTTATCGATGATACGGTTGCAAGGCCGTCTCAAGTCGAAAAGGAAGCGGGATTTATTTATTTGGGAAGTATTGAGCAAATGAAGCATACAAAAAGTCTGTTTCGCGGAGACCCCGATATGAATATCCGTGTGAAAGCAGGAAGGAGTGAGCCGCTTGGCTATTAGAAAAAAACGCTCTCGCAAATATCAATCGGCGCTTGTTGCATTGCATCAGCCTAATGCGCCGATCGTCGAACAATATCGGACGATCAGGACCAACATTGAGTTCTCATCCTTTGAGAAGCCGTTTAAATCATTGCTCATCACATCGGGCCTCCCGGGAGAGGGCAAATCATTCTCGGCTTCAAACTTGGCGGTCGTATTTTCGCAACAGGAAAAAAAGGTCCTTCTGATCGACGCGGATTTAAGAAAGCCGACGATTCACAAAATTTTTGAGCTCGATAATCATTCTGGCGTCACAAATGTATTGATGAAAAAAACGACGCTGGAAAATGTCGTGCAGCAAAGCCCGGCGGAAAATCTCCATGTGCTGACAAGCGGTCCGATTCCTCCGAATCCGTCCGAGTTGTTGTCGTCGCAGGCGATGGAGGATCTGCTTGCTGAAGCGTACAACCAGTACGATTTAGTCATCCTTGATTCACCGCCGCTATTGCCGGTCGCAGACGCGCAAATATTGGCGAACCAAGTGGATGGAAGCATCCTTGTCATCCTCAGCGGAAAAACAAAGCTTGATAACGCGATCAAGTCGCGGGACGCGCTGAATTCTTCAAAAAGCGAACTGCTCGGCGCCGTGTTGAACGGGCGGAAAGTGAAGAAGGCGCGTCAGTATAATTACGCAACCATGTAATCTTTTGAAGCGGCTGCGCCGCTTTAGGTGATGTCTCCTTGCCTTTACCGATGGAGGCACTCGGCTCTACCGTGGGCAGACTACCCGTCTGCCTTAGACGCAAGTCGTCGATGGCGGAGCGTGAGGACGGGTTAAATGCCCATTTTTATTTAATTGACGTGCTCGGTTTAAATTTGAAAATCGCCCGTATCTTTTTAGCTCATGGGATTTTGCCCTAAAAGATCCTATCAGCTAGAAAGATACATTAGGAGGTAGGAAATTGACATATCGGAGAAGGCTTTCCATTATTACCGCACTCGATTCGTACTTGGTTTTGCTGTCCATCTTTATCGGATATCAGCTGATTTCGCCATCATATGATTTATACCCTTCGGAAATGCTGCTGATGACTTCACTGATACTGCTTGGGGCTCAGCATTTATTCGCCCATTGCTTCCACCTTTACAAAAAAGTGTGGGAGTACGCAAGCATCGGTGAATTATATGTGCTGCTTAAATCGATTACCTTGTCCCATCTTGTGACGGCGGTCCTCGAACTGTTTTTCTTTCAAAACGTTCCGGTTCGCCTTTTATGTTTAAGCTGGCTGTTCCAGCTGATCTTGATCGGCGGGTCGCGGATGATGTGGCGCATCATCAGGGAACAGGTGAACAAAGAAAGCAAAGGATCCTTAAAAGCGCTGATTATCGGAGCCGGCTCTGCCGGCAGTTTGATCGCAAAACAGCTTGTGCAAAAGCCGGAATTGAACATTAAGCCTGTCGCATTTATCGATGATGACAAAACGAAATACCGGCTTGAAATCATGGGTTTGCCCGTTTTAGGCGGAAAAGAGCAGATCATGCAGGCGGTTCGGCAGTGGAATATTGACCGGATCATCATCGCCATTCCATCTTTAAGCGTCACTCAGATGCAGGACATGTACAAGGCGTGTGCGCAAACGGGGATCAAAACGCAAATCATGCCGAAAATAGACGAAATTTTGCTCGGCAGACATCCTGTCGGCCAGCTTCGCGATGTCAAAGTGGAAGATTTGCTCGGAAGGGAGCCTGTCCAGCTTGATACAAGCGAAATCTCCAATACGGTCAAGGACCGCGTCGTTCTTGTGACGGGAGCCGGAGGTTCAATCGGCTCGGAAATCTGCCGGCAAATCAGCAAATTTAAACCGAAATCGATTGTTTTAGTCGGGCACGGAGAAAACAGCATTCATTCGATTCTGCTGGAACTGCAGGAGAAGTTCGGAAAGCATGTCGCCTATTATCCGGAAATCGCCGACATACAGGACAGAGAGAAAATGTTTTTGCTGATGGAACACTACAAACCGAATGTCATTTATCATGCAGCTGCACACAAGCATGTGCCGCTGATGGAAAAATGCCCGAAAGAAGCTGTCAAAAACAATATCCTCGGTACGAAAAACGTCGCTGAAGCCGCCGACGAAACCGGAGTGGAAACTTTTGTCCTGATCTCGTCAGACAAAGCGGTCAACCCTGCCAATATCATGGGGGCGACGAAGCGGTTCGCAGAAATGCTGATCATGAATCTCGGCAAAACGAGCAAAACCAAATTTGTCGCCGTCCGCTTCGGAAATGTTCTCGGCAGCAGGGGAAGCGTCATTCCGATTTTCAAAAAACAAATCGCTAGAGGCGGTCCGGTCACTGTCACACACCAGGACATGACGAGGTACTTTATGACGATTCCGGAAGCTTCAAGGCTGGTTATTCAGGCGGGGGCGCTTGCCAAAGGAAGACAGATTTTCGTGCTCGATATGGGCGAACCGGTCAAAATCGTCGATCTCGCCAAAAATCTCATCCAGCTCTCCGGCTATACGACAGACCAGATCAAAATTGAATTTACAGGCATCCGCCCGGGAGAAAAAATGTACGAAGAGCTGCTGAATCAAAATGAAGTGCTGGCAGAGCAGGTTTTTCCGAAGATTCATATCGGCAAGGCGGTCGACGTCGAGCTAACGGTGCTGAAGACATTCATGGAGGAATTTATGTATTTGTCAGACCGCGAGCTGAGAGAACGCTTGTTCCAAGCGATCGGCCAGCATGAGAAAAAGCTGGTGACAGCGCACTAGGGGGAAGAACATGACAAGAACGGTTTTGTTTTGCGCTACTGTGGATTACCATTTCAAGGCCTTCCACCTCCCATATTTAAAATGGTTTAAAGAGCAGGGGTGGAACGTTCATATCGCCGCAAAAGGAGATATGGCACTGCCTTATACAGACAAAAAATTTGATATCGACATCAGGCGTTCTCCTCTGAATGCAAGCAATATCGCAGCCTATCGGGAGCTGGCGCGCATCATTGACGAAAACCGGTACAGCATCATTCATTGCCATACGCCGATGGGAGGCGTGCTGGCAAGGCTTGCGGCCCGGAAACAGAGAAAAGAGGGAACGAAAGTGATCTATACCGCTCACGGTTTTCACTTTTGCCAAGGTGCACCTTTAAAGAATTGGCTGCTATACTATCCGATTGAAAAAGGGCTGTCCGCTTTGACCGATTGCCTAATCACGATCAATGAAGAAGATTTCGTCCTTGCAAAAGGCTTGCGCAAGGCGCTGCGAACAGAAAAAATTCATGGCATCGGCGTCGATACCGAGCGCTTTCATCCTGTCAGCGAAACAGAGAAAATGCTGCTCAGGAAAACATACGGTTTCAAAGAAGACGACTTTATTCTCATATATCCCGCGGAACTGAACGCGAATAAAAACCAGGCGCTGCTCATCGAAACGGCGGCTGCTTTAAAAGATAGAGCCCCAAACTTAAAGCTCGTGTTTGCAGGAAAAGGGCAGATGGAAGAAAAATACCGAAGTCTCGCTGAACAAAAAGGCGTTTCTTCGACCGTCACGTTTGCAGGTTTTCAAAAAAACATCCACGAATGGATTCAGCTTGCCGATGTGTCTGTCGCTTCAAGCATCAGGGAAGGGCTCGGCATGAACCTCCTGGAAGGAATGGCGGCAGGAAAGCCCGCCGTTGCAGCGGACAACCGCGGACACCGGGAAGTTATTCAAGAGGGCGTGAACGGATTTTTGATTCCGCAGGGAGACGCCGGAACGTTCAGCGACCGAATTTTGCAGCTGTACCGTCTGCCTTCTTTGCGAAAAAAGATGGGGGACGCGGGGAGACGAACGGCCGCCGCTTTTTCCCAGCAGCGCACCGTCAAAGAAATGGCGGGCATTTACTCTTCCTTTATGGATCATGAAACAGTTGAAAGGAGGCTGAAAGGATGACAGGGGGTCAAAAGCCGAAAGTTTCTGTCATTATGGGAGTCTACAATTGTGAGGACACGATCGCAGAGAGCATCGAGTCGATTTTAAATCAAACCTATAAAAATTGGGAACTGATTATATGCGACGATGCATCAACAGATGGGACATATGCTGTTGCCAGGCGGTATGCCGATCATTACGCAGATAGGATCAAGCTGATTAAAAACGAGAAGAATCAGCGGCTGGCTGCTTCGCTAAACCACTGTCTCCGGTACGCCGGCGGGAAATATATCGCGCGCCAGGACGGAGATGACATCTCTTTGCCAAGGCGTTTTGAAAAACAGGTCGCGTTTCTTGAATCACAATCTCATTATCATGTCGTCGGCAGCGGAATGATGGCCTTCGACGAAAACGGGATCAGAGGCGTCAGAATGCTTCCTCCCTCTCCCGGGCCGAGAATCATGGCGAAAGGAACGCCGTTTTGCCATGCGACGATCATGATGAGAGCGGAAGTGTACGAGGCGCTGGACGGCTATCGGGTCGGCCGGAGAACAAGAAGGATGGAAGATATCGATTTGTGGCTCCGTTTTTTTGAAGCGGGCTACACGGGCTATAACCTTCAGGAAGCTTTATACAAAGTAAGGGAAGACGAATCGGCGTTTAAAAGGAGAAAGTTCAGCTACTCGATTGACAATGCGTTTATCGTCTTTGCCGCCTGCAGACGGCTGAAGCTGCCGCTCTCAGACTACATTTATATGATGAAACCCATCATCAGGGGGCTCATGCCTCCTTTTATCATGAACAAATACCATAAAAGAAGATTGATGAATGAAGGCGGAGGGGTCGTAAAACATGAGTGACGGAAGCGTGAGACCAGAACGGGTGCTTCACATCGTAAGCGGAATGAACCGCGGCGGAGCGGAGACGATGATTATGAATATATACCGCCATACAGACAGGCGGCATATTCAATTTGATTTTATTTCCCACCGGGAAGAAACGTGCGATTATGATCCGGAGATCATCACGCGCGGCGGCCGGGTGTTTTATGTACCAAGCATCGGGCGGTCGGGGCCTCTCGCCTACATCAAAAACATCAGAAGGATTTTGGTTGAGAAAGGGCCGTATGCCGCCGTGCACGCCCATACGGATTTTCAGACGGGGTTTGCCGCATTGGCGGCCAAGCTCGCCGGCGTTCCGGTGAGGGTCTGCCATTCCCACAACACGGCCTGGAAGCCTAACCCCCGGTTTTGGGATACATGGCAGCTCCTCGCATTCCGCCGTTTGATTTTCTCCAGTGCTACGGATCTGTGCGCTTGCGGCAAAGATGCCGGGCGTTTTTTATTCGGCGGAAAAAAGATGGGCGAAAACGCGGTCCATCTTTTGCAAAACGGGATTGAACTTGACCGCTTCAAAGAAGCGAACGGCTTTTCAAAGACGGATGCAAAAAAGAGCTTCGGCATCAAGGAAGACGCATTGGTTATCGGACATGTCGGCCGTTTTTTTGAACAGAAAAACCACGCGTTTCTGCTCGGGCTTGCCGCTCATTTCAAGAAATCGGGCACGCCTTTTCAAGCGGTGTTCGCAGGTGATGGTCCGCTGCGCAGACAGATGGAAGAAAAAGCCGCCGCTCTCGGTGTAAAAGACGACATTCTGTTTCTCGGCGTCGTCGAAGATATCCCGGCTCTCATGCAGACGTTTGATGTATTTGCCATGCCGTCTTTGTTTGAAGGGCTCCCTCTCGTACTCGTCGAAGCGCAGGCGTCAGGGCTTCCTTGTATTGTATCAGACCATATTACAGAGGAAACCGATTTGGGACTCGGCCTGCTGACCCGTCTCAGCTTAAATGCCGGCTTTGAACGGTGGGCTGAGGATATCAGCCGTGCCGCTCAGGCGAAAAAGCCTGCATGGCCGGAGATTGAGAGAAGCCTGGCAGAGAGAGGCTATGATGCAAAAGCAAATTTGGCGAGACTGATGGACATCTATTCAATCTCCGCGGCAGAAGGACAGTGAGTGTATGTCTGTTTACATGTTGAATATGGGGATTGTTTTCATCTGGTCATGGTTTGCGAAAATGTACGGCAGGGAAGATCACAGGCTGCCGACGGGCTACCGTCCGAATGCGATCCTCACCGTCGTTCCGCTCGCGTCTTTGATTATCGTTGCCGGCTTAAGATACAAGGTCGGAACGGATTACCACACCTATATGCTGCTTTACGAATTAGCCGGAAAATACAACAACATTTGGGAGATCTTCGGTTTCGGAACAGATAAGTCGTCGACAGATCCCGGATTTACCGCACTCTTATGGATATTAAACCAGATTTCAGCCGATCCGGCGCTCATGTTTGCCGTCGTTGCCGCGATTACCTATATCTATATCGTCAAGACGCTATATGTGTATGGAAGGCCGTTTGAGTTGAGCATGTTTCTCTTTATCGGCATGTTTCACTATTACGCTTCGTTTAACGGTATTCGCCAATACATGGCGGCGGCCATTCTGTTTTGGGCGGTCCGGTATCTGATCGATGGGAAGCTGGTGCGCTATATGATCGTCGTGCTGATCTGTTCGCTTTTTCATTCTTCGGCTTTGATCATGATTCCTGTCTATTTCATCGTCAGAAGAAAAGCGTGGTCGCCTGTCCTCTGGTGCCTCATGCTCTTATTTTTGGCGGGAACTTTTCTGTATCAAAAATTTTTGTCCGTATTCCTTGTCGTGCTTGAAAACAGTCAATACGGACATTACGAAGAATGGCTGATGAAAAATACGAACGGCATGAACGCCATTAAAATCATCGTTCTTCTTCTCCCGCTCGTACTTGCATTCTGCTTCAGGGAGCAGCTCAGAAAACGCTGGCCCGAAGTCGATTATATCGTCAACCTTTGTCTGATCGGTTTCCTGTTCGGAATTTTGGCGACAAAGGATGTCATTTTTGCGAGGTTCAACATTTATTTCGGGCTCTATCAGCTGATTCTCGTTCCTTATTTTGTACGGATTTTCGAACCGAAATCGAACGCGCTTCTGTATGTTTTGATTTTGATCTGTTACTTCTTATACAGCTTTATGCTCATGCCGTTCGACTCGTCGGTATTGCCTTACAGAACGATTTTTGAACGTTGAATAGCGGAATATCTTGTGAAAATTTCGACAAAGGAGTCATCACATTGGAAAATCCAGCAGTTAGTCTACTGGTCGCTGTTTATAATACAGAAGCTTTTTTGCCGAATTGTTTGCAATCGCTGATCAGCCAGACCTTAAAAAATATCGAAATCATTATCGTTAATGACGGTTCAACAGACGGAAGCCAGAAGATCATTGATCATTACGCCCGAAAGGACGGACGCATCAAAACGATTCGGCAGGAGAATCAGGGCCTCGGCGCTGTCCGCAATAAAGGGATCGAAGCGGCGTCAGGCGAGTTCTTGGCATTCATCGACTCCGACGACTGGATTGAGCCGGACTATTGCCAATCTATGTATGAAAAAGCAAAGGATGAGGATGCCGACCTTGTCATCTGTGATTATGCCGTCGAAATTCAGGATACCGGAAAAACGGTCTGCCCGGACATCGGGAAAAACTATGAAGGAAAGCCGAAAGAGGCATTCATAAAAGCTTTATTAAAGGGTCAAGTAAGCGGCTTTTCCTGGAACAAGCTCTACAGGCGGAGCCTGATTGAGCAGCATAAGCTCGTTTTCCCGCTGCGCGACGAGCTGGAAAACATCGAAGATCAATACTTCAGCTTCAGATGCCTTCTATATGCGAATACGGCGGCGTTCGTGACTAAGCCGCTTTATCATTACAGGGTCCACCTGTCGTCCATCGTCCAAAAGTATCAGGCGGGGCTGTTTGAAGACGGGCTCGCTCTTTATGAAGCGAACCTTGACTGCCTGACAAAGCACGGAGAGCTTCCGGCTTTAAAGGAGGCGCTGCACGTCTTTATCGTCAACCACGGCTGCATCAGTATTTTAAATGAATGCAAGAGCCGAAACCAAAATCCTTCAATAGAAAAATATAAAAATATCCGCAGCATATGCGCCTGTCCGGAATTCAGGGGGAAAATTCCCGCGGTGGACATGTCGGCATTCGATTCGAAGAAGAAGCTTCTCCTTATGCTGATTCGCTTGCGGTTTATGCCGGCAGTGTATGGATTTGCGGCCATTTACCAGAAAATGATCGAGCACAGAATGAAGAAATAGGCGGTGAGGAAATGACCTTTCAGGAACTGAAGATCAATCTTGCAGAATGGCTTTTGCTCAAGGTGAAATATCCTTCTGAATATGTGATGGGAACGCCGGGTTTGAAGCGTTTTGATCAATACAAAGGCAAGAAAAAAATCATTCTGACTTTAATTCCGTCCCATGATAATTTGGGAGATCACGCGATTGCCCTGGCAAGCCGGACATTCATAGAAAACGAGTTTCCCGATTTTGAATTAATTGAAATCGGCATCAACGATATTTACAAACATGCAAAAGCCCTCATGCGCATCCGCCACCCCGAGGATATGGTGTTCATCATCGGCGGAGGAAACATGGGGGATTTGTACCGCAATGAGGAATGGACGAGGCGCTTTATTATCAAAACATTCAAGCATTATAAAATTGTCCAGCTCCCAGCCACCGCGCACTTTTCCGAGACGCCCCGCGGCAAAAAGGAGCTGAAAAGAGCGAAAAAAGTCTACAACTCCCATCGCCGGCTGTTTATGATGGCGCGCGATGATACAACCTATCAATTTATGAAACAGCATTTTTCAAAGCAAACGATTGTGAAGCAGCCTGATATGGTGCTTTATTTAAAGAAAGAACAGCAGTCTGAAAGAGACGGTGTGCTGGTTTGTTTAAGAGAGGATAAAGAAAGCTTTCTCAGACCGGAAGAGCGTGAAAAACTGATGAAGGCTGTCGGCGACGAATACGGCGGCGTGCAAACTTTTACAACGACGATCGGCAGGAGGGTCAGCCGCATGTCCCGCGAGAAGGAGCTGAATCGGCTTTGGGATCAGCTGAGAGGTGCGGAGGTCGTTGTGACAGACAGGCTGCACGGCATGATTTTTTGTGCGATTACAGGGACTCCGTGCGTTGTGATCCGCTCTTTTGATCATAAGGTGCTTGAAGGCTTTCGCTGGCTGAAAAGCGTTCCTTCGATGAAGCTTGTGGAAAATCCCGATGCGGCAGAGGTTCTCGGCGCAATTGAAGAGCTGATTAAGACCGGTGATTCGTATCGTGAGACTCCGTCAAGGGAGCATTATTTCACAGATTTAAGACAGAAAATTATGGGTGATGTCCAATGAAGCCATTTGTCAGTATCATTGTTCCGATGTACAATGTCGAAGATTATATAGAAGAATGCGTCGATTCCCTGCGCAGGCAGACGCTGAAAAATATTGAAATCATCCTTGTCGATGACGGCTCTCCTGACAGATCCGGGGAGATAGCGAGAAAGTACTGCAGCCTGGATGCCAGAGTGAAAGTGATTCATAAAAAAAACGGCGGGCTGAGCTCGGCGAGAAATGCCGGTCTTCAAGCCGCGACAGGAGATTATGTGGGATTTGTCGACGGTGATGATTTTGTATTGTCTGCCATGTTTGAAAACATGTACGCCGCTGCCAAAAAAGACGACCTTGATATCGTCATGTGCGGGTATCATAAACATTCCGATGCGGAAGACACCTATTTCCCGCCGCCGCTGCCGACCGATCGTCTCTTGTTGAGCTGGGATATTAAACGCGAGCTCAAAAAGGCGCACGAAACCCGCTTCATCTGGTATGTGTGGCGGAATTTGTACAGGCGCGATCTGCTGAAGAAAAACCAGTTGTACTTTTTTGAAGACATTCGTTTTGCAGAGGATTCGCCGTTCAATTTGTACGCCTTTTATGCAGCGAAACGGGTAAGAGCGATCGATGACGGCTACTACATGTACAGGTGCAATCCGGATAGCCTGACGGAGGTGCCGTTTAAACCGTACATGGACGAAAGCCTGAAAAGGCAGTACCGGGCGAAAAGGAGATTCTATGAGACGTTTCAGCTTTTGGATGAATGTGCGGACGATCTGGAAACGTACACATGCAAACATCAAATTCCGATGCTTTTAGCCAATGCCTGTGCGGAACCGAAGCCTTCAAAGCAGGTGAGGCGGCACATTAAAGACATTTTGTCTTACCGGATGGTGCAGTCGTGCGTCAAATCAACGTCTCTCCGCAACCGCAATCTTTTAATCGGCCAACGGCTCGTTTTATTGCTATGCAAGCTGAATATTCCGATCCTGCTCGAATTGTTTTTTAAACGAAATCTGCCCAGTAAGGGATGAGCCTTTTGAATAAGACATTTATTTTGAATCTCGGCGCCAATGTGGCGTCTTTTTTATTATCGGTGCTGTTTTCGATGTGGCTGACGCCTTATGTCATCAAGAACCTCGGTGTTGAGGCGTTTGGGTTTGTCCATCTCACGCAGAATATGATCAATTACTTTTCGATTATTACGGTTGCCTTGAGCGCGGTCGTTGTCCGGTTTTTTTCTGTTTCCGCCCACAGGGGGGCGCTTGATGAAGCGAGGGGCTATATGAATACCTACATCGTTTCATCACTGGTGCTTTCGGTCATCTTGTTTTTTCCGCTTGGCGGCACGGTGTTTTTTATCGATCAGATCATTCGCGTTCCCGCCGGTCTTTTGGGGGATGTGCAGATCGCGCTTTTGATCGGGAGCCTGCTGTTTTTATTGACCTTTGTGATGTCGGGATTTGCCGCCGGTCCGTTTTTTGCCAATAAAATCTATATTACAAGCACGATCCAGGCCGTCCAAATGCTGATTCGCGTCTTGAGCGTATTGTTGATTTTCGCGTGGTTTGCACCGAAGATCTGGCACATTCAGCTCGCCGCTCTTATCGCAACCGCTTCGGCGTGCATCCTGTCGATCTTTTTCTTTAAGAAATTGATCCCATGGTTTACGTTTCGTGTGAGGGATATGTCGTTTGCAAAGTGCAAAAAACTGCTTCAGGCGGGAGGATGGAGCTCCGTCAGCCAAGTCGGCGTCCTGCTGTTTCTGCAAATCGATTTAATGGTGGCGAATGTGATGCTGGGGGTTTCCGAATCCGGCATGTACGCCGCGATCATTCAGTTTCCGCTGTTATTGCGGACGCTTTCGGGAACGCTTGCGGCCGTATTTTCACCTACGATTACACTCTATTATTCAAAAGGCTACAAAGAAGGGCTCGTCCGCTATGCCAACCAGGCCGTCAGAATTAACGGCATTCTGCTCGCTTTGCCGGCTGCGCTTCTGGGCGGGCTTGCCGGCCCGTTTCTGTCGCTGTGGCTTGGCCCTTCATTCGAACATTTGAAATGGCTTTTACTGATACATGCGGGTTATTTGGTTGTTTCATTAAGCCCGGCGCCGCTTTTTTATATTTTTACCGCCTATAACAAGCTGAGAACACCGGCGCTGACCACGGTTGCCTTCGGCGTTGTCAATTTGCTGCTTGCCATCGTGCTGAGCGGACCGGCGGGACTCGGCCTTTACGGAATTGCGCTGGCCGGTGCGGCAGCTTTAATGCTGAAAAATGTCGTCTTCACTCCGATTTATGCGTCAAAGATTACGGGTGAAAGAAAAAGGGTTTTTTATAAAGGTATATACAGGCCGGTTGCCGGTGCTTCATTTACCTTGGCTGTCTGTTACGCTCTTCAATACTTATTTGCAATCGACAGCCTGCTGTCCCTGTTTGTCACGGCGCTTGCTGCGACGGGGACATACGGCCTGTTTGCCTATTTCGTCATGTTGACGAAAGCGGAACGGCATATTGTCACAACAAGGCTCCAAGCATTTCGATGCTCTTTATCCTTCCCGTTTCAAAAGGGATTTTTTAAATAAAAGAAAGGGGTGCGTTTTTCGTGCTAGCGAAACGGTTTTTCGATCTTTCATTGTCGGTTATTTTGCTGATCGCGCTCAGTCCGGCCATGATCCTGACAGCTTGCCTCATCAGATGGAAAATCGGCTCGCCTGTTTTATTTCGCCAAACCCGTCCGGGGCTGAATGGCGAGCCTTTTACATTATATAAATTCAGAACAATGACTGATGAAAGAGATGAAGCAGGCAATCTGCTAAGCGATGAAAAACGGCTGACAAAGACGGGGCGGCTGATCAGAAAAACGAGCCTCGACGAATTGCCGCAGCTGATCAACGTCATCAAAGGAGATCTCAGCCTCGTCGGGCCGCGGCCGCTTTTGATGGAGTATATTCCCCTCTATACGAAGCGGCAATGGAGACGGCATGAAGTCAAGCCGGGCATCACGGGCTGGGCGCAGATCAACGGGAGAAATAAAGTGACATGGGAGGAAAAGTTTGAACTTGATGTCTGGTATGTGGATCATCGTTCTTTTTTGCTTGATCTCAAAATCCTTTTGTTGACTATCGTAAAAGTCTTGAAGTCGGAAGGCGTCAGCCAGGACCGCCATGTGACAGCAGAAAAATTTACGGGGAGAAGGAATGCCTGATGCAAAATGTGGTGATCATCGGAGCCGGCGGCCATGGGAAAGTCGTTCTGGATCTTGTAAAAGCACGGCCTGATACTGCGCTTGCCGGTATTCTCGATGACCGGTATGCGGAGCTTCATGTCGAGAACGGTCTGTATCGCGGGCCTTCAAGCGCAGCAGAAGAACTTGCGCGATTGCATCCGGACGTGAAGTTCGTCTTAGCTGTCGGTCAAAACGGCATCAGAAAGAAGCTGTATGAACGTCTCGGCCTTCCACTTGACCGGTATGCGGTTTTGATTCATCCGTCCGCCGTGATCAGCGGTTCGGCCCGGATTCAAAACGGCGCCGTTGTCATGGCGTCGAGCGTTATTCAAGCGGATGCCCACATCGGCATCCACACGATTGTCAACACAGGTGTGATCGTCGAACATGACAACCGGATCGGCGATTACGTTCATCTTTCGCCGGGAACGGTGTTAACCGGCGGTGTGACAGTTATGGAAGGCGCTCATCTCGGAGCGGGAACGGCGGTCATTCCCGGAAAGACAATCGGCCGCTGGAGCGTAACGGGAGCGGGATCATCCGTCATTCACGACATTCCTGATGATTGTACCGCTGTCGGAGTCCCTGCAAGAAAAATTAAATATCACAGCAGTAAAAAGGGTGAAAAACATGAGTCAGAATAAGCGAATTTATTTATCCCCGCCGCACATGAGCGGAGACGAAGAGCGCTATGTAGCTGAAGCGTTTCGGACAAACTGGATCGCGCCGCTCGGTCCCCTTGTCGATACATTCGAAGAAAAGCTTGCCGCCTATGCGGGGACGTCCGGTGCCGCGGCAGTCAGCTCAGGAACAGCCGCAATCCACCTGGCGTTGAAATTGCTCGGCGTCGGCAAAGGCGATACGGTCTTCTGTTCTTCCTTTACGTTTGTAGCGAGCGCCAATCCGATTATATATGAGCAGGCTGAGCCGGTTTTCATCGATTCTGAACGGGATACATGGAACATGTCGCCCGAGGCGCTTGAACGGGCGCTCGACGAAGCGGAGCGGGCCAGAAATCTTCCGAAAGCCGTCATCGTCGTCAACTTGTACGGCCAAAGCGCGAAAATAGACGAGATTATCGCGCTTTGCGATCGATTTGCCGTCCCTGTTATTGAAGATGCGGCCGAATCGCTCGGTTCTGTTTATAAGGGCAGAAAAAGCGGAACCTTCGGACGCTTCGGCATTTATTCGTTCAACGGCAACAAAATCATCACCACATCAGGCGGAGGAATGCTTGTCAGCGATGATGAAGACGCTTTGAAGAAGGCGCGCTTTTTAGCCACTCAGGCGCGCGAGCCCGCCATTCATTATCAGCACGAAAAAGCGGGCTACAATTACCGGATGAGCAATGTCCTGGCCGGAATCGGTATCGCTCAGCTCGCCGTCCTGGATGACAGGGTACACGCCAGACGGGCGATCTTCGAGCGCTATCAGGAGGCGCTCGCCGGTATCGAAGGTATAGAATTCATGCCTGAAGCCGGCATGTCAAACCGCTGGCTCACGACATTAACGTTTGATACAGCAAAGATTCAAACAACACCGGCGGACATCATTGAACAGCTCGCAAATGAAAACATTGAAGCCCGGCCGTTATGGAAGCCGTTGCACAGACAGCCCCTTTTTAAAGGAGCGGCCTTTTATCCGCACGATGACCAAGGCTCTGTCTGCTGCGACTTATTTCAGCGCGGGCTCTGCCTGCCGTCAGGATCAAGTATGACGCGAAAAGAGCAGGACCGGGTGATTCAAATCGTGGCCGACCGGATTAAATATAAATGAGGTGCTAAACATGGCGATTACATATTCCATGGACAGCTTAAAGCATAAGCTGGCAGAAATTTTGGATGTCATCCCAAGACATTCATCAGTCGTTTACTTGGACTACCCGCTCTATGGAAACGTCGGAGACTTATTGATCATGAAAGGAACGGAAGCTTTTTTTGAAGCATACGGCATCAAGGTGCGCGAAAGATGGAATGCAGAGAATTTTATTCCGGGCCGCCGCATTCCAAAGGACGCCATCATCGTTTGTCAGGGGGGCGGCAATTTCGGCGATTTGTACCCTCACTTTCAGCAGTTCAGGGAACGGGTTGTCGAACATTACCCGGACCACCGGATCGTCATTCTGCCGCAGTCGATTTATTATGAACATGAAGAAAATGCAAAAAAAACGCGCGGCATTTTGGCGGCTCACCCGGATCTGCACTTATTCACGCGGGAAAAGGCATCCTTCGAATTTGCTCTCAAGCATTTCGAAGGGGTGAAAAACATCAGAATGATGCCCGATATGGCTCACCAGCTCTGGCCGATCGCGGCACCTGCCGAAAAGCCTTCTGAGTCCGTTCTGCGGTTGATCAGAACCGACAAAGAAGCAAACAGCAGCCTGCAAAAAGCAGAGGAGCCGGATACGTACGATTGGAACGTTATCTTGTCAGAAGGCGACAAACGCGGAATCAAACGCTTGCAGACGATCAATGTCCTCAACAAAAAAGCCGGCAATCCGCTGCCGATCGCTTCTTATTGGAAACGCTATTCGGACAGCCTCGTCGACAAATCAATCCGTTTTTTCAACCGCTATGAATCCGTCGTTACTTCAAGGCTGCACGGCCACATCTTATCGTGTCTGCTCGGAAAAGAAAATGTCGTGATTGACAACTCCTACGGAAAAAACGCAAATTACTACAACACATGGATGAAGGATATCCCGAGTACAAAACTGATTCAAAACAATCCGGAAGAAGCAGAAAAACCGCCTGTTCACGTATGACAGGCGGTTTTTTTGCTATGCTTCTTCGCGCTTTACTTTGTTGTAGGCTTCATCCAAATGCTGAATCCGTTTTAAGACGACCGCGTTTTTTGTCAGCTGGTCTTGGACAAGCGTTGACACGACTGAACGGTAGTAGCTGTTCATTGCGTGAATTTTATCCTCATTTGGATGCATTTCAATATGGGTTTTAAAATTTTCTATGAAATAGGGTACAGAGAAAAGTTCTGTCAATGGTAACACTCCTTTTTTAAGTCTATACGGTACGGAACCGATCGTGTAAACTAATAGTGGGAGGGGAGATATGATGAACTTGCATGTACAGCAGCAGCAAACGGCAAAACTTCACTTGACGCAAGGGCTTGCCCAAGCCATTCATATGCTTCAGTATTCGTCGGCCGAGCTGAACAGCCGGATTGACGAACTCTCATTGGAAAACCCCCTGATCGAACGAAAAGACCCCGATATTCCCCGATCATTTTACCATAAAACGAATCGTCATTTGCAAAATGAAGGAATGAGCCGCTCTGAGACGGCGCATTCCCGTGAAGATATCAAAAGCGTCTTGAAACAGCAGGCGCTCGATCTCCGGCTGTCAAACCGGGAAAAGCGGATTTTCAGCTACCTGGTCGAATCCCTTGATCGAAACGGATATGTGACAGAAGACATCGCCTTTATCGCTTCCGAGCTGGCTGTCACCAGAGAAGAAGTGGAAGAAGTCTTGGGCAAGCTGCAGACTCTTGATCCGGCAGGCATCGGAGCGCGGTCGCTTCAGGAATGCATCCTGATCCAATTAAAGCGTCTGCCAAAGGAGACGGCAAAAGCGGAAAAAGTTATTTCCCTATACTTTGACCTGTTTGCCAAAAAAGGATGGAAAGAGCTGTCTGAGAGAGCGGGCCTTTCGCTCTCAGAGCTTCAGGACATACAAGATCTTGTTGCAGAGCTGTCGCCGCGTCCCGGATTGATGTATGGCACGGATGAAGGCGGAGTCTATATCGAGCCTGATGTCATCATTTCAGCCGAGGATGGAAAATTGGTGCTTGAGCTCAGCAGCCGTTCTTTTCCCGATATCCAGCTTAACGCGTTTTACGAGCCGTTTTTGCAGCGCCAGTCAAAAGACGAGGCGACCGTTTATATCTCTGATAAGTTCAAGCAGTGGAAATGGCTCGACAATGCCCTCAGGCAAAGACGGGAAACGATGCGGAGGGTGATGGCGGAAATTATGGTGCGTCAAAAAGATTATTTTTTAAAAGGGAAAGATGAACTGAAGCCGCTCACATTAAAAGAAGTCGCCGATGCCCTCGGGGTTCACGAATCAACAGTAAGCCGTGCAGTCAAAGGGAAAATCGTGCAGACGCCTTTTGAGCTGTGCGAGCTTAAACGGTTTTTTTCGGCGAAGGTAAAGGATGCCGCTGACGGACATACATCAAGTCACACAGTCAAAGCGCATCTTCGTCGGCTGATCGATGAAGAAAATAAAATGAAACCGCTTTCAGACCAGAAGCTGGCCGACCTTTTAAACGAAAAGCACGGCATCGTCATATCGAGGCGGACCGTCGCCAAATACCGCGATCAGCTTAATATACTGCCTTCGTCTGTCAGAAAGAGATATCAATAAAGAAGCCGTCCGGCACGAACGCCGGCGGCTTTTTTACGGGATCATCCACGCAAACAGGTGATGCTGCAGGAACGTGATCATGCAAACCAGGAACAGAAGAAACAGGCTGTGTTTCAGTGTAAAGCGCAGCAAATCGGATTCCTTTCCTGCCAGTCCGACGGCTGCGCAGGCGACAGCAATCGACTGCGGAGAGATCATCTTTCCGGTGACGCCGCCCGAAGAGTTGGCCGCCACAGACAGCACCGGCTCCATTCCGACCGACTGTGCCGTCACTTTTTGCAGACTGCCGAAAAGCAAATTGGCCGACGTATCTGAACCGGTTATAAAGACGCCGAGCCAGCCAAGAACGGGAGAAAAGAATGCGAACATTGAACCCGTCATCGCAAGGGACATGCCAAGTGTTGTGCTCATGCCCGAAGAGTTGGTGACATAGGCAAAACCGACAACGGAAGCGATCGTTAATATCGGCTTGCCGAGTTCTTTCAGCGATTCTGTAAACACGGCGCCCCATTCTTTCCAAGGCATGCCTGTGACAAACTTTGTCAGTACGGCGGCAATCAGGATCGCCGTTCCCGCAGATCCGGCGAGATCAAGTTTATAAAGAGCTTCAAGCGGTTTTCCGGAGCCATCGAGAATTTGATTGTGCAAAAAAGGCACACCGGGCGCGAACGTCAGCCTGCCGCCGATATCACTAATGAACAGCAGCAATGGATTTGACCCTTCGTAATGGCCTGTCAGCGCCTGTTTGACAGCTGGAATTCCCCAGATGGAGACCATTGCCGTGAGCAGCAAAAACGGTGTCCACGCCTTGAAAATCTGCCCAGCCGAGTATGAGGCCTTTTGATGTTCAAGCTGCTGCGCCTCCGCGGCAGCGGCCATTTCCTTTTCATGTGAAAATCTGAATATCGTTTTCGGTTTCCAAAATTTTAAGAATACAGCGAGCGCGATAAGCGATACGATGGCTGACAAAATATCCGGGAGCTCAGGCCCCAGAAAGTTTGAGCTTACATACTGTGTAACGGCAAAAGAGACACCCGACACGAGAATCGCCGGCAGCACTTCCCAAGCCCTTTTCAAGCCGCTCATGATGATAATCAAATAAAACGGAATAAATACAGATAAAAATGGGAGCTGGCGTCCGACCATTTTTGAAATGTCCATCGCAGGAATCCCCGTCGGCCCTTCAACCGCGATAATCGGAATGCCGATCGCTCCGAAAGCGACAGGCGCCGTGTTGGCGATCAGGCATATGCCCGCCGCGTACAACGGATTGAAGCCGAGGCCGACAAGCAATGCGGCCGAGATCGCGACAGGGGCGCCGAAGCCTGCCGCTCCTTCTAAAAACGCCCCGAATGAAAACGCTATCAAAAGTGCTTGCAAACGGCGGTCATCTGTGATCGATAATACCGAGCTCCTGATGATTTCAAATTGGCCGGTTTTGACTGTAAGCTTGTACAAAAAAACGGAAGTCACAATGATCCAGCCGATCGGAAGCAGCCCGTAAACCGCCCCTTGTGAAGCCGACATCACAGCCTGATGAGCGGGCATGCCGTATACGAAAACGGCCAGCGCGAGCGCAATCAGCAAAGTCGACACACCCGCTGTATGCCCTTTCATTCTTTTGATTGCCAGAGCCCAGAAAAAATACAAAATCGGTATAAGCGCTGCAAGCGAAGAGAGCAGCAAACTGTTCCCCAGCGGAGTATAATCTTGCGTCCATCCCATCTCCAATTCCCCCTTTGTTCAAAGTCTCACTCAGTCATCTGATGACATGATGATAAGACTGATCATTTAGCATTATATTTCTCAATGTCATAAATTACAATCTTTTTTTGCATGGAGCCGAAGTCTATATGTTCCGGACGGAAAGAACGGTATAATAAAAAATAGCGCATCATGCCCAGTCTGGTTACGAGGTGAAAAAAGTTGAAATACAAACAAATCAAGACGAAAAAAATATACGAAGAAGTCGCAGAAGCGCTTCTTGAATCGATTAAAAGCGGAGAGCTTGAGCCAGGTGATAAGCTTGACTCCGTTCAGGCGCTCGCCGAAAGCTTTCAGGTCAGCCGTTCGGCCGTCAGGGAAGCGCTGTCTGCGTTAAAAGCGATGGGGATGGTCGAAATGAAGCAGGGGGAAGGAACGTATGTGAAAAGGTTTGAGCCTGAGCAAATTTCCATCCCCCTTTCGGCTGCGCTTTTGATGAAAAAGAAAGACGTCGCTGAACTGCTCGAAGTCCGTAAGATTCTTGAAATCGGAGCTGTTTCAAGTGCGGCTCAAAAACGCACAGAAGAAGATCTCGGGCGCATGCAGGCCGCACTTGAGGATATGAAGCAGGCGGATGGGAACGGCGAACTTGGCGAAAAAGCCGACCTCGCGTTTCATCTTGCGCTTGCCGGCGCCTCGCAAAACGATCTGCTGAAAGGCTTGATGAATCATGTGTCATCACTCTTAATTGAGACGATGAGGGAGACGCGCAAAATTTGGCTGTTCTCGAAGAACACAACCGTTAAGCGCCTTTATGAGGAACACGATGCCATCTATCAGGCTGTGATGGAAAAAGACGGCCAAAAAGCAGAACAGGCGATGCACAATCATCTGACGAATGTGGAAAATGTGCTGGCCTCATATTTTGAAGAAACGAAACAGGCCGACGAGCCGGCCATATAAGCAGCGGCCCGAGTGAAAACGAAAAAGAAACCCCTTTCAAAAAATTTTACCAAGGTGTAAGATGGAGAAAGAGGGTTTTCTAACCAAGTCATCAGATGACCTGATTTATCGGGTTGGAGAGGGGATCAAGATGAAAGTATCACTGTTTATCACGTGTTTGGTTGACATGTTTCAGTCAAATGTCGGAAAAGCGACGGTTGAACTGCTTGAGCGGCTCGGATGTGAAGTGGATTTTCCCGAAGGGCAGATCTGCTGCGGCCAGCCTGCGTACAACAGCGGCTATGTCAAAGATTCCAAAAAAGCGATGAGACGGATGATTGAGACATTTGAATCAGCCGAATACGTCGTCAGCCCTTCAGGATCGTGCGCTTTTATGTTCAAGGAGTATCCGCACCTTTTCCGGGATGAGCCGGCCTGGGCGGAAAAAGCGCAGCGGCTGGCTGACAAAACGTATGAGCTGACCGATTTTATCGTCAACGTTTTGAAGGTTGAAGACGTTGGGGCGACACTTGAGAAAAAGGCGACTTATCATACGTCATGCCATATGACAAGGCTTTTGGGCGTCACAGACGCGCCGATGAAGCTGCTTCGGCATGTGAAGGGACTGGAGTTCACGCCGCTGCCGCGCAAACACGACTGCTGCGGATTCGGGGGGACTTTTTCGGTGAAGATGTCGCAAATATCCGAACAGATGGTCGATGAGAAAGTGGCGTGTGTCGAAGAAACCGCCGCAGATGTGTTAATCGGGGCGGACTGCGGCTGCTTGATGAATATCGGCGGACGGATCGGGAGAAAGAACAAGCCGATTGAAGTCATGCACATCGCAGAAGTGCTGAACAGCAGATAAACAGACATCCGGTCATTTCACAGATAGAGGGGGACATTCGTTATGGCAATGAAGATCGGAACGCAGAAATTTAAAGAGCGCGTATCAGACGGGCTCGAAAACGAGTTTATGAGGGGGGCTGTTTCAAGTGCGCAGGAGCGCTTGAGAGCGCGCCGTCTTGAGGCGGCGGAAGAGCTCGGGAACTGGGAAGAATGGCGGTCTCAGGCCGAGGAAATCAGGCAGCACGTGCTCGAAAACCTGGACTACTACCTAGAACAGCTCGCCGAAAATGTCGCCAAAAAAGGCGGGTACGTATTCTTTGCACAGACGGCCGAAGAAGCGACAGGCTATATTCGCGATGTCGTGAAAAAGAAAAACGGCAAAAAAATCGTGAAATCAAAATCAATGGTGACCGAAGAAATCAACATGAACGAGGCGCTTGAACGCGACGGCTGCGAAGTGGTCGAAACCGATTTGGGCGAATACATCCTCCAAATCGATGATCATGATCCGCCGTCACATATCGTCGCACCTGCTTTGCATAAAAACAAAGAGCAAATCCGCGACGTCTTCAAAGAGCGGATCGGCTACCGCAACACCGAAAAGCCGGAAGAGCTTGTCATGCACGCGCGCGCCGTGCTCAGAAAGAAATTTCTCGAGGCTGACATCGGCATTACGGGCTGCAATTTTGCGATTGCCGATACGGGGTCTGTCAGCCTTGTCACAAACGAGGGAAACGGACGTCTCGTCACGACCGTTCCGAAGACGCAGATTACCGTGATGGGGATGGAGCGGATCGTCCCTTCATTCGACGAGTTTGAGGTTCTCGTCGGCATGCTCACAAGAAGCGCTGTCGGACAGCGGCTGACAAGCTATATCACGGCGCTGACAGGGCCGCGGCTGCCCGGTGAAGCGGACGGACCCGAAGAGTTTCACCTCGTCATCATTGACAACGGGCGTTCGAACATTCTCGGAACGGAGTTTCAATCCGTCCTCCAATGCATCCGCTGTGCGGCCTGCATCAATGTTTGTCCCGTATACCGCCATGTCGGCGGGCATTCTTACGGTTCGATCTATTCAGGCCCGATCGGAGCCGTATTGTCGCCGCTGCTCGGCGGATATGACGATTATAAAGAACTGCCGTACGCCTCTTCGTTATGTGCGGCATGCTCTGAAGCATGTCCGGTAAAAATCCCGCTTCACGAACTGCTTCTGAAGCACCGGCAGCGCATCGTTGAAAAAGAAGGGCGCGCACCGATATCCGAGAAGCTCGCGATGAAAGCGTTCGGCTTGGGAACTTCTGCGCCATCTCTATATAAAATGGGCTCCAAATGGGCGCCGGCAGCCATGAAGCCGTTTAACGAAGACGGCAAAATAACGAAGGGACCGGGTCCGTTAAAACAGTGGACCCAGATTCGCGACTTCCCCGCGCCGAACAAGTCAAGGTTCCGCGACTGGTTTGAGGACAGACGGAAAGAGAAAGGGGAAGACAGATGACAAACGGAACAATCCAAAATAAAGACGGCTTTTTAAACCGGATTGCGGAAAGGCTCGGCCGCAACAGGCGTTCGGCAGGTGTCACCGTTCCCGATTATACGTATCAGCCGCAGCACCGGGTATATCAAGGCTATACACAGGATGAGCTTGTCGGCGTCTTAAAGGACCACTGCCGAAAGATTCATACGGAGCTGATTGAAACGGATGTCATCGGCTTGCATGATGCCTTGTATGAACAAGCATCACGATTTGGAGGCGGGCCTGTCATCATTCCGAAAGATGACCGTTTTAAAGAGTACGGACTGTCAGGCCTGTTAACAGACAAGTGGCCGAATGAGGGGACAAAAGTGTGGGAATGGAATGCAGCGGCCGGAGATGAAAATATCCAGCGGGCCGAACAGGCTAACATCGGCGTGACATTCAGCGAGATCACGCTTGCTGAATCCGGAACGGTCGTCCTCTTCAGTTCAAAAGACAAAGGACGATCTGTCAGCTTGCTGCCGACGACATATATTGCGATCGTCCCGAAAAGCACCATCGTCCCGCGGATGACACAGGCAAGCGCAATGATCAAACAAAAGGTTGCAGACGGCGACGTCATCCCGTCCTGCATCAACTATGTCACTGGACCGAGCAATTCAGCCGACATCGAAATGGACCTTGTAGTCGGTGTCCACGGCCCGGTAAAAGCGGCATATATTGTCGTGACTGACCGGTAATTAGACGATAACAAAAAGATTAGCCTCATGCAGAGCTAATCTTTTTTTATTTAGCGATATGACAATTCCGGCATTTCCCGATTTTCCGCATCATTCCACTTTTTTTGCCAGTTATAAAATAGCGGAACTTGTTATATTAAAATGGTGTTTTTATCAGTTTTCCGGCTCTGTATCCCCATTTCTGCCGCTGGTTCAAGCCACTTGCATCTCATTTATGATTCTCGGAAACACCCCTGTAAGAAATAGCCTATTAAAATTTAAGGTAATGTTAAGGATAAGATTATTTCCCGATAATGTTCACTCACTATAATGGAGAATAGTGAAGGAGTGACTCGTATGCGGGCGGTATGTCTGAATGAATTTATCAGTCTTTTTAAAAGCATCAAGTCGATTATTGTCATTATTATTATGTTTTGGGTGAGCTATAAGACTGCAGGATTGATCGAACAGGCGCCTGCGGACTTTGTGCGCGAATTGGATTTAGGAAGCGATGCAAACGCAATCGGAACGGCGGTTATTGTTTTTGCTCTCGGTTTCCTGTTTATCGCTGGACTTTCCCATGACATGATCAACCGCGAAGTCCATGCCCGGACGGTCAGATTTCTTGTGACGAAAACCTCGCGGATCAAGATCATTCTGGGAAAGTTTTTTGGCGTCTGGCTGTTTTGGTTTTTCTGCATGCTCGTTTCGTACACCTTGGTGATGATCGCCTCAAAAGAGTTTTTATGGATGAGTTATGCAGACAGCATGGCGTTTCTTACAGCTGCAATCTCTTTGAACCTTTTATTTTCCATCGTGATTTCAAGGCCCGCCATGTCCATGTTTTTCGGAATCGTGTTTGCGCTCGTCTTTCCCGCGGTCAGCTTATGGACTGTTTATTCAGAGAACGGCATGATCACCTGGTTTAAATATTTAACACCGTACTATTACTCCGTGCTGGGCGGTTCTTTTGTTTTCATCAACTTTGTCTACGCGGCCATCGTTCTTTGCGGTGCGATCGTTTTGTTTAAAAGGAGAGATTTATAATGGATGTGGTGATCGAGGCAAAAGGGCTGATGAAAAGCTACGGGGCTAAAACCGTCGTCAATCATGTCGACCTCCAAGTCGAAAAAGGAGAGATTTACGGTTTCCTCGGCCGTAACGGTGCGGGGAAATCTACGTTCATGAATATGATCACAGGCATTATCGAGCCGACAGCCGGCAGTTTTCTGCTGTTAAATGATGCTTCGATTGAAAACGTCAAGCATCGCATCGGCGTTTTACCTGATTATTTGACCCTCTATGATTCAATGACAGCAGTCGGGCATTTGAAGTATTTTGCAAAGCTGAACGGACAAGCCGTATCGACTGAGCGGTGCGAAGAAGTCTTAGAGAGAGTTGGGTTCACTGAGCATGCTGAAAAAAAATCGGGCGCCTATTCGTTCGGTATGAAAAAAAAGCTCGGCATCGCCCAGGCGATCATCCACGACCCCGAGCTCATCTTTTTGGATGAACCGACATCAGGTGTCGATGCCGAATCTGCCCTGCACATTCAAAAGCTGATTATGGATTTGCAAAAAGAAGGTAAGACGGTATTTATGACATCACACAACCTGCATGAGATAGAGAAAATCTGTACGCGAATCGCCATCATGAAAAACGGCCGCATTTTAATAGAAGGCACGCTCGATGAATTAAGGAGGCATTTCATGTCGAACATAAGCGTTCACATTCGCCATTCGACTATTCCCGATCAGCATTTCGGCCTGATCGACCGTTTTCTTGAGTCAGCTGGTGAAAACGTTCAATTCAATCACCATGAGATTTCGATCACCGTCAATTCAGAAGAAAAAATTCCCGCCATTGTCAGAGTATTAACGAACTGCAAAGTGGGAATCTACAGAATTCACGTCGATGAACCGTCGCTTGAAGACATCTTTTTGGACAGCTCTGAGGAACGCGTTGTTTCTTGACAGAAAGAATTTGATAGGAATGAACCCGGATCTGTTCGGGCATCATGCCTTTAGTCTTGCAGATGCGAATGGCGTCAATGGATAGATCTATTAAATGCCCGAACAAAAAAACGCCTTTGAATAAAGGCGTTTCAGCGTGTCGACAAACCCTCGCATTCGTTGTCAGGCCTGCGCGTCGGTGCTCACGAATCCCAACATTCGCTGCGCTCCGATGCTCGGCCTTCCTAGACTGCAAGGTTTTTCAATCACGCTGAAAGGATGACAAAATCCCAAAACAAAAAGCCGCTTTGGGATTTTGTCAACAATCTGAAACGCCTTTGAATAAAGGCGTTTTCCATAAGGGGTGCTCGGTTTCTAGTATTTCCCCAAAATCGACATGTCGCCGGTCGTTTCTTCATCAATGACATTTCCGTCTTGGTCCATCTTGACGAAATACCTGCCTCCGTTTGTTACGTTTTTGTACTCGGTTTCCGATATACCGTCATCGTTTTGTGTGAATTCAAATTGAACATCAGCGATAAGAGTGTTGCTGTTGAGGTCGACATAGTAGGAATGGAAGCTGACATGGCTCCAGTCGTCTTTTTCGGCGGGGATGTCTGATATGACGCCGACTTTTTCAGCGGGATCATTGACAATCACGCCGTAATCCTTCTGCAAATTGCCGGTTTCGATATCATCATTGTTTAAAATCTCTTTCATCTGGCTAAATTCAGCATCTGTAGGTGTTGTATATCTGTCTTCAGGAATGTTTTTCGCAAAGCTTACGGACGATGAACCAAAGACGAGCGTCAATACGGACAAGATCACCATAAACGAAAGTTTTTTCACGTTCTCTTCCTCCTTTAGCTGAAGTGATGATTCGGTTCACACTCTATCATCGTTAAAATATTTTGTAAAGTTTGAATAATATTTCAATTTAACTATTTTTTTCGGGGGAAATCCGCCGATTTTTATATTTCCCTCTTTTGGGGAATGCTCCATCATCATGAAAGTTGTGCATATCTTCCCTTGTATTTTCCAATGGAAAAGGCGATTTTCCTTGAAAAAAGAGAAAAATTTTAATTTTTATTTTTTGGCAGTGGATTTGATGTTGACAAAGTCAAGATCGGCACGTATATTATATGAATATATTTCAGGCAGAAGAAAACACAATGAACGGGAGCAGTAAAAGATCGGCATTGGCAAAGAGAGCTGCGGGTAGGTGCGACGCAGACCAATGAACCTTTGAACTCGCCCGGGAGTGGACTGGCTAAAGGACGGACATCAATTCCTGAGGACATTACGATTAACCTTCGTTAACAGGTTTGCACAGTATGGCTGTGCATCGCAAAGCTGGATTCTTGGCATAGAATCAAAAAGAGTGGTACCGCGGTAAGCTTCAAAGCTCATCGTCTCTTTATCTTCAAATCGAAGAGGGAGACGGTGAGCTTTTTTCATTTTACTAGAGGAAGTGAACATAGATGGAGAAAGACATGCAGAAGCTCGAGCGCACAATGACATCGCGGCATATTATGATGATGGCATTGGGCGGAGCCATTGGAGCAGGATTATTTAAAGGAAGCAGCAAAGCGATCGATTTGGCGGGGCCTTCGGTCATGATCGCCTACTTGATCGGCGGCGTGATTTTGCTGTTTATCATGCAGGGGCTTGCCGAGATGGCTGTCCGAAACAGTGAAGCCAGAACATTCAGGGATCTCGTTCAATCAATATTAGGTCCGTATGCCGCTTATTTTTTAGACTGGATATACTGGAAAATGTGGGTTCTCAATATTGCGGCAGAGGCTGTTGTCGCCGCGATATTTTTGCAGTACTGGCTGCCGGGGCTGCCGATCTGGGTGCTGGCGCTGTTCGTTTCACTCGTCATTACGAGCGTGAATTTGCTTTCTGTCAAAAGCTTTGCCGAGACGGAATACTGGCTTGCCCTTATTAAAATCACAGTGATTGTCGTCTTTATTATATCCGGATTTATCTTGTTATTTTTCTCTTTTGGACAACACTCAGCTGTTGGTTTTACTCATTTGACAGACCATGGCGGCTTCTTCCCGAATGGCGCCGGAGGGCTGATTACAGCCATGCTAGTTGTGATATATTCCTACGGCGGAACCGAAATTATCGGGGTGACACTGGCGGAAACCAAAAACCCTGAGAAGGTCGTGCCTAAAGCTGTGCGTGGAACGTTGACGCGCATTATTGCTTTTTATCTTCTGCCGTTTTTCGTGATCGTCAGCTTGATTCCATGGAATCAAGTCAACGGTGTGTCGGAGAGTCCTTTTGTTATGGTCTTTAAGATGATCGGCATTCCCGGAGCGGATCATTTGATGAATGCGGTCATTTTACTGGCGGTCATTTCTTCGATGAACTCAGGGCTTTACGGCGCCTCCCGAATAATGTATACACAGGCATCAGACGGAAGAATGCCGAAAATCTTTTCGAGACTTTCCATGAGAAAAGTGCCGGTTTATTCGATTCTATTGTGTACTTCTTTCTTATACTTGGGCGTATTGTTTTCACTGTTTGCCGGCAGCCAAACGTTTGAATATTTGATGGGGTCTCTCGGCTATACCGTCCTTGTGATCTGGATGCTGATTGCCGCTGCCCATTTAAAATCGAGAAAACGGAATCAAACAGCGGGGAACGGCTACTATGTCAAATGGTTCCCTTATACGACTTGGCTGGCAATCATTTCACTGACAGCGATACTGATCGGTGTCATCCTGACCACATCGATTGTCATTACATTGGTGACGGCGGGAATCTATCTGCTCATTAGCGCTGCTTATTTCTTTAAAGGAAGGAACCAGACAGCCGGCCAAACGTCCGCTTCTTAAAAAAAGGCTTGCCTCCGCAGGGAGGCAAGCTTTTAACACATTAGTTCGATTTTTTTCGAACTAATTTCTTTTATTCACCTGAACGATTATGTTATCGTCTAATTACATGACCACTACACTTCAGGAAGAAGGAAAGACAATGTCAAAACAGCATTTCAAAAATACGAAGTATTCCGTATTAAATCTGTCTCCTATCGTACAAGGCGGAGATGCGGGACAATCTTTTAAACAATCTATGGATTTGGCGCAGCATGCCGAAAGATGGGGATACCACAGGTTCTGGCTGGCTGAACACCATAATATCGAAGGCGTTGCGAGCTCGGCTACCTCTGTTTTGATCGGTTATATCGCCGGGGGCACCAAGAAGATGCGCATCGGTTCGGGAGGGATTATGCTGCCGAACCATTCCCCGCTCGTTATCGCCGAACAGTTCGGAACGCTTGAATCCCTTTATCCAGGCAGAATCGATTTAGGACTGGGGCGCGCTCCGGGTACGGATCAATTAACCGCCCGCGCATTAAGAAGAAATATAAGCAGCGGGGAGGATTTTCCCGAGCAGCTTGAAGAACTCCGCCAGTATTTTAAGCCGTCCGGCAATGTAAGAAATCACGTGCGCGCCATACCGGGCGAAGGGCTTGATGTGCCGATTTGGCTTCTCGGTTCAAGCGGATTCAGCGCCCGGCTTGCCGGGGAACTCGGTTTGCCGTTTGCATTTGCGGCTCATTTTTCGCCGGCCAATACGCTGCCTGCCTTGGAACTGTACCGCAGCTCGTTTAAGCCGGGCGTCTTGGAGGAGCCTTATGCGATGGTCGGGGTGACCGTGATCGCAGCCGATACGGACGCGCAAGCGCAGCGCCTTGCAACATCGCACTATCAGAAGTTTTTGGATCTTGTCCGCGGCGCCCCGACTCAGCTTAAGCCGCCTGTAGATGATATGGATCAGATTTGGACGCCGCGTGAAAAAGCGATGGTGAATGAGCAGCTCAGCTCAACGATCATCGGCGGGCCGGACACTGTGAAAGAAAAGCTTGAAGAATTCATCCGTACGACTCAGGCGGACGAGATCATGATCAATTCAGAAACGTTTGACCATGCTGATAGACTTCGCTCGTTTGAAATCATTGCAGATGTCTGGAAAAATGGATAAACGGCAACAAAGCAACGGAACGGAAAAACCGCCCGTTGCTTTTTTTTTGAGTACGTACTTTAGCAATATATTTATTTTTGAAAATAGACGAAGATGAGGGACGGTACCATCCTGTACGCGAGCATCGACCTCCATCCGGTATTACACCCCATTCAAACGTCCCAGAACATTGGACAGCCAGATTCATTTTGAATATTTCCGGTCCGTAATACGCAATGGCATTCATAGTTTTTTTCATTGAGGCACAATTTTCATGAAATATGTATAGTATAGAAATCAACAGGGACAATAATTAATACAGATGTGTGAACATTCGCGCGAATGTTGTCGAAGAATTGATTCTTAACAGTTGAATAAACATTTTAACCCTGTTACAATAAGGAATGTAAGCAGGAGCAATTTTTTTTGGCTGAGGTGGGACGTTTTCAGTCACTACGGGACATTATTTGTCCAGGACGAGATGAAAGGAACGTTTTGGCATGAATCAACTAATACAGGCTCAAAAAAAATTATTGCCGGATCTTCTCGATGTCATGCAGAAAAGGTACAAAATTTTGCAGTACATAAGGCTGACTGAACCGATCGGCAGAAGAAGCCTTGCCGCCAGCCTCGGCATCAGCGAGCGGATTTTAAGGGCGGAGGTTCAGTTTTTAAAAGAACAAAATCTACTAGAGATTAAAACAACCGGCATGATATTGACACTTGAAGGATCCAACCTGCTGAAAGTTCTCGAAGATACGATGAAGGATGTTTTAGGTTTAACCCATTTGGAAAATACATTAAAAGAGAGGTTGAACCTCGACGAAGTCATCATTGTATCGGGAGACAGCGACCAGTCCCCATGGGTCAAAAAAGAGATGGGGAGAGCGGCCGTCGCATGCATGAAAAACAGGTTTACGGGGGAAAATATCGTCGCCGTAACCGGAGGTACGACGCTTGAGGCCGTGGCAGAAATGATGACGCCTGACTCGAAAAACCGCAAGCTGCTTTTTGTTCCGGCAAGAGGCGGGCTCGGCGAAAACGTCAGGAATCAGGCCAATACGATTTGCGCCCATATGGCTGAAAAAGCTTCCGGTACATACAGACTGTTATTTGTGCCGGGTGAGCTGAGCAAAGAAGCATATTCTTCTATCATTGAAGAGCCTTCTATTAAAGAAGTGCTTCAGACAATTCAATCGTCCAGTATGGTGATCCATGGAATCGGGGATGCTAAAACAATGGCAGAACGAAGAAATACACCGAAGGAAGATTTGAAGAAAATAGAAGAAAATGAGGCAGTTGCAGAAGCGTTCGGCTACTATTTCGACCGCCACGGAGAAGTCATTCACAAAGTGCACAGCGTTGGAATCCAGCTCGAAGATCTTGATTCAATCCCGAACATCATTGCGGTGGCGGGAGGCTCGTCAAAAGCGGACGCGATAGAGGCGTACTTCAAAAAGCCGCGCAACACGGTTTTGATCACTGATGAAGGAGCCGCGAAACAGTTATTAAGGGAAGCTTCTTCCCTCAATATAAATTAAATATCTCTTATTTACTTAAAGGAGGAAATCATCATGGCAGTAAAAGTCGGTATTAATGGTTTTGGTCGTATTGGACGCAATGTATTCCGCGCAGCATTAAATAATCCTGAAGTTGAGGTTGTAGCAGTTAACGATTTGACAGACGCTAACATGCTTGCTCACCTATTACAATATGATTCAGTACACGGAAAATTGGACGCAGAGGTTTCTGTTGACGGAAACAACCTAGTTGTTAACGGTCAAACAATCCAAGTTACAGCAGAGCGCGATCCTTCTAAACTTAGCTGGGGCAAACAAGGCGTTGAAATCGTAGTTGAATCTACTGGTTTCTTCACAAAACGCGCAGACGCGGCGAAACATTTGGAAGCCGGCGCGAAAAAAGTTATCATCTCAGCTCCTGCGAGTGAAGAAGATATTACAATCGTTATGGGTGTTAACGAAGATAAATACGATGCGGCTAACCACGATGTGATCTCTAACGCATCTTGCACAACAAACTGCCTTGCGCCGTTTGCAAAAGTTCTGAACGACAAATTCGGCATCAAACGCGGTATGATGACAACTGTTCACTCTTACACAAACGATCAGCAAATCCTGGATCTTCCGCACAAAGACTACCGTCGTGCGCGTGCGGCAGCTGAAAGCATCATTCCTACAACAACTGGTGCAGCGAAAGCCGTTTCTCTTGTACTTCCTGAATTGAAAGGAAAACTGAACGGCGGAGCAATGCGTGTTCCAACACCAAACGTATCACTTGTTGACCTGGTTGCTGAACTTGACAAAGAAGTAACAGCAGAAGAAGTAAACGCAGCGTTTAAAGAAGCAGCAGAAGGCGAACTTCAAGGCGTTCTTGGCTACAGCGAAGAGCCGCTTGTTTCTAAAGACTACAACGGCAATGCAAACTCTTCTACAATCGATGCTCTTTCTACAATGGTTATGGAAGGCAGCATGGTTAAAGTTATTTCTTGGTATGACAACGAAAGCGGATATTCTCACCGTGTAGTTGACCTTGCCGCTTACATCGCAAAACAAGGTCTTTAATCCGGAAACCAGAATCAGACTTGGTTCTTGATGAGAGAAGCGCTATAATGAAAGCGGACAAGGGAAGGGGACACACACTCCCTTTCCCTTTTTCCATATCGGCGCCAATTAAGCCGCCCGGGGATTTCCGTTTTCAGGCTTGTAAAACATTAAAAGGAGGATCTCCTAAAAGCCATGAACAAAAAATCAGTAAAAGACATTGATGTAAAAGGCCGTGTTGTTTTCTGCCGTGTTGACTTTAACGTTCCGATGAAGGACGGAAAAGTGACGGATGATACGAGAATCCGCGCCGCACTTCCGACGATTCAATACTTAACAGAGCAGGGAGCGAAAGTTCTTCTTGCAAGCCACTTGGGCCGTCCGAAAGGCCAGGTTTCAGAAGAGCTTCGCTTAACGCCGGTAGCCGCACGCCTCGGCGAACTGATCGGCAAAGAAGTGAAAAAAGCGGATGAAGCTTACGGCGACGCCGTAAAAGCGCAAATTTCCGAAATGAAAGACGGAGATATTCTCGTATTGGAAAATGTCCGCTTCTATCCGGGAGAAGAAAAGAATGATCCTGAGCTGTCTAAAGCGTTTGCCGACCTGGCTGACGTTTATGTCAATGACGCATTCGGAGCGGCTCACCGTGCCCATGCTTCAACAGCAGGTATCGCTGAACACCTTCCGGCTGTTGCAGGCTTCCTCATGGAAAAAGAGCTTGAAGTGCTGGGCAAAGCACTGTCTAACCCTGAACGTCCGTTTACAGCGATCATCGGCGGCGCAAAAGTAAAAGACAAAATCGGCGTGATCGAAAGTCTTCTTGAGAAAGTAGACAACCTGATCATCGGCGGCGGTCTTGCTTACACGTTCGTTAAAGCGCTGGGCCATGAAGTAGGAAAATCCCTGCTTGAAGAAGATAAAATTGAATTGGCTAAATCTTTCATGGACCGCGCCAAAGAAAAAGGCGTGAACTTCTACATGCCTACAGACGTGCTTGTTGCTGACGATTTCTCAAACGACGCCAACACGAAAGTCGTGCCGGTCAGCGAAATCCCTAGCGACTGGGAAGCCCTTGACATCGGGGAGGAAACAAGAAAAACATATGCTGACGTCATTAAAAACAGCAAGCTTGTTGTTTGGAACGGACCGATGGGTGTATTCGAACTCGATGCGTTCGCTAAAGGAACAAAAGCTGTCGCTGAAGCTTTAGCAGAGGCAAAAGATACATACTCTGTCATCGGCGGCGGAGACTCTGCAGCTGCTGTAGAAAAGTTCGGCCTTGCTGACAAAATGAGCCACATTTCAACAGGCGGCGGAGCTTCCCTTGAGTTTATGGAAGGAAAAGAACTTCCTGGCGTCAAAGCATTGAACGACAAGTAAGCAAAATATACAGCATAAGGAGTGGAGCACATGAGAAAACCAATAATAGCCGGTAACTGGAAGATGAATAAAGTGCTTTCAGAAGCTGTCAGCTTCGTTGAAGAAGTGAAATCTTCCATTCCCGCAGCAGATAAAGCAGAAGCTGTTGTCTGTGCGCCTGCACTGTTCCTTGAAAAGCTTGCATCAGCTGTTAAAGGTACAGAACTGAAAGTCGGCGCGCAAAACATGCACTTTGAAGAAAGCGGTGCTTTCACGGGTGAAATCAGCCCTGCGGCTTTGAAAGACCTCGGAGTTGAATACTGCGTCATCGGCCACTCCGAGCGCCGCGAAATGTTTGCTGAAACGGATGAAACGGTCAACAAAAAAGCGCATGCTGCATTCAAATATGGCATCGTGCCGATCATCTGCGTAGGTGAAACGCTTGAAGAGCGCGAAGCAAACAAAACAAACGAGCTTGTTGCAGACCAAGTGAAAAAAGCACTTGCAGGTTTAACAACTGAACAGATAGCTGCTTCCGTGATCGCTTATGAGCCGATCTGGGCGATTGGAACCGGCAAATCTTCAACTGCACAAGATGCAAACGAAGTATGCGCGCACATCCGCAAAACCGTTGCATCAGAATTCGGACAAGCTGCAGCAGACAGCGTCCGCATTCAGTACGGCGGAAGCGTAAAACCTGCGAACATTAAAGAATATATGGCCGAATCCGATATCGACGGCGCTCTTGTCGGCGGAGCAAGCCTTGAGCCGCAGTCTTTCGTGCAATTACTGGAGGCAGGTCAATATGAGTAATAAATTGGCCGCACTCATCATTTTGGATGGGTTTGGACTAAGGGACCAAACAGTCGGAAACGCCGTAGCCCAAGCGAAGAAACCGAACTTTGACCGCTATTGGAACAAGTATCCGCATCAGACGCTGACAGCTTCAGGCGAAGCGGTCGGACTTCCCGAAGGACAAATGGGAAACTCTGAAGTCGGCCACTTGAACATTGGCGCCGGACGGATCGTCTATCAAAGCCTGACGCGCGTCAACGTCGCAATCCGTGAAGGCGAATTTGAGCGGAACGAAACGTTTTTAGACGCGATGAAACACGTCAAAGAAAAAGGCACAAACCTCCACTTGTTCGGACTGCTGTCTGACGGCGGAGTACACAGCCATATTCAACATTTGTACGCACTCTTGAAGCTTGCGAAAAAAGAAGGCGTTGAAAACGTCTATATTCACGGCTTCCTTGACGGCCGCGATGTAGGCCCGCAAACAGCTGAGAAGTACATCAAAGAGCTTCAGGAGCAAATCGAAGAAATCGGCGTCGGCGAGATCGCAACATTGTCAGGCCGCTATTATTCAATGGACCGAGACAAGCGCTGGGACCGTGTCGAAAAAGCGTACCGCGCCATGGCATACGGAGAAGGACCGAAATATGAAAATCCGCTCGATGTCGTGAAAGATTCTTATGAAAACGGAATTTACGATGAATTCGTCATTCCTTCCGTCATCACGAAAGAAAACGGCGAGCCTGTTGCGACAATTAAGGACAACGATGCGGTCATTTTCTACAACTTCAGACCTGACCGGGCGATCCAGATTTCCAACACGTTCACCAATGATGACTTCCGCGATTTCGACCGCGGAGACAAGCATCCGAAAAACCTTCATTTCGTCTGCTTGACACATTTCAGTGAAACGGTTGACGGATACGTGGCATTCAAACCGGTCAATCTCGACAACACAGTCGGCGAAGTTTTATCCCAAAACGGGTTGAAGCAGCTTCGCATCGCTGAAACTGAAAAATATCCGCACGTTACGTTCTTTATGAGCGGCGGACGCGAAGAGAAATTCCCTGGCGAAGAGCGAATCTTAATCGACTCGCCTAAAGTTGCAACATACGACTTGAAACCTGAAATGAGCGCATATGAAGTAAAGGATGCGCTTGTCAAAGAAATTGAGGCTGAAAACCATAACGCGATCATCCTCAACTTTGCCAACCCTGACATGGTCGGACATTCAGGAAAAGTCGAGCCGACGGTCAAAGCAATCGAAGCGGTTGACGAGTGCCTCGGCGAAGTCGTTGATGCGATTCTTGCAAAAGGCGGCCACGCGATTATTACGGCCGACCACGGTAACGCAGACGTGCTGATTACTGAAGAAGGCAAGCCGCACACCGCACATACGACAAATCCGGTTCCTGTCATCGTCACAAAAGAAGGCGTGACATTAAGAGAAGGCGGAATCCTCGGGGATCTGGCGCCAACTCTTTTAGACTTGCTGGGTGTTGAAAAACCGAAAGAAATGACAGGATCGTCATTAATTCAAAAATAAGCTTTAAAGGAGAGAAACAAACATGCCATACATTGTTGATGTTTATGCACGTGAAGTATTAGACTCCCGCGGTAACCCGACGGTTGAAGTTGAAGTATACACTGAATCAGGAGCTTTTGGACGCGCGCTTGTTCCAAGCGGAGCTTCCACTGGTGAATACGAAGCTGTTGAGCTTCGCGACGGCGACAAAGACCGCTACCTTGGAAAAGGCGTTTTAACAGCCGTTAACAACGTAAACGAAATCATCGCACCTGAGCTTATCGGCTTTGATGTGACAGAGCAAGTATCAATCGACAAATTGCTGATCGAACTTGACGGAACTGAAAATAAAGGCAAGCTCGGCGCCAACGCCATCCTTGGCGTATCAATGGCCGTTGCCCGCGCAGCTGCGGATTTCTTACAGATTCCTCTATACCAATACCTTGGAGGATTCAACTCTAAAACGCTCCCAGTACCGATGATGAACATCGTAAACGGCGGAGAGCATGCGGACAACAACGTTGACATTCAAGAATTCATGATCATGCCTGTCGGTGCGGAAAACTTCCGCGAAGCACTTCGCATGGGAGCACAAATTTTCCACAGCTTGAAATCAGTTCTTTCTGCTAAAGGAATGAACACTGCTGTAGGTGATGAAGGCGGATTCGCTCCAAACCTTGGTTCTAACGAAGAAGCGCTTCAAACAATCGTTGAAGCGATTGAAAAAGCCGGCTTCAAACCTGGCGAAGAAGTGAAATTGGCTATGGATGCTGCATCTTCTGAGTTCTACAACAAAGAAGACGGCAAATACCATCTGTCCGGCGAAGGCGTTGTGAAAACATCTGCTGAAATGGTTGACTGGTACGAAGAAATGGTTTCTAAATACCCAATCATCTCTATCGAAGACGGACTTGACGAAAACGACTGGGAAGGCCACAAACTTCTGACTGAGCGTCTTGGCTCAAAAGTTCAGCTTGTCGGTGATGACCTTTTCGTTACAAACACGAAAAAACTTGCTGAAGGCATCAAAAACGGCGTCGGCAACTCTATCCTGATCAAAGTAAACCAAATCGGTACATTGACTGAAACATTCGATGCGATCGAAATGGCGAAACGCGCAGGCTACACTGCTGTTATCTCTCACCGTTCTGGTGAAACTGAAGACAGCACAATCGCTGACATCGCTGTGGCAACAAACGCAGGACAAATCAAAACAGGTGCTCCGTCCCGTACGGACCGTGTTGCGAAATACAACCAGCTTCTTCGCATCGAAGATCAGTTGGCTGAAACTGCTCAATACCACGGTATTCAATCTTTCTACAACTTGAATAAGTAAGCATAAAAAAAAGCTTGGCTGCTGATGCGGCCAAGCTCTTTTTTGTGTGAAAGCTAAATTTTTTCTTTACCCTGACAAGAGCTGTCAGGGTTTTTGACTATAATAGGCTGTATCAATTGAGATTGGAGTGTTATGGATGCAGTCGAAAACAGTTTATCTTTATGCATTTCCTACAATGTCGGATTGGGAATATGGATATTTAATGGCCGAACTGAACTCGGGAAGATATTTCAAAAAAGATGCAGCACCTTTAAAAGTCATGACAATAGGAGTGACTAAAGAAATGGTGACGACGATGGGAGGGCTGCGCATCAAACCGGATATCTCACTTGATGAGTGGACGCTTGAGAGTACGGATCTTTTAATTTTACCCGGAGGGAATACTTGGGGAGAAGAGATTCATCAGCCGATCTTAAAAAAGGCCGGCGAAGCTTTAGAGCTTGGCGCGATGGTTGCCGCAATTTGCGGCGCAACTGCGGGACTGGCGAATAACGGATACTTGAATTCAAGAAAGCATACAAGCAATGACCTGGCATATATGAAAATGGTCTGTCCCCATTATAAAGGAGAACCATTTTATGAGATGGACCCAGCGGTATCTGATGAGAATCTGGTTACTGCATCAGGAACGGCTCCTCTTGAATTCGCGAGGGAAGTGCTGAAAAAATTAGACGTGTTTGCACCGGATACATTGGATTCATGGTATCAGCTCAATAAGACCGGCCAACCTGAATATTTCTTCACGTTAATGAACTCGATCAATAAGTAGCTCAAAGACCATGAGGAGAACGATGCTTTAGACGCTGGAGGAGCATTTTTTTCGGTAGATAAGCAAATTTCATGAGGGAAAAGGGTTTTTTATTTTATTTAACACTCTGCTTGGTATGGTATAATCTACCTCGTATAAAAAGCTTTGCTCACTCAAGGGAAGTCTTGCTCATCCCCTTCTGAAAGGGGGTGATAAAAGTGACAGCATATGAAACAATCTCTTTAATGATTGCTTTTGGCATGCTGATTGCCATGTTGTCAAAGAACAAAGAAAAATAGACCGCCCCTTGAGCCTGGAAAGTGATAGGGAGTGGTCTATTTTAGATCAATCTGAGCAAGCCCCTTCGAAGGGCCGGCTTTTTGTACAAGCCGAAGTGTTGGAGCACTTCGGTCTTCTTAATATATACAACATGCTTTCTGAGATTACATCTATATCATAAGGAATTTTCATTAATTTGTAAATGGTGATAGCAAATTGTTGTTTTTATGAATCGGAAAGGTATTTTCTGCCCCATTTTGTCTAGCACTGTTTATAACCTTGGGCTCCAACAACCCTTCAGCCTAAGAAAAAGCCCACCCGTTATCACAGACTTTTCACAGGTTTCAGAAGCCAGGCGGGAAGAAAACCGCTAATGCCAATGATCAAAAAACCAATGATCGACAGCAGTGCAATCGCAATGGAAGAGAGCGTTTGCTGAAGGCTGTAAGCCGCGCAGGAAAGCAGCACACCCAATCCTAAGGTGATGAGGAAGACCTTTTGATTCGTGAAAAACAACGTTTCAGATCTTTTGAATTTGATATAAATTAAAGGAAGACCCGTATAGCCTCCTATGATAAGTGTGAACAGCATCGCTAAAATAAACTGAGGTATAGCTGAAACATTGACTCCGAACATTTCTCCAAATGAAGCCGACCAGCTGCTTAACATCACAAATCCTAAAAGATAGAGAATGGATAAAGCCAAATTTTTCATTTAAATCCCTCCACTTGAAAATATACACTATAAGTATTCAGAAGTAAAAGCGGAATAATTATCTTAGTGTTTGAACTAAAAAACTATTGTTTTATTAAGAAAAAATAGTTGAATGGAGTTTCATGGTATTAAAAGAATTTTTGGGAGAATATGCTATAATTAACTTATACATTTAAGGAGCTGTTTAATTTGAAACATTATAAAGGGGATGGCGCGGTATTTCTTGTAATCGGTTTTTGTTTAGGGCTTTTCCTTGGAGTCGTTTTTAATATTTTATCGTATGGTCTTTCTATAGGAATAATGCTTGGATCGTTAATAGATCTTTCTTTTTATATTCGATACAAAAAGATAAACAATAAATAGAGTGATCTTTTAATTAAACATCTATGCCACGTACAGGATTCTAACTATTTGGCTGTCAAGATGAGAGTACTGTTAAATGTTCTATTTGGTTATTTTTTTGACAAAGCATAAAAAATAAATCATACATACTACATTCAATGGACTTAAATGTGTTGGACATTATGTATCACTTTATGATTTTTTTACTTATCTTCAAAATAAAAATAACACCCTTGCGTCTTTTAAGCGAGGGTGTTATTTAATTGCTCTACATTTTAAACTGAGAAATCTTTTCTTGAAGGTCCTACGCTATAACCGCCAGGTCTTCTGATGCTTTGGCGATTTCTGCCGTAATCGATGACTGCTCCTCTGTTAAAGCGGATGAATTGTTTAGGTTTTCGTTTGTGTTCACTGAATAATCGTGCACTTGTTTGACGATATCGCGCATTTGTTTTGTATGTTCTTCAACAGCTTGGATATCATCTTTGATAAGCTGAATATTTGCTGTCACATCATGGATAGATTGATGGATGCTTGTAAAGGACTGCCCCGTTTGTTTGACTTTTTCGATGCCTGTATGTGCAGCTTGCTGGCTGTCTTTCATCGATTCGACTGAATGGGTTATCCCGTCTTGTATTGAGTGGATGGTAGCTGAAATATCAGTCGAAGCATTTTTTGTTTCCTCGGCAAGCTTGCGGACTTCCTCAGCCACGACGGCGAACCCTTTTTCTGATTCACCAGCTCTCGCCGCTTCCACTGGATAATCCCACCTGTATAACAGCTTAAAAACGGTCTTCAGCATCATCCAAAGCAGATTTATAGGAATTTCATATTGACTTTGGGTTGTTTCATTATATAATCTAATTGATAATGAAAATCATTTGAGAAAAGGGGATACAGCATATCATGAAACGTTTTAAATGGTTTGCGCTGTTCGCTGCGCTTTTCCTTGTATTAGCCGCCTGTGGAAATCAAGAGAAAGAACAAGCTGCGGAGAAGAACGACAGCAAAGATTCCTATACTGTAAAGCACGCAATGGGAACAGCGACAATTGACGGCACTCCGAAAAAAGTCGTTGTGCTGACGAATGAAGCGACAGAAGCAGTGCTCGCCCTGGGTGTTAAACCTATCGGCGCCGTTCAATCCTGGCTGGGAGATCCATGGTATGATCATATTAAAGATAAAATGAAAGGCGTAGAGAACGTCGGAACGGAAGCTGCGCCGAATATTGAAAAAATCGCGAGCCTGAACCCTGACCTCATCATCGGCAACAAAATCCGCCAAGAAGAAGTATACGACAAGCTGAAAGCCATCGCGCCGACCGTATTTGCCGAGACATTGTCAGGGGAATGGAAAGACAACTTTAAGCTGACAGCCGAGGCGCTCAATAAAAAAGCAGAAGGCGAAAAAGTCATCGCTGACTTTGATAAGCGTGTTGAAGACATTCATGAAAAGCTCGGCGATAAAGTGAAGCAAAAAGTCTCTCTCGTCCGCTTTACAGATGCCGATACCCGCATCTATCACAAGGGATCGTTTGCCGGAACGATTTTGGATCAGCTCGGTTTTGCAAGGCCTAAAGGCCAGGAAGCCAACGATCTCGGACAAATGGAAGTGACAAAGGAGCAAATTCCTGATATGGATGGAGACGTGCTTTTTTATTACACGTATGAGACAGGCAATGACAAAGCAAGCGCCATTGAGAAAGACTATGTCAACGATCCGCTCTTTAAAAATTTAAGCGTCTCCAAAAAAGGAAACGTCCATAAAGTGAGCGATGCCGTCTGGAATACAGCCGGGGGCGTCCTTGCAGCGAATCTGATGCTTGATGATATCGAAAAATACTTTTTAAAATAATGAAAAAAAAGTCAAACGGATCAGCGCATTCGTTTGGCTTTTTTTGATGCTGCCTTAAGATTAACTCCCTTCTTACGATAAATATAGTATAAAATGACTAAAGAGGTTTAAGTTTGATAGGAGGAAAGTCATGAATTTTTGCAAGGAATGTGGAAGGGAACGAACAAAAAATGCGCTGTATTGCAAGCATTGCGGCGCGCGGGTGGACGAGGAACGAGCTTCCGATCCGGCGGCAGGGTATCAGCGTGCGATGACACGAAAAAGAATCATCATCATGGCAGCAATCGCGGCCTGCTTGATTTTATTGTTTGCCGGCTATAAAACCGGTGAAGCACTCACTTCAAAGGAAAAACTGATTTCCGATTTTGAAGCTGTCCTCGATCAGAAAGATGCCAAGAAAGCAGCAAAACTGCTTCAATCATCAGACGTGGATCTGGCTGTCACGGAGAAAAACGTCAAGCCGCTCCTCGATTATTTGAAAGAACATCCGGATGAAGAAAAAGAGCTGATCTCATCCTTAAAGAGCGGTGCCGGCCATCCATTGATGACGATCGAAAAAAAGGGCAGACGTTTTTGGATCTATGACCACTATGTCTTGAACACGGTGCCTGTCTATTTAACGGTTAAGACAAACTATAAAGATACCGGCCTGTTTGTTAACGGTGAGAAGGTCATCACAACAGAAAAAGAAAACTTCGAGAAAAAAATCGGCCCGTTTGTTCCCGGTATTTACGAGGTGAAGGCAAAGCTGAAAAGCGGAATCACCGACCTTGAAAAAGCGGAAAAGGTCACTGCCCTCCAAGGTGATGTGAAGGTTAATGCGGATCTTGACGGGCACATGGCAAAGCTCGTCTTTGGAGAAGGCTATGAAAACTTGAAAGGAACGCTCTGGATCAATGATCAGGAGATGAAGATCAACCCGTTCAAAGGAACTGAATTCGGACCCGTGCTGGCTGACGGTTCAATGACTGCTGCGGTTGAGGCGCAATTTCCGTGGGGGAAGCTGAAAAGCGAAAAAACGCCGATTGAAAGCGGGGAAATCGAAGTCAATCTTGCTTCAGACAAGGAATTTATGGATGAGATGATGACCACGGTCGTCAGTCATACAAAAGAAGCAGCAAAGGCCTTTGCAAGCGGCGATGTCAGCGGCATGACACTGGCCGCGACGTCTTATCAAACTAGCCTGAAAGAGGTCACGGACGGGCTGAAAAGCAGCAGCACCTACTATAAAGGCACCTACTTATCTACCGTATTTGATCTTGATTCGTTTCGGCTGTACAAAGAAGACGGGCAATGGAAAACAGAGGTCAAGGTGATTGAAAAGCATAAATCGGCTTATTATGACGACTACAGTGCCCCTGAACTGGAAGAAAACGATAACGGCTATACGTACACACTGGTCTATTCAGAAAGCAAGAAAAAGTGGTTCGTCGAAAAAAGCGATCCTGAAGCCGTTATCAATATCGAACATCAAAAAGAAATCAAAAATGACAATCCGAAGGAATACACATCGGCATGGGCTTCGGCAAAAGGAGCTGTGAACAATGCATCAGCAGATGAAGAGCTCACTGATCAAAAGGTTGCTTCCGCCATTGAAACGTATTTATACGGTCTTCAAGGCGCCATCAACACAAACAATTTCGGCCTTGTCCGCGATAGCTTGAAAGAAGGAAGTCCGCTGTACAACGATCAAAAGAAACTTGTCACTAAACTGTACAACAGCGGGACGCAGGAAGAAGTTGCAGATTTCAGCGTAAACAGCTGGAAGCAAAACGGGCGGGAGGCAACGATTAAGACAACGGAGAAAATCAATATCATTAAAGGCGGAAAAGAACAACTCAAAACCTACAAGTGGACTTACCATGCTGTTGTAGAAGGCGGGGAGTTACTTTTGATCTCAATAGAATAGTATAGTAAAGCAAATATAAGGGAATTGTATGATTTTACCGTTAGCATGATTGTTTTAAAAAGATCAGGCTGTTGTATAAATAAGAGACACGATGGCATGTCAGTTTTGCTTGTAGAGAAAGCACTGTCTTCTCTGCAAGCTTTTATTTTATCTAAAAGGAATAACCCTAAATAAAAAACTTGGTCATCAATATAATATACATCTTGGCTGGAACTTGGCTAAATCAGAACTATTTTTTGTGTTTTACGGACTCCCAGTAATGATTGTGATCTACTTTAAACCTCTCACCATCAATAGTATCCATAAACTTAAAAAAGTTCTGCTGAAAGAAGGATTTTTAAGTCAATCGACGAAAATGTTATTCAATCAACAAGATTATAAAGTGCAAAATTAATAGTAACGATGAGAAATTTTCAATCCAGAAAGTAGGTGTAAAAGATGAAGGCCAAGGTCTGTATGGTATCCATTAAAGTAACAGACATGAAAGAGGCGAAGAAGTTTTATTGTGAAAAAATGAATTTCAATTTAGAAAAAGAGTATGGAGAGAATATCATTGAATTAAATGTAAATGGCTTTCCAATCATTCTTGAGAAAGCTTCGAAACCGAATACCTTAGACTATGGAGAAAATTCACAAGTCGTACTTGGATTACAAACCGATGATCTGAATAAGGACTTAGAACATCTGAAAAAAAACGGTGTGAAAGTTTTGTACAAAGAACCGCAAAAATGTCCGCCGGGTCATTATACTGTCATTGTGGATCCGTTCGATAATAAAATTGAGCTGCTTGAATTCTCCAAATCAATGGCATAACGATTGTAGAATGCATACAACGTTCTGGTTTGCCATCAAACTCAAAAAAAGCGCGTCATCGACATCGTTTTTTTATCGGGAAATTGGAATAAATACATAAAACAGGCCGGTTTATAAAAATCCGACCTGTTTTGGTATCCCCCCCCTTTTTCCCTTGAGTCCTCTAAAACAGCCGCCCTAATATAGAGCCTCCGATCCTTCCGAAATATTCAAGAAACAAATCTCCCATGATCCGCACAGACATAAATGTCAGCAAATAGACGATCAGCGTCGCGTAAATCGTATCAACAGCGCCTGCCGCTTTTTCGTGGTAGCTCAAGATGACAGCCGGCGGAATTAAAAAGGCGATACCGCAAAGGGCAAAGAAAAGAATGTATACAAACAAACCCGTTTGCATGAATGATAAGAGCAATGCGGCGAGCAGAAGTGCGACGAAAGGAACAAGTACCGTTCCAAACCGTCCGAGCACTTCCTTAAATGTCGCTTGCACACCTCGAATGCGCACACCTGCGTATGTAAAAACAAATAATAAGAAAATATAAATAGCAAAGGTAAAAGCGGGCTTGACGACGATATCAAAAAATGTCGGCATTGCGTAGGATCGGCCGAATAATCCGGAATAGTCCCCCAGAGAGTCAAAAAAGCCTTTGAGGCCGAAGTAAAACATCAGCGGCACTGTAAGCGCAAAGATCACCATTGTGATGATGCTGTTGAGGACGTGCTGTTCCCCCGCGTTTTTCATTTCGGTATACGGTCGTTTCAATACCTTTAAACAAAAGGAAAAATACATGGAAGACGCTTGTTTCGCCGCCTCCGTGTACCTCGCTGCCTGCGGCGTTTCAGCGGGAGCCTTGCTGTCAGCACTGCCGCCTGCCAAGCTTGCCCCGCACTGCTCACAAAATTTTCCGCCATCTGTTTGATGGCCGCACTTTGAACATGTCATAAAAATAAAATCTCCTTTGAAATAGTTATTTTATCCTATAAAAAATTATTATAAAGGAAAGTGCCGCAAGATGACATTGTTTTTTGAAAGTTTAAGTGGCCAACGTCGGAGGTAAAAATCGATTACCCATATTTTTTTACTGAGAAAGGAGTGGTAAACCGTGTTTGCTTTTATCATCCATGTTTTTGTATCATTGTTCGCCGTCACAAATCCGATAGGCAATGTGCCGATCTTTTTGGCGCTCACAGAAGGCTATGAAGCAAAAGAACGCACCGCATTGGCGAGAAAGGCAGCAATTTTATCGTTTCTGATTCTGATCGCGTTTCTCATATTCGGAGAGTTCATCTTCAGGCTTTTTGACATCAACATCCATGCGTTGCGAGTTGCCGGCGGTATTTTTATTTTCGGAATTGCCTACAATCTGCTGAATGCGAAGCAGTCTCATGTTCAGTCGCTCCATCATGATGAGCACCGCGAGAGCAAGGAAAAAGAGGATATCTCGGTGACGCCGCTCAGCATTCCGATCATTTCGGGGCCCGGAACGATTGCAACGGTGATGAGCCTTTCGGCCGGCAGCCGCAGCCTGGTTCATTTTGGCGGTATGATCATCGGCATCGCCGCCGTCCTCCTGCTGACGTTTGCGGCTTTTCATTATTCGACGCTGATCAGCAACAAATTGGGGCAGACGGAAATGAATGTGATCACCCGGCTGATGGGCTTGAATTTGGCGGTCGTGGCGGTCGGCATGATCGGCACGGGCTTAAAAGGGATGTTTCCGGTTTTGTCGGGATGATTGGAGAAAAAGCAAAAAAAGCTGCTTTATTCTTTGCAGCTTTTTTTCGATTTATGAAGGTTTCGGCACATGCTTGAAGATTTCTTCGCTTTCCAAAAACGCGATCAGATTGTCAAGCCACTCGCAGTAATCGATCCATTGTTTTGTTTCTGCCAGCAGCTCGTTGATTTTAGCTTCGGTTTCGGGTGAAAGGCCTTCTTCCTCAAGGGCTTCCAACAGCTCTTTTCTGATTTTCTTCCCGATCATCCTGTTCTTTTTGACGACTTTGCTCCAGTTGGCCGTAAACAATGAAATAAACGTTTGGTAATAATCTTGTTCGACATCGTACAAATCTTTGCGGACGCCTTTTTCGAAAACTTTTTCGGCTATATTTAAATCGAGCATTTCGCGGACGACCTGGCTCATTCTCGTTTTGCTCATGCCCGTTTCTTCTGACAGTTCATTTAAAGTCATCGGCTTTCTGTTCATATAGATAATCCCGAGCACGCGGCCGACAGTTGATGATATACCGTACGTATTCATGTTTTCCGCGATTTTTTCTATGAAATGTTCTTCCGCTTGTTTAATCGCCTTTAAAGCGTTTTCCTCCAAAGCACATCATCCCTTCGGGCAGCCAATTTTATTGTCAATATATCATAATTTTGTTAGCGGTTGAAAACACTAAAACGGCAGGAAAATAAAGAAATCGGCCGTAATTTTAAGAATAACCAGCAGATTGATGCCGTTAACATATATTTTTATGTCTTATATATATAATTTAAACACTTTGTAAACTTTTTATTTTACAAAGTGTATTTTATAATAAATGAGATGTTGAAATTTTTAAAAAACAGATGGAGGTGTGCGTTTTGCTGAAGCTAGAAAATGTATCGAAGGTTTATAAAGGCGGAAAAAAAGCGGTCAAGAACATTGATCTTGATATAGCAAAAGGTGAATTTATCGTCTTTATCGGACCGAGCGGCTGCGGGAAGACAACGACGATGAAAATGATCAACCGTTTAATTGAACCGTCTTCAGGAAGCATTTACATCGACGGAGAAAACATAATGGATCAGGACCCGGTGGAGCTGCGCCGGAAAATCGGCTATGTCATTCAGCAAATCGGACTCTTTCCCCATATGACGATTCAGCAGAATATCACGCTTGTTCCAAGGCTTTTGAAATGGCCGGAAGAAAAGCGGAAGAAGCGGGCGGAGGAACTGCTTCAGCTCGTTGATATGGGGCCGGAATATTTGAACCGCTATCCTCATGAACTAAGCGGCGGACAGCAGCAGAGAATCGGCGTGCTGCGGGCGCTTGCGGCAGAGCCGCCCCTCATTTTAATGGATGAACCGTTCGGAGCGCTGGACCCGATCACCCGTGATTCGCTTCAGGAAGAGTTCAAAAAGCTGCAGAAATCGCTGGACAAAACGATTGTCTTTGTGACCCACGATATGGATGAAGCGATCAAGCTTGCCGACAGAATTGTGATTCTTCGTGCCGGCGAGATTGTTCAAGTCGGAACGCCTGACGACATTTTGCGGAATCCGGCGGATGAATTCGTTGAGGAGTTCATCGGAAAAGAACGGCTTCTTCAGTCCCGTCCTGACATCGAGCATGTCGAACAAGTGATGAATCCGAATCCGGTCACGATTACGAGTGAAAAAAACCTGACTGAAGCGATTCAAGTGATGAGGGAGCGCCGCGTCGATTCACTGCTTGTTGTGGACGAACGCAATGTCTTAAAAGGATATATCGATGTTGAAATCATCGATCAATACCGGAAAAAAGCCGTCACGGTCGGAGAGGTTGTCAATGAGAATGTCTACTCCGTTCAAAAAGGCACGCTCATCAGAGATACCGTCCGAAAAATTTTGAAAAGAGGATTCAAATATGTTCCCGTTCTTGATGAAGAAGGGCGCCTTGTCGGAATTGTCACAAGGGCAAACCTTGTCGACATCGTGTACGACTCGATTTGGGGAGATGAAGAAACCCTTGTCCAACGTTAAATGTAGGGAGGTGCATCAATCATGAATCAGATCGTCCAATTTCTCCAGAACAACGGCGGGGAAATGCTTTATAAAACATGGGAGCACTTATATATATCCATTTTTGCGGTGCTGCTCGGCATCATTATCGCGGTTCCGCTCGGTGTCGTTTTAACGAGAATGAAAAAAGGGGCCGGCGTCGTGATTGGAATTGTTAATATCATTCAAACGCTGCCGAGTTTGGCGATTCTGGCGTTTTTTATTCCGCTCCTCGGAGTGGGAAAGATTCCGGCGATTGTCGCGCTGTTTTTCTATTCAGTCCTACCGATTCTGAGAAACACTTACACGGGCGTAAAAGGCGTCAATCAAAATTTGCTTGAATCAGGAAAGGGAATCGGTATGACTGCATGGGAACAAATCCGCCTGATCGAACTGCCGCTGTCGGTGCCGGTGATCATGGCAGGCATCCGGACTTCCACCGTTTACTTAATCGGCTGGGCGACGCTCGCGGCTTTTATCGGCGGCGGTGGACTCGGCGACTATATTTTTATCGGGCTCAACCTGTACCAGCCTGAGTACATTATCGCCGGAGCGGTGCCGGTTACGATACTGGCCATTGTGATCGACTATATGCTGTCGAAAACCGAAGACAAAGTCACGCCCCAAGGATTAAAAGGGATGAAGGAAGTATCATAAGGAGTTGGCTCTTATGCAAACAAAAAAATTGAGACGGCTCGGCGCCGTCATGCTGGTCTTCTCGCTTTTGATCAGCGGCTGTGCGCTGCCGGGTCTTGGCGGGGCTTCCGATAAAACGATCAAAATCGGGGCGCAAAACCTGACCGAATCCGAAATTCTTGCCAATATGATCTCGCTTTTGATCGAGCATGATACAGATCTCAATACGGTGCTTGTCAAAAACCTCGGCTCAAACTATGTGCAGCACCAGGCCATGCTCGGCGGAGACATCGACATTTCAGCGACGCGCTATTCGGGAACCGATCTGACAAGTACGCTAGGAAGGGAAGCGGAGAAAGACCCGGAAAAAGCGCTTCACATCGTACAGCAGGACTTTAAAAAGAAATTCAACTACAAATGGTTTGATTCTTACGGATTTGACAATACGTACGCTTTTACAGTCACGAAAGAACTCGCTGAAAAAGGGAACTATGAAACCATATCCGATCTGAAAAAAGACGCGGATAAACTGAAGCTTGGCGTTGACAATGCCTGGCTGAAACGAAAAGGCGACGGATATCCGGGATTTAAACAGGAATACGGATTTTCATTCGGCTCGACCTTTCCAATGCAGATCGGACTCGTTTATGACGCCGTCAAAAACGGCAAAATGGATATCGTTCTTGCCTATTCAACGGACGGCAGGATCAAAGCCTATGATTTAAAGCTGTTAAAAGACGATAAACGCTTTTTCCCGCCGTATGACTGTTCGCCGGTCGTGCCGGAAAAAGTGCTGAAGGAACATCCAGAGCTTAAAGAGACCATCAATAAACTGATCGGAAAAATCGATACCGAAACGATGCAGGAGCTCAATTACGAAGTTGATGGAAAACTGAAAGAGCCTTCTGTCGTCGCGGCCGAATTTTTAAAGAAGCACAATTATTTTGAGTAAAAGGAGGGGCTGACAAATGGAAGTGCTGCAGCAGCTTTGGACGTATTATGCGCAAAACGGGAGCTATGTGCTGGGGGAATTTTACCGACACTTTTTAATGTCGGCATACGGCGTATTATTCGCCGCCGTCGTCGGCATCCCTGTTGGTATTTTCATCGCCAGATACCGGAAGATCAGCAAATGGGTCTTTTCCATCACCAATGTCATTCAAACGATTCCGGCGCTTGCGATGCTCGCCGTCTTGATGCTAGTCATGGGACTCGGCGCCAACACGGTGATTCTATCATTGTTTTTGTATTCGCTTTTGCCGATTATTCGAAACACATATACGGGAATCGTCAGCATTGAGCACGCCTACCTTGAATCAGGGAAGGCGATGGGCATGACGAAATTTCAAGTGCTCCGGATGGTGGAGCTTCCGCTCGCTTTGTCGGTCATTATGGCAGGGCTCAGAACCGCGCTCGTCATCGCGATCGGCATCACGGCCATCGGCACGTTTGTCGGCGCTGGCGGCCTCGGGGACATCATTGTCAGGGGGTCAAACGCGACCAACGGAACAGCGATCATTCTGGCAGGCGCGATCCCGACGGCACTGATGGCGATCATCGCCGATCTGTTCATGGGATGGCTTGAACGTGCGCTGAGCCCCGTTAAGCATCATAAAGGCAAGACGCCGAATCCGGATGCCGCTTAAATGGCAGCCGAAAAAAGCCGAATTTCTGCTAAAGAGAAATTCGGCTTTTTATGATTGGCGTTTTTTCGCTTCATTGACCAAAAAATGAAAGTATTGTTCGAGGTTGAGCAGGTCTTCGCGGGACAAGCAGTCCCATTTTCCGGGCTCAAACAGCCACAGATCTTCGACGCCATGCTTGGCCGCGATGTCCTGCATCGTGACATAGCCGCGCGGTTGTTCGCGAATCTCGTCAGCCCTCATATAACCGGCAATATCCATGAGCTGCTCGTACGGCATTTTCAGAGCATCGGCCAATTTTCTGATCGTCGCGGGCTTTGGAACGCCGCGGTGGCCGTTTTCGATTCTGGAAATGGCAGCGGCGCTCACACCGGCATACATAGCAAGCTGATTAACAGACAGGCTTCTTTGTTCCCTCAGCTCTTTGAGTCGTTCGCCGAACATTGTCATCGCCATCTCCCCCGCAAATTCATGATATAAACAGTTTAATACAAATGTTGACTAAAGGAAATACTTAGACAGGAAAAATATTGACAAAAGTTAACATAAGGGATAAAATAACAGCAGGGTCGAAAACAGACGAAAATGATAAAAAGGGGGGCGTGCGCTGCGGAGAAGGTATTCAGTTTTTGTTTCGGCTGCTTGCTTCCTGCACGAGAAAGTCGAAATATTTGTCCAGGTTTTCGATGTCTTTCTTTGAGAGCACCTTCCACTTTTCGCTGTCAAACAGAGAAAGATCCTCTAAATCGTACTGTGAAACGATGTCGTAAATGGAATCGTAGCTGCTTCTTGCTTCCTGGACTGTAGATGCGCTGATATAGCCTGCGGATGCCATCAGTTCCTCATACGGGACTTTCAAAGCATCCGCCAGTTTTCTGATCGTCGCCGGCTTCGGCACGCCGCGCTTTCCGTTTTCAATTCGCGAAATGCCGGCCGAACTGACGCCGGAATACATCGCCAGCTGATTGACGGTCAGTTTTTTCCGTTCCCTTAATTGTCGTAAATGGTATCCAAAGTTCGTCATGGCCAAAACCTCGCAATCTCTTATTATAAAATATTTTAGTACGAATATTGCCTATAGGAAACATATGGATGATAAAAGTATTGACAAAAGTTAACAAATCGTTTATGTTCAATATAGACAAAAAGGAACATAAGAGATTAGAAAGGGGAGTAATCATGGTAAAAAAGATTCATATCAAAAGAGATTTTGTTCTTCAGTATATGATTGAACACAATCTCTCCTTAAATCAGCTTGCCATTGAAATCGGCGTATCCCCGGCGACTCTGAGCAGAGTTTTAAATGGCGAAAGGAGGCCCGGACAGCTTGTGATCGGAAAGATGATTCAGTATTTCAACAAAAAATTTGAAGATCTCTTTTATTATAAAGATGTTGACAAAAGTCAATAAACGAAGGAAAAAAGGAGGCTTTTCAAACGTGAAAAATACAGGAATTGTCCGGAGAATCGATGAGCTCGGCAGAGTCGTTCTCCCGGTCGAAATGCGCAGGGTGCTGAATATCAATGAAAAGGACCCGCTCGAAATATACACCGACGGAGAAAACATCATTTTGACAAAATACGCCGCCAACATGGCATGCTTGATGACCGGCGACATCACCACCAAAAATAAAACGTATGCGGGCGGCAAAATCGTACTCAGCCCAAGGGGAGCAGAAATGCTGCTGGAAGATATGATGGCGGCCTTGTCAGAAAAATGATTACATATTCCGCCTGATAGGGAGCATAGCCGCTCCTTTTTTTTGTATACCTTATTCAGGCGCTGGGAAAAAATAAAAAAAGCTGTTCGAAACGCTCGTGACATGCGCTTGCTTTTCATGTAAAATAAAACTATTGTCAGCCAGTTTGTCTGGAGGTGTAGGTTATGGCCGCATTTTTAACGGTCTTATTAGTGATTGTAAGTATCGTACTGATCGTTGTCGTTTTACTGCAATCCGGCAAAAGCGCCGGATTATCAGGCGCAATTTCCGGCGGAGCCGAGCAGCTTTTCGGAAAGCAGAAAGCAAGAGGACTTGATTTGATTCTCCACCGGATGACGGTCGTTTTAACCGTGCTTTTCTTTTTCTTAACGATTGCGCTTGCTTACTTTGTATAAGACAATGAAGCATGAGGTCTGATGTTCAAGTCAGGCCTTTTTCCTATTTGCAGGTCTTTGTATGAAGAGACCGGCCGATTGATAAAGTTTGTTTCAAGACTAAACGTGGAAGAATACATATGAAAAGGAGACAGTGAATCATGAAAATCGTCAAACCACAACCTTTCACATTTAAAGGCGGAAAAAAAGCCGTCCTGCTGCTGCACGGATTTACGGGCAACACGGCGGACGTGAGAATGCTCGGAAGATATTTGAATGAAAAAGGCTACACATGCCATGCGCCCCAATATAAAGGCCACGGCGTGCCTCCGGAAGAACTTCTTTCCACAGGGCCGGAAGACTGGTGGAAAGACGTCATGAACGGGTATGAATATTTGAAATCGGAAGGGTATGAACAAATCGCCGCTTGCGGTCTGTCTCTCGGAGGGGTTTTTTCATTGAAATTGGGTTACACTGTACCCATAAAGGGAATTGTTCCAATGTGCGCGCCGATGTATATCAAAAGCGAAGAGACGATGTACGAGGGTGTGCTTGAGTATGCACGCAATTATAAGAAATTTGAAGGCAAGACAGCGGAACAGATTGACGCTGAGATGGAAGAATTCAAAAAAACGCCGATGAACACGTTGAAAGCACTGCAGGATTTGATTGCCGATGTCAGAGAGCATGTGGACATGATCTATTCGCCTACATTTGTCGTGCAGGCGCGCCACGATCATATGATTAATACGGACAGCGCGAACATCATCTACAATGAAGTTGAAACGGATGATAAGCAGCTGAAATGGTATGAAGAATCCGGTCATGCCATCACATTGGATAAAGAACGCGAAGCACTGCACAAGGATGTGTATCAATTTTTAGAAACGCTGGATTGGCAGACATAAGGAGGTCTGGTTAGTGGAAAAAGAAGAATTTATGGATAAGCTTCTCTCCTTTATGAAAGAAGAAGCGTATAAACCTCTTACAGTTCAGGAACTGGAAGAGATGCTGGAAATCACCGATTCGGACGAATACAAAGAGCTTGTCAAAGCTCTTGTAACCCTTGAAGAAAAAGGGCTTGTCGTCAGAACGAGAAGCAACCGCTACGGTTTGCCCGAAAAAATGAATTTGATCAAAGGGAAGGTGTCGGCGCACGCGAAAGGCTTCGCGTTTGTTCTCCCCGAAGATTCCTCGCTTGACGATGTCTTCATTCCGCCGTCTGAGTTGAATACGGCAATGAACGGAGATACCGTGCTTGTCCGCCTGAGTACGGAGTCCGGAGGTACAAAAAAAGAAGGGGCCATCATCCGCATCATTGAGCGCAGCATTCAGAAGATTGTCGGCACGTATACAGAGACGAAAAACTTCGGCTTCGTCATTCCCGACGATAAAAAAATCACGAATGACATCTTTATTCCGAAGCACGCCAAAAACGGCGCCGTCGAGGGGCACAAAGTCGTCGTCCGCCTGACAAGCTATCCTGAAGGCCGGATGAGTGCGGAAGGGGAAGTTATCGAGATTCTCGGCCACAAAAACGACCCCGGCATCGATATCCTTTCCATCATTCATAAACATGGCCTCCCGGGAGACTTTCCGGCTGAGGCGATGGAACAAGCCGGCAATACGCCTGATACAATCGATGAAAAAGATCTTGAAGGCAGACGGGATCTGCGCGATCAAACGATCGTCACGATCGACGGTGCAGATGCCAAAGACTTGGATGATGCCGTTACCGTCACAAAACTCAAAAACGGCCATTATAAACTCGGCGTCCACATTGCCGATGTCAGCCATTATGTCACAGAAGGGTCTCCGATTGACCAGGAAGCATATGAACGCGGCACGAGCGTCTATCTTGTCGACCGGGTGATTCCGATGATCCCGCACAGGCTGTCGAATGGAATCTGCTCTTTAAATCCGAAGGTTGACCGGCTGACTTTGTCGTGCGAAATGCTCATTAATCCTCAAGGGCAAGTCGTCGAACACGAAATTTTTCAAAGTGTCATTAAAACGACCGAGCGGATGACTTATTCTGATGTGAACAAGATTTTAGTCGATGACGATGAAGAGCTGAAGCAGAAATATGAGGCGCTTGTCCCGATGTTCAAAGACATGGAAGACTTGGCTGCGATTCTGCGCGGCAAGCGGATGGAACGCGGTGCCGTCGACTTTGACTTTAAGGAAGCGAAGGTACTCGTCGACGAAGAAGGAAAAGCGAAGGACGTCGTCTTGAGAGAACGGTCGACAGCAGAAAAGCTGATCGAAGAATTTATGCTTGTCGCCAATGAAACGGTCGCCGAGCACTTTCATTGGATGAATGTTCCGTTTATTTACCGGATTCACGAAGATCCGGATCAAGAAAAGCTCCAGAGATTTCTTGAGTTCGTTACGACATTCGGCTATGTCGTCAAAGGGACGGCCGGAAGCATCCATCCGAAAGCGCTGCAAAGCGTGCTTGAAGAAGTCAGGGATCGTCCTGAAGAAGCCGTAATTTCAACGGTTATGCTCAGATCGATGAAGCAGGCGAAATACGATCCGCAAAGCCTCGGACACTTCGGCTTGTCGACTGAATTCTACACCCATTTCACGTCACCGATTCGCCGCTACCCTGACTTGATCGTCCACAGGCTGATCAGGACGTATTTGATTCAGGGCAAGACAGACGAAGCGACAAGGGAGAAATGGGCCGAAAAACTGCCTGAGATCGCCGAGCATACGTCAAATATGGAACGCAATGCCGTAGATGCCGAGCGGGAAACGGATGATCTGAAAAAAACCGAATTTATGCTGGATAAGATCGGTGAAGAATTTGACGGTGTGATCAGTTCCGTTACGAACTTCGGCATGTTTGTCGAGCTGCCGAACACGATCGAAGGGCTTGTCCACGTCAGCTTTATGACAGACGATTTTTACCGTTATGATGAACAGCACTATGCCATGATCGGCGAGCGTACGGGCAACGTCTACCGGATCGGCGATGAGATTACGGTCCGCGTCGTTGACGTCAATAAAGACGAGCGGAACATCGATTTTGAAATCGTCGGCATGAAAGGCTCCCGCCGCCGGCAGAAACCGGAGCCAAAACAGAAAAAGGGTCCTAAAAAGGATGCTCCATCGGCTGACAAAGGGGAATGGTTCACCAAGCCGAAAAAGAAAAAAGTAAAGAAAAAACGCGGTTTTCAAAACGCGCCGAAACAAAAACGCAAGAAAAAGAAAAAATAGACGGCACACGTCAAAAAAAGGGCGGCGAAATTGTAAGGCGAACGTTCATTTGATAGAATAATACGTATTCGCCGCCCTTTTGAATGTGAGATTGAAGGCGGGAGGAGGTTGCCGTATGCCAAAGGGAGAAGGGAAGGTTGTTTCCCAAAATAAAAAAGCAAATCATGATTATTTTATAGAAGAAACATACGAAACAGGCATCGTGCTTCAAGGTACGGAAATCAAGTCCATTCGCGCCGGACGGGTGAATTTAAAGGACGCGTTCGCTAAAATTGAGCGCGGGGAAGTGTTCCTTCACAATATGCACATCAGCCCGTATGAGCAGGGGAACCGCTACAACCATGATCCGTTGCGGACGAGAAAGCTTTTGATGCACCGCAAGCAGATCAACAAATTGATCGGTTTGACGAAAGAGCAGGGATACTCGCTCGTACCGCTCAAGATTTATTTGAAGAACGGTTTTGCGAAAGTGCTGCTCGGACTCGGAAAAGGGAAGAAGAAATTCGACAAACGCGAGGACTTAAAGCGCAAAGACGCCAAACGCGAAATCGAAAGAGCATTCCGCGACAGGCAAAAAGGCTTGATCTAAAGCCGGAACCCATGTTATCCTATATGAACGTGATCACAGACATTACCATTTGGAATTGACGCGTGATCTTGTTATAATAGTGATGCAGCCAGTTATCCGACTTCCTTTTCATCCAAGGGGACGTTACGGATTCGACAGGGACGGATCGAGCTTGAGTTGCGAGCCGAGAGGCGATCTCGTAAAAACGCACCTAAATATAACTGGCAAATCTAACCAGAACTTAGCACTAGCTGCCTAATTAGCGCAGCGAGCTCTTGCCCGCATCGCCTATGTGCCGGTTAAGAGCCCATAACGAAGTAGGCTACGCTTGCGCTCCCGTCTGAGAGCGCAGGAAGAGACTTATCAGACTAGCTCTCCGAGGGCCTGCCCGCAGGCACGAAGATGAGCGAAACTAAATATGCAGGGCTACGCTCGTAGACGCTGAAGCAATCGACGTTTCTGGACGTGGGTTCGACTCCCACCGTCTCCACCATACATATGATGGTGGTTTTTTTGTTTTTGGGGGAGTTTTGATGTTTGTGCAAGAGCCTTTGAAAGGCTTAATGAACATGTATGGCGGGTCATCGGGCCTCATATTGCAGCGGAAAAAAAAAAGCTTTCCTCGAGCGACAAAAAATCATCCTACACGCTGCCTGCGGGCATCTTTAAGATAAAAAGCCCACTCATGAAAGGAACGGCCGTTCGGCGGATTCAAGAGGCTTTAGCTGCCCTCTATTTCTATCCATACAAAGAGGCAAAGAATAACGACATAGAAATGGCTGCTGCGGGCCGAAAACGGCGAACGCGGTCAAACGGTTCCAGCTGATGTACGAGTTGTCTGCGGATGGTATTTACGGACCGAAAACGAAAGCAAAACTTGAATCACTACTGAAGTAATACAAAAAGGCCTCTAATAAGGGCCTTCTTATCTCCATCTCCAATTTATTTCATTATCATTTTCGTAAATCCCTGGAAGGGATATACCAACCTTTTTTTGCTTTTCATCAATAATAAACCAATTTTCATCATCTAACCATTCTTCACTATACTGTTCAATGGCAAAAGGGTCATCCTCGTTTACTACAGCCTTAAAGAAATCTTTGAACTTTTCCATGTTTTCATTAGGAATGATTGTTCCATACATCCAGACACCTTCAACAGTAGCGCCTTTTATTTCACCCAAGCATTCATTTTTATAATATAGAAGCATATTTATCACTCCTTCGGATGTACTTTGATAAATTGTTTTGGAACTTCACCTTTTACAAAGTATTCAGTGTCTCTTTGAGTCCATTTTAAAGCTTTGTTTTTCCAGTATTCAGACTGTCGAGTATCATTTTTGATTAACCTTTCGATTTGTTTAGGAGATAAAATTACAATATCCTTCACTTCACCAGACCTGATGGCTTTACGGAGAGCAGATATGTCGAGTTCTATTGTATTTTCACCGTATCCCTTTGCAACTTTTTGATTTATTGTAAAACTTGTATATGGGCTGTTGGATTTCCCGCCTTTTCTATATCCTCCAAGGACGTGCTCTGTTACAGTAACCTGACGACCTTGGTACATACCAGTTTTGTTGGCAGGTACAAGATTACCGGTTTCAGGGGAAATATGAGACTTGCCTATGCCGTTTGGTCTTTTAGGCTCATAAGGAAAGTCTTCACCTCTGTAAAGATTAGTGGCCCTACCGTTATGTGAGTTTACACTCAGCACTTTTCCGGCTTTCTGCATACCGAAAGGTGCTATCATTGCGATTGCACGATTTAGGCTATCCTGTCGCTGTTCATCCGAAATCTTATTTCCGAGCATATCCCGTCCGGTGATGGTTTCGCTGAAGCCATTAGCCGCGGCCAGTCCATATAGGCCTTTTTCAGAGTTTTTCAGAGCGTGGAAGGTTTTCGGGGTTTTGTAAGCAGCCAGAGCTTTGTCTACAGTTGTGACTGCTTTTTCGGCCTTGTACATGCTGTATACACCTTTGATCCCTTTTGCACCTTTGCCTAACCAGCCGACAACCGGGATATAGCCGGCCGCACCCATCGCTCCGGCGGCGACTCGCTGGCCATCCGTTAATTTCTCGCCTGTGATCGGGTCAATCCCTTCAGCAGCTCTTTTATAATCATAGTACCCGCTGATTTCTCCTAAAAATGTTCCACCAGCATCAAGCGTTTTTAAATACCAAGGCTTGTTTGCTTCTTCTTCTTGTTTTTCCTGCAGTTGCCGGGCTTCGGCTTGTTCGCTTTTGGAGTCGATGTAATTAGTGGCCTGTTTTTCAACTTCCATCGTATTCTTGTAGATTTCACTGGAATGAAACGACTTCAAACTAAAATGCATCGGAGCCGCACTTTTTCCATGGCTTGTTGCTTCCATTAGACCGGAATACTTAGCGAGCACTGTATTGTCAAGAGCTTCTAAATTTGAGTATTCGGTTTTTAACGATTCGTCAAGCTTGTTGACAGCATCGATCGTGTTCTGGCGAGTTTCTTGTGCCTTGCCCATTTTATCAATATAGTCATCTAGCGTCCAATTATCCAAGTCAACAATATCGCTTACGCTGGCGATGATCTTATCCATTTCCAGCTTGAGCCCTGAGACGATTTCCGTTGCTTTCAAATCCGCATTTTTCAGCTCATGATCCAGAAAGGAGACTTCCACATATGAATTGGACAGCTTTTGATCTTTAATATCGCCGGAAACCCCTTTAAAAAAAGCGATCTGTGCATCGACAAGCTTGAGCCAACTATCAACGATCTCGGCCTGTCCTCTAAAGAAGTCTTTGATGTTGTCCGCGCCTTTTCCCTCAAAGTCATCACCTAAATCAGCAACGCCCAGAAACGCTTTTTTCAGTGTTTGCAGTTGTTCTTCAAAGGCTTCATATTCTTTCTTACGTTTGTTCGCTGCTTCAATTAAAGAACTCGCTTCAAAGACTTTCATACGTCAAACCCTTTCAAAAGACTTATTCAGAAAAAAGTTTACCACTTTATAGAAAAGAATGGACAATAAATCCTGTGGTTCACTGAAAATGAATCATAATGAAGAGGAAGGAAGAAGGGTGGAGAAAATTAGGCTAAATCGTTCCAATGGTGCGTCAAATACTTGCAACCACTCAGGATCATAATTTTCAAATTCTATAAACTCGAGATTAAAGAACTGTTTTAAAACTTTTTTGACTTTCATCAATCTATTTTATTTTGAATGGTTTCTTGCCGATTGGTCATTAGTTATTATCAAGAAAATCAACTGCTATTCTGTCAACTAATAACTCTACGGGTTTACCTGCCAGATATTTATAATCATTAAAATATCCATTGTCATCATAAATTTTTATTCCTGCATCAATATAATCTTCATGTAGTATTCCGCGTATATAATATCTATAACTATCATCAATTCGTGCTAATTCTTTGATTTCCTTATCTAACTCAAGAAGGTCTGACTGATCTAAAATTGTGAAGCTAATAAAAACAGGATACTCTCTCCCTTCTTCAATGACATAGGGGCAAATAGTTGAAAATCCAGTGAATTCAAATCCGTTTATTTCAAGTGTAACCTCTTCCTCTATATGTGGGTGTAATTTTTTTAGTATTGCATTATTCATTACTATCAACCGCCTTTTATTTATCGACTGGATTCATTATAGGGACATTCTTATTATTAATGGTTTTCTAAAAATAGCATTCTCCTCTGATACATTTGGTTACAATCACTAAAGAATAAAGCTTCCTTTTACGAAATGAAAATGGATATACAAAAAAGAGAAATCCATCTTCTTAAGATTGCAATTTCAATTTTTTGGCCTGCCCATATGTAGTCACAAGCTCTCTGAAAGAATGAAGTTCATTTTCAAATGTGAAAAAGCGTTTCGGTATCAAAATCATCTGGCTGCTTGACGTTTTCATGAGGATGAGGCGTTTATATTCTGTTACTGCTGTCACTTCATACCATTGAAACAACGTATCGAAATTCTTAAATTGAATCTGAATTCCTTGTGGATTGATAGTGTAAGTTCTTTTACGTTTTAGCCGTTCATTTTTCCGATAGACAATTTGCATCCGGATATAAAAAAAACCAATTAAAAGTGAGGTTAATATTATTGAAAGTACAATCATGAGAAGTCCATTCAACAACAATTCGAGTGTTTCACTATGATAAACGGTAATCGGCATCTTCCCATCGACGGAAAACACCCAGACCAACAATAGAAAAATAAGAATAAAATAAAGGAATGCGTATTTTTTAAGCCAATAAAAAAAGAAGTATCTCATATCCTGTAATGTATATTCTCCCTCAAGAAAGACACTGTGTTGGATCATAAGTTTACTGCACCTCAAACCTGTTTTCCTTTAATTTTAGCATAAAGTTTCATTTATTTTCAGAAATTGGCTTTTCTTTGGAATCGGTATAGCAGAGGCACCGTGTAATCGACTTAGGGATCGCTAAAAAAGGATCAGAGGGTATTATGTCGAACTTTGATTGTATATACATTCGAAGGAGCTGACCAAAAGGAGGTCTACCATGCTCATCATTGAATCGCTAATAGGATACGTTTGTTTCTTTACTGTTAATGCCATTTATGATACATACATCAAAAAAGCCAAGACTCCGTTTGGACACTTGGCTTTGATTTCGCTTGTTCAGACTGCGATTGCTTTAAGTCTTTTCTTTATTTTCTCCTGATTATAAGAGGTTGCCGCTTTCCTCAGCGGCACTCAGCTTTTCGATCATTCCTCCGGATTCAGCTCGCTTGTCAAGTCGCCGCCCGTTCCTTAAAAAATCCAAAACATGATGATTTATAATATCTCCGCTTTTCCGTCTTCGGGGAAGCTGTAATGCTCCGCTGATTCAACTTAAACTCTTTTTCTTTCCGCGATTAAGAATCACCTCTAGGCAACGTACGGATGTCTATAAAACAACCCTATTTTCTTTTAGAAAAATGAAATTAGTTCATAAGAATCAATTTTAGATTATGAAAAAGAAATGATAAAAGACACTTAATATGCTTAAAAAATTATGGTAAGTTTTTGAAGGCGCTAAATGTAAAAGTTTGTATGATCAACGCTTATGCAAAACGGTTATTAAATATGAACTACAGGAGGGGATGCGGAGAAAGAAGAGCAAAGCGCCGGCAGATAAATCACCGGTCAGGTTATTGCGGTTGGCCAAGATTCTGAACGCGTTCTTCCGGAAGAGGGCTAGGCCCGGCTTCGCGAAGGAATAGAGCTATGAAAGAAGCTGCTTCAAGATTAGAAATCGCCCCAAAGCCGGATCGCACTTTCCAAAGACAGGGGCTTCTGCCGGAAAAATCGGCAACTCGCCTGATTTTATAGATAAAAGGAGGATGTTGGTCATGAAAATGAAGTGCGGTGCATGTTTATTGGTTCTTGTGCTATTCATGAGCTGTATACCTGGGAAATCTGTACTTGCTGCCAGCACAACCATTGCAAAACATGTAGGGAATTCTAACCCGCTTATAGACCATCATTTAGGGGCGGATCCCTTTGCGCTGACCTATAACGGAAGAGTCTACATCTATATGTCCAGTGACGATTATGAATATAACAGCAACGGAACGATTAAGGATAATTCATTTGCCAATTTGAACAAAGTGTTCGTCATCTCTTCAGCGGATATGGTGAACTGGACAGATCACGGAGCCATTCCGGTGGCAGGTGCCAACGGGGCTAATGGCGGCCGGGGGATTGCGAAATGGGCAGGCGCGTCCTGGGCCCCGTCAGTCGCAGTTAAAAAGATAAATGGTAAGGATAAATTCTTCCTTTACTTTGCAAACGGCGGCGGAGGTATCGGGGTCCTCACCGCAGACAGCCCGACCGGGCCGTGGACAGATCCGATCGGAAAAGCGTTGGTTACAACAAGTACACCGGGAATGTCCGGCGTTGTTTGGCTATTTGATCCGGCAGTGTTCGTAGATGACGACGGCACCGGTTATCTGTATGCCGGCGGAGGCATCCCTGGAGGTTCAAATCCAACGCAGGAGCAATGGGCAAATCCTAAAACAGCACGAGTCATAAAATTGGGGACCGATATGACGAGCGTTGTTGGAAGCGCGTCTGTGATTGATGCGCCTTTCATGTTTGAAGACTCGGGAATTCATAAACATAACGGAAAATATTACTATTCCTATTGCATCAATTTCAGCGGTGCGCACCCGGCCAATATACCACCGGGTGAAATCGGCTACATGACCAGCTCAAGTCCCATGGGGCCCTTTACGTATAGAGGGCATTTCCTGAAAAATCCGGGTGCATTCTTCGGGGCTGGCGGAAACAACCATCATGCTGTTTTCAATTTTAAAAACGAGTGGTATGTGGTGTACCATGCTCAAACTGTCAGTTTCGCTTTGTTCGGAGCCGGCAAAGGATACCGTTCTCCCCATATCAATAAGCTGGTCCATCTTGCAGACGGGTCCATTCAAGAGGTGGCGGCAAATTATAGGGGAGTGTCTCAGCTTGCCAATTTGAATCCGTATAACCGGGTAGAAGCTGAAACGTTTGCCTGGAATGGACGCATTTTGACGGAGAAATCCTCAGCACGCGGCGGACCGGAAAATAATCAAAACGTCACAAGCATTCATAACGGAGACTGGATTGCTGTAGGAAATGCTGACTTCGGCACGCGCGGAGCGAGGACATTTAAAGCCAATGTCGCTTCCACTGCAGGCGGTAAAATTGAAGTCCGTCTCGACAGTGTAACAGGTAAGCTTGTGGGAACTCTGAATGTACCTTCCACAGGCGGAGCGCAGACTTGGAGAGAAATAGAAACCACTGTGAGCGGCGCAACCGGTGTTCACAACGTCTATTTTGTATTTACCGGAAACAGTTCAGGCAACTTGTTTAATGTTGATTACTGGCAGTTTACACAAAATGAGCACCGGTAACAGCAAAAAGGTGGTCTCAGAAGGGTTTTCATATACCACAACAATGAGAGGATGAAAGCATGTGAAAAAATTAATTTGTGTATTGTTGGCATATGTAACGATGCTGTCGCTCATGTTAACCGGGCCTGCCGCTTCTGAAGTTTCAGCAGCCAGTGACGCAACAGTTCGTCTATCTGCAGAAAAACAAGTGATTCGCGGTTTTGGAGGGATGAATCACCCGGCTTGGATCGGGGATCTTACAGCAGCTCAAAGAGAAACCGCCTTTGGCAATGGACAGAATCAGTTAGGCTTTTCAATTTTAAGAATTCATGTTGATGAAAATAGAAACAATTGGTACAGAGAAGTGGAGACGGCAAAGAGTGCGATCAAACACGGAGCAATCGTTTTTGCTTCTCCCTGGAATCCGCCAAGCGATATGGTTGAGACTTTCAATCGGAATGGAGACACATCAGCTAAACGGCTGAGATACGATAAGTACGCCGCATACGCGAAGCATCTTAACGACTTTGTTACCTTCATGAAAAATAATGGCGTGAATCTGTATGCGATTTCCGTCCAAAACGAGCCTGATTACGCACACGACTGGACGTGGTGGACACCGCAAGAAATACTTCGCTTTATGAAAGAGAACGCCGGCTCGATTAATGCCCGTGTCATCGCGCCTGAGTCGTTTCAATACTTAAAAAATATATCGGATCCGATTTTGAATGATCCGAAGGCGCTTGCCAATATGGATATTCTTGGCGCTCATCTTTATGGTACACAGCTTAACAATTTCGCTTATCCACTGTTCAAACAAAAAGGAGCAGGAAAAGATCTTTGGATGACGGAAGTATATTATCCGAACAGTGACAATAATTCTGCGGACCGCTGGCCTGAGGCATTGGATGTTTCGCACCATATTCACAATTCGATGGTAGAGGGAGATTTTCAGGCTTATGTATGGTGGTACATCCGCAGATCATACGGTCCTATGAAAGAAGACGGTACGATCAGCAAGCGCGGTTACAATATGGCTCATTTCTCGAAGTTTGTCCGTCCCGGTTATGTCAGGGTTGATGCGACAAAGAGCCCCGCTTCAAACGTTTACGTATCTGCCTATAAAGGTGACAACAAAGTCGTTATAGTTGCCATTAATAAAAACAACTCAGGGGTTAACCAAAACTTCGTTCTGCAGAATGGATCTGTTTCTCAAGTATCCAGATGGATCACGAGCAGCAGCAGCAACCTTCAACCTGGAACGAATCTCAATGTAACAGACAATCATTTTTGGGCGCATCTTCCGGCTCAGAGTGTGACAACATTTGTCGCTAACCTCCGCTAATATTAACGACGCCGCGCATGAAGCGGAGTTACAAGCCGCACAGTTCCGATATGCCGGGCTTAGCGGCCATTTAGTGAAAAGGCATACGAAAAATATTTAGTTCTCGCAATCCAGGGTGTATCTGTTAATGAGACAAAGAGGGTGCCGCCGTCGGCACCCTTTCTGTCGTTTTCGGTTTATTCCTTCGGAAACTTCACCTCCGGATATGACGGATTCGGCTTGCTGATCAAGCCGCCGCCGGTTTCTTTTAAATGCTTGTTGAAAAAATCCAAAACGTACCGGTTCACGATATCCGCGCTTCGTTCGCCGTCGATGTCGCCCGTCATGCCGAGCTGCTTCAAAAGTTTTGAATAAAGCTGCAAGTCGGTGAAGTTGTAATGCTCCGTTCCTTCAATATACACCATTGACGCTTGATCAATGATTTTGTATTCCTTTTTTCGTTCCTCAATCATCTTGTTGAATTCTTCTTTCGTTAAACCCGAATTTTTGATTTCTTCATCAGAAATTTTTCCGCTGAGCGCCTTGTCTTTAATGTTCATAAAGCTGCTCGATTCCATGAATAGAAACGGCTTTGAAATCGCCTGCTTGCCGTTGACATTGTACAGTGAACCGTCCATGTTGATTCCGGCTTTAATTTTGGGATTTGAATATGCGGCGTTAAACGCCGTGGCGCCGCCGAATGAGTGACCCATCATCCCGATGTTGTCCATATCGAGTTTTCCATTAAAGGCATCGCGATTCAGCTGATCCAACTGGTTGATGACAAAGTCGGCGTCCTGCGTCCAAATGTTCCCGAGCTTGCTGCTGTTTTCGGAAACTCCGTTCATATATCGCTCGGTTGTTAAGCCTGTCATCCGTCCGTCTGGAAAAGCCGTTGCCATCGTACTGTACGTATGATCGATCGCCACTGCGACAAACCCATGGCTTGCCAGATGTTCGGCTTGGGAAGCGTGCAGCAGCCGGCTTGTTCCGAAGCCGTGGCTGATTACGACGACTGGATATCGGGCTTCAGCTGATGAGATTTCAACGTTTTCGTATGAGTTTGTTTTGATGTAGCGCCAATAGTCCAAAGCAAACGGGGGAAGACCGAATCCATCTGCGAACTTCTCGATATATTCGTGAAATGTGCTTGCGTCTTCGGGAAAGAGAGGTGCCCGTTTCTGTCCATGCAAACCTTGGGCAGGGTACCATACTTGGATCATCAGTTCTCTTTTATCGTGCGGATTTTTTGTCAGCGTTTCTTCTCTGTCGCGGTCGGTCAAATGAAACGTCTTCGTCCCGACAGAATAAGCGCCGTCAGGCTTAGGCAAATCGAAGACGGGCAGGTATACAGACAGGAAGACGGAGATTGCCAGCATGGCGAATATTAGAACATACAAGCCATATTTCAGCGGCTTCCACATCTTGATTTGAAGCCTTTTACCGAAGATCGCGATAAAGGCGAGGGCGGCGGAGATCAGATAGATCAAAACCATTTGCCATCTGTATCCCTCAAAAAAAAGCTGTCCCGCCAACACGCCAATACTCGCAAATCCGGCTGCCGCCGCAAGCTTTCTCGGCATTTTTTGCTGAAACAGCATGACAAAAGACAGAAGTGTTAATAATATTTCGAAAGTTCTCATGATTTTCTCCCTTATGTAAGATGTTGGTGGTCTTATACATAACGAATGTGTGGTTTGATTGGTTGCAAAAATATTCCTTGTTCTGCATTAAAAAAACCGCCGGGTTACCCAGCGGTTTCAGCTTATGATGTTGTGGGTCGCTATCAGCTAGTTTTCCTTTATCTGTTTCACGTGAGCGACAATTCTGTCTCTCTCTGTTTCCTCCAATGTGTAAATCTTCGGAGAAAGAGGCACGTCAAACCCGGCGTGAGAGTGAAAAAAGTCAAAGAGCAGCGTCCCGGCAGGCTTTTCTTGCTGATCGGAGATGACAGCCCAAAACACCCGTGAGCGGCAGTCGTCAGCTCCCCATTTTTCCATGGACTGTCTAAAGTTTAAGCCTTTTCCGATGAAAAAATCACCTTTTCCCGCATCTTGAATCGTTGTAAAGCCGGACTGTTCGAGACTTTCAAATACAGGAGGCAGCAGGTGGTCCAAGTAGACGCCGTAAGTCGCGTCTTCCAATTCGGGAAACACCTTTAAAAGCGCTTCGCGATGATCTTCAAGCGTTTGTTTCCAATTGGCGGCGACATAGCTTTGCACCTGTTCGCCGATTTCTTTGATCGACATGTCGGGTCTAAAACGTACCTTATACAAGAACGAAAACCTCCTTTTGATTACTTGAAATCCATTATATAACATTCTCCTGCACAGTGGATTCTCAATATAAGAGCGAACCGGACCTCTGCCGTGGATAAAGGATTTTATCAATGGTAAAAAACGAAAAGGCAATCATGATTTCCGCCGAAGAGGTCAGCAGAACGTCGTCCAGCAATTCGTCCGCTGTAAAAATCGCGGCCCATAAACATCCGATCGTGAGCATTTCGGCTGCAAAAAACGTGATCCGCCGATTGATGCCCAGCAGCTTCATACTGTGGATGAGCAGCTTTTCAGCCGGTTCCAGGACAAAGGTCAGTGCGGTATAACAAAGCGTAAACAAAAGCAGGGACCCGACTGTTTGATAAAATGCGCCCGGCAGATGAAACAGGATCGAAATGCCGAGAAAGTGGGCGAAAAAAACGAACATTACCGATAAGCAGCAAATAACGAAATGTTTCATGATACAACTCCTTTGAAATATGTACACAGCAGCCGAAGGCCTGCAGGATATGTCTCCTGCAAGCCTGGCTGGTTATTTCTTATCAAATTTCACGACCGGATGCTTTTCTTTAGAGAGCATGTTTGTAAACTCGCTGCCGACGTCGAGGTGCTGGCGGACAAGCTCTTCCGGAACGAGCGCGAGCCATTGGTTTAACGAAACGTCAGCATAGTGGTCGTCTTTGAAGATTTCGAGGAAGCGAAGCGGTTCGTCTCCTGTATTTTGGACGTAGTGTCCCATTGCAAACGGCACATAGCCGACATCTCCGGCCTGGTAGTTAAATGTTCTGGCATGCCCGTCGGACGCGAAAACGGTCATTTTCGCTTGTCCGGAAATATAATACTGCCATTCGTCTGTATTCGGATGCCAGTGCAGCTCCCGGATGCCTCCAGGTTCGACTTCCACCAGCGCAGAAGCGATTGTTTTCGACGCTTTGAAATTCGTGGAATCGGCAATCCATACTTTACCGCCACTAGATACGATCGGTTCCTGTTCAAGCAAATTGTAGCTGAAAGATTGAGGCACCGTTCCGTTCGGGCTTTCGACTTTGTCTTTCTCAAGACATCCAGGGATCACTTCTTGGAAAATATACTTTTCTTTATCTGGAAGAGATGCTACGACGTCTTTTGAAATGCCGAAGTTTGCGGCAATTACCTCATCAGGCGTATGGGCCAGCCAATCTGTCACCTGGAAGGTGCTGTTTTCAGAGAAAGAGCCGTCATCGAAGACGAGCAGGAATTCGCAGCCGTCTTCAAGCGCTTGGATTGAATGCGGCAGACCTGACGGGAAGTACCAGAGATCTCCTTCTTTCACATCTTCAATAAAATTTCTGCCGTCTTGGTCAACAGACGTAATCCGTGCTTTTCCGTACAGCATATATGCCCATTCGGCTTCCTTATGCCAGTGAAGTTCCCTGATGGCTCCAGGTTTCAGCCTCATGTTGACAGAGGCAAGCTTGTCTGAAATCGGCAGCTCGCGAACGGTGACTTCCCGTGCATATCCGCCTTTTTCGAGTCGGTTATGGACATCGGAAAATGAAAATTTCATGTTTGACACCGTTCCGTGGTCGGTTTCCGGCGGCGCAAGCATGTCCGGATTTTGGCGATCGCGCTCAACGTTATGCGGAATTTTCGTTTCCGCTCCTTTTTCTCCTCTGATCGGCTGTGGAATTGATTTGTTTTTTTCCATGTGATATCCCCTCTTTCTCAAAATGTAAAGGAGAGCTGAAAGGCCTTTCGTTTTCCCCTTCTGTCATGTTAAGTGAAAAAAGTGAGGCCGATGTCAATCATCGGAGTCACTTTTTTCTTTGATCAATTCGATCAGTTCATCGATTTTCTTTTCAAAACGCGTCAGCAGGTAAATTGCCAATACAGCCGGAAAGCCGACATTGCCGATTTGTTTCGCTGCTTCCTCAATGAATGCACTGTCCATTCTTACCACCTCCTATGTTAAGAAGTGAAGAAAGTCTGAAAAATGTAAGCAAAGAACTATTTTCTCTGAATGGGAACTTATGTTTGCATGTTAATAAGAAGAGATGAGTTTACTTTTTTTACATTTCTTTCATCTAAATAAATAGGAGGCGGTTTTTATGATTGATCAAACGTTACTGCGTGCGAAAATCAAGGAAATCACAGGGCATCCGCTTGTGAAGCATTTTTTGAGCAACCCCCGGTATGAGCGGCTTTTCAACCACGTTTTGGAACATCCGGATTCTGAAGAGGCAGAGTGTCTCGATCGCGAATTTAAGCGGTTTTACAAAAACATCCGCATGATCAAATACATCAACTCGATGATCCGGATTTTCTCCGTCGACTTTGATAAAAGAGTCCGGAAAAATCGAGAGCGTTTTCCATTGATGATCGACGACAGTCCGACTTTGCCCGAGCCGCCCCGAGGGGACCTGTTAGACGATGTCTTGGAACAGGAAGAGGATTTAAGTGAACATCTGCAAGACCCGATGCTTTATGAAGCGTTTTTGCAATTGACGGACAAGCAGAAAAAAGTGCTTGCGCAAATTTACATTCACGGGGTATCCATGCAGGAAATGGCTGACTCTTTGGGAGAATCAAGGCAAAATATTTCAAGAATTCATAAAAGGGCACTCGAAAAGATAAGAGAGCTGCTGAATTCTAAAGCAGAGGGGAATGATAACAGTGAGTCTGCACGACGAAAAAGAGATTGAGAAATTGCTGGAAAATTTCACGCCGATGATCAAAAGCAAATTAAACAACACATCCTATCAAGAGAGGGAGGATCTTGAACAGGAGCTGAAGATGAAAATTTGCGAAAAAGCGGAGATGCTTTTATGTCAAGAAGTTCCTGGGTTTTGGGAGTTTATAACAGAATTGCTGAAAGTCCTTTAACCTGAGTTGTTTTGCTTGCGTAAAACGGCCGGAAGTGTTAAAATTTCTAGCATTTGATTAAGGGAATGTTCAAGCAGCTTCATTGAAATCATGGTGATGATTTGTTTTAATATGAACAAAGGTTTGATAAAATAAATGGATGGATATTCCATTTTTTCTCCTGTAAAAACATGCATCAGATAGGTGGTAAGATATCATGAAAAATCAATACCGAGTATTGTTGTATTATAAATATGTTCATATCGACAACCCCGAGCAATTTGCCGAAGATCACCTCAAGTTCTGCAAAGATTTGGGCCTGAAAGGGCGCATCCTTGTGGCGGGTGAAGGAATAAACGGAACCGTGTCAGGAACCGTAGAGCAGACAGACCGCTATATGAGTGAAATGAAAAACGATCCCCGCTTTGAAGATATGGTGTTTAAAATCGATGAATCAGAAGGGCACGCTTTCAAAAAAATGCATGTCCGCCATCGCGATGAGCTTGTGACGCTCCGTCTGGAAGATGATATCGATCCGAATGAATTAACGGGAAAATACCTTGAGCCAAAAGAATTTTATGAGGCGATGCAGCGGGAAGATACGATTGTCGTCGACGCACGGAACGACTATGAGTACGATTTGGGACATTTCCGCGGCGCGGTCAGACCGGACATTAAGGCGTTCCGCGAATTGCCTGAATGGATCCGTGATAACAAAGAAAAGCTCGAAGGCAAGAAAATATTGACTTACTGCACGGGCGGTATCCGCTGCGAAAAATTTTCGGGATGGCTGAAAAAAGAAGGATTTGAAGACGTGTCCCAGCTTCACGGCGGGATTGTGACGTATGGAAAAGACCCTGAAGTTCAAGGTGAACTGTGGGACGGGCAGTGCTATGTTTTCGATGAAAGAATCAGCGTTCCGGTCAACCAGAAAGAGCATGTCATCGTCGGCAAGGATTATTTCACCGGCGAGCCTTGCGAGCGCTATGTCAACTGCGCCAACCCTGAATGCAACAAGCAGATCATCTGCTCTGAAGAAAATGAACACCGCTATTTGCGGGGCTGCACGCACGAGTGCCGGGTTCATCCGCGCAACCTGTATGTCAAAGAGCACGGCCTTTCAGAAGAAGAGGTGCAAGAGAGACTCGAAAAGCTGGAAGAAGAGGGGCATACAACGCAGTCATAAAAGCTGTATATAAAAGTATCATCTAAAAAACGAAGATGCCGCAAGCATCTAAGAAATGGCATTGCTCCTGCAAGGGAGTCTGCTTTCGTTTTGAATGGAGGAACGCCTTGACCTGAAAAATCGAGGCGTTCCTTTTTTTATTCGTGAATTGCAAGCAGAATGAAAGTATTTGCAGGCGATCAGACTGCTGAACGAAAGTATCAATTAACGCTTTTGATCAAGCCGCTAGTGCAAAAATGCGAAACAGGCGATCAGCAATATGTGCAAACTGCGTCGTAAAACTTCCGTATGGGAAGTTTGCATCCTGTCTGCGAGCTATTTCCGGCTATACGTTTTTGGACCGGCGGATGATTCCAGCATAAGCCGAGTTTTTCTGAATATTTGCCTGAAAACGTCCCATACTATCCAATAACAATACAAAAAGGCAGGTAGCAAAAGAGATGACAAAAACCCTTTACATTACCGCTCACCCGCATGACGAAAGGGCATCATACAGCATGGCGGCGGGAAAAGCTTTTATCGAATCTTACAAAGAAGCTCATCCGGATGATGAAGTCATACATCTTGATCTTTACAAGGAGAACATTCCGCAGATTGATGCGGATGTTTTCAGCGGCTGGGGAAAATTGCAGTCGGGATCGGGATTTGAACAGCTTTCTGAACACGAAAAGGCAAAAGTCGGCCGTTTGAATGAGCTGAGCGAGCAATTTATCGCGGGAGACAAATACGTGTTTGTCACGCCGCTTTGGAATTTCTCTTTTCCCCCGGTGATGAAAGCGTACTTTGATGCGGTCGCTGTAGCGGGAAAGACGTTTAAATATACCGAACAGGGACCGATCGGGCTGTTAACCGATAAAAAAGCCCTGCACATCCAGGCGAGAGGCGGCTACTATTCAGAAGGGCCGGCTGCGGAACTTGAGATGGGGCACCGCTATATCAGCATCATGATGCAGTTTTTCGGAGTGCCGGAATTTGAAGGTTTATTTATAGAAGGGCATAATGCAGAGCCGGATAAAGCCGAAGAAATTAAACGAAATGCAATTGCCCGCGCCAAAGAATTGGGCCGGACCTTTTGAAAAAACCGCGGACGTGATCCGCGGTTTTATTTTATTTGTGTAAGAACACCGTTTGATTCGTTTCGCTGCTTTTTTGCGCGGCTTCGATGATGCGGATGACGTCGCGTCCTTCTTCAGCCGTGACAGGCAGGCTGCCGCCTTCAAGAATACTTAAAGCAAGCTGCTTGTAATAGGTTAAGTATGAACCCGGGATGCTTTCCACTGTTTCCTTAATGACCTCGTCACCTTCGACTGTGGCCAGTTCCCCGTAATATTTGGGTTGATCGGCTCCCCACTCATCGCCTGCAGGTTTTTGACCCGCTCTGAGTGCATCCTCCTGGCCGTCGATACCATACTTAATAAAGCTTCCTTTTGAACCGTGGATTTGGTAGCGGGGACCGTTGGCCGGAACAATCGAACCCGAGTGGAGAATCACTTGGCGCTGATCATAGTGAAGGACGACATGGAAGTAATCGTCTGTTTCCGCATTGGCTCTTTGAGCGGTCACTTGAGCGGTGACACTGTTTGGCATGCCGAATAAATGAAGCACCTGATCGATCAGGTGTGAACCCAAATCGTACAGTGCGCCTGAGCCCGGTCCTTTCTGCTCTCTCCAGCGCTGTCTGACATTCGGCCGGAACCGGTCGTAGGAGGCGTGGAATGTGTTAACCTCTCCGAGGCGCCCTTCTTTGATGAGCTGTTTGATCGTCAAAAAGTCGTTATCCCATCTTCGGTTGTGGTAGACGCTGAGAAGCACCCCTTTTTCTTTCGCGGCATTGATGAGCTTTTCAGCTTCTTCCGCTGTTGCCGTCATCGGTTTTTCCAGGACGACATGCTTTCCGGCGCGGATGCACTCTTTCGCCATTTCGTAATGAAGGCCGCTCGGCGTGGTCACGATGACGAGATCAATGTCAGGGTCATTTGTGATGTCTTCGATCGAGCTGACGGCTTCTGTTTCGGGGAGGTCTTGTTTGACTTGTTCTTTTCTTGAAGTCATCACCTTTCGAATCTCAAAATCTTCTAACACAGATAATAAAGGCGCATGAAACACCGAACCTGACAAACCGTATCCTAATATTCCTGTGCGAACCTTGTTCACCATTCATTCTCCTCTCCCATGTTCGTTTTTAATATGTAATTAACACACCTTTATTTTACCCTGTTTGCCTATAGGAACAAACCTAAAGACCTTTTTCAACCGGAGAACGGAAGATTTTGTCACAATTTTGTTCAATTTGAAGAGGTGTCCGGTTATCGTTAAAAACCAAAAGAGGGGATTTTGAAAATGGAGTATGATTGGGGCGCTTTTATGAACAAGGATTTGGCTGTCGAGCCGGCATCAGCTGAAGGAAGCTTGAAAAACCTTTCGTTTGCGGTAAAGGATGTGTTTGCGGTAGAAGGCCATACAAATGCGGCGGGAAATCCTGATTGGCTGAGGACGCACGAACCTGCCGAAAAAAACGCGGAAGCCGTTGACTTGCTGCTGCGTGAAGGGGCAAGGCTTAAAGGTGCTGCTCACACGGATGAGCTGATGTACAGCCTTGACGGAGAAAATGTCCATTATGGTACGCCAGTCAATCCTTGTGCCAAGGACAACATTCCTGGAGGATCTTCAAGCGGTTCGGCCGTGGCGGCAGCTTCCGGCATGGCCGATTTTGCCCTTGGAACAGACACCGGAGGGTCTGTCAGAATCCCTTCTTCCTACTGCGGAATTTTCGGATTTCGGCCGACGCACGGCGAGGTGCCGGTTAATGGAGTCATACCGCTGGCGAAAAGCTTTGACACTGTCGGATGGATGTCAAAAGATATCGGAATTCTTCATGCGGCAGGCCGCGTCCTGCTTAGCGGACAGGAGGAGGCAGGGGCCTGTTTCAAGCGGATTTATTTTGAAAAAGAGGCGTGGAGCCTGCTTGAAGAAAGCGACCGGACACAAGTATACGCTCATGCATTAGGCCTGATAGACGGCGAATTCGACTGGTGCATTGCCGCTGACGGAGGCCTCGCGGAATGGGCGGAGATGTTCAAGTTGCTGCAGGGTCTGGATATTTGGGAGGAGCATGGAGCTTGGATCGAGCGCACAAATCCAGTGTTCGGCTCTGGAATCGCAGAAAGATTTGAATGGACGTCAAGTCTTAGGAAAAGCGATCATGAGCATGTGTTGATGAAAAGAGAAGCGGTGAAAAGGAGACTGTCGGAATGGCTCGCGGAAGACGGCTTGCTCGTCCTTCCAACTGCTCCCGGCACGCCGCCGCTCCGCGGGCTGCCGGAAAACGAATTACATGAGAGAAGGGCGCGCACGATGAAACTGACGTGTATTGCCGGGCTTGGCGGGCTTCCGCAGATCACCGTTCCGTTACCGGCAAAAAACGGCGAGCCTTTGGGGCTTTCATTCATCGCCGGCCGCAAACAGGACCTGAAGCTTCTGGCTTGGACTGAAAAGCACGTGTTATCTCTTCAAGTATGAGGGAAGCATATGCTGCGGATCTTTTCTGCATCATATGCCTTTTGCTTGCTTTAATTATTGTTAACTGGTAAACTATTAAATAGTTAACCGGTTAACGATGATGGAAAGGATATGATGATCGTGGAAAACAAGACGTATGAGCAAGCATTTCAAGCCGTCCAGGATTTTATTCTCAAAAGAGAAAAGCGGGCTCAGCATGAACAGCAGGCGCTCGCAAAGGAAGCTTTTCAAGAAGTCGACAGCATCCGGAAGCATTGGACACTGACCCAGCTTCACATTATCTCGCTTATCAGCGAAAACGAGGCAGACGTCAACAACGCTTTCCTGGCAGCAAAACTTCAAATATCAAAAGCGGCAGTGACAAAAGCGGTCAATGTGCTTACAAAGCACGGGATGATCGAATCGCACAAAAAACCGAACAACAACAAAGAATTGTATTACAGATTAACAGACGAGGGGAAGAAACTGGCCGACATTCATGACAGGATGCACGAAATTGCAAAGCAGCGCTATATCGAGCTGTTTGAGCGGTTTTCCGAATCCGAGCTGGAAACCGTCATCCGCTTTTTAAACGAATGGTCAAAACACATTTAATCAAGAGGAGCAGCGAATGAATAAAAGTGAAGCCCAACAGTTTTTAAGCAGCATGTATCAGGACATCTTGAGTGAAATGAATACTGAAAAAATTCCCGATTATTTCAGCGAGAATTATGTTCAAGTAACCGACGGCAGTCAAATTGACCTTGTGCAGTTTAAAGATCACATGAGGACGCTGAAAAAGGTTGCCCGCACCATAACGGTGTCGCCCTTTCATGAGTTTTTGTTTGACGAGCGACTGCAAAGCGCAGCGGTCAGGTATACGGTCAATGTTGTCAAAACAAACGGAGACCGGGGGAGAATTGAAATCATCGCGATGTTTAAAATGAATGGTTTTAAAATCGTTCAATGCCACGAACTTTCACATGCGAGCGAAGGGAAGGAGGATTTTGAAGAGCTGGCGAAGATCAGTGAAGCGGCAATTGAAAAAGCCTCCTCTCGGGAGGAGAAGGCTTTTTCACAAGATTAATGTTTCGTATCAAATCTGATGTTGAGCGAGACGGGGCCGCGTGTGTAAAGGCCTGTCTCACGGTAAACGAAGTCTTCCTCCAGCTGGATATTCTTCAGCTGATCCAGGACGATATTTGCGACAAGCTCGATTTCCGTCTTCGCAAACCCCGCTCCTACACAGTTGTGGACGCCTGAACCGAATGCGAGATGCCTGGCAGCACCGCTGAATGCGCTTTTGACTTCCAGGTCGGTGCGATGGATGTTGAACTCGTCTGGCTCCTCAAACGTTTCAGGATCGCGATTTGCCGCGCCTATCATGCAAAATACAGTCGTCCCTTCTTTGAGCTCGACTCCGCCGATCACCGCGTCCTGTGAAAGCTGGCGCGGGATGAGCTGCACCGGCGGCTTGTAGCGCAGCGTCTCTGCGATGGCCTGAGGCAGGAGCGTGCGGTCTTCCAGCACGTCATTCATTTGATCGGGATGATGAAGCAAATGATAAATCATTAATGCGAGCGTCTTGTCCGCCGGTTCCGTGGCGGCAAGCAATATATTGAGAATCAGCGCGCGGATGTCGCGGTCAGACATCGCTACTCCCTCGTATTCGGAAGTGCAAAGGATGGATATTAAATCATGGCCGGGGTTTTTGCGCCTTTCCTCGATAATCGGATTCAAATATTCAGCGAGCTGTTCACTGCATTTAAGGGAATGCTCCCGGTCCTCAGGCGCCTGATTCAAACTGGTAATGAAATCGGCGACGCCGCTGTGCCAGTTTCTCACTGTTTGGTGGTCGTTCTTGTCCAAACCTAAAATGTCCATCGTCACACAAACGGCGAACGTTTTGCCGAAATCATTGACAAGGTCGATCCGCCCTTTCTCCAGATGAGGGGCCAAAAGCCTTTGTGCATTATCTTTAATGAGCGGCGTGAGGTGATCAAGGGATTCCCCGATAAAACGGCGCAGAACGATTCTCCTTTTCGCCGTGTGTTCTTTGCCTTTCATTTGGGCGAGCACAGGTCCGCGCATGACGGGCTCGGCCCGTTTGGCAAGCGATTTCGTTGTAAAGACGTCCTGATTCTGGAGCACGCGGCGCACATCCTGGTTGCGGCTGATAAAATAGCTGTCTAGCGATTCTTCATAATGGACGGGATCAGATTCCCGAAGGTATGAGAAATATTGATACGGATTCTCGTGATATTGTTCTGACAACACGCTGAATGTTTTTAGCGATTGATTCATACTCGTTCCTCCTGCATGCTTTTATATTCCACACTTTCGTCCGCTTCGGAAACCATAAGATATCCTTGATTTGGGCGCATTTTGACGGCAAATTCATGACGGGAGATCTGTTCGCCGAGCTTCCATGGACGGTGATAAGCAAGAAGCGTCTCTTCGACGCCTAAAATATCAGGGGCGGCGATGAAAAACGGAAGTTCAGCGATGACGTATTCAACAGCCAGCTCCAGCATGGCGGCGCTGACCTCCTGGACATCCATCCGAATGCCCCGGGCCCGTCCGAGGATCGCCGCATGCGACATCTCCAGGCAGGTTTTGCGGAAATGCGGCTGGTCAAAAAAGGCGTCTTCGACTTCCATCCGCAAACGCTGGTATGCGGTCTGGTTCGCGAAATCGGAAAATGTATGAATGGCCTCGGGGTTGCCGCCATGCGCTTCCAACGCCTTTTCAGCGAATCTCCGGTTCCGTGAGACTTCTTTCCTGACTTTCCGTTCGGCCTTCCCATTCGGGGTGCCGAGCGCTTCGAGAAGGTTGGCTGCTTCCTTTCCGGCTAAAAGCACGGATACATGTTGAAATTCACGGACGGCCCAGCCGATAAGCCGATGAATGTAATCTTCGGAAAATCGGCTGTTAAACGGGCTGATGCCAATGAGAACATGGCGTCTGCGTTTTAGTATTTCATTGCAGTTTCGGGTAAGAGTTTCAGTTTTGAATGGCCGGTGTTTGCTCTCCATTGTAAGCTCTGTCATTGATTTCCTCCTTAACGGACATAGAATGACTTCTTTTGCAATCAATGATGGGATACGTGCGGTTTATCGAGCTGGGAATAGGCTGGTCTCAACTTCACGATGAATCGAGAAGAATAAGCGATGGTGCGGGTCATGATGAAGGGGTATCACATTTGTTCAATAGTTAAAGCAGGGCAAGAGTTTGAGCTCAAAATCAGGCAAGGTACAGCATAAAAGTTTACTGGTAAACAATAGTCATTTTATCCCTATCTTTTCCAGTTGTCAACACAAATCAAATTCAAAATATGAAAATATTCGTAACGTTTTTTGTGAATCTGAGGAATTTTGATCAGAAGGAACCTTTTTTTAAGGCGTTTTTCGAGTGAAGAAACCCGATAAGTAAAAAGTTTGTAAAAACTTTAAGGTTGCAGTAAGAAATGTTCGTTGACATTGATAAAGGAGTCATCTACAATTAATATTGTTAACCGGTGAACGATATTAAAGGAATTGTTAACGAATAAACAAAAACAAGGCAGGCGGTTTGACATGAGACCAATGAAATTAAATGCTTCTTTCATTATGTATTTTGTGTGTATCAGCGCCTTTTTCGCATCGTTGAATCAAAATATCTATTCACCCATCATTCCGTTAATCAGAGATTCGTTTCACGTTTCCGTATCGATGGTCAACCTGTCCGTCTCGCTGTTCATCTTCATTACAGCTGTGATGCAGATCATTGTCGGCTCAATTGTCGACTTTAAAGGATCGAGGTTTGTGATGATGGCGAGCATGATCGTAACGGTCATTGCTACAATCGGCTGCGCCGTCGCAAGGGATTTTGGACTGTTTCTTTTTTTTAGGGTGCTGCAGGCTTTAGGGACGGCAGCGCTTCCATTAATTGCGGCAACCACAATCGGATCTCTGTTCCAGGGAACGAAGCGGGGCAGTGCGATGGGGACTTATCAAATGCTGCTTTCCCTTGCACCGGCAGCGGCGCCTATTCTCGGCGGTTTTATCGGGGAGCGCTATAATTATCCAGGAATTTTTTGGTTTTTGGCAGTCTTGTCTGTTCTTTTGCTTTTCGGAAATGCGTTTTGCTTTCCGCAGAGCCATGCGGAGAAAAAGACCAATCTCAGCGCGGGCAGCCTGTTGTCGCATTATAAGGATATTTTCAAAAACAGGACGGGAAATGCCGTTTTGATATTAAGCTATCTTCTTTTCTTTATTTATTTTTCAGTGATCGTATATTTGCCGATTTTGCTGACTGATCATTATCACCTTGATCTGCAGATCGTCGGCTTGCTGTATTTGCCGATAGCGGTCAGTACGGTTGCCGGCAGCGTGCTGTTTAAGTGGATACAAAAGAGATTGTCGCTCGGACGCCTGTTTCTGATCGGCAATCTGACCGCCGCGGCCAGCGTCGTCTGTTTTGGCTTTACCCACTCGTTTTCACTTTTCGCGTTGTCGGCGGCCCTCGTTCTTTTCGGCGTCACGATGGGGCTGATCCCGCCGCTGTTCTCTACGATGATGGCAAATGAATTTGATGAGAACCGCGGCAGTGCGATGGGCATGTTTAATTTTATCAGGTATACGGGAATGGCCTGCGGTCCTGTTCTATCAGGCGTGTTATTAGGAATGTCATCTTCTGTTTTCGTTTTCGGCTGTTTCGGCATCGTCTATGCCGCGGCCGCCCTTTTGATGATCGCGATCATGCGGAAAGCAGCTCAGACAAAGACGCTGCAAGAACCAAACAAAAAAGCTGCCAGGTCTTAAAACCGGGCAGCTTTTTTAATTACAGATCCGTTCTCCACATTTCTTCTTTCACTTGTCTTTTCTCAGACACAAAGGCGAACATCGTCAGCGTCAGTCCGCACATGGTCATAAGCGCACCGCCTGTGGCAAGGTATGTGTAGGACTCTGATGCATGAAGAATGAGTCCGCCGATCCATGCGCCGAGCGCGTTGGCCAAGTTAAATGCAGCGATGCTGACAGAGGTGGCGATCGTTGTTCCGTGTTCAGACGCAGCCACGACCTTTGTTTGCAAAAGGGGCACCGTTCCGAAAGCGCCGGCTCCGAATAAAAACGTCACGATGATGGCGCCGGCAGGGTGTCCGCTGACAAAAGGGAAGGCCGCAAGGATCGCCATGAGCGCGATCATCACGCCGATCATGGAGCGGGTTAACAGGTGAAACGGCACCTTTCCGGCGTAGAAATTGCCGACGACTCCGCCAAATCCGTAGGCGAAAAGGGCGGCTGTAATGCCGAGGCTGCCAAAACCGGCAGAATGCCGCAGCATCGGTTCAATAAACGTGTAGGCGATGAATACACCTGAATAGCCGAAAATTGTGATAGCAAAAGAGAAAAGAACTTGTTTATTTTTAAACACATCCCATTCATGGATCAATTTAGGGACGACTTTCGGTTTTCTGTGCGGCACCGTCAGCCAAATGCCGGCGAGGCCGATCAATCCGAGGAATGCGATCATCAGAAAAACGATCCGCCAGTTGAAAAGGTCGCCTAAATAAGAACCGAACGGAACGCCGAGCATCAGGGCGATGGTCAAGCCGCCGTTCATTGAAGCGGCAGCGGCGGCCCGCTTTTCGGGCGGTACCATTTCGCTGACGAACACCATCGTCGTTGCAAAAAATGCGCCATGAATGGAAGCGGATAGGATTCTTGAGATCAACAAAACGGTGAAGTTCGGCGCCAGGAAACTGAGCGCATTCGACAGTACAAACACACTCATCAAGCCGATCAATACCGGTTTTCGCGGCATTTTGACCGACAATATGGTGACGATCGGCCCCGTCAGACAAACGCTTCCCGCATATGCCGTTACCAATAAGCCAGTAGATGAAATCGGAACAGAGAGATCCTTTGAAATGGAAGTCAATATACCCATAACGACGTACTCTGTAAAGCCGATAGAAAATGTGCAAATCATAAAAATTGCGATGATCAGTTTGACTGGTGCGTGCAGTGTTTTATTCATCCTGCCCCCTCCTTTTAAAAAACATGAGTTTATATATTAAAAGATTAAAAGCCGATTTTCAACCGTTTGTTGTGGATCAATATGTTCCCAAAACGGTTAGCCGGCGGGACAAAAAGCGTCATCATCATGATGCCAGCGCTTTCTTAAAATCTGACATTTTATTTTCAAAGGTTAAAACATTCCACATTCCTGCCCCCCTACGGCTGCCTGCTGTTGGGGGTTTTTTATTTATAGACCGATTGAAACAGCTCTATCATAAAATGGCTTCTGAAAAAAGCGCTTACAAAACAAAACAAAATATGTTACTCTTTAAACAAACATATTCAAAAATAAACAAACAAAAACGGAGTGATACGTATGGTGGAATATTTATGGTCAGAAACTGAGGCTGCATCGCTGCGTCCGGGTCTTGACGAACTCGTCTACCGTTCCAACCTGATCGGCTCTGACCGATCGGTCTGCAACTGGGGCGGGGGAAACACATCGATGAAAACGACGGAAAAGGATTTCAGGGGCAGGGACATCGAGGTGATGTGGGTGAAAGGCAGCGGCTCGGACTTGGCGACGATGTCAGCGGGCCAATTTACCGGGCTGAGGCTCGATGATATTCGTCCGCTGATGGAACGGAGCAGCATGACCGATGAAGAAATGACGGCATATTTGTCCCATTGCATGATGGACGGAAAGCACCCGCGGCCGTCGATCGAAACGCTTCTTCATGCTTTTTTGCCGTTTCCGCATGTCGATCACACCCACCCCGATGCGATCATCAGCATCTGCTGCGCTGATAATGGAAAAGAGATCGCAGAGGAGATATTCGGCAGCCGCTTTGTATGGGTGCCTTATGTCAGACCGGGCTTCGCTTTATCGAAGCTGATAGCAGAAGGTGTGAAAAACAACCCGAATGCAGAGCTTGTTTTAATGGAGAAGCATGGGCTCGTCACCTGGGGGGAAACGGCGAAAGAAAGCTATGATCAGACGATTGCTGTGATTCGCGAAGCGGAAGCATACATTAAAAGCCGTTCAGAAGATCATCAGCCGTTTGGCGGACAGATGGTCGAGCCGCTTGCACCGGAGGACCGGAAACGGATTTTAGCCGATATCTTGCCAATTATCCGCGGCGCTGTCAGCGGAGAGAAACGCATGCTGCTCACATGGTGCGATGCTGATGATGTACTCGAATTCACGAACAGCAGGCGCGCTCCATCGCTTTCACAGGTCGGCGCCGCATGTCCGGATCACCTTGTGCATACAAAGCGGACGCCTGCCTATATTCCGTGGAATCCCGCTGAACAGGACATAGAGAAGCTGGTCGAACGGATCAAAACCGAGATTGCTAGGTTTAAAGAATCGTATGCCGCCTATTTTCAAAGAAACCGGCATGAAGGAGACGAGATGTTTGAACCGGCGCCGCGCGTGATGCTAATCCCGGGAATCGGCATGGTGGCAGCAGGTAAAAGCCTGGCGATGGCAAAGGTCAGCCGAGATTTATATCGGCGGGCGATTGCTGTCATGAAGGGAACAGAAGTCCTTGGAAACTTTGTATCTCTAAATGAGGAAGAATCCTACAATGTCGAATATTGGCCGCTTGAGCTTTATAAATTAACGCTTGCTCCGCCGGAAGCCGAATTTTCCCGCAAGATCGCATTTGTGACGGGAGGAGCGGGCGGAATCGGCAGCGAGACCTGCCGCCGCCTTGCTTCAGAAGGTGCGCATGTTGCTGTTGCTGACATTAATATAGAAGGCGCAGAAAAAACAGCCGCAGAGATTAATGAACAATACGGTGCGGAACGAGCATCCGCCGTCCGTATGGATGTGACGAAAGAAGAGGACGTTCAGGCGGCATTCGAGGAAATCGTCCTTAATTACGGCGGGATCGACATTCTCGTCAACAACGCGGGGCTTGCGACATCCAGCCCGCTTGATGAAACGACTCTCGAAGAATGGAATTTGAATATGAATGTACTTGGAACAGGATATTTTCTCGTCGCCAGAGAAGCTTTTAAGCAAATGAAAAGACAGGGTTCAGGCGGCAGCATGGTGTTTATCGGCTCGAAAAATTCCGTTTATGCAGGCAAAAACGCTTCGGCATACAGCTCTGCAAAAGCGCTTGAGGTTCATTTGGCGAGATGCATCGCCGCTGAAGGCGGACCGTATGGAATCCGCGTGAATTCAGTGCTTCCGGATGCGGTGCTTCAAGGGTCGGCCATCTGGGACTCCAAGTGGCGCGAAGAAAGAGCCGCCGCCTACGGGATTGAACCCGATCGGCTTGAAGAGCATTACCGCAAACGTACGACTCTTTCCGTCAACATTTATCCCGCCGACATCGCCGAAGCGATCGCTTATTTCGCTTCAGAAAAAACGGCAAAAACGACGGGATGCATGCTGACGGTTGACGGGGGAGTGCCGGCCGCATTTTCAAGGTAATTGGAAAGGAACGGCTTCGGCCGTCCTTTCAGAAAACAAAGGGGGAAAAGGGAGATGAAGGGCGAGACCCACTGGATCATACCGGACGGTTTTATTCCTCCGGAAAGTTCCGGAAGCTTGACGAGCCATGAAGCCATTTGTGTTTTAAATTGCCATGAAGAAGACGCAAACCTTGCGATCACAGTATACTTTGAAGACCGTCCGCCGCTCGAAGGCATTCCCGAGACGGTTCAGGGCAAGAGAACGAAGCATATTCGCACAAGTTCTTTGCACCGAGCAGGAGAACGCATTCCTGAAAATGTTCCTTATGCGATCGAGATCGCAAGCGATGTACCTGTGATCGTCCAGTACAGCCGGCTGGACACAACCCAGCCGGAACTTGCGTTAATGTCAACCATGGCATATCCGTTAAAAACAAGGGGGAAGGGTGTACATGATGAATGACCGGGCTTACGCTTTATTTGAAGAACAGCAGAAAGACAGAGGCATCAGCCTTTCTGAAGTAAAGGAAAAATTGAAAGCGCTTAAAATCGAGACGCCTTCATGGGGATACGGGGACTCGGGCACGCGCTTCAAAGTGTTTCAGCAAGAGGGCGTACCGAGGGATCCATTTGAAAAAATGGAAGATGCATCAGTCGTTCACAAATTAACCGGAACTTGTCCTTCCGTCGCCATCCATATTCCGTGGGATCAAGTTGATGATTACGGAAAGCTGAAAGCGCACGCCGAGCAGCTTGGCCTTGCCGTCGGCGCCGTGAATCCGAACTTGTTCCAGGACGATGACTACAAATTCGGAAGCGTCACAAACGTTAAAGCGGACATTCGCCAAAAAGCGACTGAGCAATTGCTCGAATGCGTCGATATTGCAAAACAAACAGGATCCAAGGAAATCAGCCTCTGGCTTGCCGACGGAACCAACTATCCCGGTCAGGGCGACATCAGAAAACGGAAAAATTGGATGTATGAGTGTCTGGCTGAAGTATACGAAGCGCTTGACGATGATATGCGGCTCTTGATTGAATACAAGTTTTTTGAGCCGGCATTTTATCATACAGACCTGGCGGATTGGGGGATGGCTTACAATTTGGCGCAAAAGCTCGGGCCGAAGGCTGAGGTGCTCGTCGACACCGGCCACCATCCCCAAGGGACGAACATCGAGCACATTGTCGCTTATTTGCTTGACGAAAAACGTCTCGGAGGCTTTCATTTCAACAGCCGCAAATACGCTGATGACGATTTGATCGCAGGCGCGCACAACCCGTACGAACTGTTTCTCATTTTTTATCAAATTTTGGACGCCTGCCGCGATTCCGACCCGAGTGTCCGGAAGACGGCCGAACATATTTCGTATATGCTTGATCAATGCCATTATCTCGAACCTAAAATCCCGGCTGTACTGCGCTCGGTCATGAATGTGCAGACTCAATTTGCAAAAGCGCTTTTGATCAACTTCGATGAAGTGAAGAAAGCGCAGGAAAATCATGACGTTCTTGCCGCAGAGGCTGCGATCCGCGAAGCATTTGAAATTGACGTCAAACCGCTCCTTTACGCCGTGCGGGAGGAAATGAACGTCCCGCCTGATCCGCTCAAAGCTTATGCGGAAAGCGGGTATGCGGAGAAAATACTGGCACGCGGCAAAGGCGGTGCAAGCTGGTGACGATTCTCGCTTTTGATCTTGGTGCGTCGAGCGGCAGAGCTTATGCAGGTCATGTGGACGGCGGTCTGATCAAAGCGGAGGAAATTCACCGTTTTCCAAATCAGCCCGTTCAGGCGGGAAAACACCTTTATTGGGACATTCTCAGGCTTTATCATGAAATCAAACAAGGCATTTTAAAGGCGAAAAACGGCTGCGGACGAATCAGCTGTATCGGAATCGATTCTTGGGCGGTTGATGTCGGCTTTCTTGATCGTAACGGAGAGCTGTTGGGGAACCCTTATCATTACCGAGACCCTTACACGGATGGAATGATGATGGAGGTGCTGAATGAAATCGGAAAAGAAGAGCTGTTTTCAAGAACCGGTATTCAACTTTTGCCGTTCAACACCATCTTTCAGCTCCGGGCGCTGAAAAAAGCGAATTCTCCGCTGTTGGAACACGCGGAAACGCTTTTAATGATTCCTGATTTGCTGCGCTATTTTTTAACGGGCGAGAAAAAAAGCGAGTTTACAAATGCGACGACAACTCAGCTGTTCAACCCGAAAACGTCAGATTGGGATTGGGAGCTCATCAGCCTTATGGGACTCCCGGCCAATATTTTTCCGAAGGATATAGCAAAACCAGGAAGCGAAGCGGGGAGGCTGTCACAATCAGTGTGCAGCGAATTGTCGGTGCCTGCCGTACCGGTCATTGCCGTCGGCGAACATGACACGGCTTCTGCAGTTGTCGGCGTTCCCGCTGAAACGGAAGACTTTGCATATTTGATTTGCGGCACCTGGTCGCTGATTGGAACTGAACTTGACATTCCGCTGATGTCAAAACAGGCGCTCGATTGGAATTTTACAAATGAGGGCGGTGCCGGCGGTACATTCCGCTTTTTAAAAAACATTATGGGATTGTGGCTGTTCCAGCGCTGTCAGGCGGATTGGGAAAAAGACGGGATCAGCTATTCGAGCGTTGAGCTTGTCAAACTTGCCGGACAGTCGGAAGCATTCAGGTCGGCGGTTGACCCGGATGACCCGGTGTTTCTTAATCCCGTGCATATGCCTGAGGCGATCAGGGAGTATTGCCGTGCAACTGGGCAGCACGTGCCGGAAACGCCCGGACAGATGATCCGCTGCGTGCTGGAAAGCCTTGCGTTTAAATACCGGTTTACGCTTGAACGGATTGAAACATTGACAGGAAAAGAATATGACGGACTTCACATGGCGGGCGGAGGGATTCGAAATGAACTGCTGTGCCAATACACGGCGAATGTACTGGCCAGAAATGTATGGGCCGGACCATCAGAGGCGAGCGCCATCGGCAACATTGCCGTACAGGCCATCGCACTCGACATGTTTTGGGATATTCAAAGCGCCCGAAAAGCGATCAGGACTTCCTTCCCTCAAAAAACGTATGTACCGGAAGATACAGAAGCGTGGGAGGCGGCATACCGCCGCTATACAAGTCAGATTCTCGGCGCCGCTTCCCGCTGAAAACATTTCCTGTATCGGCGCTGATGCGCTATCATGAAAGTAACAGTGACTTTTACCAAAAAAGGAAGGAAGTAAACGGATGCTTGTAGCTGAAAGACACCAAAAAATCGTCGAGCTTGTCAATCTGCGCTCGAGCGTACGCGTCACAGAACTGAGCGAGCTTTTTTCCGTCACGGAAGAAACGATTAGGCGCGATTTGGAAAAGCTTGAGAAGGAAAATAAGCTGAAAAGAAGTCATGGCGGCGCTGTCAGCGTACAGACCGAAGAAGCGGAGGTGCATTTTCGCGAGCGCGAAATTACAAACGTAAACGAAAAAAAGATGATTGCATTTGAAGCCGTTAAGCACGTGAAAAGCGGGGAACGAATAATTCTTGACGCCAGCACGACGGCATGGTACATGGCAAAAGCACTTGAAAACATCCCGCTGACCGTCATCTCCAATTCAGTCAGAGTCGCGATTGAACTCAGCAAAAAAGAAAAGGTGACGGTCATTTCAACCGGCGGGATGCTGCTGCCGCAATCGATGTCATATGTCGGTCCTTTGGCTGAGCGCTCCCTTGATATGTATCACGTCAACAAAACATTTCTATCTTGCAAAGGCGTCGACCCTGCGAGCGGTTTGAGCGATTCAAACGAAATGCAGGCGCTGTTGAAAAAACGGATGATCGAGATTGCGGACGAAACGATCTTGATGGCGGACAGCAGCAAATTCGGGACCCGTGCTTTCTCGCAAATCGACCGCCTTCATAACGGATACAGGATCATCACAGATTCAGGAATTGACAAAGCAAACCTTGCCCTCTTGAAAGACATTACAGAGACCATCACGATCGTCGGCTGAAACCAAGCTTTTCAAGCACTTGATTTTAAAATCAGGCGCAAATGGGATAAAATAGAAGAGTAAAAAAGGAAAGGAGATGTTTTTGATGGCGAAAAAGATTTTGATCGTAACGGGCGACGCAGTTGAAGCGCTGGAAGTGTATTATCCTTATTACCGCTGTCTTGAAGAGGGCTATGAAACGACGATCGCCGCACCGAAAAAGAAAAAGATTCATACGGTTGTTCATGACTTTTTGGATTGGGATACATACACCGAAAAGCCGGGCTATTTAATTGACGCGCATGCTTCATTTGATGAGATTGATCCGTCCGAATACGACGGCATCATCATTCCGGGCGGACGCGCGCCGGAATTTATCCGGATGTACGATTCCCTGCTGAAAATTGTTGCTCATTTCTTTGAGGAAAATAAACCGGTCGGCGCGATTTGTCACGCGAGCCTGATTTTCACAAGCCTGAGAGAACATCTGAAAGGTCGGGAGCTGACGGCTTACATCGCCTGCAAACCGGAAGTCGAAGCCGCGGGCGCGACTTATGTAGAGGAGAAGCTTCATGTCGACGCCAATCTGGTCTCAGGCCATGACTGGTCCAATCTGCCGGAGTTTATGAGAGAATTTTTTAAAGCGTTAAACAAATAATATGCAGGGACGACCCCGCAGAAAATTGGGGTTGTCTCTTTTTTTTAGACATGTTTCGCTTCGCATTTTATAATGGTACAAACGGGTAACTTGGACAAAATATAATGGAAAGAGAGGTGCTCCGATGTCAGCAGATCATCATGAACACACATTAAATCCCAAAAGTTCTAAAGGAAAAGAACAAATCACAAACCGTTTAAAGCGGATTGAAGGGCAGGTCAGAGGCATTCAAAACATGATCGAAAATGACCGCTACTGCGTCGATATTCTTGTTCAAATCTCAGCTGTGCAAGCCGCGATGCAAAAGGTGGCTTTCAGCCTGCTTGAAGATCATACCCACCATTGTGTCGCAAACGCGATTAAAAGCGGTGAAGGCGAAGAGGCCATCGAGGAGCTGCTTGATGTGTTTAAGCGTTTTTCAAAGTCGTGAACGAAAAAAGGGAAAATCGTTTTCTTGAAATACCCTACAGGGGTATGGTAATATAAAACCGATCAATATCATCAAACCATAGGAGGTTTTCAATATGGAACAAAAAACACTGAAAGTCGAAGGCATGTCTTGCAACCACTGTGTTCAGGCAGTAGAAGGAAACGTCGGAAAGCTTGGCGGAGTAGAGTCCGTTAAAGTGAATTTAAGCGAGGGCAAGGTCGAAGTTTCGTTTGATTCAGGCAAAGTATCGCTGAAAGAAATCATCGATACGATCGAAGATCAGGGGTATGATGTCGCAGGCTAATGTATACCTATAAGGGGTATATAAGGAGTGAAGGATATGGACGGACAAAAAGAAGCCACCCTCCAAATCTCTGGCATGACCTGCGCCGCCTGTGCGGCGCGGATCGAGAAAGGGTTGAAAAGGCTTGACGGCGTTCAGGACGCAAATGTGAACTTGGCGCTGGAAAAATCAAAAATCGTTTATGATCCGGGGCAAATCGAAGTCGGACAGCTGGCTGAAAAAGTCGAATCGCTCGGCTATCAAGTTCCAGCGGAAAAAGCCGAATTCGCAATTTCCGGCATGACGTGTGCGGCTTGCGCCAACCGGGTTGAAAAGCGCCTCAACAAGCTGCCGGGCGTCAAAAACGCCGCCGTCAACTTTGCCATAGAGACTGCGGCAGTCGACTATCATACCGGTGCGGTTTCGCCGGAGGAAATGATCGAAGCCGTTGAAAAGCTCGGCTACAAACTCGAGCTGAAAAAAGACCAAACTGCGGATGGAGCGGCGGAACAAAGAGAAAAAGGCATTCAGCGTCAAACTGGCAAGTTTATTTTTTCGGCCATTTTATCTTTTCCGCTGCTCTGGGCAATGGTCAGCCATTTCAAATTCACGTCATTTATATGGCTGCCGGGGATGTTCATGGATCCCTGGGTTCAGTTCGCGTTGGCGACACCGGTTCAGTTTATCGTCGGGAAACAGTTTTACACAGGGGCTTATAAAGCGCTTCGGAACAAAAGCGCGAACATGGATGTGCTGGTCGCTCTCGGCACGTCTGCCGCGTATTTCTACAGCTTGTATTTAAGCATTGAAAGCCTCGGCACGAACCGGCATCCGGACGGACTTTATTATGAAACAAGCGCCATCCTCTTAACCTTGATCATTTTAGGAAAGCTGTTTGAAGCGAAAGCGAAAGGGCGCTCATCCGAAGCGATCAAAAAGCTGATGGGGCTGCAGGCAAAGACGGCGACCGTCGTCAGAAACGGCGAAGAGATGACCGTGCCGATTGAAAACGTATTGGCAGGCGACATCATGTACGTGAAGCCCGGTGAAAAAGTACCGGCAGACGGAGAGATTGTCGAAGGACGTTCTGCGCTGGATGAATCAATGATCACCGGTGAAAGCATCCCTGTTGACAAGACGGTTGGAGATCCGGTTATCGGTGCTACAATCAATAAAAATGGATTTTTAAAAGTAAGAGCAGAAAAAGTAGGCAAAGATACTGCGCTGGCGCAGATTATAAAAGTCGTGGAAGAGGCGCAAGGTTCAAAAGCTCCGATTCAACGGCTCGCAGACCGGATTTCCGGGGTTTTTGTGCCGATTGTCGTGGCGATCGCGGTCATCACATTTCTCGTCTGGTATTTGGCGGTTAGCCCCGGTGAATTCGGCACGGCGCTGGAAAAGCTGATTGCGGTGCTTGTGATCGCATGTCCGTGTGCGCTCGGTTTGGCAACACCGACTTCGATCATGGCCGGATCGGGCCGTGCGGCTGAATTCGGAATTTTATTCAAAGGCGGCGAACATTTGGAGACGGCTCACCGCTTGGAGATGATCGTGCTTGACAAGACGGGGACGGTCACAAATGGAAAGCCTCAGCTCACAGATGTGCGCACTGAACCATGGATCGATGAAACATCGTTTCTCAAGCTTATCGGTGCTGCGGAAAAAAACTCTGAACATCCGCTTGCTGAAGCCATTGTCGAAGGCGTTAAAAAGAGAGAGATAGAACCGGCCTCCGCAGACAGCTTTGAAGCGATACCCGGTTATGGTATCGAAGCCGCAGTCAATGAAAAACGGATTTTGATCGGCACAAGACGGCTGATGGAAAGCCGTGATATTGACATTCAAGAGGCGCACAGCGAAATGGAGAAGTTTGAAACACAAGGAAAGACGGCGATGCTTGCCGCCATCGACGGTCGGTTTGCCGGGCTGATCGCCGTCGCCGATACGATAAAAGACACGTCGAAGAGAGCGGTGAAAAGGCTGCATGATATGGGGCTTGAAGTCGTCATGATCACCGGAGACAACCGGCGGACGGCAGAAGCGATTGCTGCTGAAGCCGGCATTCAGCATGTCATTGCAGAAGTCCTGCCTGAAGGAAAAGCAGATGAAGTGAAGAAAATCCAGGCAAAAGGCAAAAAAGTCGCGATGGTCGGCGACGGCATCAATGATGCGCCGGCACTGGCGGCAGCCGATACCGGAATGGCGATCGGAACGGGGACTGACGTCGCCATGGAAGCCGCCGATATCACCTTGATCCGCGGCGATTTAAACAGCATCGCCGATGCGATCCTAATGAGCAGGCTGACGATCAAAAACATTAAACAAAACCTTTTCTGGGCGTTTGCCTACAACAGCATCGGCATTCCGTTCGCGGCCGTCGGGCTTTTGGCCCCGTGGATCGCAGGTGCCGCGATGGCGTTCAGTTCGGTCTCGGTCGTTCTGAATGCACTCAGGCTGCAAAAGGTGAAGCTTGATTGGAGGAATCCGTCTTGAAGGATAAAACAGTACTCGTTTGGACGGTTTCGGCGGTTGTTTATGTAGGAATTGTCATGCTCGTATACAGCATATTGGCCGCTCAGGAACCGATACCCGATGAAAAGCCTCATGACGGTCATGCTTTAGAAGAGCATGCCAAATGATTTGAAAAAGCCGGATGTTAAAGAACATCCGGCTTTTTGCATTAGTATCTGTTATTGCTCATACACATCAAAATCTTTTCCTGAACGATTTCTTTCATGGCTTCTTTGGCGGGGGTCATATATTTTCTTGGATCGCTTGCATCAGTGTGTTCATGCAGATAACGGCGCAGTTTATCTGAAAAAGGAATTTTTAATTCAGTCGCGATATTTACTTTTGCACAGCCGAGCTTGATGCACTTTCTTACATCTTCTTGCGGAATTCCTGAGGCGCCGTGCAGGACAAGCGGAACTGAAACCCGTTTTTGAACCGCGGCCAGCCGGTCAAAATCGATATTGGGTTCTTTTGAGTAAAGCCCGTGGGCTGTACCGATTGCCACCGCAAGCGAATCGATTCCGGTTTTCTCGACGAACTCTTTTGCTGCATCCGGATCGGTGTAATAAGCGTCGGCTTCATCCACGATTAAATCATCTTCCTGTCCGCCGAGCCTTCCGAGCTCGGCTTCTACAGTGGCATCTTTTTGCCGGGCATATTGTACGATGCTCGCTACAATTGCGGTATTTTCGGCAAATGGATGGTGCGAAGCATCAATCATCACCGATTTTGTCCCTAATGATAAAGACTCGCGAATATCATCAATCTCTTCATGATGATCGAGATGGAGGGCGACCGGGATTGAACAGCGCGCTGCGGCCGTTTCTGCAATCGCTTGAATATAGTCGCGGCCTGCATAGCTGAAGGTTCCGGGAGTAGCCGCAAGAATCACGGGGGACCTTAGGGCTTCAGCCGCTTCTGTCACGGCTTGCACGGTTTCCAGGTTGTGAATGTTAAAGGCCGGTACCGCATAGCCGTTTGTCTGTGCGTCCAACAGCATTTTCTTCGTATTTGTCAGCATATCGATTCCTTCTTTCTGATCAAAATTAGGATATATAGCTCGAAAAGGTGTTCAGAATGTCGTCAGGACTCGAGGCTTTAAGCAGCTGCTGCCTCGCATCTTCGTGAACAAGCATGCGAGACACCGATGATAATAGATTGAGATGTGTGCTGCCTGCCTCGGCATCTGGTATCAATAAAGCAATGATAAATGTGACAGGGTTTTGATCAAGCGCGTTCCATTCGATGCCCATCTGGTTTTGAATGATGATGACAGATGCTTCTGTGATGTCCTTCAGTTTTGCATGGGGAATGGCAAAGCCTTCAATGAAGCCGGTCGTACTTTCAGCCTCTCTTTGTGCCAATCCGTGTATGACCGCTTGTTTTGTTTGGGCGGCTCCCGATTCATATGCGACCTGAGCCACCCGGTCAAATGCTTCCGCTTGGGAAGATAACGTTTCTTGAAGATAGATGTGCTCTTTTTTGATTAAAGCTGTTGTGCCCATGTTTGATCAGCCTTTCTGTTTTTCATATGTCCGTTTTTGATAAAAACCGTATAAGAAGGCGCCGATAAGCGATCCGATGATAATCGACAACACCCATTGAAAGGCTCCTGTGACAACGGGAAGTACAAGGAATCCGCCGTGCGGGGCAGGTACTTGAACTGCGAATGAGTATGTTAATATCGCCGATATCGAAGAGCCGATCATCAAAATCGGAATGACAGGGATCGGTTTTTTTGCGGCGAACGGGATAGCACCTTCGGTAATATGAGTGGCGCCGAGAATAAAATTGACAAGCCCTGCATTTCGGTCCTGCTGGCTGAAATATTTGCGGAAAAGCAAAGTGGCAAACGCAATGACGAGCGGCGGTGTGATGCACGCGGCGGAAACGCCTGCCATGAAATATTGGTTCCCTTCAGCGAGAAGAGCAGTGCCGGTGACATAAGCGGCTTTATTGACCGGACCGCCCATGTCAAATGCGCTCATACAGCCGATAATCAAGCCGAGAATGACGGGATTCGCTCCTTGAAAATCGGCTAAAAAGTCCTTCATCCCTTCATTGATGGCCGTCATCGGCTCCACGAGGAAAAACATGACCGCACCGATCAGAAAAATGCCGATAACCGGATAAAGAAAAATTGCTTTTAGCCCTTCAAGGGATTGAGGCATTTTTTTAAGTGCATACGAGAGACCGTAAATGATCAGTCCCGCCAAAAAACCGGATACGATGCCGCCCAGAAAACCCGCTCCCCCCGTGCTGGCGATCATGCCGCCGATAAACCCGACAATCAGGCCGGGACGTTTGGCCATTGAAGCGGCGATATAAGCGGATAAAATCGGAACCATCAGCTGGAAGCCGAATGCGCCCGTTTTATTCAGCAATTCGGCAAAAGCGTTGTAGCTAGGATGTTCAGGATCTGCTGAATGGATGCCGAATAAAAAGGAAAGTGCAATTAAAACCCCTCCGCCGACGACAAATGGGAGCATGTGGGAAACCCCGTTCATCAAATGTTTATATATTTTACGGCCGATGGAAGCGGCTTCGCCTGTTTGGAGTTCATCCTCTGTTTTTGCCGCTGTTTGTTCGCGGTAAATCGGCGCTTCGCCGTTCAGCAGCGCCCGAATTAAAGATTCCGCATCTCGGATGCCCCGCGCAACCGGGACGTCAAGGACGCGTTTGCCTGCAAAACGCTCGGCGCCTACATCTTTGTCAGCCGCGACAATGACTCCGTCGGCTTGTTTAATGTCCTCTGGCGATAGTTCGTTTTGAACTCCGATTTGTCCGTGTGTTTCGACTTTGATTTCTACACCCAGTTTGGCGGCGGCCTGTTTTAAGGCCTCTTCAGCCATAAATGTATGGGCAATGCCTGTTGGACAGCCGGTTGCCGCGATGATTTTGAACTTTTTCATAAGAAAACCCCCTTTATAAATGAGTGATTTGAATTTGTGAAGCTGTTTGATCGAGTTTGGACACATCTCCGAGGCCTTTCGAGAAAGCCGTCAAGGATCCGGCGGCAGAGGCGTGTCTGAGTGCTTCAGGAACAGAACAGCCCAGCTCCTGTTTTCCGACGAACACGGCAAGCATGGCATCGCCGGCACACGCGGTATTGACAACTTTGCCTTTGGCGGCTGTCGCTTTTAAGGTTCTTTGGCGGTCCAAATAAAGGGCGCCGTCTTTGCCGCGTGAGATGAGAACCCTTTGAGCGCCGCGATTGAGGAGCTCCTTTCCGTAGTGGATGATTTCTTCTTCAGACAGCGCTTTCTTCCGGCTGAAAAAAGCGGCAAGCTCCTGTTCATTCGGTTTAATCAGGTAAGGATGGTATGAAAGACAATCTAATAGGACGGGAGAGCTGATATCCAAGATCAACTTCAGTTTGTTTTCGGCGGCAATCTCGGAAAGCGAAAGGTACATGTCATCTGGGACTCCTCTCGGAAGACTGCCTGAAACAAATAAAAAGCGGCCGGACGGAATTTGACGGATTTTGTTGATCAGCTCCTGTTTTCGGCCTTCAGATATGAGCGGACCTTTGTTTACGATTTTGAATTCCCGGGTGGCATTAATAAAAATATTAATCCGTGAGATGCCTTCGACTTCGACAAAGTCTGTGACGATTTTTTCATTCAGCAGTTCATTTTCAATAAAACGCCCGGTAAATCCGCCTGTAAATCCAAGCGCGGTATTGTTAAGGCCGAGGCGCTTGAGCATAAAAGAAATATTGACACCTTTTCCGTTTGGCTGATAATCTTCATCTTTAGTGCGGTTGACGACATCGGGAAGCAGCTCGTCGGTTTCAACGAATAAGTCGACCGCGGTATTCATCGTGCATGTATAGATCATGCTGTATCCCCCCTTTATCTGTGGCTTCACAGACATTATGTCACAGATAAAAGGGGGGATGTTTACAGGTTGTGTAAAGGTTTTCAGCTATGAGCAGTGCGGATGACGTATGAGTCCAGCATGATGCGGGAGAGGACTTGCAGAGGGAGGCGCGAGCGGACTTCATAATCGGGAAAAAATGATTGTTCACCTTTAAACCCGACTAGTACGATCTCTGATAATTTCGCAAGACGCGAATCGATCCTTGTTGTTAATGTAATGGTGGAAATGGCTTGCAATTTGAAATTTTGCGCGGCTTCAACAAGCTCCTCTGTCTCGCCGTTCAGGGAAACAAAAAGGCCGAGGTCTTTTTTTGCCAGTGTTTTTGACTTGCCTCTGATAATATTCGGGTCGCTGTGCATCTCGCAGTTTTTGCCGAGTAGCTGAAGCTTGATCGTCATCTCAGTCCCAATCATTTCAGACAATCCCCTTGCGAAAATGTAAACTTTTTCGGCATTGCTGATTTTTTGAATGGCATCTTCGATCAACCCGATATCAAGCATTTTAATCGTATCCAGAACTTCTCTTTCATTCTTGAGCACGGCCTGTTTAATTTGGCTGTCGATATCATCCATCAGCGGAGCGTGGCCGAGGTGGTGTTTTTCTTTTAATGCGTACTTAAAAGAAGTGTAGCCGTCATAACCGAGCTTTTTCATTAACCTGACAATCGTGGCTGTTGAAACATTTGCATCCTCGCTTAATTTTACAATCGATAAAGTGGCGATGACATCTAAGTGCTGATAAATGTACTCGAGCAAATGCCGTTCTGAATCGCTGAGCGACTGATATGTGTCAGAAGTCATTTGAAACACGCTGTCTTTCATATTAAAACCCCCTTTTATAGTCATATTGTATCAGTTTAGCAAGGGGGGAGGAGAAAAAATAAACGTTTCCGACATAAAAATATCCGGCCCGAGAGCCGGATATTTCAAGTTAAGAAGCGATTTTTCTGCATGCTTCCGCACATGCAAAGCAGCTTTCAGCGCAAAGCTGGCAGTGGTCATGCTTGTGCAGGCTGCATTCATTGCCGCAAGCTTCGCAAACCTTTGCGCAAAGCTGGCAAATGTCTTCGGCATACGGGCTGTTGCGCGTCATGGCTTGAAGTGCGAATCCGCACATCTCCGCGCATTCCCGGTCAAGTCGGATGCATTCGGCCATCATCCCCGCGTCTTCTTCCATCAGACATTTGTCAAAGCAGTGATTGCATGCTTCAAGGCATTCCCGGCAGGCTTTGATGCATTCCTCGTATACAGATTTCACGAAATACACTCCTTTTTTCTGCGTTTTCCCTTCGTTGTACCCTGCTTTAAAATCGGGAAAACATGCGAAAAAAACTGCTGTACATCCTGTACAGCAGTTTTTGGTTATTCGGCGAGACCTTGATGGATCCGGTCAAGGTTTTCTTTCATCATCTTATAATAGGAATCTCCCGCTTCACCAGGCTTTCCGATCGAATCGGTGAAGACTTTTGCTTTAATCGGCACGCCTGTTTCCGCTGACAGGCTTTCCATGCTCCGCGGGTCAACGCTTGTCTCCACGAATAAGGCCGGAACTTCCTTTTTCTTCACCGTGTCGACGATTTTTTTCATCTGACCGGGAGTTCCTTCATTTTCGGTATTGATTTCCCAAATATACTGCGCGTCGACGCCGTAGGCCGAAGCGAAATATTTAAAAGCTCCTTCGCTCGTCACAAGGACGCGGCGCTCTTTCGGTATATCTTTAAAGCGGTTCACCGCTTCATTATGAAGCTTTTGCAGCTTGCCGATATAGGCTTCAGCGTTTTTCTCGTAATCTTCTTTATGGTCGGGATCGTTTTTTATCAGCGCATCTCTCGCGTTTTTGGCATATTGAATCCCGTTTTCTATATCGAGCCATGCATGGGGATCTTCTTCCGTTTCTTTACCTTTGGCAGTGAGATGCTTTGGCTTGACCCCTTTGCTCAGCTTGTAGACAGGGGCGTCATCGCCGTCTTTTTCAGCTGTTTCCAGCAGCTTGTTAAACCAGCCGTTTCCTGTCTCCAAATTCAGGCCGTTGTAAAAGATGACATCGGCGTCCGTCGTTTTTTGCACGTCTTTTGGCAGCGGGTCGTATTCGTGCGGGTCTGTTCCAACAGGTACAATGCTGTATAAATCGATGTGATCTCCTCCGACTTGTTTGACGATGTCATAGAGAATGGAGTAGGTGGTGACGACCTTCAGCTTTCCGTTTTCTTCATTGCTGCTTTTCGATGAGCAGCCAGCGGCGAGAACAAGAATTAATGCCGCCGCAATGGCTAATGTTTGCTTCCATTTCATGTTTTGTGTTCCCCCTTTATATTGTGGATTATTGAAGTGCTGCCCGCTTTCTTCTTGATTTCAAAGCTCTCCAAAGCACGCCTTGTTTCGGTGAAAATGTAAAGGAAAGTCCGAACAAAATCGTAGCCACGAGCACGATCGCCGCTCCTGAGGAGAGGTTGTACGTATAGCTTAATCCAAGACCGACGACCGCTGACAAAGCGCCGAGGAAAGCGGACAAATAGATCATCACCCACAGCCGGTCCGTTAATAAATAAGCGGTTGCGGCAGGCGTGATCAGCATCGCGACGACGAGGATAATGCCGACGGTCTGAAGCGATGCGACCGTGACCATCGTTAAAAGCGTCATTAAAAAGTAGTGAATCAGCCGGTTCGGCAAGCCGTAGACGGCCGCCATCGTCGGGTCGAAAGAGGTGATGAGCAGCTCTTTGTAAAACAAAAAGACGGCGGTAAGAATCATGACTCCGATGACGAGCGTGATCCACATGTCGGATGAACGAACGGCCAGCACATTTCCGAATAAGATGTGGTACAGATCGCTTGAGCTTTTGACAAGCGTGATCAAAATGATCCCGACGGCGAAAAAGGCTGTGAAGACGATACCGATGGCCGAATCGTTTTTAATTCGGCTGTTTTGGCTGACATAGCCGATTCCGAGAGCCGTCAGGATACCCGTAAAGACGGCGCCGAAGAAAAAATTGACGCCGAGCATATAAGAGATGGCGACGCCGGGAAGGACCGCGTGTGAAATCGCATCTCCCATCAGCGCCATTCCCCTGAGAATGATAAAGCAGCCGATGACGCCGCAAATGATGCCCACCATAATCGATGTGAACAGCGATTTTTGCAGAAACGAATATTCCATCAAACCATGGATAAATTCCATCACATCGCACCCCTTTTCGATTGCAGGAACGGAAGCTGAGATTCGTAGGCTTTCATCATCACGTCGGGATTGAGGATGTCGGAGACCGGGCCTTTTTGAATCAGCTCTTTGTTCAGCAAAATTAATTCATTGAAATAGCTGTCCGCTTTGCTCAAATCGTGATGGACGACAAGAACGGTTTTTCCTTCATCACGAAGTTCCTTTAAGATGCTGACGATCATTTCTTCACTCGTCACATCAATTCCGACGAACGGTTCGTCAAGACAGAACAGCTCAGCTTTTTGGGCGAGCGCCCGGGCGAGAAAAACGCGCTGCTGCTGCCCGCCTGACAGTTCACCGATCTGGCGCTTGGCGTATGCTTCCATCCCGACTTTTTCAAGACAGTGATATGCCCATTCTTTATCGCGTTTTTTCGGACGTCTGAAAAGGCCGAGTTCAGGATACGTGCCGAGGATGACGGTGTCGAGCACATTGATCGGGAACGTCCAATCCATATCATTCCGCTGCGGAACATAGGCGATTTGCTTGCGTACATGTTTGAGCGGTTTTCCGAGCAGACGGACGTCGCCTTTATCTTTTGGAATCAATTGGAGCATGGCTTTTAACAGTGTTGATTTTCCTGCGCCGTTCGGTCCGATAACGCCCGCCATCATTCCTTGATCAAGCGAGAAATTGATATTGCGAAGCGCTTCTGCGCCGTGATAAGAAACATATAAATCTTTTACAGTAATCGCGGGTTTCATAGGTTCATTAACCCCTTTCTATGTCTATATGAAAGTTAACCTGAATACAATATTTTTGTTGCGGTAATATTTTATTGCCTTAAGACATTTTTTTTACCTAATGCAACTTTTGATTGAATTCTAATATATCATTCTTAAGTTGTAAAGCACTAAAATTGCTGAAAAACGGTAAAAGCCATGCAGATCAAGCTGCATGGCTTTAAAAAAATTTCTTCTGTGCCGGTTTATCGTTCAAATTGAAACGTATCGATTGCGACTTTCCCTTTGAAGACAAAGTAGATGCGATGGGTGCCTGCCGATTTTCGGACGGAAGCTTTTATCGTTTTCCAGTTATGCAATCCGGATGTGTCAGGCACTTTTAACGAGCCGATTTGCTTTCCTTTTTGAGGATGATCGAGGAAGATGCCGATTTCGCCGCCGCCTCTGCTTGCAACCTTTGCTTTTATCCTTTTTTCGCCTTTGAAGCAGACATCATGGAAGGCGATCCACGCGTTTGCTGTACTGCTTTTTACAGCATCGCCGCCGTATTTGGATTCTTCGGTGATGAGCACGCCTTTGTAGTCGTCGTAGTTTTCAGCGTTTGTCTGCCGCCGCAAGTTCCGTTCTCGAATCGTTTCACCCTGGACGAAAATCCGCTTTGTCTTTCGGATGTCCGCCGCCGAGCTCCCGACCGATATTTTGTATGCGCCTCTTTCAACGGCAAACGTTTCGCTCGTTACATCCCAGAAGGCAAGGTCTGCCTGTTTCAGCTTGAATGTCACGGTTTTCGTTTCTTTCGGTGCCAGCTTAACGCGCTGAAAGTTTTTCAAGTCCAGATTGGGCTGTTTAACCCGCGTGTTAAACAGGGGAGAAGTATAGAGCTGAACGACCTCATCTCCTTTTCTTCCGCCTGTGTTGGTGACGTTGACGCGGATCGTGACGGAGTCGTCTTTTTTGATGCTGTCAGAGGAAACGCTTAAACCGCTGTAGTGGAACGCTGTATAGGATACCCCGTGGCCGAACGGATACAGCGGCTTGCCTTCGAAATATTTATAGGTTCTTTTCCCTTTGATGATATCGTAATTCATCATATCCGGCAGTTCTTTGACTGACGTGTGCCAAGTTTGCGTCAGCCGTCCGCCCGGATTTTCATCTCCAAAGAGAATGTCCGCCAATGCGCTTCCCGCCTCCTGGCCTCCGTGTGCGGAGTATATGATCGCAGGAATGTGCGCTTTAGCCCAGTTGAGAGCGAACGGATAGCTGCTCGTTACGACAAGCACCGTATTGGGATTGGCTTTAGAAACAGCTTTCAGCAGATTTTCCTGGGCCGGAGGTAGTGTAATGTCTTTCCGGTCTTCGGTTTCCCGGCCGTTGATGTAAGGATTGTTGCCGACAAACACGACGGCTTTGTCCGCGGTTTTTGCCAGTCGAACCGCTTCCTCCGTACTGCTCTTGATGATCGCCTTTGAAAACTTTTCCGCTGCTGTCGCCGGCTTTTCGGCAGCGGCTGTTAATGTCCCGTCTTTTCCAGCGGTGAGATATTTGCCGTTTGCCGTATTTTTGATGGCAAATGTCCCGTCAGGCTGCTGTTCAAACTGGAAAGTTTCTTTGACGGTCCAGCCGTTCGGCTGTTTCTGATCAGCGATCAGTTTGCCGTCATCCTGAAGCGAGACATAGAGACCGTTCACTTGGGCGCGGAGGGTGAAAATGCTTTCTCCCCAATCCGCCGCATCGAATGCCGCGCTTTTCTCAAGCTTGTCAGCCGATGCTGTGAGCGGTTGTTTGCCGTCCCGGCCTGCGGTTACAAACTTTCCTGTCAGGGCGGATTTGAACCCGCTTTGTTCCAGCCCTTCGGCAAAGGAGACGCGGTCTTTGCCGATTTTGTCCGCGATTCCGTCAAGCGGGGTTTTCCGATACGGCATCGTTCCGCTGTACCAATCTTCGTAAAGCGCATTTCCGAACGGTCCGATAACTGCGATGTTTTCATTTTTCCGGGTATTGAAGGGCAGCAGATTCCGGTCGTTTTTCAGTAAAACAATGGCTTTTTCAGCCGCTTTTTTCGCAAGCTGCCGGTGCTTTGGACTGTTGATGACGCCATCTGTCAGGCGGCTGTACGGATTGAGTTCGTCCGGATCGAACTCGCCTGTTCGAAAACGGATGCTGAATGTGTTGGCCAAGGCTTGATCGAGGTCTTTCTCAGACATAAGGCCATTCTTTAAGGCGCCGGTTAAGGCGGTATTCGTCAGCCCGGGATTTTCTCCCTGATCTGTAAAGTTGTCAATGCCGGCTTTTACGGCGTGGGCATGCGCTTTTTCGTGGCTGTCATAATACTTGTGGTCAGTGACGATTCCTGAAGGATCAAAGGCGTCGCTGACGATGAAGAAATCGTCTCCGGCCCATTTTCCTTTGACTGTGCTGTTGAGCAGCGGGCTCAAAATGGCCGGTTTATCGTTGACAGAATTGTAGGCTGGCATCAGGCTGTACGCGGCTTTTGCGGAAATTGCCGTTTTGAAGGGCTTCAAATAATACTCGTTCATGTTCCTGGGATCAATGCTTGAGGAGCTGAATCCCCGGTCTGTTTCGTTGTTATAGGCAAGAAAATGTTTTAAGGTAGGAACTGTTTTCAAATAGAAGGGGTGCTCGCCCCTTAAACCGGAGGCATAGGCGGTTGCTATTTCCCCTGTTAAAAAAGGGTCTTCGGAATAGCCTTCTTCATTTCTACCCCACCTTGGATCCCGCAGCAGATCAACGACCGGCGCCCAGACATTGACTCCGTTTGCCGCGGGATCAAGGTGGTGGAAGCCGCGGACTTCATCGCCGACCGCTGAGCCGATTTGTTTGATTAAAGAGCGGTCCCATGTGTGTGCGAGCCCGACAGCCTGCGGGAAAACGGTCGCTTCCCCGAGCCAGGCAACGCCGTGAAGCGCTTCTGTGCCTGTTTTAAAAGCGGGAATGCCCAGCCGGGGAATGGCAGGCTGATATTGATGCATCAGCGACACTTTTTCCTCAAGGGTCAGTCGAGAAAGCAAGTCGCTGACCCTTTTTTGAACAGGGAGACTTGGATCTTGAAAGGGATATTCATATTCATCAGCCTGGGTTTTAGCGGCCGCGGGCGGCGGATTGACAGCGGCGGCGGAAAGGATCGTGCACATTGCCGCCAACATGATGGTGCGGACCGTTTTCAGCATCCTGATCACTCCTTTTAGAAAAAAATGAAGACATCCCGGTCCTTTTCTTTTGGCTGAATTGCTGTTCCCTCCTGAAGCGCTTCCGCTGCGCCGTTTATGACAGAAGTGACAGACAGATCGCGGATGAGCAGCTTCCATTTCTTTTGGACGCCTGTTGTTTTCACGGTAATCGTATTTTCATGCCGTGAAGCTCTGACTGTCATTGCTTCGCACTTTTCATTGTAAATCGTCTGTTCGGCTGTGCAGCCGTCTTTTAATTGGTAAAGGCAGAACGTCACACCGTCGAGATAATCATAATCAGGTCGCCCGGATTCCTGCCCGAGCGGCAGCAGCGTATTTTCCCTGACGAACAGGGGAAGCCCCATATACCCGTACTGTTCTTCTTTCCATTCTCCGCCTTCCGTCTCTTTTCCCGTCAAAAGGTGTGTCCAGGTGCCTTTTGGCAAATAATAACGGACAACGCCGTCTTCCTGAAAAACGGGAGCGACGAGGAGTCTTCCGCCGAGCATGTACTGTCTGTCAAGCCAGTGGCAAGTGTTGTCCCCGGGAAATTCGAGGAGCATCGCCCGCATCATCGGAATGCCTTCAGCGTGCGCTTCATGCGCGGCGGCGTACAAATAAGGCATCAGCCTGTGCTTCAGTTTGACAAAATACCGCATCACATCGGCCGCTTCTTCGTCAAACAGCCACGGAACGCGATATGATTCGCTCCCGTGCAGGCGGCTGTGCGTCGACAAGAGGCCGAATGCGGTCCAGCGCTTATACAAATCGGCTGTTGCCGTGCTTTCAAATCCGCCGATATCGTGGCTCCAGAAGCCGAAGCCTGAAAGGGAAAGCGACAGGCCGCCGCGAAGGCTTTCAGCCATTGAATCATAGCTGGCAAAACAATCCCCGCCCCAGTGTACGGGAAATTGCTGGCCTCCGGCCGTCGCCGACCTTGCAAACACGACCGCTTCCCGTTCGCCGCGCTTTTGCTTCAACAGGTCAAATACGGTTTTGTTGTATAAAAAAGAATAATAATTGTGCATTCTGTCGGGGTCTGATCCGTCAAAGTAAACCGCGTCTCTCGGAATCCGTTCTCCGAAATCGGTCTTGAAACAGTCGACGCCCATGTCGAGCAGGCTTTCAAGTTTTGAACAATACCAGTCACGCGCTTTTCGATTGGTGAAGTCGACGATTGCCATGCCGGCCTGCCACCGGTCCCACTGCCACACATCCCCCCGGCTGTTTTTTAAAAAGTAGCCGTGTTCTTTTCCTTCCTGAAAAAGCTTCGATTTTTGGGCGATGTAAGGGTTGATCCAGACGCATATTTTCAACCCCTTATCTTTCAGGCGGCTGAGCATAGCTTCAGGCTGCTTAAAATATCGTTCATCCCATTCGAAATTGCACCATTCAAATTCTTTCATCCAGAAGCAGTCAAAATGAAACACGCTGAGCGGGATGCCGCGTTCGGTCATCCCGTCGATGAAACGTGTCACGGTTTCCTCAGAATAGTCGGTTGTAAACGATGTGGACAGCCAGAGGCCGAAAGACCAGGCCGGGGGAAGCGCCGGTTTTCCCGTTAACGACGCATAGCGTTTCAAAACATCCTTCGGTTCAGCACCGCTGATAATAAAATAGTCAAGCGTTTCCCCTTCGACCGAAAACTGCGCTTTGGATACGACTTCAGAACCGATTTCATACGAAACGAGCTCGGGATGATTGACAAAAACACCGTACCCTTTGTTTGACAAATAGAACGGCACATTTTTATACGCCTGCTCCGTGCTTGTGCCGCCGTCCTGATTCCAGATGTCTACGGTTTGGCCGTTTTTCACGAATGCCGTAAAACGCTCGCCGAGACCGTAGATCAATTCGCCGACGCCGATGTTGAGCTGTTCCCTCATAAAGGTGCGCCCGTCATTGCTCGTGATATAGGCGAGGCTATTCGATTCGCTTGCGGTCAGGCTCTGTCCATCACGTGAAAATTGGTAGCGCCAACCGCTTTTGCTCACCTCAACGCACAGGCTGCCGCTTTGGAAGGTCAGCGCATCATCTTGTTCGGAGATAACCGGCTCAACGTCTGTCATATCCAGCTGAAACTCGGGCTTGCGAGGCGTTTCCCCTTGAAAATGGGACACTTGCACACGGATCACGTCTTCAAGAGGACTCGAAAATCTGACGGTGAGCATGCGGGTGTCCAGCGTGTCCCCGCGCTTTTGAACCGCTTTGACAGGCCCGTATACAGTCAATGATTGCTGATCAATCATTCGGGCGTAGGCTTCTTTTGGCGTGTTGATGTGATATCCTTCGCGCGTCAGCCAGTAGCCGTCTGAAAATTTCATGATCGAAAACACCCTTTCTATTTTTACTTGATGGATCCGCTGATCAGACCTTTAACAAGCTGCTTTTGAAGCAGTATAAAAATGATGATGACAGGCAAAACCGATAAAACGGCAAATGCCATCAGATCATTCCACTGGATTCCGTATTGGCTGATCACATTGTAAATGCCGGCCGTCAGCGGCCACAGCTCCTGATTTCGGTTGAATGTCATGCTGTAAATCAAATCTCCCCATGTGAAAAAGAAGGAAACCGCTCCGCTGACGGCAATCCCGGGTACGCTGATAGGCAAAATAATGCGGATGAATGCGGTAAAACGGCTGCAGCCGTCGATTTTGGCCGCATCCTCAAGGTCCTTGGGAATCCCGAGAAAAAAAGTTCTGAGCATTAATACCGAAAAAGGAACGCCGAGCGTTGCTCCCGTCAAAATCGGTCCGATATACGTGTTTAATATGTTCAGCTGATTAAAGGCGATAAACAGCGGAGTCAAAACAACGGTGGCAGGCAGCATTTGCGTGATGAGAAACAGTAAAATGAACATTTTTTTGCCCTTGATCCGAAAGCGCGCCAAGCCGTAGGCGGAAGGAACGGCCAATATGAGAACGATGGCGGCAGCCGCCCCGGAAATCAGCAGGCTGTTCAAAAAGTATCCGGCGATGCCTGAAGTGAACACAGCTTCGAAGCCGGCCGTCCGGAATGTCTCGGGCCACAATAAAGGCGGTGTTTTAAACAATTCTGCCTCGCTTTTGAAAGCTGTGGCGATCATCCAGTAAACGGGGAATAAAAAGCCGGCCGTAACGAGGACGCCAATAATGTTAAAGAGCCATTCCTTTTGCTTCGTTTTCATGACATCACCTCATCTTTTTTGATCAGCCGCAAATAGACAAGACTGACCAAAAGAAGGATGAAAAACAGGACATTGGCGCTTGCTGCGCCCATGCTGAATTGAAATTCGTCAAAGGAGTAGCGGTAGCTGACGGTTGACAGGACTTCAGTGGCGTGCACGGGGCCGCCTCCAGTCATCACAAACACAAGGTCGAACACTTTGAACGTATAAATGAAGCCGAGCATCATGACGACGGTAATCACCGGCCGCAATAAAGGCAGGGTCAGATGAATGAATTTCTGAAAAGCATTGGCGCCGTCAAGGCTTGCGCTTTCATAGACGTCTTCCGGAAGGGAGCTGAGACCGGCGGATATGAGCAGCATATTAAAGGGAATGCCGACCCAGATGTTGGCGATAATAACGGACCAGATGGCAATCTTCGGATCTGACAGCCAGGGGATTGGATTGTCGATCATTCCCCATGATAGGAGCAGCTGATTGAACACGCCTTCATTTGAAGCCATCATAAACTTGAATAAAAGCGCCGTAACCGTCAGCGGAATGAGCCAGCTCACCATCATCAATCCCCTGAGAAACGGGGCAAGCCGAAATTTCATGCTGAAAAACAAAGCGAGCAAAAAGCCGATTGCAAACTGAAAAACGACGCTTCCAGCCGTGTAGAGCAGCGTGTTTTTTAAAGATGCCCAAAATACTTTATCCTGCGCAAGCCGCTGATAATTGTCGATTCCTATAAAGCTGATATCCTTTGATGCTATATTTGCAAGCGACACGTTTTGAAAGCTGAGAATTATGTTGTAGATGAGAGGATAACCGATAAGGGCAAGCATAAAAAGAACGGCCGGGAACAAATAGAAGCACCCTTCCCATTTACGAATGATGGCTTTGATCATGTCAAAACTCCTTCGTGCGCTTAAAGCTAGTTTAAGGCGTTGATTTTTTGTGCGGCCTCATCCAGCGCTTCTTTCGGCGTTTTACTTTCGCTCAATGCTTCCTGCAGGGCCGTCTGTAAAGCTTCCGAAATTTTCGGCCAGTTTTTCGAAGGGCCGCGGGCTGATGCAATCTCCATGATTGGAATGAAGGCTTTTAAATTGTCATCTGTTTTCCAATGACTTGATGATTCGAGCAAATCCTTACGCGGCGGGAATACACCTGTTTCCGCGGTCAGCGTTTCGAGCCGCTCCGGATCGATCAGCCAAGTGATGAAATCCCAGGCGCCGTCGGTGTTTTTTCCTTTAACGACTGCCATATTTTCCCCGCCAAGGGCGGAAGCGAATGTTTGATCCTTCGGGATGAAGGTAATCCCGTAATGTAAGTGACCGGCTTCTTTCAGCCGTTCAATATTCCAGGAGCCGTTGATCATCATAGCGAGTTGACCTGCTGCAAACTGTCTGGCCAGATCATCCTGGGTGGCGTTTAACACTTCCTTGCTCATTGCGCCTTCTTTGACCAGATCCGTTAAAAACTGCAGGGAAGAGGCTGCTTCTTTTGAATGCATCTGTTTTAAATCTGCTCCGGAAGACAAAAGGAACGGATAAAATTGAAAAGCGCTTTCCTCTGATTTGACGGCTGACAGGGCAAATCCTTTCGTTTGGCCTTTGCTCGTTTTTTTTGCTGCTTTTTTCAGCTCGCTCCACGTTTCAGGCGGCTTGGAAATCCCTGCATCCTTCAAGATGTCTTTGTTGTAAAACAAAGCAAGCGCATTGCTTGCGAAAGGGATGCCGTAGTACTTCTCTTCATATACGGCTGATGAGAGCGGCCCCTCATAATACCGGTCAGCCTGCCCCCATTGCTCGACTTTCTCTGTCAAATCTTCGAGCACGCCCATGGCGGCGAATGAGGCATTGTCGACATTGTCAAGGAAAACGGCGTCAGGCATGGCATTGCCGGCTGCTCCGACAGACAGCTGCTTTTTCACTTCATTAAAAGGAATGTACTCTGTTACGACTTTGTACCGATCCTGAGACCGATTGTACTGGTCGACAAGTTCATGATAAAGTTCCTGCTGTCTGCCGGTGAAATAATCCCAGACTTTGATTTCTTCAGCATGCTTTTCGCCGGCGTTGGTGCCGCTTTTGCAGCCTGCGGAAAAAACGAGAAGAAGGGAGAGGCAGATGATCATCAGACACGATTTTTTCAAAAACGCTCACTCCTTATGAAAAAAAGCTTGTTAGTTTAATAGCTAAACTAAGTATATTTGGGCATCGCTTCTAATATGCCAGCAGAGTTTCGCAGGCGCGAAAGCAGGGTAAAACGCGGAAACAGTCCGGTGCGTATGATAACAAAGATCGATTGACACATTTTTCGAATGAAGCATATAATAAGGATAAATAATATATGCGTATATGCTCATATATAAAATAAAGCCCGGCGCTGAAAAAGAAAGGTGAGAGAGATGGAAAAGGTGAAGCAGGAATACATGTTAAACGGTCTCGACTGCGGCAATTGCGCACAAAAAATTGAGCATGAGATAGCCGGTATGAAAGGGATTGAAGCGTGTTCAGTCAATTTTGCAACAAGCACGCTGACTGTCAAAGTCGACCAAAACAGCGGCGAAGACATTTCTTCAAAAATAAAGAAAAAAGTAACCGAGATCGAACCGCACGTCAACGTGATGTTGAAGGAAGGGACAAAACAGGCTCCATCCGAAGGTGATGGCCGGTTTAAAAAAACGATCGCAAGACTGGCTGCAGGCACCGTTCTCGGCGCGGCAGGCTTTCTGCTTCCCGGCGGTACCGCAGCTGAGTGGATTCTCTTTTTCCTTGCTTACCTCATCATCGGCGGTGATGTCGTATTAAGAGCCGTCAAAAACATCTTTCGCGGCCGGGTTTTTGATGAGCACTTTTTAATGACGATCGCCACTCTGGGTGCATTTATCATTCAGCAGTATCCCGAGGGCGTGGCGGTAATGCTGTTCTATCAAGTAGGCGAGCTGTTCCAGGGAGCCGCGGTCAGCCGCTCCAGGAAATCGATCAGCGATTTGATGGACATCCGTCCCGATTATGCCAATCTTCAAACGGAAGGCGGTACGGTCAAAGTATCTCCCGATGAGGTTAAAGCGGGTGATATCATCATCGTCAAGCCAGGAGAGAAAGTCCCGCTTGACGGCAAAGTGCGAGCGGGCAAATCGCTTGTCGATACGTCCGCATTAACCGGGGAATCCGTTCCACGAGAAGCCGCACCCGGCGAAGAGGTGCTGAGCGGATTTGTCAACAAAAACGGAGTGCTTGAAGTGAAAGTGGACAAAGAATACAGTGAATCAACCGTTTCAAAGATTCTTGACCTCGTCCAGAATGCCAGCAGCAGAAAAGCGAAAACAGAAAACTTTATCACCAAATTCGCCAAGTACTACACGCCTTTTGTTGTCATAGTCGCGCTTCTTCTCGCTTTTGTCCCGCCGCTGATCATTTCCGGAGCCGCGCTGTCGGATTGGGTGTACCGGGCCCTCGTCTTTTTGGTCATTTCTTGTCCGTGCGCACTTGTCGTTTCCATTCCGCTCGGCTTTTTCGGCGGTATTGGGGCGGCGTCAAAAGCAGGTATACTCGTAAAAGGCGGCAATTATTTAGAAGCGCTCAATGATGTCAAATACGCCGTTTTTGACAAAACAGGCACATTAACAAAAGGCGAATTTGCCGTTGTTAAGCTGTCGCCGGCAGGCCGTGTCAAAGAAGAGGAACTGCTTGAATATGCGGCGCTTGCCGAACATTTCTCAGGCCACCCGATCGCCGAGTCGATCCGTGAAGCATACGGGAAGGAAGTCCAAGCGGATCGCATCAAAGATTACAGCGAGACGGCCGGCTTCGGCGTCAGAGCGGTTGTAGACGGAGCCGTCATTTTGGCTGGCAATGCCAAGCTCATGAAGAAATTCGGCATACAGTATCAAGAGGAAAGCGAAATCGGTACCGTTGTTTATGTAGCCGCCGGCGATATGTTTATCGGCTCGATTGTTATCGCAGACGAAATCAAAGAGGATGCCAAGCGTGCGATCTCTGCTTTGAAAAAAGCGGGGATTAAAAAAACGGTGATGCTGACGGGTGACGCGAAAGAAACCGGCGAGGCGGTCGGCGCGGAACTGTCCATTGATGAAGTGCATGCGGAGCTTCTTCCACAGCACAAGGTGGACCGCATTGAAGCATTTGACAAGCAAAAGCTTCCAAAAGAAAAGCTGCTTTTCGCAGGAGACGGCATCAACGATACGCCGGTCTTGGCGAGAGCGGATATCGGGGTTGCCATGGGAGGCCTTGGCTCTGATGCGGCAGTCGAAGCGGCTGATATTGTGATCATGACTGACCAGCCTTCAAAAATTGCAGAAGCCATCAGCATTGCTAAGCGGACGAGGGCGATTGTCTGGCAGAATATTATCTTTGCGCTCGGCGTTAAAAGTGTTTTTCTCATCTTGGGTGCTTTCGGCATCGCAACGATGTGGGAAGCCGTCTTTTCAGACGTCGGTGTTACCCTTTTAGCCGTTTTAAATGCGATGAGGGTTTTAAAAGTAAAAGAAATGTAACTTTTTTACCACCTAATGAACTGGAAATTCCTTTTTTAGCATCTTCACGAATGCGGCTTGTCTTGTTAAAATGAAAGAGGTTATCAAACTGGCGTACTAAAAAATAAGAATAATGAGGTGTCTAAGTGAAGAAGAAACAGCAGTCACCGATGAAATTTGCAGTGATTATGACAGTCGTGGTCGTTTTTCTGATCGGCGCACTTGTCGTACTCAACAATCAAACCCAAAATGCTTCGCAAACCTTTGATGACAAGCCTTCAACTGAAGGACAGCCGCTTCTTGGCAACAAAGATGCGACTGTAACGATCACAGAATTCGGAGATTACAAATGCCCAAGCTGCAAACAGTGGACTGAGACCGTCTTTCCGGATTTGAAAAAGGATTACATCGATAAAGATCAAGTTAATTTTTCATATATTAACTTCGTCAATGAACAGCACGGCAGAGGCTCTGAATTGAGCGCCCTCGCTTCCGAGCAAGTATGGAAGGAAGACCCGGCTTCATTCTGGAAATTCCATGAAGCACTGTACAAAGCGCAGCCTGACAATGACACGATGGAAAACGAGTGGGCGACGCCGGCAAAATTGGCGGACATCACGGAAGCGAATACGAAAATCAAACGCGATAAGCTCATCAGCAGCTTAAATGACAAAACGTTCTCTGAGCAATTAAAAACGGACAATTCGCTCATCAGCAAATACAGTGTAGACTCGACGCCGACGATCTTTGTCAACGACGTAAAAATCGACAAACCGTTTGATTATGACAAAATCAAAGAAACGATCGCCAAAGAGCTGAAAGGTCAGTCTGATGAAAAATAAACTGCTTTTTCTGTACGGCGCCTGGATCGTCTCATTAACGGCGACACTAGGCAGCCTGTACTTCAGCGAAATCCGTAAATTCATTCCTTGCGAACTGTGCTGGTATCAGCGGATTATGATGTATCCGCTCGTGCTGATCCTTGGAATTGCGACATTTCAGGGCGATGCCCGCGTGAAAAAATACGTGCTGCCGATGGCGGTGATCGGCGCAGGCATTTCCCTGATGCATTACATGGAACAAAAAATTCCCGGATTCAACGGTATTAAACCGTGTGTCACAGGAGTGCCTTGCTCAGGGCAGTATATCAATTGGTTCGGTTTCATCACGATTCCGTTTCTCGCCCTTATCGCATTTATTTTGATTATCATTTTTATGTGCTTTCTCAAGGGGAAAGATGAGTAAAAAGAGCATTGTCTGACAATGCTCTTTTTTTACATGTTCAACAAAATGAATGCTATAATATTTGGAAATTATTAAATGGATAAGGATGATGAGGATGGAATTTAAGATTCGTAAAATGAAAAAGAAAGACATCCGACAAGTGCAGCAGATTGCCAAAACAAGCTGGAATCACACTTATGAAGGGATAATCCCTTTCGATATTCAAGAGAAATTCTTAGAGAAAGCGTACAATGATGAGATAATGCAGCAGCGTTTGGAACACTCGTTAATGCTCGTTTCAGAAGCGGACGGAAAAATCGTCGGCTTTGTTAACTACTCATTTGTAAGAGAAGGAGGGGAGGCCTATCTCGCTGCCATTTATTTAGCCCCGGAATACCAAGGAAAAGGCATCGGAACCGCATTATTGGAAGAGGGGATAAAACATTTGGAGGGAGTAAAAAAGATCTTTGTAGAGGTTGAAACAGAAAACCGTACCGGAAAAAACTTTTACAAGGCGAAGGGTTTTGAGGATGTCTCCGAATATGATGAAGAATTTGAAGGGCATATCCTCAAAACGGTCCGAATGGCCTTGCGCGTATAATGCCCGCTTTCACTTCGTGACTTGGACATAGTAGTATAACAAGACCGCCATAATGAAGGCGATGGCTATTGTAAGCAATTTATGTTTTGTCTTTTTCAGCATACCGGGCCACTCCTTTCCAAATGTTTTGCTTTCTCAATCACGTCTTTAATGAATGATTCTTTTCCTTCTGTGTACGAGGTGCGGTCATATGGAAAGCGCCGCGCCAAGGTTTTTTTCAATGTTTCATATTCTTGCCGCTCGGCGGAGTGCTTTCTTAAATAATTTCGGAATCTCAGCTGGATTCTTCGCTTTGAAAAACATATACGTGCAGATGGTGTGTGCCCGCCCTCCACATTCCCTTTCGAAAAAAGCGCCTGGCAGGGAAGGCTTCGTGAAATACGTGCTCATAACCGAGCTGCTCAAGCGGTTCGATCCAGGCTGAAGCTTCGCTGAGACTGTTGACGCCGGCCATCAGATCGAGCACCGGTTTTGCCGCAAGACCGGGAACAGAGGTGCTGCCGATATGTTCGATAGCGAGAACTTTTTTTCCGAGGACATCCGTGAGCCGCTGTTTTTCAGCTGCAAATTCCTGAGCCCACCCGGCTTTCGCTTTTTCGATGATGATCTCCTGTTCCATGTTTCCACCCCTTTAAAAACGTCTTTTTATATTATAAGATATTTTGATTCAGAGAGGGTTGATTTAAAGGTTGGAGAAGTTATAAAATCAAAAAGATTGAAGTTTAGTATGGAGGACACCTTAGATGGCTTGGGAAGTGTTGAGCATCATCGGTACCGTCGCTTTTGCGATCAGCGGAGCGATCGTTGCAATGGAAGAAGAGTATGATATTTTAGGAGTTTATATATTGGGGATTGTGACGGCGTTCGGCGGAGGGGCGATCAGAAACCTGCTCATCGGAGTTCCGGTGTCCGCCTTGTGGGAGCAGGGGAGCCTGTTTCTAATCGCTCTTGTTTCGATCACGATCGTTTTTTTGTTTCCTAAGCTCCTGTTAAAGCACTGGAGCATCTGGGGGAGCTTTTCAGACGCGATCGGTCTTGCCGCATTTGCGATACAAGGAGCGCTTTATGCCGTTCACATGAACCATCCGGTCAGCGCGGTGATCGTTGCGGCGGTCTTAACAGGAAGCGGCGGCGGAATGATCCGGGATCTTTTGGCTGGAAGAAAGCCGCTCGTGCTGAAAACCGAGATCTACGCCGTTTGGGCCGCTTTGGGCGGATTCATTATCGGCATGGGCTGGGCGGAGAAGCCGCTCACGCTGTATATCCTGTTTGCTTTGCTGGTCGCATGCCGCGTATGTTCGTACATGTTTAACTGGAAGCTGCCGAATCGTTCGCTGCGGTCCCACAGCTGAATAGAAAAAAGCCGATTTTTCGTTGATTGAAAAATCGGCTTTTTATATTGATTTGACCAAAGGTTATATGATAAGATGAAGTGTATTTTAACATAAAATTTCAAATATTATAGTATTATCCATTTTTATTTTATCATGAATCTTTTTTGATGTCAAATCTTTTTAGGGAGTGGTCAGCGTGCAGGAAAACGGTCAGGAATGGCTGGAAGAGGAAAAACGAATCCGGCTTGTTTTAAAGGAATTGGATCAGAAGCTTCATTCTCTAAAGGGAAAGACCGGCGGATTGAAGGAGGATATCATCGATTTACGGAAACATTTCTGGAGCGATGTCACCGTAAACTTGGCCGATGAAAACGAAGCGGTTGAAACATTTTTTAGCATTAAACAGCAGGCTGAGTTTTTGGCTGAAAGGGAAAGGAGTCATAAGCAGTTTTACAACGAGTTGAAAAACTTGTTAAAAGTGAAAGAATCGCCTTATTTCGGCCGTGTAGATTTTTTGGAGGACGGCGAAGAAAACGCTGAATCCGTCTACATCGGACTCGCCTCTTTAATGGACGAAAAAGAAGAGCGGTTTTTGATTTATGATTGGAGAGCGCCGATTTCCAGTCTGTTTTACAACTATGGTCCCGGTGCGGCTCAATACGAAGTTCCGGACGAGACGGTCAGGGGAACGATTGAGCTGAAAAGGCAATTTCTCTTCAAAAACGGCCGGCTGAAAGCGATGTTTAATACGGATATGGCGATTGGAGATGAAGTTCTTCAGGAAGTCCTGGGGCAGCAGGCAGATATTCAGATGAAAAGCATCGTCGCCACAATTCAAAAAGAGCAGAATCAGATTATTCGGAACGAAAGAAGCCGCTTTTTAATTGTTCGGGGAGCGGCTGGCAGCGGAAAAACGTCGGCGGCATTGCAGCGGGCTGCGTATTTGCTGTACCGCGGTCGCGGGCAGATCGAGTCGAGCCAGATGCTGCTATTCTCTCCAAACCTGCTTTTTAACAGCTATGTCGCCAATGTTCTGCCTGAGCTCGGAGAGGAAAACATCCAGCAGAAGACATTCCAGGAATTTGTGGCGCGCCGCCTTGGAAAGCAGGTTTCGTGCGAGACTCCGTTCGATCAGCTCGAATATTGTTTAACGGCTTCAGACGATGAGGAGCAGCGCATCCGGATGAAATCAATCGAATTGAAATCAGGTCTGGCCTTCAAAGGCATTATCGATGATTATGTCAAATGTTTGGCAAAAGGGCGTCTGGATCTGGTGTTTAAACATATCGCCTTTCGCGGAAAAAGGATCATTACAAGCGATCAGGTGCGGGAATTTTTCGCGGCCCTTGATCATGCAGATACGCTGTCCAACCGGATTGAAAAAACGGGGAAATGGCTGTTACAGCTGCTGAACAAATACGAACGCCAAGAAAGAAAAAAAGACTGGGTCATCGAGGAAAGCGAGCTGCTGGATAAAGAGGAATATTTAAAGGCCTATAAACGTCTTCAGGAAGAACAGCGATTTACGGAGAATACGTTTGACGATTATGAAAGGGAACAAAACCTCCTTGCCGCTATCATTGCCGAAAGGGAGTTCAAACCGCTCAAGCAAGCGGTAAAAGCGTTCGGCTTTATTGATTTTAAAGGAACGTACCTTCAGCTTTTTTCCGGGCGCTATACCCCGCAAACCCGTCCTGATGACTGGCAAAGCACTTGCACATTCACCCGGAAAAGCTTTCGTTTTGAGAAGCTGCCTTATGAAGATGCCGTCCCTTTTTTATATATGAAAAACCAGCTGACAGGCGGGAGAAAAAACACGGCAATCCGCCATTTATTCATTGATGAAGCCCAGGATTACACGCCTTTTCAGCTTGCTTTTTTGAAGAGCCTGTTTCCCGCGTGCAGCATCACAATGCTGGGAGACTTAAACCAGGCGATTCTTGCCCATGCGTATCACGATAAGACGCTCCTGTCGGGAGGCGTGTTTGAAGGCGAAAAAACGGAGATCATCACCTTGAAGCGCAGCTACAGGTCGACGAAAGAAATTGTTGAATTGACAAAGCGCATCATCGAGGGAGGCGAAGAGATCGAAGCCTTTAACAGGAACTGCAAAAAACCGACTTTGACAATATCGGCCGACCTTCATGCACACCATAAACAGATGGCTTCCCTTATAACCGCCCTTCAAAAAGAAGGACTTGAGACGATTGCAGTCATCTGTAAAACAGTCCGGGAATGCAGGGATGCGTTCCGGCATCTTCAGCAGCATACAGAGCTTAAACTGATCGATAAAGAAACGAGAACGTTTCAAAAAGGCGTGATCGTCATTCCCGTCTATTTGGCGAAAGGGATCGAATTTGATGCCGTCGTCATTTATGACGCTTCTGAAAAACAATACAAAAAAGAGAGAGAGCGAACTCTGTTTTATACGGCGTGCACGAGGGCGATGCATGAGCTCCATCTCTTTTCCCTTGGAAAGGAAACGCATTTTTTAAACGGTGTTTCAAATGATATGTATACGAAAAGAGAGTGACGGTGTCACTCTCTTTTTTGGAGAAACCATTGTTTCCATAAGTTTTTTTATTTACAAACTTTTCTACACTAGGCTGAGTCTGTGGCAATCTTCTTCATATTCTGGCAGGTTAAAGAGTTTGTCATCTTAAACAAAAATGAAATGATTTCCAGCGTATATAGAGGAAAGTGGTCTGGCTAAATAATATAAAAGCTTTTATTCATCAAATCGCTTCTCTTTTTCTTGAGGATATATAACATATTTTCTATTTTCATTTTACATGCAGGAGATTACGAAATCGAAATCGTTAATTAAAATCTGTTATATTAAATTTTATAGTTCTGTATCATAATATAAAGCTTTTTAAAATTGGGATTTGATGATTAATTTATTCTGTAATATATTATATATAGAGTCTGTTATATATAATGACAAACTCCCCTGCACGAAACGGCATATTCATTTGAAGAGGATTTATTGGGAGGGAAATATTTCATGTCAAACCATTCACCGATTACCCCTGATTTAAGTGACAGCGGCATTCGCTATTTTCGGGCTTATAAGGAAAGCCTTGGTCTTTGGCCAGTTCATTACAAAACTTTCTACGTATCTACCCGTTTCGGCCAAACGCATATTGTTGCAAGCGGACCTGAAGATGCCCCGCCGCTTGTATTGCTTCACGGCGCATTATTCAGTTCCACTATGTGGTACCCCAATATCGAGGATTGGAGCAGCAAATACCGAACATACGCAATTGATATCATAGGTGATAAGAACAAAAGCATCCCTGCAGATTTATGCGGTACGAGGGCGGGTTACGCTGATTGGCTTCTCGAAGTGTTCGACGCTTTGGGGATAGAGAAGTCGCACATGGTTGGTCTTTCGCTTGGCGGGCTTCATACGATGAATTTCGCTTTACGTGCGCCAGAGAGAGTAGAGAGCGCAGCGATCCTTAGTCCCGCGGAAACATTTTTGCCGTTTCATCACGATTTTTATCAATACGCTCTTAGCCTCACAGAGCCTGATGGAGTAGAGAATTTCTTAAATTGGATGATGACAGATCGTAATGTGTTACACCCGGTTTTTGCAGAGCAGTTTCATGCAGGCGTAATGTGGCAGGATGGATTAAGACAGCCAAGGCCTAACGCCGACGGATTTCCGTATGTTTTCACTGACGACGAATTAAAATCAGTAAAAGTCCCTATTCTATTATTGCTGGGTGAGCATGAAGTCATCTATGACCCGCAATCAGCCTTACATCGCGCCTCAACATTAGTTCCAGGTATTGAAGCGGAAATCATAAAACAGGCAGGTCACGTTTTATCAATGGAACAGCCTCAAAACGTAAATGAACGTATATTACGTTTTTTCAGTAAATAAACCACAGTTTTGTTGTCCATTTCATGGAGATGCAGCGGCTTATACGAGCGGTCATACAAACTTTTTTCAAAGGCTGAGAGTGACGCTGTCACTCTCTTCTTCCATCATATATATCAGTTCTGACATCCAGCACGTTGTTGTTGATGGACACATGGTATTTGTCCTGCCATTCGATTTTGACATGTTCTTCTTCGTATCCCCAATAGATGTTTTTTCGTTCACCGGTGGCAACCGTTGTCAATTCCCCTCTGACGGAAGGGGAGTTCGTTCCCCCGCCTTTATTCACGCTATACAAATTCAGGTTGTATGCTTGATTCGGCGAAGCGGAAGACTGAATCCAATTTCCTTTCGGCAGATGATTCATCGAGTAAAAATGCGTATACACGATATATCCGATGGTAATGCCTGACGCAAGCAAAACAGCCAAAATGGCAAACAAGACGCTTCGGCACGGTAACTTCCTCTGCTTTTCTATTTCTCCGTCAATATAAAGCTCCAATTTGTCTCATTCCTTGATGAAAATTGTTTTTTATAGTTTAAGGAAAAAATCGTATTCTGTCTATTTTGAAGCAGGGTTAACCAAAGAGCGCCGCCATCTCATCCATCACAAACCCGATTTCCTCCTTTGTATTGTAAAAATGCGGGGCTATTCTGATGACGTTGTTTCGCGCTGAGACGATGATATGCTTTTCACGCAAGAGAGCTTCCATACGGCCAGCCTCTTCGGCATACACCGAGATCAGGCTTGTTCTGTTATGTACGGTCTCGGGGCCTATGATCTTCAGGCCTTTTTCCGCCCCGTATTGCAAAGAGAATGCCGCGAGCTCCCGCAGGTAGGGCTCGATCCTGTCGGGCTCTGCTTCAAGCAGCAGCTTCAGTGCCGCGTCTGCCGCGTAAATGCTGATAAATGACGGTGTCCCCGACTCGAAGCGTTTCGCACCTTCCGCAAAGCATGAATCTAAGGCAAATGGTTTGTTCCTGCCGAACCAGCCGGCCGTCTTCGGCTCAAATTGTCCGCAAAGTTCGCGTTTCATATACAAAAAAGCCGTTCCGGGAATGCCGAGCATGTACTTGCGCGTCCCCGCCGCAAGGATGTCGATATCCATGTCTTTGACATGAATCGGAATGTGTCCGGCGGTTTGATAGGCGTCGACAAATAAAAGCGAACCTTTTTGATGAACAATCTCGGCAATCTGTTTTACATCTTGTTTAAACCCGTTCCGATAGCCGGCATGGGGTACACAAGTCAAGAGCGTCTGATCGGTAACGTCTTTTTCGTATTGTTCCAAGTCAATCATCCCGTCTTCGCTCTGAATGATGATGAGGTGATCTTTGAAGGGGTCTTGCGCAAGCCAAATTTGGCCGACGGCAGGAAAATCGATATCCGTGAAGGCGATCTGCCTTCGGTGTGGTGGCTGCGGCAATGAAGCAGCGACAGCCGCCACTGCGTTAGATACTGACGGCAAAACGGCTATCTCTTCTTTTTCGGCACCGATCAGCCTGGCGAATTTTTCCTTGGCTTCATCCATCTTGTCGAGATGCGCTTTCCAGTCTGCACCGGCTGTTAAAAGGCCGTTCTGATACTCATCAACCGCTTTGGCAACAGGCAGAGCCAACGCGCTGCCGGAGCATGCGGCAAGGTGAACATGACCAGACAATATCGGAAATAAAGAACGGTAAGTGTGGAATGGATGCTTCATGATATCCCTCCTCATTAAAGCTTCGAGCGGGCCTGAAAAAATCCTCTTTTTCACAGTTGAAATTAAGCGGGCAGAAGCCTCTTTAAGCGAAAGAACAACCGCTGCAGCTGTTTGAAAACTGTCACATTTTCGGGAAGCTTTCTTCCGTCAGCATCAAAAGCTCCCATGCTCTGGTGAATCATTGTTCAGTGCGATTGCTTTCTTTCATCGTCTGATTTATGATTCAATTAAAGCAATTCAAACAGATGAAAAGGAGCCGAGAGGATGAAACATTACGGTGCAATAGAAGCAGGAGGCACAAAGTTTGTTTGTGCAGTTGGAACAGAAAAGGGAGAAATCATTGACAGGCTTACGATCCCGACGGAGACTCCTGAAGAGACTATTGGAAAACTGACTGATTTCTTCAGCAAGTATCAGCTCACATCAATGGGAGTGGGCTCTTTTGGACCTATATCCGTTGCAAAAGATAAAGAGGATTACGGATACATAACCAATACGCCGAAATTAGCCTGGAAGGGGTACCCGTTTATTCCCGAGTTGAAAAAAAGGCTCGGCATACCGGTTTCGTTTACGACTGATGTAAACGCTGCCGCGCTTGGCGAACTGACAAAAGGAGCGGCGCAAGGCTTGGAAAGCTGCTTGTATATTACAGTCGGTACAGGAATCGGAGCAGGAGCGATTGTCGGCGGCCGGCTCGTGCAGAGCACGCTCCATCCTGAAATGGGTCACCTTCTCATTAGACGGCATCCGCACGATACGTTTGAAGGAATCTGTCCGTATCACAAGGACTGCCTTGAAGGAATGGCATCGGGTCCGGCGCTTGAAAAGCGCTGGGGGAAAAAGGGCAATGATTTGGCTGAAAACGAGGAAGTTTGGGAGATTGAAGCCGACTACTTAGCGCAGGCTCTCATGCAATATATCTTGATCCTGTGCCCTGAAAAAATCATCATGGGCGGCGGTGTCATGAAGCAGCAGCAGCTGTTCCCGCTGATTCGCAAAAAGCTTGCCGAATATATGAACGGATATGTTGACCTGCCTGATCTTGAAGGATACATCGTACCGCCGGGTCTCGGCGACGATCAGGGAATCACCGGTGCGCTCGCTTTGGCTTATGAAGCCGGTTGAGCAAGTTGTTTTGTAAAATCCACCCAGTGTGAGATAATAACAGCGGTGCGTTTAAAAGCATGAAAAAAAGAAAGGTGGTCGTTCAAAATGGTAAGCAGTTTAAAGGATACTGTGACATTACATAACGGTGTGAAAATGCCATGGTTCGGACTTGGAGTTTTCAAAGTGGAAGAAGGCAGCCAAGTTGTAGAATCTGTGAAAGCAGCCATTAAAAACGGATACCGGAGCATTGACACAGCCGCTATCTATCAAAACGAAGAAGGCGTCGGCAAAGGGATTAAAGAAGCAGGCGTTCCCCGCGAAGAGCTTTTCATCACGTCAAAGGTTTGGAACAGCGATCAGGGATATGAAAAAACATTGGCGGCTTTTGATGAAACCCTTCGAAAACTCGGCCTTGACTACCTTGATTTATATTTGATTCATTGGCCTGGAAAAGACAAATATAAAGATACGTGGCGCGCGCTTGAAAAGCTGTACAAAGACGGCAGAGTAAAAGCGATCGGCGTCAGCAACTTCAATGTGCACCATTTGGAAAGCTTATTGGAAGATGCGGAAATTAAACCGATGGTCAATCAGGTTGAGTTCCATCCGCGGCTGACTCAGGCTGAGCTCAGGGACTACTGCAAAAAGCAGGGCATTCAGGTGGAAGCATGGTCTCCGCTCATGCAGGGAAAACTCCTCGATGATCAAGTGCTGACTGACATCGCTAAAAAATACAACAAATCCGTCGCTCAAGTCATCCTGCGCTGGGATTTGCAAAATGAAGTCATTACCATTCCGAAGTCAATCAAAGAACACCGCATTATTGAAAATGCCGACATATTTGACTTTGAATTAACAGCGGAAGATATCGAAAAAATCAACGCTCTTAACAAAGATGAGCGCGTCGGTCCCGATCCTGACACAATGGTTCATGGATTCGAATAAGCATAAGAAAATCCCGGGTTCATAAAAACCCGGGATTTATTATTTTTCATGAATGGCCAAGCGGCCTTTCGCTTGTTTCCTTCTGCTGCCGTCGAGCCGTCCGCGGCGGTGCTGCTTAATAAAGAATGAGAGAACCAATCCGATTCCCGACAATGCGGCCGCGGTCATAAACGCCAGATTGACGCCGTGAATCATCGCCGTATCCGAAGACGGACCGGCAGGATCGGCAAGCGCACGCTGTGTCATGATGGTGATGAGAACAGCCGTCCCGATCGATCCGGACATCTGTCTCATCGTATTGTTCATGGCCGTTCCGTGAGGAATCAAATGGCGCGGGAGCTGGTTCAAGCCGGCTGTTGTAACAGGCATGAGCACCATCCCCATGCCGACCATCCGAATCGCATAGACGACAGACAAATACGCAAAAGGCGTCGTCTTTGTCAGATGGGTCAAGAGCAATGTGGTCACGAAGATCGCCGTCAAACCGGTGATGCTCAAGATCCGCGCGCCGATTTTGTCAAAAATTCTTCCGGTAATCGGAGACATCAGCCCCATCACGACAGCTCCCGGAAACAGCATCATTCCCGATTCCATCGCCGTGAAATGGCGCATATCCTGCATATACATCGGCACGATCGTCGCCGCTCCGATCATCGACATAAAGACTACCATCCCGATAATCGTCGCAAGTGTAAACATCGGATATTTAAATACCCTGAATTCCAAAATCGGTTCTTCCAAATGGAGCTGCCTCCAAATGAACCAAAACAGCGTAACGCTGCCGACCGCGAAGCCAGCCAGCACGTCCGCACCCGTCCAGCCCGCAACACCGGCGCTGCTGAAGGCGTACAAAATGCCGCCGAAGCCAAGTGAAGACAAGATGATGGAAGTAACATCCATCTTAGGTGACGTCTGTTCGGTGACATTTTTTAAAATAAAGTGTGCGGCAATCATGTCGATAACGGCAAACGGAAGCAACAGATAAAACAATACTTCCCAAGGGTAGCGGTCGACGATCCAGCCTGACAGGGTCGGTCCGACAGCGGGAGCGAAGGCAATCACAAGCCCGACCATTCCCATCGCTGATCCACGCTTTTCTTTTGGGAAAATCAATAAAAGCACCGTCTGCATCAATGGCATCATAATGCCCGCGCCGGCCGCCTGGACGACGCGTCCTGCAATCAGCGCCGGAAAGCTGAATGACAAGGCGCAGATCAGAGTCCCAGCCGTAAATAAAGACATTGCCGCCATGAACAGCTTTCTCGTCGTGAATTTTTCAATTAAAAAAGCCGTAACTGGAATCATGATCCCATTCACGAGCATAAAAACGGTCGTCAGCCATTGGGCAAGCCCCGGCGTAATGTTTAAGTCCCTCATGATCGGAGGCAAAGCGGTGGTCAATAGCGTCTGATTCAAAATGGCGATAAAAGTCCCCATAATCAAGACGGCAACAATCGGCAATTGATTTGTCTTATGCTGTGTTTCACTCATATTAAAACCTTCTTATTTATCATTTTTTATAACACTTTATGAAATAATCGGTACTCGAAATAACTTCTCTTTTTATTTAGGGTAACGAAGGAACTGCAAAACCGCAAGTTCATTTTTAACATTCGGTATATAATACCCAGCTGTCCCTCAATTTAAACAGCCCCTTTAAGCCGGGGGAATCCGGCTTAAAGGGGACGGATTATTTTTTATAAAATCTCAGCAAATCACCGTTAATAATCTTATCGGAAAGGGAAAGCTCTTGATTCGCCTTCTCTATGAGCGGACCGCATTTGTCCTCACTGTCGTTGATCATGTCCCCGGTTTTTTTGCTGTAGCACGTATTTTTCGTGTAGATATAATCATCTGTTATAAAGCTGCCGTTTCTTAACACAGCGAAAGGCATTCTTTCTTTCGAAAACAGGTCATTACCGAATTGAATCATGCCTTTTGTATCAATTCCGAGCAAATGGAGCAATGTCGGTTTGACATCAATTTGGCCGCCTGTTTCAGATATCGTTTTCGGGTCTTGATCCGTTACCCCCGGAATGTGGATAATCAGCGGCACACGCTGCAGCTGAACGGTATCGTAAGGGGTGATTTCGTCTTTGCCCAAAAATTGAGCCAGCGCATCGTTGTGCGCTTCTGATATGCCGTAGTGATCTCCCATGAAGACGATCACGGAATTGTCGTAAAGGCCGTTTTTCTTCAGTTTTGCAATGAAATGCTTCAATGATTCGTCTTCATAGCGTACCGTCGTGACATACCGGTTTAAAATCTCACTGTCCGAGTCGTATTCATCGATCAGCTTATCCTTATCATCAATTTGGAACGGAAAGTGGTTCGTCAATGTGATCAGGTTGCTGTAAAAGGGCTGCGGCAAGTCTTTCATCAAGTCGGCCGATTGCGTTAAAAACTCCTTATCCTTCAGCCCCCAGCCCGTTGAATTTTCAGGTGTCACATGAAAATGGGAGACGTCATAAAAGCTGTCGATGCCAAGGGCTTTGTACATGACGTCCCTGTTCCAGAATTTTTTATGGTTGGCGTGGAAAACCGATGTTCTGTAATCGTGGTTCGCCAGTGTTTTATACATCGAATTGTACGCATTTTCGCTCTTCGTAAAAAACACCGAACCGCTCAGAGACGGATAGAGCGAATTGGCGACAATGAATTCCGAATCGGACGTTTTTCCCTGTTCGGTCTGCTGATAAAAATGGTCGAAATAATAGCTTTTTTGAATGAATTTGTTTAAGAACGGCGTGATTTCCTGCCCGTTCACCTTTTCATTAATGACAAATGTCTGAGTGGATTCAAGCGTTACAAAGATGACGTTTCGTCCTTCGGCAATCCCGAACATATCTTGGTTCGGTTTGCTGTAGTCAGCGTTTGTGTAGTTCTCGATCGTTGCCAGGCTGTTTTCATCAGCGACAGCTTTTTGTGTCAAATTAAAGGTCTGTGAAATGCCGTCCAACAGATGAAACTGATATAAGCCGATGTTTTTTACAAGCACTTCCCTGTCGTAGGAGTAGCTTAAAAACTTCGGCTGATCCAGCTCCGACAGGGCGAGATTAAACAGTACCGTGCCGGCGGCTGCCGCGTAGTAGATCTTAACGGCTTTAGCGGAAAGCTTTTTGCCGGTTCTAGTGCGCGTTTTTGCCAGCCAGACCAAAAGAACCAAATCCAGAAAAAGCGCGATGAAAACCGGATTGAACAGCTCCTGAAAACTGCTCCCAAGCCCCCCGAGGTTTTTTGCCTGGAACAGGACGGGAACAGTGATGAAATCGATGTAGAAACCATAGAAAATACTGTTTGCAATCAAGATGCCCGTCAGGACGACATTAGCCCCGATTAAATAGAGGCGCTGCGTTTTTTCGCGAAAAAAGAGGCTGATGCCGAGTACAGGGATGAGAAAGCTAAGCGGGTTGATAAACAGGATCAATTCCTGAAGTGCGTTGTCGATTTGTAAATTAAAGCCCAGCTTGTAGATGAAGTACGTTTTCATCCACATAAAAAATATGGATAGGCATAAAAACCACTGCTTTTTAAAAAATTGTTCTTTCATATAAATAGCTCCTCACATATAATCCCCGCAGGTAAACAACACCAAGATAAAACGACTGAACAAAGCATAATACAGCAATCGGTCAAACCGTCCCTTTCGTCAGGCGATCAAGTTCGCAATAAAATAGCACGAAACAACGGTGAGCACAGTCAGAACGCCTTGTTCCGCCTTCCCGCCGGTTTTAATATAAAGGGGCAGCCGAACCTTAATGGCGGACGGAAAGAAAAGTTTGATGCCGTTTACAGTCCCGGCATCAAGGAGCAGATGGCTCGCCATTCCGGCCATCAATCCGACAAATATGCTCTGATCTGTAAAATATAAATGTGCCGCAAATGCCGTGATGAGCAAAAAGAGCAGGCTGTGTGTAAACGTCCTGTGCCCGAAGACAGAACTGACCACTGCTGATAAAATCGGTAGCCTTCTGCCGATCTTGCTCTTTGTATGGCAAATATCCGGAATCAATGCTCCGATAACGCCCGAAGCTGTCATGAACACTGGATCATATCCGTAAAAATAAGCAGCAGCCGTGCAAGAAGCGACCCCTCCCATGATGTGTGTTTTTCCTGTCATATCGCTTCTCCTTTAAGACCTATAACAATTTCCTAATGAAAACTATATCAAGAGTTCTGGCGGCCTTCAAGACAGATGGTGGCAACTTATCAGGCAAAAAACGCATTTTCCTGAGGCAATCAGCATGTTTACATCTAGAATATGGTGTTTTCAGTTAAAAAACACATTCAAGATTCTGCATAATTTTAAAGTGATAAGCCAAATTAAAATTGTACCACATTTTTAAAGAGGTGATTCATTTGGGTATTTTCTTCAATAAAGATAGAGGAAATAAGGAAAAGGACCAAAACGCCGTTCGGGGGGCGCTTGAAGATGCAGGACAAGCGCTGAAAGGAGACCCTTTGCAAGAGGCGGTCAACAAAAAGAAAAACAACCGATAAATGACAGATGGAAGCGCCGTCTTCCATTCTGCAGAAGGCTGCCGAAACAGGCGGCCTTTTGGCGCGGCTGTCCGTTTTTCCATCACTTCCCTTTGACAGATTAAAATTTCTCTGGTAACCTCTTTTCAGAATATGTGATAAATCCTCACTCTTAACTCTTAGTGAGGTAGAGGTTGCGCGGATGATGAGTCGCATGTGTGAGGCTGATGGGGCCGATGATCATATGCAAAAGGCATCAGCGCCGAAGCATAAGGAAGCCATTCATTCTTTATGCTGGGTCTGCATTGAATAAGTGCAGGACTGCCGCGGGTTTTCCCGCGGAGGGCTATCCGGAGATCAAGAGTGTATGTTTAACCAAAGCATGGACTTTTGTTCATGCTTTTTTTATTTTGAATGATCTCACGGTCTGGTCCGGCATATTTTTTATAAAATGCTCGGAGGTTATATCTTATGGAACAGACAAAAAAATGGGGCTTCTGGCTTCTTACCGCTTTTGTTGTCGGCAATATGGTCGGCTCAGGGATTTTTATGCTCCCCAGCACACTCGCCCAGACGGCAAGCCCGTTCGGCGTAACGGCGGCATGGCTGGTGACGGGTGCGGGGGTGCTGATGATCGCCCTTGTATTCGGTCATTTATCCATTCGCCGCCCGGATCTTAAAGCAGGTCCGCAAAGCTATGCAAGAGCTTTATTCTCAGACCCTAAAAAAGGGAATGCGGCAGGTTTTACAATGGTATGGGGGTATTGGGTGGCAAGCTGGATCAGCAACGTGGCCATCATTACAAGCCTTGCAGGCTATTTGACGACTTTCCTGCCGATCTTAACTGACGGACGCGAGCTGATTGAACTCGGCGGTCACCCCGTTACACTCGGCCAGCTCTTGACATTTATCGTATGTACAATCTTGTTATGGGGGACGCATTTCATCTTAGTCTCCAGCATAAATGGAGCGGGCAAACTGAACTTTTTAGCAACTTTTTCAAAAGTGCTTGGGTTTGTCCTGTTTATTGTTGCAGGTTTGTTCGTTTTTCAGACGGCTTTATTCGAATCATTTTATTTTCCAATCGAATCAGAAGGCAAAAGTATTGGGCTGGGCGGACAGGTTCACAATGCGGCGATTTCAACGCTGTGGGCGTTTGTCGGCATCGAGTCTGCGGTAATCTTATCAGGGCGCGCATCATCCCAGCGCGATGTCAAACGCGCGACGATTACCGGACTGTTAATTGCGCTCGGCATTTATATGGTCATCACTTTAATAACGATGGGCGTCATCCCGCACGATCAGCTCCAGGCATCGGATAAACCGTTCGTTGATGTGCTGCACGTGATCATCGGCAGCTTTGGCAGCGTAATTATGGCGGTCTTGGCAATCGTTTCTTTGTTTGGATCGATGCTCGGCTGGATTTTAATCGGCGCAGAGGTTCCGTATCAGGCGGCAAAGGCCGGTGATTTTCCTGCTTTCTTTGCGAAAACGAACAAAAAGGGAAGCCCGGTTAATTCATTGATCGTCACAAACGTGATGTCGCAGATCTTTATTTTCTCAACGGTTTCGGGAACGATCAGCGAGGCCTTTACGTTTTTAACAACGTCGGCGACGCTCGCTTACCTTGTGCCTTATCTTGTGGCGGCTGTTTTCAGCTTGAAGCTCATCCTCAAAGGGGAGACATACGGCGAACTGAAAGGTTCAAGAACAGGGGACGGCATCATCGCTTTGGCTGCTCTGGTGTATTCTTTATGGGTCATCGTTTCAGGTACGTCTGACTTAACCACCTTTATCTTGGGAATCGGGCTGTTTTTCGTCGGTCTTGCGATCTACCCGTTCGTCTACAAAAAGTTCAAAAATAATCAAGTGTGATAAAGTTCTTTGCCAGCCGGGTCTTTTAGCAGAAGATCGGCTGGCTTTTTGATTCCCGCCGAAATTTTTGATTAAAATTTCCGCTTAGGCCTGTTATACTATAAAATGAAAATGATAATCGTTATCGGTTAAAAAGATCGAAAGGAATGGCATCGAGTGAGCTCTTGCAAAAACATACATCGTATCAACAGCGCGGATGGCCCTGATGAAGAACAGAAACCGATCAGCCGTCCGCTTGGAGCTGTTTTTGTCCTGGCCGGCGGAATCATGCTACTGCTGTTTGGCGCCGCATTATCGATTGCGCTCGGTGCGGCTGATATAAAGCTTGGAACGGTTTGGGACGCCATTTTTCATTTTGATGCGAAAAATACGGCCCATCAAATTATTCAGGAACTCAGACTGCCAAGGACGGTAAGTGCGGCTCTTGTGGGCGCCTGCTTGGCGGTTTCCGGAGCCGTGATGCAGGGGATGACGAGAAACCCTCTCGCATCGCCGGAAATTATGAGCGTCACGCACGGGTCAGCTTTCGCAATTGCTGTCGCGTTTGCTTTTTTTCCGGGAACCTCATCGGTCGGGCTGATGATCTGGTCGTTTGCCGGCGCGGGTCTTGGAGCGGGACTCGTTTTTGCGATCGGAATGTTTTCAAAAGGCGGTCTTACGCCTGTAAAGCTGGCTTTGGCCGGTACGGCTGTCGGCACATTTCTGAGCGCTCTTTCTACGAGCATTGCGATCCATTTTGATGTGGCGCGCGACGTCAGTTTTTGGTATGCCGGAGGTGTCGCTGGCACGAAATGGCTCAGCATTCAGTTGTTGGTTCCGGCGGCAGCTCTCGGTTTGGCCGTCGTTTTTGTCATCGCCCGTTCCATTACGGTTCTAAGCTTGGGAGAGGAGCTGGCGAAAGGGCTCGGGCAATATACGAAGACGGTGAAAGCGATCGGAATCGTGTCGGTTGTTCTGCTGACGGGTGCCGCTGTGTCCGTTGCCGGGGCAATCGGTTTTATCGGATTGATCATTCCGCATATTACCCGCTTTCTGGTCGGGGTTGATTACCGCTGGATCATTCCATGCTCAGCGGTGCTTGGCGCCGTCCTGCTGATCTATGCGGATATTGCGGCAAGGCTGGTCAATCCGCCGTTCGAAACACCTGTCGGAGCAGTCACGGCGCTTGTCGGCGTACCATTCTTTCTCTATCTGGCCCGCAGGGAAAGGAGTGGACTGTAATGCTCAAGAAAAACAGCAGACGGGCGGCTGCGGTGATGCTCGTCATGGCCGTGCTGACGGTCGCCGTGTTTTTACTAAGCATGAACATGGGAGAAATCCGCATCGCCCCGCTTGATACATTGAAAACACTGTTCGGTTTCGGAACGCCGCAGGATGAACTTGTATTATTTGAATTCCGTTTGCCGCGCATGGTCCTCGCCATGCTGATCGGTGCGGGAGTTGCTGTCTCCGGAGCCGTCTGGCAGGGGATATCGCGGAATGACCTGGCCGATCCGGGGATATTGGGCATCAATACGGGAGCAGGTTTTGCCGTTGTGCTGTTCATCTTTTATTTTCAGGGGAATGTTGGAAATCTGCAAAAAGGATTCGTTTTTTCCCTGCCGATTTTTGCATTTTTGGGAGCCTGCTTTGCAGTCGTTTCCATCTATTTGCTGGCGTGGAAAAAAGGCTTGAATCCCATTCGCCTCGTTCTGGTCGGCATCGGAGTGAATGCGGCGTTTTCGGCGGCCATCTTAATGCTGCAGCTGAAAATGGACCCGAATGACTTTATGCAGGCGGCTGTTTGGCTGTCAGGAAATATATGGAGTTCAAACTGGAGCTTTGTCTCGGCCGTGCTGCCCTGGATTGTCGTGCTGCTTCCTTTTATTCTCTACAAAGCGCGCTATTTAAACGTGCTGAATCTCGGTGATCAGCTCGCAACAGGGCTTGGAACGGCAGTTGAAAAGGAGCGGCGCATACTGCTTCTGTCGGCAGCCGCGCTGAGCGGCGCGTGTGTAGCGGCTGGAGGGAATATTACGTTTCTCGGTCTTGTGGCTCCGCATATTGCCAGAAGGCTTGTCGGGCCGAAGCATCAGCTTTTAATCCCGGCTTCCGCGTTGACCGGAGCATTGCTCTTTTTGCTGGCGGATTTAATCGGAAGGATGATACTGGCGCCTTCGGAAATTCCCGTAGGGTTAGTCATTGCCGCTTTAGGCGCGCCGTACTTTATCTATTTGCTCATGAAAACAAATTAAAGAAGGGAAGGGTGCAAGGTGTCTCTTTCAACAAACAACCTGGGGATCGGCTACGGAGAACAGATGATAGTCGAAAGCTTAAACCTCCACATACCAAAAGGAAAAGTAACGACCATGATCGGTCCGAACGGGTGCGGCAAGTCAACCATATTAAAAACGATGGCACGCATACAGCGTTCTAGAACGGGCGCCGTTTATTTAAACGGCAAAGCGATCCACCAAATGTCGACGAAAGATATAGCCAAACAGATGGCGATTCTTCCGCAGACCCCTGAGGCGCCAGGCGGTCTGACCGTATATGAGCTCGTTTCTTACGGCCGTTTTCCTCATCAAAAGGGAATGGGCAGGCTCTCGGCCGATGACCGCCGCATGGTTGAATGGTCTCTCGAAGTGACAGGAATGCTGCCTTTTTATGACCGGCCGATCGAAGCCCTTTCCGGGGGACAGCGCCAGCGCGTCTGGATTGCGATGGCTCTTGCCCAGGAAACGGAGCTCTTGCTGCTCGACGAACCGACAACCTATTTGGACTTGGCGCACCAGCTTGAAATTCTGCAACTGCTGGAAAAGCTCAACAAAGAAGAAGGCCGAACGATTTTGATGGTCATTCACGACCTCAACCATGCCGCCCGCTTTGCCCATCACATGGTGGCGCTGAACTCCGGTGCAATTGTCAAAGAGGGCGCTCCACATGAAGTCATGACGTCAGAGGTATTGAAAAAAGTGTTTCAGATTGATGCGGAAATTATTTTAGACCCGCGCACAGGAAAACCGGTGTGCCTGACTTATGATCTATTGAAAAAAGAAGAGGATCAGAGGCTGGCAACCGGCTGACAGACATCAGACGATGTCTGTTTTTTTATTCCATGATTTCGTAAAGTAAAAAATCATTTCTAAAAAAGTTTATTTTTACTTTAAAATCAGAAAACGGGTGCCGATAAAGATATAATAGATGGTAAGATGAGGATATCAAAACATGATATAGACAGAAAGGAAAGAAGGATTTTGGAAAATGCGACAATTTTGATTGTGGATGACGAAGACGCCATTGTTCAAATGGTCAAGCGCGTCCTCACGAAGGAAGGATTTTCAGAAGTGCTGACCGCGAGCAGCGCAGAAGAAGCGCTCGACATCGTGAAAAAGGATACCGTGCACTTAATACTTCTCGATGTCATGATGCCGGGACAGACAGGATTTGATGTATCCCCTGAAATCAGACGGCACACCAACGCCCCGATCTTCTTTTTAACGGCGAAGACATCGGACCTCGATAAACTGTCAGGTTTTGCCTACGGAGCCGATGATTATATTACAAAACCTTTTAATCCTCTGGAGTTAATTGCCAGGATTAAAGCGCATTTAAAAAGAACGTATATACATAAAGAAGTCGCAGCTGCTTCGGTATCTTCAGCCTACGAATATGAACGGTTTACATTTCATCCCGATTTTGCGGAGCTGATCGTGGACGGAGAAACGGTCAGCTGCTCCGCACAGCTTCTCCAGCTTCTGCAATATTTTTGCGATCATCCGAACAGAGTGCTTTCCAAGGACCAAATTTATGAAAAAGTGTGGGGCGTTCCATCTTACGGAGACAGCAACACCGTTATGGTACATATCAGAAAACTGAGGGAGAAAATCGAAAAAGACCCGAGCAGCCCCGAATATATCGTCACGATTCGCGGTCTTGGCTATAAGTTCGTTCCCAATCCTGCAAGAAAAGAGAGCGAAGGATGAAGCTGAGAGGAAAGCTCGTTCTCCATTTTGTCAGCCAGATTTTCCTGATTCTCGGTCTTGTCCTCGCCACTCTGCTGTTATCCTTCATCTTTTTCGCTCTCCGGTTAAGCGAGAGCGAAGCGGATACAGGCTTGGCAAAAGCCACATCAGACACTTTTGAAAGCTGGGTCAGTGTGGATGACAATAATAATTGGCAGATTGAAGATATCTTGAAATCGGCTATCGACAAACAGGGAGGCTGGCTTCAAATATTAGACGGTAAGGAGAAAACCGTTTATTCCTACCGCCTTCCTTCGGAAATTCAGAGGGAGTACCACAGGGAAGACCTCGTATCAGTCTTTGACAAAAAAAGAATCAAAAAATATCAAGTCAACTTCTGGTCTGCCAATTTCAATGGTGAAGACTACGTGATTCTATTCGGATGGGAGTCGAAAAGCGATACGATCCTGTCCTATTTGGAAAAGGAAGAGAAGGATATGGCGGACCTTTCTTCCTATAAAAAAAGCACGCTTGATTTCATTAAGAAAAACAAAGGATCGGTTTATCTGTTCAGCGAAAAAGGGAAAATGTTGAACTCGCTCTATCAGGACATAGATTACAGCCAGGGCATCACTGAGCTGGAACTTTTAAAATACGGATCGAAGCCATGGAACTACGAGCACGAGTTTTCATACAGGCGTTTAAGCGCGACAGAATGGCTGATTGCCGCTACCCCGAACCCGATTTATAATCCGGATCATGAGTTCAACAGGACGATGATCGGGCTCGCTTTAAAAATCGTTCTGCTCGTGATCGGCGTTCTGATCGTATTGATGTCTTCCATGACGATTTGGTATTCTTTCAGATTCGGCATGCCGATCATCCATACGATTAAATGGATCGTCAACCTTTCAAAAGGGCGATTTGAAGAGCCGAGAAATCGGAAAGGCCGCCCGCAAAGCCGGAACAAAAAAGGGAAGCGAAAACAGCCGTACCGGTTGTTCACAGAAGTGTTTGAATCGATGGAGCAGCTGACGGAAACGCTGAAAAAAGACGAACAAAGCCGCAAGAAAATCCAAACGACTCGGGAGGAATGGATCGCGGGGCTCTCCCATGATTTAAAAACGCCGCTCAGCACGATTTACGGCTACAGCATGATGCTGGAGTCTCCAAACTATGAGTGGTCAAAAGAAGAAATCCGTGAAATCGGCCAGGCAATGAAAGAAAAATCGGACTACATGTCACAGCTCATCGAAGACCTGAACTTGACGTACAGGCTGAAAAACGACGCCTTGCCGATTAAACGCCAGACAGTGAGGCTTGTGCCGTTTTTAAAAAGCTTCGTTGAAGAGTTTAAGCGCCATTCGTTTTCGGAAGGGTACAACGTTTCTTTTGAATATACGCAAGAAGATACCGAGTTTGCGATAGACAGAGGCTGGTTCAGAAGAGTCCTGGAAAACCTCCTTGCCAACGCCGTCAAGCATAACAAAAAAGGCACTGACATCAAGGTGATCCTTGAAGAAACCAAGCAATATATTATTCTTAAAATTCAAGACAACGGAAGAGGCATGGACTCGGAAACCGTCTCAAATTTATTTAACCGCTACTACAGAGGAACGCATACAAAAGATGCGACAGAAGGAAGCGGTCTCGGCCTTGCGATTTCTTTGGAACTTGTCCACCTTCACGACGGCTGCATCGCCGTTGACAGCCGGACAGGCCGCGGGACGGAAATTACGATGGAATTTAAGAAAAACCCTAAAACCGCCAAATAAGCGGTATGAAAAAGAAGAAGCCAAAGGTTATTGCCTTTAGGCTTCTTTTATGTTGAGAAAATAATGGAAAAGAAGGCGAGGTTCGTATAAAATAAGATTAAATGTTAACGTTCACATTGTATTGCAAAAAGAAATGTTCACGTTAACATTAAATAAGGAAAGGTGGGGATTTTATGAAGCCGTTTTTGAATGACGATTTTCTTTTAACGAATGAAACGTCGAAAGTGTTGTACCACCAGTATGCTAAAGGGATGCCGATCATCGACTACCACTGCCACTTGAACCCAAAGGAAATTTACGAAAACAAAACGTTTAAAAACCTGACCGAAGTATGGCTGTACGGGGATCATTACAAGTGGAGAGCAATGCGGGCCAATGGAATATCCGAAGAGTTTATTACAGGAGATGCGTCAGACGAAGAGAAATTCAGCGCCTGGGCAAGAACGGTTCCGATGACGATCGGAAACCCGCTTTATCATTGGACCCATTTGGAACTGAGAAGGTTTTTCGGCATCGATGAACGGCTTGATGAAAAGAGCGCGCCGCATATTTGGGAGCGGGTGAACAAACAGCTGACCGGAGAAGGGTTCGGCGCCAGAGACTTGATTGAAAAATCAAACGTTGAAACGGTTGTCACGACGGATGATCCGGCAGACAGTCTTGAATATCATATGAAGCTGAAAGATGAAGACTTTAATGTAAGCGTTTTACCCGGATTTAGGCCAGACAAGGCGCTGGAAATCAATCAAGAAGGCTTTGCCGCCTGGGTGAGCAAGCTTGAAGCAGCAAGCGCTATGAAGATAGGAAATTATGACGATTTTTTGAAAGCGCTTAAAAACAGAATTGACTTTTTCCATGAACTAGGCGGACGGATATCGGATCATGCCATCAATCAAATGATGTACACGGAAACAGATGAAAGCGAAGTGCGTCCGATTTTTGCAAAGGTGATGAACGGAGAAGCCGCCTCGCCTGAGGAAGAGTGCAAATTTAAATCCTTTACCCTGCACTATTTGGGAACATGCTATGCGGAGAAGGGCTGGGCGATGCAGCTTCATATTAACGCCCTCCGAAACAACAGCAGCAAAATGTACCGGAAGCTCGGGCCTGATACGGGATATGATGCGATTAATGATCAGGACATCGCAAAGCCTTTGTGCAGCTTTCTCGATTCTCTTGACCGAAAAGACGCGCTGCCAAAAACGATCTTGTATTCTTTAAATCCGCGAGACAACGTCGTGATTTCAAGCCTTTGCGGAAGCTTCCAGGACGGCCGGATACCGGGGAAAATCCAGCATGGCACCGCCTGGTGGTTCAACGATACGAAAGACGGCATGCTCGAACAAATGAAATCGCTCGCCAACATCGGACTATTGAGCCGTTTTATCGGTATGCTGACTGATTCGCGCAGCTTTCTTTCCTACACAAGACATGAATATTTCAGGCGCCTGCTCTGCGATGTCATCGGCACATGGGTTGAAAAAGGAGAAGCGCCGGATGATATCGAGCTTCTGGGACGGATCGTCAAAGGGATCTGCTACGAAAATGCAAAACACTATTTCCAGTTTGAAGTGAAAGATCGTTTGAAAGCATAGAGTCACAAAATGGCTAGCAGAGGAGCTGCTTTTTCATGGAAATATCGACGAACAAACAAACCGAAACAGTCACCGTCACTCAAGAGAAATTAAGTTTAAAAGAAAAGGTTTCTTACGGTTTTGGAGATTTTGGGAACGGATTTATGTTTGACCTTGGACAGCTCTATCTTTTGAAGTTTTTTACGGATGTTGCCGGTATTCCGGCGGCAGCGGCCGGCGGCATTTTTCTTGTGAGCAAACTTTTTGCCGCTTTTGTCGATCCGATTGTGGGAACATCGATCGACTACAGGAAGAATATCGGGCCGAAAGGCAAATTCAGGCCGTATTTGCTATACGGAAGCTTTGTGCTCGCGATTTTGACGATATTGACCTTCATCTCGCCGAATCTGTCACCGACGGGCAAACTCATATACGCTTATGCGTCATACATGCTTTGGGGCCTCGGCTATTCCTTTGTCAACATCCCTTACGGCTCGCTCGGGGCGGCCATGACGCAAAATTCGGTGGAGCGGACTTCGCTTGCTTCCTTTCGACAGGCCGGCTCGCTGGGCGCCCTGTTTGTGACGAGCATTGTTGTCATTCCGATGATCGTCAGGTTTGACAACCCTGCGGTTGCCTATCCGGTCGTCATGGGGCTGATGTCTTTTCTCGGTGTGTTGTTTTTCTACATTTGCTATAGAAACTGCCAGGAACGGATTGTCGTAAAAGATGAGAAGTACAAACAGGAAAAAGTGACATTCAAAGCAATATCAAAGACGTTTTTTACGAATAAACCGCTCCTTACGCTTATATTCATGACCATTTTTACGATTTCAGCCTATAACCTTAAATCTGCGATGCTGATTTATTTCGCACAGTATAACCTCGGCAACGCCGAACTGATGGCCTACATGAACTTTATCATCATCGGCTCATCCTTTATCGGCGTCATCATGCTGCCGAAGCTCGTGAAGCTGTTCGGGAAAAAGCATACCGCTATTTTGGGGCTCGCGGTTTCCGTCTGTGCGGATCTGATCAATTTTTTCGTACCGGGCAATGTCTTTGTTTTTACGATTCTCGCCAGCATCGCCTTTATCGGCATCAGCATTCCGAACGGTATCACCTGGGCATTTGTATCAGACGCAATCGATTATGGCGAGTGGAGAACAGGGGAACGGAAAGAAGGAACGGTATACTCGCTGTTTAACTTTTCGAGAAAGCTGGCTCAGTCGCTCTCCGGCTTCCTGTCGGGGATCGGTCTCAGCATTATCGGCTATGTGCCGAATGCGACCCAAAAAGCGGGGACGCTGCTCGGCATTAAAGCGATACTCCTTTTATATCCTGCAGCGGCGCTGACGGCGGCCATTCTCGTTCTCGGCTACCTGTACCGTCTGACAGATCAGAAGCATGCCGAAATGATCGCGGAAATCGAAGCGAGACCATAGCGGAATTTCATTTTCTAAAAAGCGCTTTTGATATGGTAAACTGATGGTAACAACAGCAAGAAAAGGCGGGTAAAAAAACAATGTCAGTAACGATTAAAGATATCGCCAGGCTGGCGAATGTATCGCACACCACAGTATCCAGAGCGCTGAACAATAGTCCGCTGATAAAAGAGAACACGAAAAAGAAAATACTCGACATCGCAGCCGAAATGAATTATAAACCGAATTTTAATGCGAAAAGCCTTGTTACGCAAAAGTCTTTTACGATCGGTCTGTTTTTAACAAGCCTGACAGACGGGACGTCTTCAAGTTTCTTTGCAGACATCCTGCGCGGCGTCAACAAGGTGATCGATGAAAACTATAATATGGTTGTCAGGGGGATTGACGATTATCATGATTTGTCATCCATTCACCGCAACCGCTATGACGGCATGATTTTAATCAGCCAAAGCGAACAGGATCAGGCTTTTATTGAGCATGTCCTCAAACAGAATATTCCGGTCGTCGTGCTGAACAGAAAAATCGAAGGGCACTCCGTCGTCAATATTTTGGCGAATGAACACGAGGGCGCTTTCCTCGCTGCTTCATACTTGATCAAAAACGGCCACAGACGGATCGCCATGGTGCAGGGGAAAGAAAGTTTTAAATCGTCTCAAGAAAGAAAAGGAGGCTTTCTTCGAGCGCTTCGCGACTCAAATCTTGACATGCCCGGCGAATACCTCGTTCAAGGTGATTATACGATGCAAAGCGGCTTTCGTGCGGCTGAAACGCTGCTGAAGCTGAAGAACCCTCCGACAGCCCTGTTTTGCGCCAATGATGATATGGCGATCGGCGCGATGAACGCCCTTTATGCAAACGGGAAACGCTGTCCTGACGATATGTCGATCATCGGCTTTGACGATAGCGGATTTTCGGCGTATACGACACCGTCATTGACGACGGTAAAAAAACCGACGGAAAAAATCAGCATGCTTGGTGCGGAAAGCCTGTTGTCACTGATCGAAAATCCGCAGGCAGAAGGCAGGCAGACGCTCATCGGCACGGAGCTGATCATTCGCAATTCAGTTAAGCATCTATAGCATCATTTTTGATGCGCTGTAAAATGTGAACGTGTGCAAAAATGAGGAGGGAATTGAAATGGAGAGGCTGTCCAAACGGATAAGGTCTAAGCCGAGCCGTCCCGAACGGATTTTGCAAATCGGGGAAGGTAACTTTATGAGGGGGTTTATTGACTGGCAGATTCATAGATTGAATGAAGAAACCGATTTTAACGGCAGCGCCGTTGTTGTGCCTCCGCGCCGCGGCTCAGTAACGGCCTTTCAAGAACAGGATGGGCTTTACACGCTTTATCTTGAAGGCTTCCGGGAAGGACGGGAGGTTCGCGATTCTGCTGTCATTACAACAATCAGCAGAGTCGTCAGCAGCTATGAACACTATGATGAATTTATGAAGCTGGCCGATCTGCCGGATTTGCGCTTTGTCTTTTCAAATACGACAGAGGCCGGCATCATATATATCGAGGAAGACCGGCTGTCCGACCGTCCGCAGAAGAGCTATCCGGGGAAGCTGACTGCGCTGTTATACAGACGCTACCTGACTTTTCAGGGAAGCAGGGAAAAAGGCCTGGTGATCCTCCCGTGTGAGCTGCTTGAAGATAACGGGAAAAAACTGAAAGAGATTGTGCTGCGCTATACGAACGAATGGGCGCTTGAACAGGGGTTCATCGATTGGCTTGAGGAGTCAAATGTGTTTTGCAATACGCTTGTAGACAGGATCGTACCGGGATTCCCGCAAGAAAATGCACACCGGCTTGAAGACGCGGCCGGCTATCGCGATTCTCTGATGGTGACGGCGGAGCCGTATCATTTGTTCGTGATTGAAGGGCCGAAATGGCTTCCAGACGAGCTTCCGCTTCATGAGGCCGGTCTGAATGTCGAGTTTGTCAAAGATGTGACGCCGTACCGGGTGAGAAAAGTGAGAATCTTAAACGGCGCCCATACCGCGATGACGCCGATCGCTTATTTGGCAGGCCTTGAGACGGTTCGTGAAGCGGCTGAAGACGAACTTATCGGATCATTTGTGAAAGAGCTGATTCAGCGTGAAGTGCTCGAGACGATCGATATGCCCGGCAGTGAACTTGACGCCTATGTGGAAGAGATTCTCGACCGCTTTAAAAACCCGTTTATCCGTCACAAGCTGATCGATATTTCCTTAAATTCCTTTGCAAAATTCAAAGTCAGAAATTTGCCCGTCTTAATGGAATATGCGGAACGAACTGGCAAACTTCCGGCTCGAACCGTATTTGCTTTAAGCGCTTTAATTTATTTTTACCAAGGAAAACGGGAAGATGAGGCCATTCCGCTGTCTGACGACGATGAGGTGCTGGCTTTTCTCAAACGGCTCTGGACAGAAGAGACAGACGTTTCAAACATCGCGTTCCATGTTCTCGGGTTTGAAAAAGTATGGGGGCAAAACCTGAACGACATTTCCGGGTTGACGGACAAGACGGCTGAATATTTAAGGGACATGAAACAAACGGGAATGAGGAAGGCGCTGAAAAAAATGATGAACAGCCAAATGGCTGAGCTGGGGGACATGTGATGAAAGACTGCTTGATGATCAATTCTCAAGATAATGTCGGCATTGCGTTAAGAGAATTGCAAACCGGTGAAACGGTCACTGCAGGAGAACGGACCATCGTGATCAAGGAAACGATTTTGAAAGGCCATAAGTTTGCTTTAAAAGACATCGCTGAAAATGAAGACGTCATCAAATACGGCTTTCCGATCGGGCACGCCACTGACATGATTCAGACGGGGGAGTGGGTGCATACAAAAAATGTGAAAACGAATTTGGGCGGTGTCGAAGAATACAGCTACAAGCCGAAATTTACGGAAAACCGCTATCAAAAAGAACCGCTCACATTTAAAGGCTTTAAACGAAAAGACGGAAAAACGGGAATCAGAAACGAGCTATGGATCGTACCGACTGTCGGCTGTGTAAATGGCATTGCAGAGCTGATCATCAAAGAATTTAAAGCTGAGATCGGCTCTATCGTCCCTTTTGAAAGCGTTCACGTATTAAAGCATCAGTACGGCTGTTCACAGCTTGGCGATGATCATATCAACACGAGAACGATGTTGGCGAATGCCGTCAAACACCCGAATGCAGGCGGTGTCCTTGTACTGGGACTTGGCTGTGAAAACAACAGCATCCATGAATTCCGCGAAGCGCTCGGCGATTATGATCACAGCCGGGTCAAGTTCCTGCTTTCTCAAGAAGTATCAGACGAAGTCACGGAAGGCGTCAAACTGTTAAAAGAAATTTATGAGCATGCAAAAGGTGACCGGCGTGAAGATGTTCCGCTTTCTGAACTGAAGATCGGTTTGAAGTGCGGCGGATCTGATGGATTTTCCGGCATTACCGCAAATCCGCTGCTCGGCCGGCTCTCCGATTTTCTGATCGCCCAAGGGGGAACGGCGGTTTTGACAGAAGTGCCTGAAATGTTTGGAGCGGAAACGCTTTTGATGGAGCGGGCTGAAAATGAGGAAGTGTTTCATAAAATCGTCCGCTTAATCAACGATTTTAAACAGTACTTTATCGATCACAGGCAGCCCGTCTATGAAAACCCGTCTCCGGGCAACAAAGCAGGCGGCATTACGACATTGGAGGATAAGTCGCTCGGCTGTACGCAAAAAGCCGGCACTTCAAAGGTGACGGATGTTCTGGAATACGGGGACGTTTTGAAAAAGAACGGGTTGAACCTGCTGAGCGCTCCGGGAAATGACCTTGTTGCTTCATCCGCACTGGCCGCTGCAGGGTGTCAAATCGTTTTATTTACGACAGGGCGGGGCACGCCTTTTGGCACCTTTGTGCCGACGATGAAAATTTCAACAAATACAGCGATTTATGAGGCGAAGCGCCACTGGATCGATTTTAATGCGGGAAGGGTGCTCGAAAACCGGTCAGAAGATGACGTTTTGAAAGAGTTGACAGCATATTTGATCGAAGTCGCGGGCGGCAGGCAGCTGAACAATGAGATAAACGATTTCAGGGAGCTTGCGATATTTAAAACAGGCGTTACATTGTAAAGGGGGCGGTAACGTGAGTCTGCAGAAAATAAAAGACGAGATTCTAAAGACGCTGAAGGTTCCGGTATTTCCTGATCGATCATTTGATGTTACAGCGTTTGGGGCTGACGGAAGCGGAAAAAAGGATGCGACGGGAGCGATACAGAAGGCGATTGATCAAGCCCACAAAGCAGGCGGTGGAAGAGTAGCAGTTCCTGAAGGCGTGTTTCTTTCCGGTGCACTCAGACTGAAAAGCAATGTGGAGCTTCATCTTGCACAAGGAGCGGTGATCAAATTCAGTCAGAACCCGGAAGATTATCTCCCCGTTGTGCTGACGAGGTTCGAAGGCGTCGAGCTCTATAATTATTCACCGCTCATCTATGCTTACGAAGCCGAAAATATTGCAATAACCGGAAAGGGCACGCTTGACGGCCAAGGTGATGACGAGCATTGGTGGCCGTGGAAAAGGGGAACGAACGGCCAGTCTTCACAGGAAAAAGACCGAAATGCTTTGTTTGAAATGGCTGAGCGCGGTGTCCCGGTCACTGAGCGGCAGTTTGGAAAAGGGCATTATTTGCGGCCGAACTTCATTCAGCCGTATCGCTGCAAAGATATTTTGATTCAAGGTGTCACCGTGCTGAATTCGCCGATGTGGCAAGTTCATCCCGTGCTTTGCGAGAATGTGACAGTGGACGGAATCAAGGTCATCGGACACGGTCCGAATACCGACGGAGTCAACCCGGAATCGTGCAAAAACGTGGTGATCAAGGGCTGCCATTTTGATAATGGAGATGACTGCATCGCCGTCAAATCGGGAAGGAACGCCGACGGCCGAAGGATCAACATGCCATCGGAGAACATTGTCATTGAACATAACGAAATGAAAGACGGGCATGGAGGGGTCACGATCGGAAGCGAAATTTCCGGCGGCGTGAAGAATGTCATCGCCGAGGGAAACCTCATGGACAGCCCGAACTTGGACAGAGCCCTCCGCATTAAAACGAATTCGGTGCGCGGCGGTGTTCTTGAAAACATCTACTTTCACAAAAATACGGTCAAAAGCTTGAAGCGCGAAGTGATCGCCATCGATATGGAATATGAAGAAGGGGACGCCGGAGATTTCAAGCCCGTCGTCCGCAACATTGATGTTGAGCAGCTGAAAAGCATGGGCGGACAATACGGGATCAGGGTGCTGGCGTACGATCATTCTCCAGTCACCGGTCTGAAAGTGACTGATTCCGAGATCGACGGCGTCGATATTCCGATGGAACTGAAACATGTGAAAGACCCTGTTTTTTCGAATCTGTATATTAACGGAAAACGCTATGATTCACACGAAGTCTAAACAGAGATCCTCTGCAGACATGCAGAGGATCTTTCTTTTAACGCGGCGGCGCATCAGCGGTTTCGTTTTTGACCGAGGAAATCAGCAGTTCAATAAACACCCGGCTTGCAGCGCACATATGCTTGTTTTTACGGTAAACGATGCTGATTTCCGTCGTCAAATCCGGCATTTGAATCGGAATCGTCTGAATGGATTTATTTCCAATATCATCGAGATAGCCTTTCGGCAAAATGGTGGCGCCAATGCCTTTACCAACCATGTTCATGATCGATTCCATCGTTGTCATTTCCATGACTGGCCGAGGTTCGAATCCAAACGTGCGGCACTTTTCGTTGATCAGCTGCCGCAAAAAATACGTCTCAGGCAGCAAAATGGATGGAATCTCCCTTAACACGTCAAGCGTGACAAACTGCCGTTTTGCAACCGGATTGTCAATAGGCACTGCGAGGGCGAGCTGCTGGGTAAGGAATGGAACGGTTTCCAGATCACTGTGTTCCACCCGCTGGGCTACAATGCCCAAGTCGAGCTCATTTTGCAGCAGCTGGTCGTAAATATCTCCGGTTCTCAGCCCTAAAACAGACAATTCAATATTGGGGTAGCTGCGGTGAAATTCGATCACGGTCCGGGGAAGCAAATAATTAACCACGGTCAACAGCGCCCCGATTTTTAGCGTTCCCCTCTTTAAACCTTGGAGCTCGCTGATTGCGTCTTGCGCCTGTGACAGTTCATGAAAGATATTGTAACAGTGCTGAAGCAGAATCTTTCCCGCTTCCGTCATTACGGTGCGTTTGCCTGAACGGTTAAACAAAGGCGTTCCGATTTCATGTTCAAGCAAACGGATTTGCTGGCTCAGCGAGGGCTGAGCGATATTCAGTTTTTCGGCGGCACGGGTAAAATGAAGCTCCCGGCACAATGCCATGAAATATTCCAATTGCTTTAGCTCCAATGCTTTTTCCCTCTCTCCATTATAAAAAACAGACGAAACTCAACGATAGGTTTAACCTATTGTTTTTATAATAACGATTGAATGGTTTTATGATAAGAGGTCGATTATACTTAAATCTCAAAAGAGATGTGCAGCGTTGCTGTTCGGCCGCTGCCGTCTGCAGGACATTTGAATGTAAGAGGTGATATGAATGGAATATGCCGATATCCTTTCGATCAATGTAGGGAAGCCAGAGGCAATTCAGTTTCAAAATAAAGCTGTGTCTACCGGAATATACAAGAAGCCGGCAAGCGGCCCTATCTTCCTGTCATCTACTAATTTTGCGGGGGACGGGCAGGGGGATCTCGTTCATCATGGTGGCGCGGAAAAAGCAGTGTGTGTCTATCCGTATGAACATTATCTCTTTTGGGAAAAGGAACTGCAAAGAAAGCTGGAATACGGAGCATTTGGCGAAAATTTAACGATCAAGGGTCTGCTGGAGGATGACGTTCATATCGGCGATATCTTTCAGCTGGGTGAAGCTGTTGTACAGGTGAGCCAGCCAAGGCAGCCTTGCTATAAACTAACCGTAAGGTACGGTATGCCCGATATGATACTGAAGGTACAGGACACCGGATTTACGGGTTTTTACTTTCGCGTGCTGAACGAAGGGTTCGTCTGTAAAGATCGTGGTCTGAAACGAATCTCACGCCACCCTAAAGGCATCACGATTTCTTACGCAAATCGCATCAAGCATCATGAAAAGAACAACATTGAGGGCATCAAAAAACTTCTCGAGGTGGAGGAACTGTCGGCAAATTGGCGGGCATCATGTTTAAAGCGGCTTAACGGTTTTGAGCCGGATGACCGCGAAAGGCTGACGGGAGGTTTGGAGAAGAGATCTTAACCCAAAAGGAAAAAATCCTCTGCCGATCGGCAGAGGATTTCTGTTAAATGGAGCGGATAATTCCGCCTTCCACTCTTTGAGCGGAACCGTTGATGGCCGCAGCTTTTTCGGAAGCGAGATAGACGATCGTACTCGCCACTTCTTCCGGTTTTGCATAGCGCTGAATCAAAGAAGTCGGCTCATTCACTTTGAAATAGTCTTTGACAAAAGTGTCTAAATCGGTTTTCTCCTGAGCTGCGGCACCCTCCATATAATTGGCGACGCCTTCCGTCCAGGTAGGTCCCGGAAGGACGGAGTTGACCGTCACATTTGTCCCTTTCGTCATTTCGGCCAAACCTCTTGATAAACTGATCAGAGCGGTTTTCGTCATCGAATAAGGGATCATCTGCGGAAGCGGTTTGATGCCGGCTTCGCTTGCCAAATTGAGAATCCTTCCCTTATTACGCTTCAGCATGGCCGGCAGAAACGCGCGGCAAAGCCTGACTGCGCTTAAAACGTTTACTTCAAAATATTTGAGCCACTCTTCGTCTGTCACCTCTGTGAAATCCTTCACTTCAAAGAAGCCCATATTATTGACGAGGACATCAAGCTCCCCGATTTTAGCGGTTTTTTCGACCAATGCCATGCTTTCTTCAGGATCGGATAAATCAGCGGCAATGCCGTGAACGTTTCCGTGCCGGGAAAGTTCCTCAACGACTGACTGGACTTTTTCTTCTGTCCGTCCGTTCACGATGACTTCGGCCCCTTCCGCCAAAAAGGCTTCCGCCGTTGCTTTTCCAATACCTGCAGTAGAACCTGTCACGAGGACGAGTTTGTCTTTCAGCTTTAAATCCATATGCCATCAATCCTTGTTTTGAGAGTTAAGATGAAAAAAACATCTAATGAACAGTATATCGCAGCTGGATACCTCGGTCGAAAATCGTGCTTGACGTTTTATTGTTCCTTGTCTTTTAAAATCTTATGAATATCTTCCATCGGACGGAGCCAATTCTTTTTCATCACTTCAGCAGCCAATTTCGGATCGTTTTTTTCAAAAGCGGCGATGATTTCCCAATGCTCGGCGGCGGACTGCAGTTTCGGAGCAGACGGCCGATTGAAAAACACATACTTCATCCGTCTGACATGAAGCTGCAGTACAGAGGAAAACTGAAGAACATACGGGTTTTTAGCCGCTTCTGTAATCAAATGGTGGAACTGTTCGTCCAGTTCGGCTGCATCGTGGTTCCGCTCTTCTTTAAACGCGGCTTCGTATTGAGCCGCGAGTTTTTTGAGCTCGGCGATCTCTTCTTCAGTCAAAAGCGGCGCGGCCAGTTCCGCCGCCAGAGCCTGAAGATGTGCGAGCGGGGGATAGACGGCCAGCGCATCATCGGGATGAATGAGCGTGATCTTTGTTTCTTTTCCCGGCTTCATTTCAACAAAACCTTGGGATTCGAGGAGCTGTAGCGCTTCTCTGACCGGTGTGCGGCTGACGCCGAGCGCTTCGGCCAGATCGGCATCCGTGACTTTTTCGCCGGGTTCAAGTGTTCCGTCGACAATCCAGCGCTGCAATTGGTGAAACGCTTTTTCCTTTGCTGAAAGTCTGACCTGCGGCGTATAGTTTTTCGGTATCGGCATAAAACCACCCTTTCTCTATATGCAATATATCGTAAATACTTTAGCAAAAACAACGTTTTTTCAGTTGAAAATCTCCTTTTCAGAATCTCATATACAGACCTGTGTCGATTATAGTATAATAATTCCGAAATTAGGACACGAATGAGTCAGAAAGGCGCTAGCCGTCAGCAGCTTAAGGGAGCCGGCGAGCCCCCCGCGAGCAGTTCGGACGGGCCGGGAGCGATCAACCAAAAGCCCCGGAATAACCGCCTGGATGATGACCGCGTTATCTGCGAAGACAGATGCGGTATAAGCGATGTGCTCTTTTTTTGTACGTTCTTGGTTTGCTGCATCTTTACTGAGTAGAGATGTTTTTATTTTATCCCGAGGAGGAAGCAGAATGAAGAAGTTAGGGCTTTTATTGCTGTCACTGCTGTTGGCCGCCGGCGTTCTTAGCGGCTGCGGTCAAGCGCAAAAACCGGCAGATCAGCAAAAACAGGAGAAGGCGGCTGAAGCGTTTCCGGTCACCGTAAAAGATGCTTCAGGACAAGAGGTCAAAATTGAAAAAGAACCGAAGAAAATCGTCTCTCTGATGCCGAGCAATACCGAAATTACATACGCCCTCGGCCTGGGGAAAAAAGTCGTCGGCGTGACGGATTTTGATACATATCCAAAAGAAGTGAAAAACGTTGAAAAAATCGGGGGCATGGAATTCAACACAGAAAAAATCATTTCGTTAAATCCCGACTTGGTCTTGGCCCACGCTTCCAGCATGCAGAGTGCCAAAGAAGGGCTGAAGCAGCTGGAGGATGCAGGAATTACGGTGGTGACCGTGAATGATGCGGCCTCTTTTGAAGAGGCGTACCGGTCGATCGAAATGATCGGAAAGGCTGCAGGCGCAGAGGATCAAGCGGCGAGCCTGATCAAGAGCATGAAATCTGACCTGGCTGACATAAAAGAAAAAGCCGCCGGCATATCTAAAGCCGATCAAAAGAAAGTATTTGTCGAAGTGTCTCCGGCTCCGGACATTTATACGACCGGAAAAGGCACATTTATGGATGAAATGCTTGAAGCGATCCATGCGGAAAATGCCGCTTCCGGGCAGAAAGGCTGGACCAAAATAACGGAAGAAGCGATCGTCAAGCTGAATCCCGATGCGATCGTGACGACAAACGGTAAATCCGCTGTCAACGAAATTAAAAAACGAAGCGGCTGGAACGGTGTAAAAGCGGTCAAAAATAACGAAGTATACGACGTGGACCCTGACCTCGTGACCCGTCCGGGGCCGCGATTGATCAAAGGGGTCGAAGAGCTTGCTGAACATATTTACCCTGACGTTTTTAAAAAATAACCGCTTCGCGGCATATGCCTTCAGCCTGATGTTTCTGTCGGCATCTATTCTTATGGGAATCTCTATCGGATCTTTGGAGATTCCCATTCCTTCTATTATCAAGGTTTTTTTGAACGAATGGTTTGGCATTCAAGGGTTAAATCCCGATCCGACAGAGGCGAACATCATCATGAAAATCAGATTGCCGAGGGTGGTGCTGGCCGCTCTTGTCGGCGCGGGGCTTGCTGCTGCGGGAGCCGGGTTTCAGGGGCTCTTGAAAAACCCGCTCGCAGATCCGTATACGCTCGGCATTTCGTCAGGAGCGGCTGTCGGTGCAGTGGTCACACTGTTTTTTGGGATTCAGCTGCCGTTGATCGGAAGTTTTACACTGCCGTTTTTAAGCGTTGCCGCGGCCGTTGTCGTGATTTTTTTGGTTTTGTTCTTTGCGCGGCTCGTACACCCTTCATTGACCCTGTCTGCTTTGATTTTGACAGGAATCATCTTCAGTTCTTTTTTGGGTGCGCTTATTTCTCTCATGATCGCATTGACCGGCGATGATTTAAAACCGATCGTCCACTGGCTGCTCGGCAGCGTATCAATGAGAGGCTGGGGCTATGTCGCGCTGTTTCTCCCCTTTTTTGCTGCGGGCGCTGCCGCGCTTTTGATCAGCGGGAGAGAACTGAATGTGATGACTTATGGCGAGGAAAAAGCGAGGCTGCTCGGTGTGAATGTGAAGCGAAGTAAGTATGTCGTTCTGTTGGCGGGAGCTATTTTAACTGGCAGTGCGGTTGCTGTGTCTGGAACCATTGGCTTTGTCGGTCTCGTCATTCCGCATTTTATCCGGCTTCTCTCTATTACGGATCACCGTCATCTTCTGCCGCTCTCGATGCTGAACGGCGCTTCGTTCCTTGTGCTGTCAGATCTTTTGTCGAGAACCATCATTGAGCCGTCCGAGCTGCCGATCGGCATTATTACCGCACTGGTAGGAGCGCCTGTTTTCGGGTTTATTTTGATTCGGCGCTACCGGGGAGGGCGAATTCATGATTGATGTCATCCGTGTGTCCGGCGGCTACGGAAAAACGGATGTCTTACAGGACATCAGCTTTGCTGTAAAGCCGGGTGAATTTTTAGGAATTCTTGGTCCGAACGGCAGCGGAAAAACTACTTTGCTGAAAATGCTGTCGGGAACAATCGCGCCTCGAAGCGGCGAAGTGCTGCTTGAATGCCGTTCAGTCGGGGCGTACCAAACGAAGGAGCTCGCTCGCAAAATGGCGGTTCTTCCTCAAAAAACGGAGCAGGCCTTTTCCTTTACGGTGGAGGAAACGGTACAGTTTGGCCGCTACGCGTATCAATCAGGCCTTTTTCGGCAGCTGACAGCGGAAGACCATGATATCGTGAAGAGGGTGATGAAGCAGACAGACACGCTTCGTTTCGCTCAAAAATCCATTCATGAGCTGAGCGGCGGAGAGCAGCAGCGGGTGTATTTAGCACAGGCACTTGCCCAGGAACCCGAATATTTGCTGCTTGATGAACCGACGAGTTTTCTCGATTTGTCATTTCAAAAGAGTCTGCTTGATTTAATGAAACAAGAAACGGCTGCATCCAAACTCGCAGTGGTCGGGGTGTTTCATGATGTGAATATTGCGAGTTTATACTGTGACCGCCTGCTGTTGTTGAAAGATGGAAAGGCGGAAGTTCTTGACCGCCCGGAAGCCGCCCTTTCTGCCGAGGGTATCGGAAGAGTGTATGATACGGGCATCACAGCGCTGGACCATCCTCAGCGTGCAAATCCGCAGTTTACGATCAAGGCGAAAACCATTCCGGAGAAAACCGAGCCCCTCTTTTTAAAAGAGCGGATTGAACAATATTTGCCGCATGGCATCGCATTTTCGGCAGACCGCCCGCTGCGTCTTCTGTCCTCTGAAACAGGCTTTGCGTGGAGACGAAAGCTTGTCTTCGCAAGCGGAAACAACTCTGGATTGCCGCATGACCTGTCAGCCTATGAACAGGAAACGCTGTTTATCCAACATGATGCTAAATTGGCTGACTGTCATATTGTGTCGGAAAAGGGTGATCTTTGCATCGTCGGTATGAAAGATACGGTGGGGCGTTTGATCATATGGGTGTTAGTTGACGGCTGTTTGCAAGATGGTCAATTTGTAACGGCGATAAGTGCTGCAGCAAATGCCGCAGCCGAGCACCATATTCCGTGCAGCGATGTGCTTGTAGCGGCCACTCAATCCGGCCGGTCAGCGTATCAGACCGCCTTTTTTACAGAAATTCAAAATAAAACAGCGGCTTGTGTGAAAGTTTTAAAAGGTTAATTTGGGCCTGTCTTTGGACAGGTTTTTTTATTGTTTTAAAACGCATCAGCTGAAGGTGAGGTTTCATTCTTTTGTCCCGAATTCGAAAAAATGTGTTGTTAAATGAATCATAACACCTTTATAATAAAATTTGTGAAAGCGTTTTACTAATTAAATGTTTAAAAATGCAACAAAGGAGGCGAGATCACTTGAAAGTAGAGGGGATTATCCCTGCCATACTGACACCGCTTACAAAAGAACAGGCTTTTCATGCGGGCGCAGCCGAAAAGCTGGTGAATGATCTTATTGATTCAGGCGTCCATGGCATTTTTGCTTTAGGGACAAATGGCGAATTTCATTTATTCTCGCAAGAGGAAAAGCTTCAAATTGCTGAAACAGTTGTAAAAGCGGTTAATAAACGAGTGCCTGTTTTCATCGGGGCAGGAGAAAACAGTACTGAGGCGACCATTTCCTTATCCAATCAAATGGCGGATATCGGAGCGGATGTTCTTTCGATTATTACGCCATACTTTGTCGCACCTTCGCAGGAGGAATTGTATCAGCACTTCCGCACGGTTTCTGAAAATGTCACGCTTCCCGTCCTGCTCTACAACATTCCGTCGAGAACAGGCGTATCACTGGAGCCCGAAACGGTTGAAAGGCTTGCGGCATTGCCGAACATTATCGGCATTAAGGACAGCAGCGGCAGCTTCGCCAATATTAAGGCGTATCTTGAGCGTACAAAAGAACAGTCCTTTTCCGTCCTGGCAGGAACTGATTCATTGATTTTAGACACATTGAAGGCGGGTGGAACAGGTGCTGTAGCTGCCACAGCCAATGTGCTTCCGCAAACCGTTGTTTCAATCTATGAATCTTTTAAACAAGGAAACATTGAAGAGAGCGAGCGCTATCAACAGCAGCTGCAACCAATTCGTGATACGTTTTCACTCGGTTCACTGCCGGCACCGCTAAAAAAAGCAGCAGAGCTTGCCGGCATTGCCGTCGGGCCGCCTAAAAGTCCGATTGCAGAGCTGTCGGGAGAGCCGCTGCTAAAAGTAAAAAAGATGCTCGAAGGCTACGGAATTGAAGTAAAAATGGCAAAGGAGCAGTGAGGTTATGAAGACGCTTTATCATTTTCAAACGGCCGCCCGAATTGAGGCTGGTGCACATTCACTCAATTTGCTTGGCGATCACTTAGATCAGACCGGCTTGAATCAGATTCGTTCGGTGTTTATTTTAACTCAGCCGTCGATCGTTTCTCTCGGCTATGCAGACCAAATGAAAGAGGTGCTGGCCGAAAAAGGCATCTCAAGTGAAATTAACACCGATATACAGCCGGAGCCGACGGAACAAAATATCGAAGAGGTTTTTCAGCTTTTTTCTGAAGGAGGCCATGACGCGATTCTAGGAATTGGCGGAGGCAGTGTGCTAGATGCGGCTAAAATCCTCTCTGTTCTGAAAACAAATGAAAAACCGATTTCTGCTTTGATTGGCACGAATCTTGTTGAAAAGCCCGGCGTTCCGCTTGTGCTGATTCCGACAACATCCGGAACAGGGTCAGAGGTGACGCCGAATGCGATTGTGACGTTCCCGGAGAAAGAATTAAAGATTGGTATGGTCAGTCCCTATCTGCTGCCGTCGGTTGTGATTTTAGATCCGGTTTTGACGACCGGTCTTCCAAAAGCGATCACAGCTGCAACTGGAATGGATGCATTTACACACGCACTCGAATCCTATATTTCCAACAAAGCAAACCCATTCAGCGACATGTTTGCGCTTGAATCTATGAGACTGATTTCCTCCAGTATTCAGGAGGCCTACCATCATGGAGATAATCTGGAAGCGAGAGAAAAAATGCTCATTGGCGCCATGTATGGCGGAATGGCCTTGACAAGCGCAGGAACAGCGGCGGTTCATGCGATGGCTTACCCGCTCGGGGGAAAATACAAAATTTCGCACGGGGTGGCCAATTCAATGCTGCTTCCGCATGTAACGGCCTTCAATGCGGATCATGTGATTGACCGTCTTTCGGATGTGGCTGGCGTGATTGGAATTGAACCAAAGGGTTCGAAGGCAAGTCAAGCAGAGCGGGTCATACGGAAAATTGAAGAGTGGACCGCTGATTTGAACATTCCGCAAAATTTAAAGACATTCGGGGTATCAAAAGAGGATGTTCCATCGCTTGCAGAGGCGGCAGCCGACGTCAAACGGCTCATGGATAACAATCCAAAGCCGATGTCCATTGCGGAGATTGAAGCCGTCTATTTGAAATTGCTGGATATGTAGGTGCCGGGATCTGTACATGGTTTTCACCATGAGCCTGTAAATGGCTCACAAACAAAGGGGGAGTTTGGGTGGATGTCTTAAGCGGTTCGATCATAACGTTTATTTTGGCAGTGATTGTGGTTTACATTCTTTTTACGACGTGGCTGACGATGCGGTTTCGCAGTAAATCAAGTTCGGAATTCAACAATGCTGCCAAAACGCTGCCGGCGATTGTTGTCGGCATTCTGCTGATGAGTGAATTCATCGGCACCAAATCGACAATTGGGACCGCTGAATCAGCTTATACACATGGTTTGGCGGCTTCATGGTCGATTGTAACGGTCTCGATTGCATTTTTTATTTTTTCCTACTTCTTAGCCGGGAAATTTTATAAAACAGGCCAATATACGATCTCCGGCATTATTAGTGAAAAGTTTGGCCGTTCGACCAAGCTAGTCGTTTCTATCATTATGATTGTAGCCCTTTTACTTGTGAATCTTGGAAACTATTTAAGCGGATCGGCGGCAATTTCGTCTATTTTAGGTTTGCCGCTGATGACGTGTGCGATCATTACAGCGATTGTCAGCACCTTTTATTTTACGTTTGGCGGAATGAAGGGCGTTGCCTGGGTGACGATTTTGCATTCTCTTGTTAAATATGCTGGGGTTCTGATCACTTTAGGGGTTGCCCTCTATTTGACAAAAGGCTGGGAGCCGATGACGCAGCAGTTGCCGGAGCATTTCTTCACTTGGGACGGCAGCATCGGATGGGGGACAATCGGCGCCTGGTTTATCGGCAACATGGGGGCGATTTTCGCGACTCAGTTTATTATACAGGCTATTACATCATCGAAAAGTGAGAAAGATGCAAAGAAGTCGACGCTGTATGCAGCGCTGCTTTGTCTGCCGCTTGCGATTGCCATTGGAGTCATCGGCGTTGCTGCACGGTATTTGTACCCGGATATTGATCCAATTTACGCATTCCCGGTGTTTATGCAGCACATGAATCCTGTGCTGAGCGCGGTTGTGGCGACATCCCTTGTGGCGTCTATTTTCGTCGGCGTTTCGACGGTTGCGCTGGCGACAACGACGCTGATCATTGATGATTTTTATGTGCCGAAAGCAAACCCGACACCGGAACAGCGCATGAAAATCACGAGATATGTTTCGATTATCATCGGTTTTATTCCGCTGCTCGGCGTTGCGCTGGCGCCTGAATTGTTAACGCTTTCTTTCTTTACGAGGGCGCTTCGGACATCAATTGCCGTTGTGGCGGCGATGGGCTTTTATTTGCCATATTTCAATTCAAACCGCGGAGCAACAATTGGTCTGACGCTTTCAGGTATTACGACGACGGTATGGTATTTGCTGGACAATCCGTTTGGCATCGATAACATGTACATCGCCATCATTGTCCCGTTTATTGTGCTCGTATTAGACCGTCTGATCAGCTCGCCTGCGAAAAAAGAGTCAAATGTGGAGGAGGAATTGTGATGAAACAAAGTGAAACTTCCCTGCCGATAGATGGGCGCATCAGAGAAAATAAAACTGACCCGGCCAGAAAGGATGCGTTTTTGCCGACAGACTGCCCGCAAAACCATGCAGCCAACCTGCTGGAGCTGGATAATGGTGATCTGTTGTGCGTCTGGTTTGGGGGAACGCAGGAAGGCATCCCTGATATATCGATTTACATGTCAAGGCTTGAAAGAGGAAGCGATGAGTGGACACAGGCAGAAAAGCTGTCAGATGATCCTTCCCGCTCCGAACAAAATCCTGTGCTTTTTCAAGAGCCTGACGGCCGGCTTTGGCTTATGTATACGGCACAGCTTTCCGGCAATCAGGATACAGCGATTGTCAGATACCGGACTTCAGACGATAGAGGCCGGACATGGAGTAAGATTGACACATTGTTTGCCGAAGCCGGGACTTTTATCCGCCAGCCGCTCATTGTTCTGGATAACGGCGATTGGCTGCTGCCTGTCTTTTACTGCATCACCTTGCCGGGCGTGAAATGGACTGGAAACCGTGACATCAGCGCGGTGAAAATTTCGTCTGATAAAGGCAAGACGTGGGAGGAAGTGAAGGTGCCGGGCAGTACGGGCTGTGTTCATATGAATATTGAAAAACTGCGCGACGGCACATTGCTTGCGCTGTTTAGAAGCCGTTTTGCAGACTCGATTTATTTGAGCCGCTCTATTGATAACGGCCGCACCTGGTCAGAGCCTGAGCCGACGGAGCTGCCGAACAACAACTCCTCCATTCAATTTACAGCGCTTCAAGATGGGACGCTTGCTCTCGTATACAATCATATGAATGCGAATGAAACGACCGAAAGAAGAGCATCTTTATACGATGAAATTGAGGAGGATGATGATACAAAAACAGGTGTTGACACAGAAGCGCGGCCTGCCTTCTGGGGAGCTCCGAGGGCGCCGATGACATTGGCCCTTTCACAGGACGGCGGCATCACATGGCCTGTCAAAAGAAACATCGAAGTCGGCGATGGTTATGCGATGACGAACAACTCAAAAGACAAGCTCAACCGCGAATTTTCCTATCCGTCGATCAAGCAGGGGAAAGACGGTGATCTGCATATTGCCTTTACGTACTACCGTCAGGCGATTAAATATGTACGTGTTCCGCAAACATGGGCCTTTGCCGGTCAAGAATAAAGCCGTTTGAGCGCGCGGCACTTGATGGAATGAAGGGTATATCATTTATGATTTAAGTTCGAGAGGCTGTTCCAATCGTTTGAAGGGACTCCCTCGTGATGTGAAACGGGTGTACACGACAATTCAATTGGCGTATGACACGCTCATTCGCGCAGGCATTCCGCAGCCGAAAATCTCCGTATGCGGCATGACCCCCCATGGCGGTGAGAATGGTTTGTTTGGACATGGAGAAGGAGAAGAGAAAATTGTTCCTGGCGTTGACCGCAGGCATTCGGTCCGCTGCCCGCTGGCACGCTTTTCTTCAGAGCAGTGAGAGGCGACTTTGATATAGTGGTGGCGATGTATGACGATCCAGGACACGGTCCGCTTGGCCTTAAGGCCGGTGTGAGCATTACAGTCGGCCTGCCGATGATCCGTACGAGTGTTGACCATGGAACAGCCTTTGGATAATGAGGGAACCGGCAAAGCTGATCCTGCGAGTTTAGAAGAAGCAGTGAGACAGGCGATCGTGCTGTCCGTCCGGTCCGCTTGAGCGGCATATATATAAAAGAAGAGCCTTCCAGTTAAGGAGGCTCTTCTTTTTAGTTCATGTAGGTGCCGCCGTTAATATTAATGGTTTCGCCCGTTATAAAATCAGATTGATCAGAGGCTAGGAAGGCGACAACGTTTGCGACATGCTCGGGTGAGCCGATCATTTTCAGCGGAATCCGCTCAATGACAGCTGCGCGATACTCCTCGCTCCACTGCTTGCTCATATCCGTTTCAATCGGTCCCGGGCAGACGGCGTTGACATAAATGCGGTGTGCAGCGAGCTCCTTTGCCAAATGCATCGTTAAATAGTTGATGCCTGCTTTCGATGCACCGTAAGCAGGAGAGGCATTGTGATGCGGTGTTTTGCTCGTCGTTGAGCTCATGTTTACAATTTTTCCGCCGCCCTGCATGATCATCTCCGGGATGACAGCCTGACACATGAGAAAGGTGCCGGTTAAATTTAAATCTATCACTCTTTTCCACTCTTCAAGCGATGTATCAATGGTCGTTTTCCGCAAATTAATGCCCGCATTGTTGACCAAAATATCGATCCGCCCAAACTGCTGTTTTGCTTCAGCTATGAGAAGCGAGGCTGTTTCTGGCAAACTGGCATCACCTGCAACATAAGAAGCGCGCTTTCTCTCAGTATTCAATTGTGTGCACAGGGACTTGAGCAATTCTTCGTTTGTCCCGTTGATGACGACATTTGCCCCTTTATCCGCAAGCGTCTCTGCAACAGCTTTGCCGATGCCGCGGCTTGCACCGGTAATAATCGCCGTTTGCTGATTCAATTCCATCCTCATCCCACCTGTCTTTGAATAAAACCGTTTTCATGTCTATTATAAAATTGAGTGTTTCTTTATTCAACAAAACTTTATTTTGATGATTGCTATTCGTTTTTTTGTTTCATAATGGAACAATTCCTGCAGTCGTTAGAAACAGGGTATACTATAGAAACAAGTAATAAAGAAGGGAGAATGAAATGAAACTATACACAAAAACAGGCGATAAGGGAAAAACGAGTTTAATTGGCGGAAAGGCGGATAAAGATCATCTTAGAGTGGAAGCGTACGGCACATTGGATGAAGCAAACAGTTTCATCGGGCTGGCTCAGTCTTATTTAAAAGCAGAAGAAGCGTTGTTTCAAGATGTTCTGTCAGAGTTGACCGCCATCCAGCATGAGCTGTTCGACTGCGGCACTGATTTGGCGTATGTCAATGTTCAGGAAGAAGGCAAGCTCAAGACTGAATCAATCACCATGCTTGAAGAACGAATTGATGCCTATGTCGAGGAAGCGCCGCGGCTGACCAAGTTTATTCTTCCGGGCGGAACAGAAGCGGCATCATTTTTGCATGCGGCGAGAACGGTCATCAGAAGAGCTGAACGAAAGATTGTCGCTTTGGCCAAAGAAGAAGACATTCCGCCGCTTGCGCTGCCATACGTCAACCGGCTGTCCGATTATTTATTTGCGGCGGCGCGCATTGTCAATCACCGGCTCGGGGAAGTGGATGTCGAATATGAACGAAGCGCTGATGTATTCCGGACAAAGAAAAACTCATGAATGAGAAATCCGCCAATCGTTATCGAACAGAAATGGGCCGATTGATCAAATCAAGCCGTTTTCCGGCAGGGGAAAACGGCTTTTTGTCGTAAATCTTTAAGTAAGCGTTTTCAAGGAGGGGGAGTGTTCAAGTGGTTAATCGGGAGGCAGCTGCTATAAGGCTGACGGTTTCGAAGGATGGAGACGGCGAATTTCAAACCGTTCAAGAGGCGATCGATGCTTTGCCTGAGTACAGTCGGGAACAGAAAGTGATATTCATTAAAAAAGGAGTTTACAAAGAAGTCGTTCATATTCCGGCTACAAAGCCGTTTGTGAAGCTGATCGGCGAAGATCGTTACGAGACTGTGATTACGTATGACAACTATGCCGGAAAAGAAAAGGAAGGAGGAGGGAAATACGGCACGACCGGAAGTTCAAGCGTGTTTATTTATGCGGATCATGTTGAAGCTGAAAATCTGACGTTTGAAAACTCATTCGACCGCACGAAAGTCGATACGACCGATACACAAGCGGTGGCGGTTTATGCGAAAGGAAACAGGATGACGTTCAAACATGTCAGGTTTATAGGCAGACAAGATACACTGTTTGTCAATGACGGTACACAATATTTTTATCAATGCTATATAGAAGGCGATGTCGATTTCATTTTCGGAGGAGCAAGAGCCGTGTTTGAAGAGTGCCAGATCCATAGCGCTGACCGCGGGTCCGCTACCAATAACGGTTATGTAACAGCTGCGAGCACGCATATCGCAAAGCCGTTCGGTTTATTGATGACAAACTGCAGACTGACAAGCGATGCCGCAGATGGAACGGTATACCTCGGGCGCCCTTGGCATCCGGGAGGAGACCCCGACGCCATCGCCAGTGTACTATATCACCGCTGCGATTTAGGCGCACACATCAAGCCTGAAGGATGGACGGATATGTCGGGCTTTTCGGCAGCCGATGCCAGATTGTATGAATACGAGAATACGGGTCCTGGTGCAATATCACATGAGGATCGAAGGCAGCTTGCCGATCATGAGGCTGAGAAATGGACAATTGAAAACGTATTGGACGGCTGGAATCCTAAAGTTGAATCATAGCAAGGCAACGTGCAGAAAGACCGCTCTCTGGCTGAGATGAGCGGTCTTTTTATGCGAGCGGGTCCGATGTGCCGTACGACTAGGGTCGTACAGCAAAATCAATCTGTGACTCGTTTTGTCGAAGCCTGAAATTGACTATAGTAAAGACATGAACGAGAAAGGAGGAGCAAATATGAATATAAATGGAAAGTCCATCATCGGCTTTTTTCTAATCCTTTTTGGCGTCTCCCTGTTTTTCGGCGGAGGCCATTTCGGCGGATTGGTTACAGGTGCTATTGGAGCATTGCTTCTATTCTATTCCGTGAAAAAATGGAAGGAAGGGCGCCAGTTTGCCGCGGTACTGGCCGCGATCTTCGGCATCATGTTTTTGGGAGGGTCATTGCCGTTTCTGATCGGCATCGCGGTTGCTGCAGCGATGGTTTATTTCGGATGGAAAATGATGAAGCAGGATGACAAACAGAATGACATCCTTTATTCAGAGAAAACGGAGCCTTCTGCAGCTTCATATGACACAGGCTTTGATGCAGAGTGGGAAGACTTTTTGAAAAAGAATAAATAATATTTTAGGAGGACGAGATCATGGCTTTAAAAAGAATCAGAGACATGTTTGTCGCATCAGTAAATGAAGGATTGGATAAACTTGAGAACCCCCGGGTGATGCTGAATCAATACGTACGCGACATGGAAAGTGATATCGCTAAGGCGAAGCATACCATTGTCAAGCAGCAGACAATTGAACATAGTTTTAAAGGAAAAGTGGAAGAAGCCGAAAAGCTTGCTGTCAAGCGAAGAAACCAGGCTCAGCTCGCTTTTGATGCGGGTGAAGAAGAACTTGCTAAAAAGGCGCTCTCAGAAATGAAGTATTTTGAAGAAAAAGCTGCCGAATATAAGGACGCTCACCAGCACGCGAAAAAGCAGCTTGCCGAATTAAAGGAACAGCTTGAGACACTCGAAATTAAACTGCGCGATGTCAAAGACCGCAAGCATGCGCTGATCGCCAGGGCAAACGCGGTAAAAGCGAAAGAACATATGAATGCATCATTTAATAAAATCGACAGCGAAAGCGCCTACCGGGAATTTATGAGAATGGAAAACCGCATTGAAGAGATGGAAACAAAGGCGAACAGTTATGCTGAATTATCCGCTTCATCAAGCAGCCCATTCGGCCGCCTTGAATATGCAAAAGAGGTAGAAGAAGAGCTGGAAAAAATGAGGGCTAAAAAGACAGGCTTGGAAAAGCAGACGCCTGCGGGAAATGCGTAAACGAATAGGGGCTCTCATAGGCCCCTTATGCAATTTTTGATTTCTTTCATAGATCATTTTCCTTATAATAAGGAGCATACACTTACTAGCCGAAAGGGTAATCCAAATGAAAAAAACGGTTGGAAAACTGCTGATTATCGCCGGCATTCTTATCCTTGCCGGGATGATGTTGAATGGGCGCGAAGGCTTTTCATTCTTCGGCTTCGATGACGAGTCAGCCCGCACATATCATGCACAGGGAAAAGACATCGATAAAATTGACATTGATGCAAAGAGCATAACAGTCAACATCCAAGCTGAAAACCGCGATGATATAAAAGCTGAGATTTCGGGAAAAAACGTCCGGCTTGATTCGTCTGAACAGGGGCGTACACTCCGGCTTTCCGCTGATTCGAAGGGCTTTTGGCCGTTTTTCTGGAGTAAAAAAGAGCTGATTGTCAAGATTCCTTCTGAATATAAAGAAGATCTGGCGATTTCTTCGGGAAGCGGAAATGTCAAACTGTCCGGCGGCGGTCTGCATTTGCGAAATGTAGCCTTGAAGTCGGGAAGCGGCAGCCTCAAGGCCGATGATCTTCAGGCGGTAGACCTTTCTGTAAAAGGGACTTCGGGGTCGGTCAGGCTGGAAAACGTTCAAACCACAGAAGGCGACATCCGCTCCACATCCGGTCATACAAAACTTGAAAATGTCACCGGCAGACTGAGCATCAAACAGACTTCAGGCAATTTGCGCGCTTCTTTTACAGAGATCAATGATCCTCTGAGCATCAAACAAACATCCGGAAACACCAAGCTTAAACTTCCCGATGATGCCGACATCAGTCTTAAAGCCGAGTCGACAAGCGGAAACATCAGTCATTCCTATTCATTTGATCAAGTTGCCAATGAGAAGCGGACACTGACTGGAAAAAAAGGAAATGGAAAAAATAAAATCGACATCTCCATCACGAGCGGGAATGTCTCAATTGAGTAATCAACAAAAAGAAAGGGGGCTCGAGTCAGCATGCGACTTACTAAAAACCAGCTGATCGGACTGATCATCGTACTCTTCGGAATCAGCATATTTTTGCAAAACAGCGGGCTTGGAGACGCGTTATTCTGGCCGCTCGCTTTTCTTTTTGCCGGTTATTTTCTCCATAAATATTCCCGCCGCTGGCTCGGGTCTGTCATGTATATCTTTGCGGGCTTTCTGCTGCTGAAGAACATCTTCAGCATTACATTCAGCCTGTTCGGCTTCTTCTTTGCCGCTTTCTTAATTTATGCGGGGTACCGGCTGGTGACAAATCAGCCGGTATTTGATCGCCATAAGCCGAAAGGCAGGGAGAAGGAAAAGACGGATTCCAAGCCGCTTCAGGAGAAGAACAGCCCGGGACAGCGCAGCTTTTTTTTCGGTGATGTAAAATTGATGAAAACACCTTTTGACTTAAATGACTTGAATATCTCCGGGTTTATCGGTGACGTGAAAATCGATTTGTCAAAAGCGATTATTTCAGAGGGAGAAAACACCATCGTCATCACGGGGTTGATCGGAGATGTCGATATTTACATCCCGTCCGACCTTGAAGTGTCCATCAGCTCCTCTGCGTTCATTGGAGACATTGACGTTATCGGCGGCCGAAAAAGCGGCATCGGCAATCAAATCTATACCGAGACAGAGAATTACGAGCAGTCGGCACGACGGGTCAAAATTTCGATTTCGCTGTTTATCGGCGATGTGGATGTGCGGTTCATATGAGAACGAACAGGCTTGCAAACATTCAATGGCGCGCCGTCCGCTTATCCCTAGGTGTCAGCTTTACGATTTTTCTTGCTGTATTGGGCTTTATGCTGTTTTATTACCAGCTGGATCCGAGGGTGCTTATCGTTTCCAGGTGGTTCGGGATTCCGTTTATCGCGCTTCTCGCATTGATCAGCGCAGCTGTCGGATTCGGCTCAGGTTATATGTTCGGCAATCAGCTGAAAAAACGGCTTGAAAAGCTGATCGAATCCATTCTAAAGTACGAAAACGGCAACTTTGCCTACCGGATTCCGTCGCTTGGAGACGATGAGATCGGACTGGCCGCCGACCAGCTCAATGAGATGGCCAAACGGATCGAAAGACAGGTCGCCTCTTTGCAAAAGCTGTCCAACGAGAGAGCGGAATGGCAGGATCAAATGAAAAAATCGGTGATCTCTGAAGAGCGGCAGCGTCTTGCGCGCGAATTGCATGATGCGGTGAGCCAGCAGCTGTTTGCGATTTCCATGATGACTTCGGCGGTATTGGAGGGGATCGATGCTGCCGCTGACGAAAAGCTCGCTCAAAGGCTGAAAATGGTCGAAAAAATGGCGGCCGACGCCCAGAATGAAATGAGGGCGCTGCTTTTGCATTTACGACCTGTTACCCTTGAAGGGAAAGGTTTAAAAGAAGGGCTTGCAGATCTTTTGAAAGAATTTAAAGCGAAACAGTCGGTCGACATCGATTGGGAGATCGAGGATGCAGGCAAACTTCCGAAAGGTGTGGAAGACCACCTGTTCAGGATCGTTCAAGAAGCGCTCTCAAACGTGTTCCGGCATTCAAAAGCGACAAAAGTCACCGTCAGACTGCTGCTCAGGAACAAGCAGCTCCAGTTGAAAGTCATTGACAACGGTGAAGGATTTATGATGGACGCCGTCAAAACATCTTCATACGGGCTGAACTCGATCAAGGAAAGGGCCAGTGAAGTCGGCGGAGTGGCCGAAATCATTTCATTTACGGGAAAAGGAACACAGGTTGATGTAAAGGTTCCGATTTTTGAACAACAAAAAGGAGAGGCTTAAAAGGTGATTCGAGTATTGTTAATTGATGATCATGAAATGGTGAGAATGGGGCTGGCCGCTTTCCTGGAATCCCAGCCTGATATTGAAGTGATTGGAGAAGCATCAGACGGGAAGCGCGGCGTTGAATTGGCGCTTGAAACCAAACCCGACGTGATTTTGATGGATCTTGTGATGGAAGGGATGGACGGAATTGAGGCCACGAAAGAAATTTGCCGGCAGCTTGCCGATCCGAAAATTATCGTTCTGACGAGCTTCGTTGATGATGACAAGGTCTATCCGGTCATCGAAGCCGGAGCGCTCAGCTATTTGCTGAAAACGTCGAAAGCGAGTGAAATCGCCGATGCGATCAGGGCTGCGAGCGTTGGAGAACCAAAGCTTGAAGCCAAAGTCGCAGGAAAAGTGTTGTCCAAGCTGAGACATTCAGCCGGCGAACAGCCCCTTCATCAATCGCTGACAGCGAGAGAATTGGAAATTCTCAAGCTTGTAGCAGAAGGCAAAACGAACAAAGATATTGCCGAAGAATTATTTATCACCATTAAAACAGTTAAAACGCATGTGACAAACATCCTTTCCAAGCTTGAAGTCGACGACCGGACACAAGCCGCAGTCTACGCCCACCGAAACAAACTTGTCGACTGACAAAACAAAAAACAGCTTTCTCAAGAAAGCCGTTTTTCAGCCGTTCCAATATTTTCGGTCCTCATCTGCAGGAAGAGTGAATGAATCTGTTTCAACCGTGCGGGCGGTAAGTTGGGCGGTCTCGTTTTCCTCGCGTGCATGTTCGCCCGCTGTGCCGTTTTGGTAAATGATGTTGAGCCGCTCGGTTACTATGGCATTGTGCTTCTCCTGCAAGTCGATCAATTTGCCGATGCCTAGCAAAATGAATCCGCCGATGAAGCAAAAAAACGGAGTGGTGAGGTATGTGCCGATCGTAAAGAAAAGCATCGACTGCGAATCCTCCATAAACGGATCATAAGCGACATCGCTGATAATGAATCCGGACAAAATGACGGCCGCTGCAATCAAAAAAATGCCTGTCATGTGCAATATCCGCTTCAAGCTCATCACCCTTTCACACACATTTTATCAGAAAAACGGGCCGCTAGCTGCTTTTTGTCGCACCTTTTGTCCCAAAGTCCTGAATTGTCGCTTTAATGTGAAAGTCGATATCGGCTTCGCTGAAGTGTTTATCCCAATTGGATCTGTCTCTTTCCCATTCCTTCGGAAAAGTGATTCGGGCATTGTCGGAAAGATCGGTGACGTCCGTTTTGATTTCGTGCTGCAGGACATGGATCAGACGTTCAACCCGCTTTTCGATGTCTCTTTGAACCGATTTCTCAATATTTTTAATGTATTGATCATTAAAAGAATCCTCCCCAAGATACCAGTCTTCTGACAGCCTTCCTTTAATATTGGCATTGATGACAAATTTGTACTTTCCGTTCTGCCTCATCGCCCGAACGCGGTGTGTCATCGAAAACACTTCATACGAGAATAAATGGCCATCATGCTTTGAGTCGATCACCCCTCCGTTTACATGGCCCGTTAATAAATTCAGCGCTTCGATCTGAGGAGGCGAAAGGTTTGCATGATATTTGTTGTTTTTGATCACGGCGCCTCCTTCAAGCTGCAGCTGCCCCTTTTCGACGACAACCTTCGGCATGATAAAAGACAAATCGGACTGCAATTTGATTGAAATGTCGCCCAATGTAACAGGATCGAGCAGCTTGATCGTTGATGCTCTGTTTTCAGAGATGTTGTGGATCACGTCAGACGCGGGATCTCCGGCATCATCAATCTTCAAAATGCTGCCGGCCGCCCCGGGCGTCATATAGACCTCACTGCTTCTTCTGATGCTGTTGTCCCGGATAAACTGATTGATCAACGCTTCCAGAGAAATATCGGATACAAGATCCTCCGAGAAAATCAGGACTTGCAGATGCTGCGAGAATACCGGGAAATTTTTCAAAGCGGTGGAACGGATGGTTTGATGAACCGTATTTCCAGAAGTGGACACCACTTTGGTCGGATCCTGAGCGCTGCCGTCTTGTCCGATCTTTTTAGGAACGAGAAACTGATACGTCAATTTCACCTTTTTATCATCTTCACCTTTATCGAGGGCAAGGCCGATGGCGATGCTGAGTTTTTCAATCTGCCTGCTGTCCCAGCAGCCTGTTAAAAGGAGAAGCAGGGACAAGACTGCTAACATTCCCTTTTTTTTCACGAAGACGTAAACCTCCTTTTGACGGACACGAGCAAAAAGATCAGAAGGGGTAGCGCGCAGAAGACAACGATAAAGATATACCCGAGGTAATCGCTGAAGGCGCTGACCTGGTTGGCGTCCCGCGGAACAAGAGATGCCAGATAAACAATGGCGCCGACAAAGAGGACGTTTTTTTTCACAGGCCAACCGAATACGTTTTCAAGTCCTGAGGCGGCAAAGTACGTATAGACGACAAATGTTGTGAAAAACTGGATCGTCCAAATGACGAGCAAAAAAGATTCGAACCTTTCGATGAAAATCCCTCTTATCTCAAAAGACTGAAATAACGAGATCGTCGGCCATGTCATTGTCATAACCTCAGTCGCTGTCAGCGCCCCGACAACGACCGTGAAGGTGAGAATATATAAGAAGAGCGGGATCCCAAATCCGATCGCGGATGCTTTAAAGAGCTTTTCTTTGTTTTTAATGTATTTCGGCAGAAACATCATCAGCTCCACCCCTAAAAATGAAATGGAAACCACCGTCAAAGCTCTGCTGACCGGCTCCAATCCAAGGCCGAGAACCGGACGCAAATGGTTCAGCTGAAACATATTCATACTCAGTCCGTAAACGATGAGAAGAACGACGATCGTAATGGACAGAAAGAACGGAAATAGCTTGGACATATCGCTGATACCGCCGATGACCAAATAAATTGCACAAACGATAAAAGCAAAAATTGTCACGCCCATTGGTGTGAACTGAAGAAGGAAAAACTTTGCCATTTCAGCCATTGCCCTTGCTTCAAAGCTGGCCACGCCCATGAAGTATAAAACGATTAAAAGGTTGAGAATATTCCCGATCATAAAGCCGCAGCCTTCTCTTGTGTAATCAAAAAAAGACAGGACGTTGTGCTTTTTAACGATTTTGGCATTGATGTAGATAATGAGAAAAAAGACGAGCCCCTCTACGATCAATACGATCCATCCATCTGGCGACAGCGTCTTTTGCGTCAGCGCCCTCGGCAGCGTTAGCAGGCCTGCCCCGAGCATTGTGCTCGTAATGATCGAAGCGGCTTCATATGTGCTAATCCGATCGTGCTGATTTCTTGGAACCATTTTCAGGGTTCACCTCCCGGTCTTTTGTTGGCAGACGAATGATGGCTTCATCGGTATGTTTTAAGCTGAAAAAATGGTTCGGGTTAAAATACGGGATGCCGAAGCTCCTTTGCCTGACCAAATGAGTGAAGATGACGAGCATGCATAATATGATCCCGTAAAGTCCGAACACGGATGCAGCTATCATGGAAATAAACCGCAGCACGCGAAACGACAGACCCATGCCGTACTGCGGCACAGTAAATGACGCAAGGGCGATAATGCTGACGATGATTACCATCACGGAGCTGACGATATTGGCTTCGACCGCCGCCTGGCCGATGACGACTCCTCCCACGAGGCCGATTGTCTGGCCGAGCGGATTGGGAAGCCGCAGTCCTGCTTCCCTTAAGAGTTCGATCGTTACTTCCATAATCATCGCTTCAAGGAGCGGCGGAAACGGCACATTTTCGCGCGTGCTTGCAATCGTAACAGCGAGTGCTGTCGGCAGCATCCCTTGATGAAAAGACACAAGCGAAATATAAAACGCCGACAGGAACAAGGTGATGAAAATCGAGCTGAACCGGAGAAATCTAATTAAGGTCGCGGCGATCCATCTTTCGTAAAAATCGTCCGGGGACTGCATCACCATTCCGAAAGAAGCGGGAACGATGAGAGCAAATGGCGAGTAATCGACAAAGATGGCGATCCGTCCATTAAACAGCGCTGAAGAAACCTTGTCAGGCCTTTCGGTGTTCTGAATCTGCGGGAACGGCGAGTACTTATTATCCTCGATTAATTCTTCAAGAACGCCGGTATCCTGAATGTCATCCAGCCGAACCTTCTTGAGGCGTTTTTTAAGATCTTTAATGACCGAATCGTCCGCTTTGCCCTGGATATAGATAATGGTCGCGTCTTTAAACTTGTTCTTGCCGATCGGTATTTTTTCCACGGTCAGTTCTTGATCCGGGACACGCTGCCTGACCAGGGCCACATTTGTATCGACATCCTCGATAAAGCCGATTTTCGGGCCTCTGACGACGTTTTCCGTATCTACGACTCCAAGACTTCTTTTCTTTTTCTCAGATGTCGGCAGCGCAAAAATAACATTCATGCCATTGATCAAGAGCAGGCACTTTCCTTTGAAGATCGCGTTGATGGCGTCTTTTTCTTTTGTAACGGGTTCCGCATTCAGCTTATTTAAACGGAGACGGACATCCTCCAGTGAATAAGAGCTGTCATCCGAGACCAGCAATTTCGCCGCTTTTTGGATTTTCTTATCATCATTCAAATCTTTAAAGTACAAAAAGTAAAAAATGATTCCGTTTTTCAGCATTTTTTTGTTTTGAATCAGATCATCGTTGTGCTCAAGATGGGGAAGAAGAATTGCGAGATTCTCATGGATGTGTTCCTTGAATTCCGACTGAGTCATGATCGTCACCTGCCTGGTGTTTCTGGAATTTGATATAGGTTATCTTTTCCTGTTAAAAAAACAATATACTGTGTTACAGTAGTGTTTGGTGAAATTTTCATTGAACAGAGACGGAGTGAGAAAAGTTGGCGCAGATCAGGCTTACGGGGAAACCGGAAGAGATTGAACGCATTATCCAATCTTTTTCTAAGCATTATGAGGTTTCATATGTATCGAAAGAATACGGCAAGACAAACCCGAAATATAAATATGCAAAAGATTCCCGAGTTTATATTGAGCTAAAATTAAAATAAAGATAAAATTTAAATGGAAGGGTTTTATCGATTTTTATCGAAATATAGATTATTGCAGATTGAGAGAAGGAAGGGATTCGAAAGTGGATTACAGAATTGAAAAAGATACGATGGGTGAAGTCAAGGTTCCCGCCGATAAGTTTTGGGGAGCTCAAACCCAAAGAAGCAAGGAGAACTTTAAAATCGGTTCTGAGAAAATGCCGCAGGAAATTGTGTATGCGTTTGCAATCCTGAAAAGAAGCGCCGCGATTGCCAATGAAAAGCTTGGCAATCTTGAAGCGGAAAAAAAGGAAGCGATTGTTTCCGTATGCGATGATATTTTAGAAGGAAAGTATGACAGCCATTTTCCGCTGGTCGTCTGGCAGACCGGGAGCGGAACACAGAGCAACATGAATATGAATGAAGTCGTGGCAAACAGGGGAACGGCTTATTTGCAGGAAAAAGGCTCAAGCTTGAAGATTCATCCGAATGATGATGTCAACCGCAGCCAAAGCTCTAACGATACATTCCCGACAGCGATGCACGTGGCTGCTGTCCTCGCGATTCACGATAAACTGATCCCGGCGATTGACCGCTTGAGAGGCACGCTGCATGAAAAAGCTGAAGCGTTCAAAGACATTGTCAAAATCGGCCGCACTCATTTGCAGGACGCGACACCGCTGACATTGGGACAGGAAATCAGCGGCTGGGTATACATGCTGGACCGTTCTAAAGAGATGATCCTTGAATCGGCTGACAAAATCCGCGATCTTGCCATCGGCGGAACTGCCGTGGGAACAGGCATTAATGCTCACCCTGAATTCGGAAGCACTGTTGCCGGAGAGATCAGCGCCTTGACCGGACAGACATTCAAAAGCTCGCCTAATAAGTTTCATGCGCTGACAAGCCATGATGAACTGACACACGTTCATGGCGCACTTAAAGCGCTTGCAGCAGATCTCATGAAAATCGCCAATGATGTCAGATGGCTTGCAAGCGGACCGCGCTGCGGAATCGGCGAATTGATTATTCCGGAAAATGAGCCGGGAAGCTCGATCATGCCTGGAAAAGTAAACCCTACGCAAAGCGAAGCGCTGACAATGGTCGCATCCCAAATCATGGGGAATGACGCAACGATCGGCTTTGCCGCGAGCCAGGGGAACTTTGAGCTGAACGTCTTTAAACCGGTGATTATATACAACTTCCTGCAATCCGTTCAGCTTCTTGCCGACGGCATGAATTCATTCCATGACAAGTGTGCCGTGGGAATTGAGCCTAATCGGGAAACAATTGAAAAGAACCTGACCAATTCTCTCATGCTGGTTACGGCTTTAAATCCGCATATCGGATACGAAAATGCAGCGAAAATCGCGAAGCTGGCCCATAAAGAAGGGCTGACGCTGAAAGAAGCGGCGCTCAAACTGAACCTTTTAACAGAGGAGCAGTTCGACGAAGTTGTAAAACCTGAAGAAATGGTGAAACCGAAAGCATAATCAACAAACCGGCTGCATGTATTGCAGCCGGTTTTGTTTTGCGAATCATCCGTGCGGATGGTGCATGTCTTTTTTGATCAATTCAGCGAGTTTGTCCGTTTCTTTTCGAATCGCATCATATTCCTTCAAGTTGGATATCATGCCTTTGATGATGGCGTTTTTGCGCTTTTCTTTTCTAAGCTCTTTTTCCAGAATATCCAGGCTTTCGGCAAGATCGGCAGGAGGAGCGCCGTTGTACTGCTTGTTCGCTTTGACCCGCATTTCATTGAGGAGGGCGTCCTTCAGCGGATCAAATGTGTAAAAGGGGCCGAACCACTCGTCTGCTTTTTCGAATGAAATCAGCGGCTGATCATTGCGCTTGATCATCCCCTTTGCCAAATCGTCGAGGCGGTTCAGCATGTGGTCGGCGAGAGACTGCAGGTCGAACGAATGGTGCAGCAAAATCATCAGCTCAAGATAGACATCGCTCATTCCGTTGATCATAAAGCACAGTTCGGCGCTGTACGGTTCAATGTCTTTGCCGTAAATGTTCTGGATGTTTTCGATGTGCAGCCTGAGCGTGGTTCTCCGCATTTTTTTCGCGAACGCTTCAATTTCGTCATTGATCGGCATTGACCGCTCATTAAACTGCATCGTGATAAACTCTTTGTGCTCCAAAATGTTTTCGAAAAAAACGACGAGCTGCATCCGGTACACATCGCGCGGATGGTCATGCTCCGTTTTGATTTTCTGAATTCGGGTAAAGATTCTTTCATAGTAGTAGTGAAGGACTGAAAGGAGGAGCGCTTCCTTTGATTTGAAATAAATGTAGAAAGCGCCTTTTGACATTTGGCACTCTTTTGCAATCTCCTGAACTGAAGTAGAGCTGTATCCTTTTTTTGCGAAAAGTTTGATGGCTGTTTCAATAATGACTTTCTCTTTTTGTTTCATTGCTTTCACCTTCCTGAAAGATCGAACCCGAAAGCGGCTTTCGGCGGACCGTGGTGACTGGCGGGTCACTTTTTCTGCTCCGTTATATTTTTAACTAGATTGTAACTTGTTTTTTTGTTTGATATTATTTATATTATAAAGTAAGGTGACCGAGTGGTCAAAATTTGTGGAGAAAGGGTGAAGGTTGATGAAAGAAATCGATGATATGATCAGGCGTCTGCGCAGCAGGGGAATTAAGGTGGACAAAGTCAAATATCCAAAGCATGTCCTGTGCGAAAAGAAATGGATGAAAAAGCCGAAAAACACGATGAAGCCCAGCTATCGGGATTTCAACGGCTATTCGTTTATATGAAAAAAGACTGCAGCGTCTACAGTCTAATTTCGCGGAACGGATATTGAGTAGCACACACCGGTTTGATCATTCCGAATGGTCATGTCAGCATGGTGGAGCGTCAAGATTCGTTTAACGATGCTGAGTCCAATGCCGAATTCGCCTTTCTTCCCTTTATTAAAAGGCTCATACAGGCTGGAAAGCATCTCTTCTTCAATGTGTGGTCCGTCATTTTTAATGGTGATCAACGTATGTTTTTTCGTCGACCTGACGCTGATTTCAATGCATGTCTCCGCATAGCGGATCTGGTTTTCAAGAACGTTTTCCAACAGCTTGCTCCATTGTTCTTGATCGCCCGTCAACATTGTTTCCTCTTCAAGATCAATCTTCCAGTTCAATTCTTTTTTGGACCATTTCAAGCGTTCAACAACTTCTTTAATGACCTCTTGTATATCAAAAGTTCCGTACTGTCTTTCTTGTCTCAGCAAATAATCAAGCTTTGTCAGATAAAGAAGATCCTTGATTTTCTTTTCAAGTTTTTCAGCTTCGCCTTCAATGACTTCAATCGTGTTTTCCAAATCTCCTTTAGGGTAGATGCCGTCTTTGATCGACTGGGTATACCCGCGGATGACCATGACCGGCGTTTTCAGATCGTGGGAGATGTTTTGCAGGAGCGTGCGTTCTGTCTCATCTTTCTGGATGAGCTTTTGCCGCATGTCCTCAATGGTGTGCCCGAGCTTGCCGATTTCGTCTTCCCTGTCGACAATCACGGGATCATCCCAGTCCTGTTTAGAGATTTGTTTGACGTGTTTTTCAAGCGTGACGAGCGGTCTTGATAAATATTTCGCCAGCCAGATGGAAGGAATCCAGCTCAGCAAAATGACGACAATCAAAATAAACAGCAGCTGCTTAAACAGCGTATGGGACAAATCGTCCCTGTATGAATCAAGCGCATAGGACAATAGCAGAAACGTCTGGTCCTGGGTTTGGATTTTTTTGAGCACAAAGAAAATGTGCTCTCCGTTGACATTCTCCGAATACCTTTTTGAGGACTCGTCCTGTCTTTTGCCGAGCTTCTGAACCTTCTCGATAAATGAATCGGGGAGGATCTGCGGGCTTTGGTAGACGGTTCCTCTCTCAGGCAGCAGGACGTGCTGAACGTGGCGGTTTGTGCTTCGTGAGCCGCTGCTTCCGCCGAAGCCTCTTTCCGGTGAATCGGAAAATCCGTATTCTGTCAGAACATGCTGCTCATTTTCAATGTTCGTATAAATTTCGTCAGTAAAAAAGTTCTGCAGTGTTGTCGAGAATAAAAACGTCAGCAAAATCGAGACCGTTAACAGGATGCCGCAAATGACACTCCAAATTTGAAAGGCGAGCGACCTGTTCTTCATGATTTCAACATCCTGTAGCCGAACCCGTAGATGGTTTCCACTTTCAGTTCGGGCATTTTCTTGCGCAGCCTTCTGACAAGATCGTCAACGACGCGGTCGGTTCCGAAGTAATCGTCTCCCCAGACGCTGGTGAGGATATCCTCCCTTGAAAAGGCGCGGCCTTTGTTGTTTATAAATAGAAGCAGAAGATCAAATTCCTTTGACGTCAAATTGATCATGCTGCCATTTTCATAGACTTCTCTCAAGTCTTCATAGACTTCATAGCAGGAAACCGGCGTTCCTTTCTTCATTTCTCCCGGTTCTTCTTTATATATCAGCTTGAGCAGCTTTTGTACGCGGATGATCAGTTCCCTGGGGAGAAACGGCTTAGATATATAGTCACTGCTGCCCAGCTCAAGCCCCAGCACTCTGTCAATATCGGCATCGCGTGCAGAAATAAAAATGACGGGGACTTCCGGATCATGATTTTTTATTTCTTTTATTAGCGTATACCCGTCGATATCTGGTAACATGATATCGAGAATCCATAAATGAGGTGACTGGCCTATTTTTTGCCTGGCACTTTCACCGTTTAGAAAAGAAGTGACGTGCCAGCCTTCACTCTCTAAGTATTTTGTCAGCAATTCATTTAAATTCTCTTCATCTTCAACTAGATAAATGGAGTATGACAAGGGCGGTTCACATCCTTTCTACGTCATTATACTAGTTTTAACATAAGTCTGGTCAATTTTCATAATTTCACATATTCTTTTCATTTTTATCCCACAATGTTTTCGTAACATACTCATCAGGGAAGAAAGGGAATGAAAACAGAGTGAACGACGGCCGGGTCTCTTTTTTTGTGGATGTTAAAGCTTTTATGCCATTTGCGATAGTTGAAGACAAGAAAAATAAAGGAAGTGTACGCTTATGGATTTTAGACGCGATGACGAACAAAAACATGCAAATGAAGAGCAGCTTCGCGAAGAAGCGCAGACGCCGCAAACGGCAGGTTCTGAGGAGCAGCAGTCAGAACAGCCGGCAAAGGAGCCCGAGCTGATTTTAAAGAAGGATACAGACGATCAGTCAGATCTTACGAATAAAGAAACCGCTGCAGCCCTGGAAGATGCCAAGGAAACGAGAGCGGCAAAAGAAAAGCGGCGTAAGGCTTCGTGGCTGAGCCCGATTTTGGGCGGCATCATCGGGGGCGGCTTAGTGCTTGGAATCTCTCCGTATCTTCCGGGCGATCATCCGAGCGAAACCGCCGGAACCGGACAGACAGAGCCAAAGCAGTCGCAGAATTTCAACACAAAACCTGTTACAAACGCAGATAACGTGCCTGATATGGTGGAAGATTTGGAGCCTGCGATCGTCGGCGTTTCAAATATTCAAACGAGCTTCGGCTTCTCTGAGGACGACGTGGAGGAAAGCGGCACGGGATCAGGCGTCATCTTTAAGAAAGACGGCGGCAAGGCCTACATTATTACAAACAACCATGTCGTTGAAGGCGCTTCGAAGGTAACCATCTCCTTATACAACGGTAAGACAGCGGATGCCAAGATTATCGGCAGTGACGCTTTGACTGATCTGGCTGTTTTAGAGATCAGCAGCAAAGGCGTTGATAAGGTTGCAAGTTTCGGAGATTCCGCAAAACTTCGCGCCGGTGAAAAAGTAATCGCGATCGGGAACCCTCTCGGCCTTCAATTCTCAAGAACGGTTACAGAAGGTATCATCAGCGGTGTCAACCGGACAATTGAAGTCTCCACATCTGAAGGGAATTGGGATATGAACGTCCTTCAGACAGATGCGGCGATCAACCCTGGAAACAGCGGCGGCCCTCTGATTAACAGCAGCGGGCAGGTCATCGGCATCAACAGCCTGAAGATCAGCCAAAGCGGTGTTGAATCACTTGGTTTCGCGATTCCGAGCAATGATGTTCAGCCGATCGTTGACGAGCTTTTGCAAAAAGGAAAAGTGGAGCGGCCTTTCCTGGGTGTGCAAATGATCGATATGCAGCAGGTGCCGGAACAGTATCAGCAAAATACGCTTGGCCTTTTCGGAGACCAGCTCAATAAAGGCGTGTACGTCGATAAAGTATCGCCGAAATCGCCTGCGGCTGATGCGGGCATGAAAGCCGGCGACGTCATCACCAAAATGAACGGCAAAAACGTCGAAACCACTTCAGATCTTAGAAAAATTCTTTATACTGAAGCAAAAGCAGGAGATACCGTCACATTTGAGGTGCTGAGAAACGGAAAGCAAACAACAATGAAAGCAAAGCTTGCGAAAAGCAAATCATAAATAAAAGCCATGGCGTCTGCCATGGCTTTCAGCGTGTCGCCAAACCCGCGCATTCGTTGTCAAGCCTGCGCGTCGGTGCTCACGAATAGAGGAAGGATCGGCGGCTAACCGCCCAGGCGTCCTGCCTAAACGCCGCCGTCATCACATCCTGTGAAAGTCAGCTTCCGATGCTCGGCTTTCCTAGACTGCAAGGGTTGAGGGTCACGCTGAAAGGATGACAAAATCCCAAAACTAAAAGCCGTTTTGGGATTTTGTCAACAATCTGAAGCCATGGCGTCTGCCATGGCTTTTTTTTATATTACTTGTCCAAAAATGAACTAAGCATCCAAATTTGCTTATCAATTTCCTCTGTCAGGGCGATATAAAGGTCAGCGGTAGAATGGTCTGATTTTTCTTCCGCCAGTTCTATGGTATGCTGAATTTCATCGCGAATTTGACGGTAATCGCTGACAAGTGCGGAAACCATTTCTTCGGCCGTTTTTTCGGATCCGTTTTCCTCGATTGTGCCGTGGTCAAGGTATTCTTTCATTGTGGCAAGCGGCTGTCCGCCGATGGCCAGCAAGCGTTCCGCGACCACATCTGCTGTTTCTGCGGCATGGTTGTAAAGCTCTTCGAATTTTTCATGAAGGGTAAAGAACTGCGGCCCTTTTACATACCAGTGAAAACGGTGAAGCTTCGTGTAGAGAATGAACCAGTTGGACAAATTCGTATTCATTGAGTTTTCAAGTACAGGATTTTGCTGTTTTAATTGTTGAGAGATCATGTGATATTTCCTCCTCGTGTTTTCATTTGTTAATTATATTATAACAAATATAAGATTAAAATCAATACTAAATTATAATTATTTTAAATAACCTTATTTAAACAAATTTTTAATGACCGCGCGTTCCCAAATCCTCCATGGCAGGGCGCTGTGGAGGAGGATCATGAGGCGGACGCCCCTGCCGATCGGATAGCGCAGCCTGTTCAGCCGCTTTTTTACAGCGAGGCGGCAAATCAGTTCAGCCACATCATCAGGGTTTCCGTAATGTTGGCGGTTCGCCGCAATGTAGGCGGAGATTCGCTCAAAATATGTACTGTACCGTGATTTGGCTTCAGGTGCAGTGACCTGGGCGGCAAATGATGTCTCCCAAATCGCCGTCTGATACGATCCCGGCTGGACGACGGCCACATCGATTCCGAATGGGCGGAGTTCGAGGCGGAGGCTTTCTGAAAAGCCTTCAACCGCATGCTTTGATGAAGCATATGCCGAGAAAGCGGGGAAAGCGATCTGTCCGCTGATACTGCTCAGATTAATGATTTTGGCGCCGCTGTGTTTCTTCATATAAGGAAGGACCGCTTTCGTTACCGCCATCAGGCCGAAAACATTTGTCTCATACTGTTTTCTGTAGTCGTCAAGAGAAAGCTCTTCAGCAAATCCGCCGTATGCCGTTCCTGCATTATTGACGAGAACGTCTATCTGTCCGTACGGTTTCAGCTCTTCGGTAAATGTTGAAATCGATTGTTCGTTTGTGACATCTAGTTCAGTGACGGCAATCGATGAATCGATCGAAAGCTCCGCTATGCGGTTCCGCAAAGCTTCCGCTTTTTCGGGATGGCGCGCCGTTGCGATGACGAAATGAGTGCCGGCGAGTTTTAAAGCGGTCAATAAACCAAATCCGCTCGTCGCGCCTGTTACGATGGCGATTTTATTATTCAATGAGTTTCCTCCATTCAAAATTTTGGCTTGTTGACAAAAAAAGGCTTGTCAGCGGCAGTTTATCATTGATAAAATTTAAAAAGTGCTAAAAGACCTATTTTTTATAAAAAAACGCAAGAGAGAAAGAAGGCAGGGTGACACGATGAATGTTAAACGATCCCTCCTGTTCATTATTGTACTATGTCTGACGCTGTTTTTTCATAGCTCGGCTCAAGCAGGAGAAAAAAACAAACCGGAAATTAAAAGTGTTTCCGCCATATTGATCGATGGGAAATCGGGGCAGGTTCTCTATGAAAAAAACAGCCGCAAAAAAATGTACCCGGCCAGCATTACAAAAATTGCCACGGCGATTTATGCAATAGAAAACGGAAATCTAGAAGATCGTGTGAAAGTCAGCAAAAATGCTGCTCAAACGGAAGGATCAAGCGTATATCTGGAAGCGGGGGAGTCGGTTCCATTAAAACGGCTGCTCCAAGGGCTGCTGATGAATTCGGGAAATGACGCCGGAACGGCGATCGCCGAACATGTCAGCGGAAGCGTGAAACAGTTTGCGGATGATTTGAACGCGTTTATTGCTGAGCATGCCGGAGTGCATGACACTCATTTTGTGAATCCTCACGGACTGTTTGACAAAAATCATTATACGACGTCCGCCGACATGGCGAGAATTACCGAGTACGCAATGAAAAACAAAACGTTTCGAGCGCTTTTTTCGGAAAAGCAAACGTCATGGCACGGACAGACGTGGGACACGACGCTGAAAAACCATCACCGAATGCTGACAGGTGAGATTCCTTACAAAGGAATAACCGGCGGCAAAACAGGATTTGTGGATGAATCAAAGCATACCCTTGTCACAACGGCAACACGGGGCAGCCTTAATTTAATCGCCGTCATCATGAAGGCCGATAGCAAGAAAATGATGTACAGCGATACAAAAACGCTTCTGGATGAAGGATTTCACAATTACGAGACACAAGAACTCAAAAAGGGAGAGGCGTTTACCGACCAGAACGGGACAAGCCATGAACTGAAAAACCCTTTATACGTGACGAAAAAGAAAGGCGAAGCCCTGAGTGAAAATGTAGACAGCGACGGAATTCTGAACATTAAAGGAGAGGACGGCAGGCTGCTTCAGGCCCTGCAAATCGCAGAACCATTCAGCGCGGAAATATCAAGCGGCACAGATGCTGTTCAAGGCCCGCCGCAAAGTAAAGGCGGATTGTATTTATTTGTGTTCGGCCTAATCGGTTTATTGACGGCCAGCTATGCGGTCAAACGGATGAGGCAGCTGTAATATGATCAGGGAAGAGGCGTGCCGGCTCACAAGTCGGCCGTTTTTTATTTGCCCTGAAAAGCCAAATTTATCTTATAATGGAAACAAGCCAATGAAAGGGGACGGGAACAATGACATTTCATCAACTTAAAGATACGTGGGATCTCGAGGTTTTCTTTAAAGGCGGGAGCGGCTCCGTCGAGTTCCGTCAATATTTAAATGAAATTAAAGCGCTGCTTTCAACTTTTAAACGCTCTGCCGAGGCTCTTACCGTCTCAAAAAGCGGTCTTGATGAATTGAAGGAAACACTGGCGCTTTTTGAAACAATTGATGTTAAAATCCGCGAAGCAGACGCTTTTGTCGGATGTCTCCAAGCGCAGGACACCGCGGATTTAAAGGCGAATGCCCTTAATTTTGAGGTCACCCAGCTCGCTGCCGATGCTCAGAAGGCGCTGGTCGTGCTTGACAGCAAATTTGCCGTTGTCTCAAATGAAGAATGGGAAGCGATCCTTCAAGAAGAAGGCATTTCCAATATCTCTTATATTTTGAATGAGAGAAGGGAGCGGGTAACGGAAAAGCTTGGTTCCGAACAGGAAACATTGATTCAAGGTTTGTCTGTTGACGGATATCATGCTTGGGGTGATATGTACGACAGCATCGTCGACCAAATTCAAATCCCGTATGAAGAAGATGGCGAGACGAAAATTCTGTCTGTCGGACAGGCGCAGAACCTGACATCTAAACCTGACAGAAAGATCCGCCGCTCCGTATCGGAAAATTTGGACCACGGCTGGGAACAGCACGCTGATTTGCTCAGCAGCACGCTGAATCACCTCGCCGGTTTCAGACTGAACGTCTATGAGGCGAGAGGCTGGGACAATGTATTAAAAGAACCCCTGGACATCAATCGCATGAAGCAGGAAACCCTTGATGTCATGTGGCAGGTCATTATTGATCATAAAAAGCCGTTTGCAGACTATCTTTCCCGGAAGGCGTCTATGCTTGGGCTGGATAAACTGAGCTGGTATGACGTCGAAGCGCCGATCGGTTCAGCGGCAAAGGAATATTCGTATCAAGAGGCAGCCGCTTTTATTACCGGGCAGTTTAAAACGTTTGGAGAAAAGCTCTCCTCCTTTGCTGAAAAAGCGCTCAGAGACAGATGGGTTGAAGCTGAGGACAGGGGAGGCAAACGCCCGGGCGGCTTTTGCGCCAATTTTCCTGACAGCGGGGAATCGAGAATATTTATGACATTTGCAGGAAGCCAGTCAAACGTTTCCACGCTGGCGCATGAGCTTGGCCATGCCTTTCATCAGGAATCCATGCTGGACGTCAGACCGCTAAACAGGGCGTACGCGATGAACGTGGCGGAAACCGCGTCTACTTTTGCAGAAATGATCGTGGCTGATGCGGCATTAAAACAAGCCGGTTCAGACGAAGAAAAACTCGTCCTTCTGGAAGATAAAGTCCAGCGAAGCGTCGCCTTTTTTATGAACATTCACGCAAGGTTTCTATTTGAAACCCGCTTTTACGATGAACGAAAAAACGGCGTCGTATCCGCCGGAAGACTGAACGAGCTGATGGAAGAAGCTCAGAAAGAAGCGTTTTGCGGCGCGCTTGGCGAGTATCATCCGTATTTTTGGGCATCAAAGCTTCATTTTTATATTACGTCTGTCCCGTTCTACAATTTTCCTTATACGTTCGGCTACTTGTTTTCGCTTGGCATTTACGCGCAAGCGCTGAAAGAGGGGGCGGCGTTTGAAGAAAAATATATCGCGCTCTTAAAAGATACAGCCTCCATGTCTGTTGAGGAACTGGCGATGAAGCATCTCGGCGCCGATCTGACGAAGCGGGATTTCTGGGAAGCGGCCATTCAGCCGGCTGTCCGTGATGCGGAAGCATTGTTAGAGATGATATAAAGGCTTCCGCTGAGAGATTGAATGAGTTTCCGCAAAGTGGACATAGCTAAGGATAATGTGCATAGAGGAGATGAACGGTATGAACCTATTTCGGATGGCCGTTATCGCTCTCGTCATGATCCTGATGACCGGCTGCCGTTCAATAGCGGAAGAACATGCCGAAGGCAAGGAGGCCGTTCCCGATAACGCTCCTGTTTCAGATGTGGAAAGCGTGCCTTACGCTGCATTTGCATTGGAAGTGAACTATGGCCGTGGAAAGCACAATTCGTTTACAGCCGTATACGACAAACAGGAGCGGGAAGAAGCATCGATTAAAGACCACCTGAACGGAGCGAACCGCGAAGGGGAAGAAGCTTTAAACGAAATGAAAATGGTTTTAAGCGAGCTTTCGATCGCCAAATCCGATTCAAAGCAGGACGTGATCAGCAATGTGCTCGAGGCTTTCAATCTTGATGAGCGATATGACCTGTTTCATCTGCGGGTGAAATGGCCGGATGGTACGTCAAGAATCTATCACGGAAAATAAACAAAAGAGCATTTCCAACGGCGGAAATGCTCTTTTTTGCTTACGATTTTAAAAAGTATTTTTCGATGTCATCAAGGAACAGATACGCTGCTTTGACACCGCCGGCCGTCGTCCAGATCGCATCGTCGACTTCGTGGGCGTTTCCGGTTTTGACAGCGTTCAATTTTTTCCAAAGCGGATCGCTTGTCCAATCGTTTTGCCATGTTTCGGCCTCTGTTTTGCTTTCGGCAGGTTTATATGTGAAATAGAACAGGACATCCCCATCCATTTCAGGGATCGATTCTTTATTTTCCGTCATAAAAACAAATTTGTCGTCTTGTTTTTCAAACAGTTTTTCCTGTTTTTCCGGATACTTAAAACCGAGCTGATCCAAGATGATTCCCGGGAAAGAATCTTTATAGTAAATCCTTGATTGGCCGGCCATAAATCTGACAACCGACACCCGTTTCTTTTTCTGGTCGCCGAGCTTGTCGCTTAATTCGCTGACTTTTTTATCGAAATCTTCTAAAACTTCTTTGCCCTTTTCCTCTTTGTTTACCGCTTTCGCGTAGAGGGAGAAGTTGTCTTTCCATTCGCCGCGCAGCGTTTCAGAGAAGACAGTCGGAGCAATTTTTTCAAGCTTGTCGTAGATTTTTTCATGTCTCATTTTATTCCCGATGATTAAATCAGGCTTTAGCTCGGCTATCGCTTCGATATTCGGTTCGCCTTCGAGCCCGACTTGCTTAACGCCTTTCATATCGGCTTGAATATGCTTATACCAAGGATCGCCTGTCCAGGATTTGACTGCACCCACAGGTTTGATTCCGAGTTCCAAAAGCGCTTCGGTTCCTTCATTTGTCAGGACGACGACTCTTTTTGGGTCTGCAGGCACTCGTTCTTCCGTACCCATTGCGTGTTTAACGGTGATCGTATCTTTATTCTCTCCGCCCTTTGCAGAGTCATCCTTGCCTCCGCCGCAGGCTGCAAGAATTGAAATCGCTAACAAAGCGATAAATCCAACAATTGACCATCTCTTCATGTGTGTCCTCCTTAGGTATGTAAGTCATTCATCCTGATCATAATTTTTGATCAGAATTTTGTCAATTGTTAATTGAAAATGATTTTCAAGATCAATGTTATCTGATACAATAACCAGTAGATGTTTCAGTCAAACTAGGAGAATTTTAATTTATGCTCTTAAGAACGAATAAATATAGAACAATCGCACTACTGTCTTTTATTTTGGTGCTGGTTGCCGCCGTTTGCGCTAGTATCGTATACGGTTATACGAATACGTCATGGTCGATGGCCTACAAGGCTTTTACCGGCTTCAGCGGCTCTAATGAACATCTTGTCATCAAAAACGTGCGTTTGCCGCGCGCGCTGATTGCTGCAACTGTCGGCGCTTCCCTCGGAGTTGCCGGCGCTTTAATGCAGGCGATGACCAAAAACCCGCTTGCTTCCCCGGGAATTTTCGGCGTGAACGCGGGTGCCGGTTTCTTTGTTGTTGGAGCGCTGTTTTTCTATCACGTCAGTTCGCTTCAGACGATTGCATGGATCTCGTTTTTTGGTGCAGCGTTTGCCGCGCTTGTCGTCTATTTTGTCGGCTCTCTCGGAAGGGAAGGGCTGACGCCGGTCAAGCTGACGCTTGCAGGGGCGGCGATGTCAGCGCTGTTCTCATCATTGACGCAAGGCATGCTTTCCGTTAATGAAGCAGCTCTTGAGCAGGCGCTGTTTTGGCTTGCGGGCTCTGTCCAGGGGCGCGACCTCAGCCTCTTGGTCTCCGTCCTTCCATATATCGTGCCGGCATTCATCATCAGCTTTTTACTCGGGTCGAAAATCAATGTCTTAACGATGGGGGAGGAAGTGGCAAAAAGCCTCGGCCAGAAAACGTGGCTGATCAAAGCGTTGATGGCGGTTTCGATTATCCTGCTTGCCGGGGGATCTGTCGCCGTCGCCGGGCCGATCGGTTTTATCGGTATTGTTATCCCGCATTTTGCAAAATTTATCGTCGGCCACGACCATCGCTGGGTTCTTCCGTACTGTGCCGTGCTGGGAGCCATCCTGCTTGTAACCGCAGACATTGGCGCAAGGTACCTGATTATGCCTGAAGAAGTGCCTGTCGGCGTCATGACAGCCATCATTGGGACACCCATTTTTGTCTATATCGCGAGAAGGGGGTTCCAAAAATGAAAAATTACCGCACGCTGAGAATCGGAAAAGGCGGCATTTCATTGTTGATCGGCAGAAAAGCACTGTTTTCGTTCGTGATCCTATTGGTGTTGACGGCTTGTGCAGTCATCCTCAGCGCCGGCATCGGTGAACGTTTTATTTCTCCGGGCGCCGTCGCGAAAACGTTTTTGGGCATGGGGGATCCGGGCGATGACCTGATCATTATGTCCTTCAGGATGCCGCGGATTTTGGTCGCTCTGTTTGCCGGAATCTGTCTGGCGGCAGCCGGATCGATCCTTCAGGGTCTGATCCGCAATCCGCTCGCTTCGCCGGATATTATCGGTGTGACCGGCGGGGCTTCAGTCGCCGTTGTCTTGTTTTTAATGCTGTTTTCCAATAAAAACAATGCGCTTACGGTCAGCATCAGCTGGCTCCCGGTTGCCGCATTTATCGGCGCGGCTCTCGCCGGAATGCTCGTTTATTTTCTTTCATATAAAAACGGCTCTTCGACTTTCAGGCTCGTTTTGATCGGAATCGGATTTTCGATGCTTGCCCAGTCGCTGACGACATTGTTTATGATAAAAGGACCGATATACAGAATGTCTCAGGCGAACGTCTGGATTACCGGATCAGTATATGGATCGAACTGGCAGGATGTGAATATTTTAATGCCGGCTGCGCTTGTCCTTTTGCTGATATCCGCAGCCGCCGCCAGAAACGTCAACATTCAGACGCTTGGTGAAGAACTGGCGACAGGAGCGGGCAGCTCGGTTCAGCGGAACCGCTTTTTGCTCCTTCTGCTGAGCACGGCTTTTGCCGGAATTGCCGTTGCCTTTGCCGGAACCGTCGGATTTGTCGGTTTGATGGCCCCGCATATCGCAAGAAGGCTTGTCGGTTCATCATTCGGCGCCCTCTTGCCGGTTGCAGCGCTGATCGGAGGATTGCTTGTGCTGATTGCCGACATCATCGGACGCACGCTTTTTTCTCCCGTTGAAGTGCCTGCCGGTGTGTTTACTGCAGCGATCGGCGCCCCTTACTTTATCTACTTGCTGTATAAAAGCAGAAACCAATAAAAGGAGAGATTTCATTTATGAGTGCCATTTCAACAGAAACGTTAAGCTTAGGTTATGGAGAAACAATCATTATTGATGAGTTAAACTTAACGATCCCAAAAGGTGAAATCACCGTATTTATCGGCAGCAACGGCTGCGGTAAGTCGACTCTCCTTCGGTCTCTCGCACGTTTGATGAAGCCAAAGGGCGGTTCAGTGCTTCTCGAAGGCAGCTCCATCGCCAAACTTCCCACGAAAGAAGTGGCAAAGGAGCTGGCCATTCTGCCTCAAGGCCCTTCGGCTCCGGAAGGCCTGACCGTTCTCCAGCTCGTTAAGCAGGGGCGGTACCCTTACCAAAACTGGCTGAAGCAATGGTCGGCGGAAGATGAAGAGGCCGTGCAAAAGGCTTTGAAAGCGACAAGAATGGAAGAACTGGCTGAGCGCACAGTCGATTCCTTGTCAGGAGGCCAGCGGCAGCGCGCCTGGATCGCGATGACGCTCGCCCAGGAAACGGATATCATATTACTGGATGAACCAACGACATACTTGGATATGACGCATCAAATTGAAATTCTGGACCTTTTGTTTGAATTAAATGAACACGAAAAGCGCACGATCGTGATGGTGCTGCACGATTTGAACCTTGCCTGCCGCTACGCTCACCACCTCGTCGCGATTAAAGATAAAAAGATATATGCCGAAGGCCGGCCTGAATCCATTATCAACTGCAAGCTTGTGCAGGACGTTTTTGAAATGGACTGCGAAGTGACGAAAGATCCGCTTTTCGGCACGCCGCACTGCATTCCGTACGGAAGAGGAAGATGCATCGTCCAGCAGGTGGTTCAGTCCCATGCTTAATTTAACAAAAGAGGAGCTTGAGTCATTGCTTCGTTTTCGCCTTGGAACGAAGCAGACCGGCTCCTTATTCTCTGTTAAAGGAAACAAGCTCCTTGATGAGGATTTTTTAGAACGTTATGTAGAAGATATTAAAGACAGGCTGAACGCTCCGAATCAAAAAGTTGCGGCTTCAATGCTCGTCAAGCGCAGCGGGATGCTGGCTGCGCTGCATTTCTATCTGTTTACGGTTTGGGGAAAGCGCTTGCCAACAGCTCCTGCTTCCGTGTCATGGGAGATAGAAGCCGATGATCGAGGGTGGATGCCGTCGTTTTATTTTCACATAGGTGCTGAGCTTATCGAAGCGGATCGCACCGAAGAACTGAAAAGATTGACTGAGGATATCTTCAGGTGCCACCTTGGCGGCCTGATCGCGGCCTGTCGGCGGGTATTTTCGATTTCAAAGCATATTCTTTGGGAAAATATTGCCGTTTATCTGTATTGGATGTATGACACGCTTCTGGAAGATCCGAAACTCAAGGCGCGGGCGGCGCAAGATTTTCATTTTCTTCTTTATGAAGCTGAGCCCGGTCTTTTTGAAGAAGGGGCGGACGAAAACCCTCTCAAAAGGTTTTATCCCGGACAGCATGCGGAGGACCGGACACGCACGACTTGCTGTCTGTATTATGCAACAGACAAAAACGGTGTCAAATGCAGGACATGCCCGAGAAATAAACGTAAAGAAAGGGTGTCGTGAGTGGAAAAACTAAAGGAGCAGCTGGATGGACTTGTTGAGAAATATACGGAGCTGCTTTTAGGCGAAACGGACGAAGAACTGAAAGAACAGGTGAAGATGTGGATCATCTACAGCCATATCGCCAAAAGCATGCCGCCCCTCGCCAAGCATTGGAACGGAGCTTATCCCGATGCGAAGCAGGAGATAAAAGAAGTAATCTGCCAAATTAAAGAACGAAATGAAGCGCACCGAGCGGCTAATCAAAAAAAATAAGCAGGGAGACTCCTCTGCTTATTTTTTGTTTATTGGTTTTGCTGATATGGCGACTGGTCTTGCAATGTAGAATGGAACTGCTGATAAGACTGCTGGATTTTCTGGGCATCTTCTGCCTCCACCTTGTACCATCCGTTTTGAAACATCACCTGGTACAATCTGCGCTGTACGTTTTGCGCCTCATTAAACAGCGGCTGAACAGCTTGGTAAAGCGACTCATGGCTTAATTCATTAAGCGCTGTCGAGTATGCTGCCGTCATGTATTTTTCAGTTGTCAGCAGTTCGTTGACAAAATCCCTGTCATTCATCGCGCTCGTTTTCGGGACAGGAGTTTCCTGATTGCCGATTTTCTGTTGGTTTTGCTGATTCATCATTAACCTCCTATTGCATGTATGCTGACGGGTTTTGCGTTTGATTTTGACGAAGCTGCTCCAATATCACATTGTAATGGTGATGGTGCATTTGTCCGACCCTGTCGAGTTCTGTTTTAAGAGACTGATCCTGGCACTGGTCCGCCATAAAATGCGCTTTTTTCATTGCGAGCAAGTTCCAGTTCAGCATATCCTGCAAATACAGATGATCCTTTGTTGAAATGACCGGCGGCGGTGTTGTCATTCCTTGCTGTTGCTGCATGAGTCTGCCTCCTTTTAGCGTTTATTTTTAGATTTCCTAACACAGCGGAAATTTATACCGGATGCTTAAAGGGGGCTTAGTGATCTTCAGGAACATCCATATTATGCTTTTTATATTGCTGGTTTTGGCTTGTCCGTTTTCCGCCCGCATCCGCCTTTTTATAATCCGGACCTGCATTGCCTTTTATGCTTGCGGCGCTGACTGCGGCTGAAGATGGATTTTTTCTTTCACGTACCAAGGCCTTCACCTCCCTCTCTATTGGTTTGTCCCAAAAGCGGGGAAACATGTAACCGCGGCAAAATAATACCCGCTGAAAAAATTTCAGAAATTTTGCACCAAGTTATTGAACTCGCTTCCAAAATCTTTTAAGATGAAAGAAGACAGGAAAGTTTATTTTTTTGGAGCAAAAATGAATGAGTATTCATTCAAAGTAGGGGAGGATCTTTCATGGTCAAGCATATTCGTAAAGCCGCCGTTATCGGTTCCGGTGTAATGGGTTCCGGAATCGCGGCTCACTTAGCCAATATCGGGATTCCTGTGTTACTGCTCGATATGGTGCCGCGTGAATTAACAGATGAGGAAAGAAAAAAAGGCCGCACCCTTGAAGACCCGGATGTGCGCAACCGGCTGGCACAGTCAGCCGTTCAAAAGCTGCTAAAGCAAAAACCGGCTCCGCTGACATCGAAGAAGAATATCAGCCGTATCAGCACAGGGAACATGGAAGACGATTTTGAAAAAATTAAAGATGCCGACTGGATTATTGAAGTGGTTGTCGAAAACCTGGAGATCAAGAAGCAAGTGTTTTCAAAGGTCGATCAATACAGAAAACACGGAAGCATCGTCAGCAGCAATACATCAGGCATCTCCGTCAGGCAGATGGCAGAGGGAAGGTCCGCTGATTTTAAAAAGCACTTTTTAGGAACGCACTTTTTTAACCCGGCCCGCTATTTAAAGCTGCTTGAGGTGATTCCGATTGATGAAACGGATCCCGGGGTGCTGGACTTTATGAAGAAATTCGGCGAAGACGTCCTTGGCAAAGGGGTTGTTGAAGCGAAAGACAAGCCAAACTTTATCGCCAACCGCATCGGAACCTACGGCTTGCTTGTGGCGGTTCAGGAAATGCTGAAAGGCGGCTACACGATAGGCGAAGTCGATTCGATTACAGGCCCGCTGATCGGACGCCCGAAAAGCGCAACTTTCAGAACGCTAGATGTCGTCGGGCTTGATACATTTTCGCACGTTGCCAAAAATGTCTATAACCAAGTCACTGGCGAAGAAAAAAACGTTTTCCGGCTGCCTGAATTTATTGAACAAATGCTCGAAAAAGGCTGGATCGGAAGCAAAGCGAAACAAGGTTTTTACAAAAAAGAAGGAAAAGACATCCTTGAGCTCGATCCGATGACGATGACCTACAGCAAACGCCAAACATTAAAAACATCGGGACTTGAAGCGGCCAAGCAAATGAAAGGCGCAGGAGCGAGATTGAAAGCGCTTGTTTATTCAGATGACAGAGCGGGAAGCCTTCTTTGGAACATGACAGCTCCGACGCTTGTCTATTCGGCTGAGCTGACAGGGGAAATTGCTGACAGCATAACGGCGATTGATCAGGCGATGAAATGGGGGTTCGGCTGGTCGGAAGGTCCGTTTGAAATGTGGGACAGCATCGGTGTGAAAAACGCGGTGCAAAAGCTTGAAGCAGAGGGCTGGAAAGTCGCGGACTGGGTGAAGGAAATGCTCGCAAAAGGACATGAGACCTTCTACCTTAGAGAAAACGGAAAGACGTTCTGCTACTGTTTTGAAAGCGGCGAATACAGGGCGCTTCAAGAAAACAAGAGAACGATCCATTTGTCGTCACTCAAAGAAACAAAAGGCGTCATCAAGAAAAACAGCGGGGCAAGTTTGATCGATTTAGGCGATGATGTCGCACTGCTCGAATTTCATTCGAAAAGCAATGCAATCGGCCTCGACATCATCCAAATGCTCAAATTCGCTCTTGAGGAAGTAGATGCCAATTATAAAGGACTTGTGATCGGCAACCAGGGCAAAAATTTCTGCGTCGGAGCCAATCTTGCGATGATGCTGATGGAAGCCCAAGACGACAACTATATGGAAATTGACATGATCATCCGTCAGTTCCAGGAGACGATGATGAAAGTGAAATACAGTACCAAGCCGGTCGTCGCTGCTCCGTTCGGGATGACGCTTGGCGGAGGGACTGAGCTTTGTCTGCCTGCAGCCCGTGTTCAAGCTTCAAGTGAATCATACATGGGCCTCGTTGAAACAGGCGTCGGCCTGATTCCGGGCGGCGGAGGCAATAAAGAGCTTTATTTAAACTACTTGAAAGGGCTGCCTGAAGGCGTTAAACCGGATATCCAGGAGGCCGCCATCAAAACGTTTGAGACAATTGCTCTTGCAAAAACGTCGACTTCGGCTCATGAAGCGAAAGAGCTGAACATCTTAACCGCAGAGGATCAAATCAGCATCAACCAGGATCACTTGTTATACGATGCTAAAAAACTCGTCCTGACACTTTCCGAAAGTGGCTACCGTCCGCCGGTGAAAAAGAAAGTTCCGGTGACAGGCGAAACCGGCTATGCGGCGCTCCTGCTCGGTGCGGAATCGTTAAAGCTGTCCGGCGCCATCTCTGAACACGACATGAAGATAGCGAAAAAGCTGGCGTTTGTCATTGCGGGCGGGAGGGTTCCGTTCGGCGCTGAAGTAACGGAAGAATACTTGCTCAATTTGGAAAGAGAAGCTTTCCTGAGCCTTGTGAGCGAACCGAAAACGCAGGCGAGAATGCAGCATATGCTTGTAAAAGGCAAACCTTTGCGTAATTAAGGAGGGAAAATAATGAAAGAGGCAGTTATTGTATCGGGAGCGAGAACCCCGATCGGAAAAGCAAAAAAAGGCTCATTGAGGACTGTCCGTCCCGATGATTTAGGCGCATATGCAGTGAGAGAGACGTTGAAAAGAGCTGGCGGTTATGAAGGGAATATCGATGATTTAATCATCGGCTGCGCTACGCCGGAAGCCGAACAAGGGTTGAATATGGCGCGCAATATCGGCGCGCTTGCCGGGCTGCCGCACACAGTTCCGGCCGTTACGATCAACAGATATTGTTCTTCAGGACTTCAATCGATCGCTTACGGGGCCGAAAAAATCATGCTTGGAGCTGCCGACACGGTCATTGCCGGCGGCGCTGAATCGATGAGCATCGTGCCGATGATGGGACATATCGTCAGACCGAACGCGGCGCTCGCGGAAACAGCTCCTGAATATTATATGGGAATGGGCCATACGGCTGAACAGGTTGCCGTTAAATACGGCGTTTCCAGGGATGATCAGGATGCATTTGCCGTCAGCAGCCATCAAAAAGCAGCCAAAGCGATCGCGGAAGGAAAGTTCGAAGATGAAATCGTCCCGGTGGACGTCACCGTCAGAGAAGTGGATGACCATCACAAGCTGAAGGAGCGGACGTTTACTTTCTCTGCCGATGAAGGTGTGCGCCCGGGGACAACGAAAGACGTTCTGTCAACGTTAAAACCGGCGTTTTCGGCGGACGGTTCTGTTACGGCAGGGAATTCATCGCAGACGAGCGACGGGGCGGCCGCAGTGATGATCATGGACAGAGAAAAAGCGGATGCGCTTGGGTTAAAGCCCCTCGCAAGGTTCCGTTCGTTCGCAGTCGGCGGCGTTCCGCCGGAGGTGATGGGCATCGGTCCTGTTGAAGCTGTTCCAAGGGCGCTGAAGATGGCAGGACTTGAGCTCTCTGATATCGGTTTATTCGAATTAAATGAAGCGTTTGCATCACAAGCGATCCAGGTGATCAGGTCGCTTGGCATCGATGAAGAAAAAGTCAATGTCAACGGTGGAGCGATTGCGCTCGGACATCCGCTCGGCTGCACGGGCACAAAGCTCACGCTGACATTGATCCACGAAATGCGGCGGAGAAGCGAGCAATTCGGCGTTGTAACAATGTGTATCGGCGGAGGTATGGGAGCAGCAGGGGTATTCGAATTAGTTTAATCACAAGGGGGATGGAACAATGGAACAAACAAAAGACCATATGAAAAAAGGCGGAGCCTTTCTGATCGAAGAGGTGACGGCTGATCAGCTGTTTACACCGGAAGATTTCACAGATGAACATAAAATGATCGCCAAAACGACTGAAGATTATATTCTCGGAGATGTTTTGCCATACATCGACGAAATTGAAGAGCACAATTTCGATCACTCTGTCAGGCTCCTGAAAAAAGCTGGAGAACTCGGGCTTCTCGGTGCTGACGTTCCTGAAGAGTATGGCGGACTCGGGCTCGATAAAATCAGCTCGGCGCTGATTACCGAAAAATTCTCAAGAGCGGGAAGCTTTTCATTATCGTACGGGGCGCACGTCGGGATCGGCACGCTTCCGATCGTATTTTTCGGAACCGAGGAGCAAAAGAAAAAGTATCTGCCGTCCCTTGCAACAGGGGAAAAATTTGCAGCCTATGCCTTAACAGAGCCTGGCTCCGGATCTGATGCATTAGGGGCAAAAACAACGGCCGTTTTGAATGAGGCGGGAACCCACTATATATTAAACGGTGAAAAGCAATGGATTACAAACTCAGCTTTTGCCGATGTTTTCATCGTCTACGCGAAAATAGACGGCGAACATTTTTCGGCCTTCATTGTGGAAAAAGATTACGCAGGTGTTTCCACAGGGCCTGAAGAGAAAAAAATGGGCATCAAAGGCTCTTCGACCCGTACGCTCATCTTAGACCAGGTTCAAGTTCCGAAAGAAAACCTTTTAGGCGAACCGGGAAAAGGGCATGTCATCGCCTTCAATATTTTAAATATCGGCCGCTATAAGCTTGCTGTCGGGACAATCGGCGCTTCCAAACGGGTCATCGAGCTGTCCGCTTCATACGCCAATCAGCGCCAGCAATTTAAGACGCCGATTTCAAAGTTCAGCTTAATCGGGGAAAAAATCGCCACTATGTCAGCCAGACTTTATGCGATGGAAAGCTCTGTTTATCGTACGGTCGGGCTGTTTGAAGACAAAATGGGCACCTTGAGCGAAGAAGAGCAAAAAGACGGGCGCCAGGTCGCGAAATCGATCGCTGAATATGCAATCGAATGCTCCCTTAACAAAGTATTTGGATCTGAAACGCTTGATTATATCGTTGATGAAGGCGTCCAAATCCACGGCGGTTACGGATTCATGCAGGAATACGAAGTGGAGCGGGCTTACCGCGATTCACGGATCAACCGGATTTTTGAAGGCACAAATGAAATCAACCGTCTCATCGTCCCGGGCACATACTTGAAAAAAGCGATGAAAGGCGAGCTTCCTCTGTTTGAGAAAGCGAAGGCGCTTCAGGAAGAACTGATGATGCTCATGCCTGAAGAACCAGGTGACGGCGTTTTGGAACAGGAAAAGTATCTGCTGAGAAACGCCAAAAAAATCGCGCTCATGATCGCGGGACTCGCCGCGCAAAAATATGGAAAAGCGCTCGACCAGGAGCAGGAAATCCTCGTGAATATCGCCGACATTGTCAGCCAGGTCTACGCCATGGAAGCAGCTATTTTGCGTACAGAAAAAGCCATCCAGGCAACCGGGGAAGACAAAAACGCCCAGAAAATTCTTTATACGCAGATTTTTGCACAAGTTGCCTTTCAGGAAATTGAAAGCCATGCCAAGGAATCGCTCATTGCGATGGAATCAGGTGATTCGCTGCGGATGATGCTGTCCGCGCTCCGCAAATTGACGCGCTTTACGCCTGTCAATGTCATTGAGAAAAAGCGCCAGGCAGCCAAGGGAGTCTTTGAAGCTGAGAAATATATCGTTTAAACGAAAAGCCCTGCTTAGGCGGGGTTTTTAGCTGTTATAGAATGGAGCACGGTTTTAGGTTTTTCATTCGATCTGTGTTAAAATTACCTCGATTAAATGAGAGGGGTGTGTATGTATGGCTTTGGATTTTTACTGGTATCCGAAATGCGGGACATGCCGTAAAGCGAAAAAATGGCTTGAAGACCATGGCAAAGAAATCAATGGGATACATATCGCAGAAGAGCCGCCAAGCAAGGAAAAACTGAAAGAGCTCTACGAGAAAAGCGGGCTTGAATTGAAGAAGTTTTTCAACACGAGCGGACAAAAATACCGTGAACTCGGCTTAAAAGACAAGCTGCAAAACATGTCTGAAGATGAGCAGCTGGAACTGCTGGCTTCGGACGGTATGCTGATCAAACGCCCGATTGCGACAGACGGCAGTAAAGTAACGGTCGGTTTTAAAGAAGATCAGTTTAAGACATACTGGTTATAACCCATCAAAATATGATATCTTCAATGTAGGATCGATTAAAACACTTTATGGAGGGGTTAGCATGAGCACACCGAAAGAGTTGCGTTATTCAGAAGAACACGAATGGGTGAAAACAGAAGGAGATAAAGTCAGAATCGGCATTACAGACTTCGCCCAATCCGAACTTGGAGACATCGTATTTGTCGAGCTTCCTGAAGTGGGAGACGAAATCAAAGCGGACGAGCCTTTTGGCAGCGTTGAATCCGTAAAGACCGTTTCTGAGCTGTATGCCCCGATCAACGGAAAAGTGGTCGAAGTGAACGAAGATCTGGAAGACAGCCCTGAATTCGTCAACGAGTCTCCGTATGAAAAGGCTTGGATGATTATCGTCGAGCCGTCCGATGCTTCTGAAATCGAAAATCTGATGACAGCCGAGCAATATGAGGACATGATAAAAGAAGACTAAGGATTATTCAGGATAGCCATGTGTCGTTTGGATACTCTATATCAAGAGGGGGTGTCCAAATTGACGCTGAAAAAAGAACGTATTGATATTACAGAACATGTGGAAAGCCGATTAAAAAACGGCGGAATGCAGCTGTACCATGAGAATGAGCTGATCGGCCGAATGACCGGGAAGGATCAATACGAGTTGAAATCTGGATATTCATTCCAAGATGAGAGATTTTACAAAACGGCGGATACCGTAAGCGGTCCGGATGCTAAATATGTAGACTGTGATGACCACCAAGGCTGGTGTTAATCAAATCAGGCGGTGAATATTCACTGCCTTTTTTTACAAGTAAATCTTTAAAGGTGATCCATATGCCGGAAAATGAAAAAGTCATGATCGTCGAAGGGAAATCAGATAAGCAAAAAGTGAAGCATGTCATCGAAGAGCCCGTGGATATTATTTGCACAAACGGAACGATCAGCCAGGCAAAACTCGATGAATTCGCCGAAACGCTGTTTGATAAAGACGTTTATATCCTGGTGGATGCCGATGAATCAGGGGAAAAGCTCCGCCGGCAGCTGACGAGGGAGCTCCCCCAAGCTTCGCATCTATACATCGATAGGGTATACAAAGAAGTCGCTTCCGCCCCGAGTCAGCATGTTGCAGAAGTATTAATTCGTTCAAACATCCGGGTACATACAAAATATTTATTATAAAACGTATTGAGGTGCGGTTCAACAGATGCAAGAACTCCAAGAAAAAGAGCTAAAACGGCTTGAACATGAGACCTGTCTTCTATATGTATACACGCCGTTCTGCGGAACGTGTCAGCTGGCCGGAAGAATGCTGGAAGTCGTTGATGAAATGATAAAGGACATTCCTTTTTATAAAAACAATCTCAATTATTCCCCGGCATTTGCCAAGCAGCAGGAAATAGAAAGCGTTCCATGCTTTATCCTTTACAAAAACGGGGAAGTCGTCAAAAAAGAATACGCTTTTCACTCCGTTTCCTACTTATACGATACGATTAAACAAAATGTTGTGGATTAAGGGCGGTTTTGACATATTTCTCGGGAAATAACCAGCAAAAACTTGTCGAGCAATTCCTAAAGGAACTCCTGCGGCAGACAGAGAATCTGTAAGTATGACCAATTTACAGGAGGTTATACAGTTGGAGAAAATGGGATTGATAGAAAGAGAGGACAAGGCTCTTTTTTTAAAACCTCTATTATCGACAACGGCTTTGCTGATTACGTTTCAAGGCGAGAAAGAAGCTTTTACGTTAGCGATCAACGAAAAAGGAGAAATGGAAAAATCTTCTCTTGCAGAGAAAGCTCATTTGACCTTTTTTGGAGAGCAAAGCGAGATTATTGACCTTCTTCACGGCGATATTTCATTGCAGCATCTCGTACAGCGCGGCACTGTTCAAGTAAAAGGCTCATTCAGAGCTTTATTGAAGCTTGAAGCGATTTTATGGCTGACGGACGGCTTTTTTAAAAACAGCGATCTTTATTCAGAGACATTTTAAAAATTTGAAAAATCGGCACATTCCGTGTATAAGTCGGACAGAGACGAGCGTTTACGTTCGTCTCTTTTCGCCGTAGGCCGATTGTCTTACGAAAAATAGTTGACAACTATTTTTTCGCATGATATCCTACTTTAAGAATTCCGATCATAATAATCAAAAAATAAATATATGATTCTCTTATCCAGAGAGGTGGAGGGAAGTGCCCTATGAAACCCGGCAACCATCAACACGTGTTGAAATGGTGCCAATTCACACGAAGCGTTATGCTTTGAAAGATGAGAGAAAGGCCCAGACTATTCAAAAGCCTTTCTGCTCATGTGTGCAGAAAGGCTTTTTTCATTGTTTGATCAGGGATTTAGACAACTATGAGAATTGAGCAAGAAAGCAGGTGATGGCTTTTGATAAATCTTCAAAATGTTTCAAAGATTTATCGGTCAAAGCATGGAGATGTCAATGCTGTCCAGGATGTCACCCTTACGATTAAAAAAGGTGAAATCTTCGGAATTATTGGATATAGCGGAGCTGGAAAAAGCTCCTTGATCCGTCTTTTGAACGGACTTGAACAGCCGACTTCAGGCACGGTTGAAGTAGCCGGCAGAACAATCAGTGAGATCAAAGGGAAGAAGCTGAGGAATGCAAGGCAGGAAATCAGCATGATTTTCCAGCACTTCAACCTATTGTGGTCAAGAACGGTCCGCGACAATATTGCGTTTCCGCTGGAGATCGCCGGTGTCAGCAAAGCAAAACGTCTGAAAAGAGTCGCTGAACTGATAAAGCTTGTCGGACTTGAAGGCAAGGAAAATGCCTACCCTTCACAGCTTAGCGGAGGCCAAAAGCAGCGCGTCGGCATCGCTCGGGCGCTCGCAAACAATCCGAAAGTTCTCTTATGCGATGAAGCGACATCAGCGCTTGATCCGCAGACGACTGACTCGATCCTGGGTCTTCTGTCCGATATCAATGAAAGGCTCGGACTGACCATTGTCCTGATTACTCATGAAATGCATGTCATCAGGAAAATCTGCCACAGAGTGGCCGTCATGGAAAACGGAAAGGTCGTGGAAGAAGGCGATGTGCTGAACGTATTCCTCAAGCCGCAGGAAGAAATGACAAAGCGCTTTGTTCAGCAGGTAACAGAACCGGTGGAAACACAGGAAACGCTGAAGCATTTCCTCGAAGAAACGACATCGGGGCGGACGATCAAGCTCACCTTCGTCGGTGAAGCGGCCGAATCGCCGCTGATCACACAGATCATTCGGAAGTTCGATGTTGAAGTCAACATCCTTCAAGGCAAAATCTCGCAAACTCAGGACGGCGCATACGGTTCATTGTTCATTCATGTCGACGGATATGAAAACGAGGTCAATGATGTGGTCGATTTCATCAAGAGCCGTCAAGTAGAAGCAGAGGTGATCACGAATGTTTGAAAAACTGTTTCCAAACGTAGATATGGAGCAGCTGTGGGAAGCTACGTATGAAACGATATATATGACAGGAATTTCCCTATTGTTTGCTTTTATCATCGGAGTGATTCTCGGTATGCTGCTGTATCTGACTTCAAAAGGAAACATTTGGCAGAATCGAGTCGTGAACGGTGTAATCTCGGCAATCGTCAATGTGTTCAGGTCTATTCCTTTTATTATATTGATTATTTTGCTGCTTGGTTTCACAAAGTTTTTAATGAACACGATCTTGGGGCCGAACGCCGCACTTCCGGCTTTGATTATCGCATCCGCTCCGTTCTATGCCCGCCTGGTTGAAATCGCTTTGCGCGAAGTTGATAAGGGCGTGATTGAAGCGGCAAAATCGATGGGAGCCAAAACATCGACGATCATATTTAAAGTGCTCCTGCCCGAATCGATGCCGGCCTTGATCTCTGGCATTACGGTTACGGCGATTGCACTGATCGGTTCGACGGCGATGGCCGGAGCAATCGGTTCAGGCGGACTCGGGAACCTTGCCTATGTAAACGGTTTTCAGATGAACAATCCCGATATTATACTCATCGCCACTATTTTCATCTTAGCTATTGTGTTTATCATCCAGTTTATCGGGGATTTTATAACAAATAAATTAGACAAACGTTAGGGAGGACATCAACATGAAAAAAGGTTTATTAACAGCTTTATTCATCATTTTTGCAGGCGTTTTAGCCGCTTGCGGATCTTCCAGCAGCGAAGGGGATAAAGACAGCAAAGTCATCACAGTCGGAGCGACGCCGACGCCTCACGCTGAAATCCTTGAAGAAGCAAAGCCACTTTTGAAAGAAAAAGGCTATGAGCTTAAAATCAAAAATTTCACGGACTACAAACTGATCAACAAGGCGCTTGCAACGAAAGATCTCGATGCGAACTACTTCCAGCACGTCCCGTATCTTGAACAGGAAATGAAAGAAAATAAAGACTACGATCTTGTTAACGTCGGCGCGGTACACCTTGAGCCATTCGGCATTTACTCTAAAAAGTATAAATCTTTAAAAGACCTTCCTGACGGTGCAAAAATTATTATGAGCAACAACGCCGCTGAACAGGGCCGCATGCTTGCAATGCTTGAAAATGCCGGACTGATCAAGCTGAAATCAGGCATTGAAAAAGTGGATGCGACAGTAAAAGATATTACAGAAAACAAGAAAAACCTCAAAATCAAAAATGATGTGGCGCCTGAAATGACGGCAAAAGCATACGAAGCCAATGAAGCTGACGCAGTGTTCATCAATGTGAACTACGCGATCCAAAACAAGCTCAATCCGAAAACTGATTCAATCGAGCTTGAGTCTCCAAAAGACAATCCTTACGCTAACATCATCGCCGTCCGCAAAGGCGACGAAGATTCTGACAAGGTGAAAGCTCTGATGGACGTATTGCGCTCTGAGGACATTAAAAAGTTCATCGACAAAAAATATGAAGGCTCTGTCATTTCTGTTTCTGAGTAAATGAAAGAACACCCCGGTTTTGGAGAAAACCGGGGTTTTTTTAGCGTATTTTTTGAAAAGAGGCTCATAATAAAAAAAGACTACCAACTGAAAATGGAGGAACAAAACGTGAATCAGCATGAATCAGAAAGCATTATCGAATCCGCATTGCATGAATATAAAGCAGGGATCGGCATCTTTTCCGAAAAAATGCCCGGAATTGCCGCCAAATACAACGAATTTACAGAGGAATGCTTTAAAAAAGGCGCGCTCAGCGAAAAGGATAAGCAGCTGATCGCACTGGGCATCAGTGTTAATACACAGGATGAATATTGCATTATTTATCATATCAAGGGCTGCCTGGATTGCGGAGCGTCGGAGGAAGAAATTCTTGAAGCGGTCGGCGTAACTGCGGCATTTGGCGGGGGCGCGGCCATGAGCCAAGCTGTCACGCTCGTTCTGCAGGCGATGGAAGAATTCCAGCAAATGAAGCATTGATTTTTTGTCCGTGAAAGCATATTGAAAGCACACACATCTTTGAAGAGTTTGTATATAACTGGTACTATGAAAGAAAATCTCTGAAAGGATGATTCATTATTTGTTCAAGCCAAGATCAGCTTGACCTTGAATTCACGGCCGAAATGGAAAAAGCGATGCACAAGTCGCATGGAATGGGGTACGAGGAGTACAGCAGAAGCCATGTGAACCGGCTTGAAGTTGAGAAAAGGCGCGAAGAGCAGCATCAAAAAAGCAAGCAGATCGTATCAAATTTACCCATGATCGGATAAAACGAGGGGGGGCGGATGTCAATCCGTCCTTCTATATGTCTTTAGAATCCGCTTGACCATAAGTGAAGGAAAAGGTAAAATTTAAATATGAATATATGATCATATATTAAAAGGAGGATTTATGATGGCCCACTCTCACGATCACACAGGTCACAGCCACCATGGCAGCCGATCAGCAAATCAAAAAGCGCTGTTGATCAGCTTCGGTTTGATTTTTACTTTTATGATCATTGAAGTGATAGGCGGGATATTGACGAACAGCCTCGCTTTGCTGTCAGATGCGGGACATATGCTCAGCGACGCTGCAGCGCTTGGTTTCAGCCTCTTGGCGTTTAAAATTGGGGAAAAGGCCGCAACTGTGAGCAAAACATTCGGCTACAGGCGCTTTGAAATTTTGGCTGCGTTTATCAATGGAATCACCTTGCTTTTGATTTCACTTTATATCTTTTGGGAAGCGTACAACCGCTTTTTCAGCCCGCCGGAAGTCGCCGGCAGTGGCATGCTCGCAATTGCAACGGTTGGTTTGTTCGTCAACATTGCTGCAGCCTGGATATTAATGAAAGGCGACACAAGCGGGAATTTAAACATGCGGAGCGCATTTTTGCACGTCATCGGTGATATGCTGGGATCTTTCGGCGCGATTATCGCAGGCCTCCTCATGCTTTTCTTCAATTGGAATATCGCTGATCCAATCGCAAGCGCCGCCGTCGCGGCTTTGGTTCTTGTCAGCGGGTGGCGGGTGACGAAAGACTCGGTGCATATATTAATGGAAGGAAAACCGAAAGACATTGATGCGGAAGCGCTTAAAAACGGCCTGCTTTCCATTCCGTCAGTCAGAGAGGTTCACGATCTCCACATTTGGTCGATCTCATCTGATATGCCGTCATTAAGCTGCCATATCGTGGTAGACGAAAACAGTGACAGGGATAGAATCTTAAAACAAGTATCAAAATATCTAAGGAAAGAATGCAACGTGGAGCATGTGACGGTCCAAATAGAAGGGGAGCGCTGTTCCCGTCATGAATCGTGCAGCCTGGGATCAAACCGTTCCCGCTCGTAATTCCCGCTGTTTTTCTATAGATTGTTGATTGTAAGGTACACATCTCTCGTCCGGGAAGTTTTCTTGTCCCAATCTCTTTAAGAACAAAACGTTTTTTGTTAAACTTGAGAACATGTACACGAAAAGATAGGAAGACTATTGTTGTATTCACTTTTCATTTGTTATAAAATTAGAATGAGAATAAATTGAGAATGATGATTATATATATTGGAGGTATATTTCATGGCTGCTTCGACATTAACAATCAAAGATCTTCACGTTGAGATTGAAGGAAAAGAGATTTTAAAAGGTGTAAACCTTGAAATAAAAGGCGGGGAATTCCACGCTGTAATGGGACCGAACGGAACGGGTAAATCAACTTTATCCGCGGCGATTATGGGGCACCCTAAATACGAAGTAACAAAAGGAAGCATCACGCTTGACGGCAAGGACGTTCTGGAAATGGAAGTGGACGAGCGCGCTCAGGCCGGCCTGTTTTTGGCTATGCAGTATCCGAGTGAAATCAGCGGTGTTACAAATGCCGATTTTCTCCGTTCAGCGATCAACGCGCGCAGAGAAGAAGGCGACGAGATTTCTTTAATGAAATTCATCCGCAAAATGGACGAAAACATGGAATTTCTTGAAATGGACCCTGATATGGCGCAGCGCTACTTGAACGAAGGTTTCTCAGGCGGTGAGAAAAAACGCAACGAAATTCTTCAGCTGATGATGATCGAACCGAAAATCGCGATTCTTGACGAAATCGATTCAGGTTTGGATATCGACGCCCTTAAAGTCGTTTCAAAAGGAATCAACAAAATGCGCGGCGAGGACTTCGGCTGCCTGATCATCACGCACTATCAGCGCCTCTTGAACTACATTACGCCTGACCACGTGCACGTCATGATGCAGGGCCGCGTTGTGAAATCCGGCGGACCTGAGCTGGCGCAGCGCCTTGAGGCTGAAGGATATGACTGGATTAAGCATGAGCTTGGAATCGAAGACGAAACTGTCGGTCAAGAAGCGTAAGCGTTAGGGGGATAAACATGACATTGGAAACAAAACTATCTGTAGATCGGGAATATGTCAAAAGCTTCTCTGAGAAGCACCAGGAACCTGCATGGCTGCAAGATCTACGCTTAGAAGCGCTTGAAAAAGCAGAAGATCTGCAGCTGCCGAAACCTGATAAAACGAAAATTACAAATTGGAATTTTACACGGTTTGATAAGCATACTGTAGAAAATAAACCGCTTGATTCTTTGGATGATCTTTCAGATGAGGTCAAATCGCTGATCGATCTTGGAAATGAAGACAAAACGCTTTATGTCCAAAGAGACCAGACGCCGGCTTACCTTTCTCTTTCAAAAGAGCTGCAGGATAAAGGCGTCATCTTTACAGATATTCATACTGCGTTCCGCGAACACGGCGAGCTGGTCAAAAAATACTTTATGAAAGACGGCGTAAAAGCCGATGAGCATAAATTAACGGCATTGCATGCAGCCCTCCTGAACGGCGGAGCCTTCCTTTACGTTCCGAAAAACGTCGAACTGGAAGCGCCGGTGCAAGCTGTTTATGTCCATGAAAGCAATGATACAACGCTTTTTAACCATGTACTTGTCGTTGCTGATGACAACAGTGCAGTCACATATGTAGAAAACTACATCAGCACTGTGAACCCTAAGGAAGCGGTCTTTAACATCGTGTCAGAAGTGATCACAGGCGCGAATGCCCGCGTGCAATACGGTGCGGTCGACAACCTTTCCGCAGGGGTGACGGCTTATGTCAGCCGCCGCGGAACTGCACTCGGACGCGACAGCAAAATTGAATGGGCGCTCGGTTTAATGAATGACGGAGACACCGTTTCTGAAAACACGACAAATCTGCATGGAGACGGCACATTCGGCGATACGAAAACGGTTGTCGTCGGCAGAGGAGAACAGACTCAAAACTTTACAACGCAAATCATTCATCACGGAAAGCATTCAGAAGGCTATATTTTAAAACACGGCGTTATGAAAGATTCCGCATCTTCGATCTTCAACGGCATCGGAAAAATCGAGCACGGCGCGTCAAAATCAAATGCAGAGCAGGAATCACGCGTTCTTATGCTGAGTGAAAAAGCGCGCGGCGACGCCAACCCGATCCTGTTAATCGATGAAGACGATGTAACGGCAGGACACGCTGCATCCGTCGGCCGCGTCGATCCGGTTCAGCTCTACTATTTGATGAGCCGCGGAATTCCAAAAGAAGAAGCAGAGCGCCTCGTCATTTACGGCTTCCTCGCACCGGTTGTCAATGAACTTCCGATCGAAGGCGTGAAGAAGCAGCTGGTCTCTGTTATTGAAAGGAAAGTAAAATAATGAATGCCAAAGATATTCGCGAACAGTTTCCGATTCTCAGCCAACAGGTCAACGGACACGATCTCGTTTATTTGGACAGCGCGGCTACCTCGCAGAAGCCGCGCGTTGTCATCGAGACGCTTGATGAGTATTACAACTCTTACAATTCCAATGTCCATCGCGGCGTTCATACATTAGGAACGAAAGCAACGGATGGATATGAAGGAGCTCGTGAGAAGGTCAGGAAGTTTATAAACGCGAAGTCGATGCAGGAAATTATTTTTACAAGGGGTACGACAACGGCCCTGAACACGGTTGCGCTCAGCTATGCCCGCGCAAACCTCAAGCCTGGTGATGAAATCGTCATTACACCGATGGAGCACCATGCGAATATTATTCCGTGGCAGCAGGCTGTCAAAGCAACCGGCGCCACGCTGAAGTACATTCCGCTTCAGGAAGACGGAACCATTTCCTTGGACGATGTCAGGGAAACGGTGACGGAAAATACAAAAATCGTCTCGGCTGCGCATGTTTCAAACGTTCTCGGTACGATCAACCCGATTAAGGAAATAGCCAAAATCGCGCATGACAACGGCGCGGTCATGGTCGTAGACGGTGCGCAAAGCACGCCTCACATGAAAATTGACGTCCAGGATTTGGACTGCGATTTCTACACGTTTTCAGCCCACAAAATGTGTGGTCCGACCGGGGTCGGGGTATTGTATGGAAAAAGAGCATTGCTTGAAAACATGGAACCCGCAGAATTCGGCGGAGAAATGATCGATTTTGTTGGTCTTTACGAATCGACTTGGAAGGAGCTGCCTTGGAAATTCGAAGCCGGCACACCGATCATTGCCGGTGCGATCGGATTGGGAGCGGCGATTGACTTCCTTGAAGACATCGGACTTGACGAAATATTGGCGCATGAACACCGTTTGGCGGCCTACGCCCTGGAGCGCTTTAAAGAGCTTGAAGGCGCGACTGTCTATGGTCCGGCCGAACGTGCAGGACTCGTGACATTCAACCTTGAAGACGTTCATCCGCACGATGTGGCAACCGTGCTTGATGCAGAAGGGGTCGCCGTCAGAGCCGGTCATCACTGCGCACAGCCTTTGATGAAATGGCTGAACGTTTCCGCCACTGCAAGAGCAAGCTTTTATCTGTATAATACGGAAGAAGACATCGACAAACTGATTGAAGCTCTTCAGAAGACAAAGGAGTATTTCACAAATGTCTTTTAATGTGAACTTGGATACACTGTATCGCCAGGTGATAATGGATCACTACAAAAACCCGAGAAACAAAGGGGTTTTAAATGACAGCATCGTTGTTGATATGAACAACCCGACATGCGGTGACCGAATCAGACTGACGATGAAGATAACAGACGGTAAAGTAGAAGATGCAAAATTTGAAGGCGAAGGATGCTCAATCTCAATGGCCTCTGCGTCCATGATGACACAGGCGATCAAAGGGAAAGACGTGGAGACCGCCCTTCAGATGTCACAGATCTTTTCAGATATGATGCAGGGCAAAGACTACGACGATTCGATCGATTTAGGCGATATTGAAGCACTGCAAGGCGTTTCAAAATTTCCGGCCCGGATTAAATGTGCAACATTGTCATGGAAAGCCCTTGAAAAAGGCGTTTCCAAAGAAAACAGCGATAACGAATAAAGATTGGAGTGAAAATGGATGGCTAAGAAAATGCCGGATATCGGCGAATATAAATACGGTTTTGCCGACAAAGACGTTTCCATTTTCCGTTCAGAGCGGGGATTGACAAAAGAAATCGTTGAAGAAATTTCACGCATGAAAGAAGAGCCGGAGTGGATGCTCGACTTTCGCCTGAAATCTCTTGAACACTTCTACAATATGCCAATGCCGCAATGGGGCGGAGATTTAAACTCATTGAACTTTGATGAAATCACGTACTATGTAAAGCCTTCTGAGCGTTCAGAAAGATCATGGGATGAAGTTCCTGAGGAAATCAAACAAACATTTGACAAGCTCGGAATCCCTGAAGCTGAGCAAAAATATTTGGCCGGTGTATCTGCGCAGTATGAGTCAGAAGTCGTTTACCATAACATGAAAGAAGATCTTGAGTCTCAAGGGATCGTCTTTAAAGACACAGACAGCGCCCTCAAAGAAAATGAAGACATTTTCCGCGAGCATTGGGCAAAAGTCATCCCGCCGACTGACAACAAGTTTGCGGCCTTGAACTCTGCGGTATGGTCCGGCGGATCATTCATCTACGTGCCAAAAGGCGTAAAAGTTGATACTCCGCTGCAAGCATACTTCCGCATCAACTCAGAAAATATGGGACAGTTCGAACGGACGCTGATCATCGTCGACGAAGGCGCTCACGTTCACTATGTAGAGGGATGTACAGCACCTGTTTATACAACAAACTCCCTTCACAGCGCGGTTGTTGAGATCATCGTTAAAAAAGGCGGATACTGCCGTTATACAACGATTCAAAACTGGGCGAACAACGTCTTCAACCTTGTGACAAAGCGTGCGGTCTGTGAAGAAAACGCGACAATGGAATGGATCGACGGAAACATCGGCTCCAAGCTGACAATGAAATATCCTGCCGTTATCCTGAAAGGCGAAGGCGCGCGCGGCATGACGCTTTCTATCGCTCTCGCAGGAAAAGGACAGCATCAGGATGCCGGTGCGAAAATGATTCACCTTGCACCAAATACGTCATCCACAATCGTTTCAAAATCGATCTCAAAACAAGGCGGAAAAGTCACATACCGCGGAATCGTCCACTTCGGACGCAAAGCCGAAGGCGCCCGCTCAAACATCGAATGCGACACGCTGATCATGGACAACAAATCAACTTCTGATACAATCCCATACAATGAAATTTTGAACGACAACATTTCATTGGAGCACGAAGCGAAAGTATCAAAAGTATCTGAAGAGCAGCTCTTCTACTTGATGAGCCGCGGCATTTCTGAAGAAGAAGCAACAGAAATGATCGTCATGGGCTTCATCGAGCCGTTCACAAAAGAACTGCCGATGGAATACGCGGTTGAGATGAACCGTTTGATCAAGTTCGAAATGGAAGGGTCTATTGGTTAATATATAAAAAATGTTGAGGCGAACTTTTGAAGTTCGTCTTCTTCTTTTTTTCTAAGTATTTGTTTGATCTCTCTACAGCAGTGGGGATTGGCAGGGGAAACCCTGCTTTTTTTATTCAACAACAGGGAGAATAACTTATTTCTTAGAAGTAACAATTAACTTGCAGTAGGCATATAATTGATGACTGGAAAATAATAACTTTCGGAAATTTTCTGAGGGGGAAAATTAAATGGCTTATCCATCGGTCAATTATTCAGCCAACATCAACAGTTATTCAGACATTGCACGACACAAGGAATGCATAGCAAATGAGTTAAGGTATTACTACTCAAATGTAGTGAATCATGCCCGTGCAGTTACCTGCTTAACCGATGATCACACAGTTGTGATTATACATTTAAGAATTGATCAATATCGATTTTATGAAATTGTGGTTGTCGCAGGTCCGGATTATAATAAGATAAACCAAATTATTCCGCGGATTTGGAGCTTAATTAGCAGAGCGACTAATATTTGTGGTTAAGACTATTTTAAGCAACTTTAAACAAGGTGGTAGGGTCGTCCATCGGTTATAGCAGATTTCGATTTGTTTACCCGGCATCATTTTATGTGTTTGTGCACCGTAGATATAAACTATTGCCTGTCTTCAATTTTTATTGACAAGATGGGGGTATATCTACGGTTTTTTTTCGGCTTGACGGTTTCAATTTTGAGTTATAATATCATACGGTTCGGAGGAACACTGGTTTGATAAGTGCGGTCAGAACTCTGACTCAATTTTATATTCTCTTAACGATTCTGTGACGATACGTTTCAACAAAAGAAACCGCATTTTATACTACCTTTTATCATACCAACAGATATATATAATCCTACTACTTTTCTGATCCCAATTTTATAATCCTAAAATTCAACAGTAAAAATGAATCAAATTGATCAGGTCAAAGAACCTCTAACTTTTAAAGATTTATTAGAATGTTGTTGTGAAAAATTATTCTTTTATGTAAAATGATTACTATGAAGAAAAAGGAAAAACCTGCTGATATTTCTGAAAAATTATAATCTTACGAGAAAGGAAGAGGATAAGTGAGCGTAATACCATATGATTTGGTTGCGACGAAAATGAATTTTTGGTACACCGCCCTAAAAAACAATTGGCCTGGCAAGGCAGAAGATACTAGGAAAGAAGTTGAAAGAGAATTAGAACAAATGGAGCAAAATCAAGATGTGATTGTCTATTATAACTTATTGTTGTTTCGGCACAACCTTCAATTTGATTATATGTATTCTGATGCTGGAGGTAATTTAGCGAGTCGATTTGATGAGTTCAAAAAAATTCGAGATCAGAACAGCCTTGAAGGAATGTTGGAATATTACTATCAATTCTTCGCAGGTATGTATCATTTCAGACAAAAAGAATTGATACTTGCGTTGAATTTTTACAGGAATGCCGAGAAACAGCTTGATTCTTTTGATTGTGATGAGTTGGAAAAAGCAGAATTTTATTTCAAGGCATCAGAAGTTTACTATCATATGAAACAAACATTCTTTTCGATGAATTACGCGAACCGTGCATATAACATATATAAAAAATATGACACTTATGGGGAGAGAAGAGTTCAATGTCAGTTTATTCTTACAGGGAATTTAATTGACAAAATGTATCCAGAAAAAGCCTTAGTCAATTTACATAAAGCGCTTGAGGAATCCAATAATCTCGGTGCTGATCATTTAATTGGCTCATCGCATTTGAATCTCGGAATATGTTATAATCAGCTTGAAGAACTTGAAAAGTCATCCAATCATTTGAAGGAAGCCCTGAATCTATATAGGGATGGATATCTGAGTTTCTTGCCTAAAACACTGTTTAATTTGTCCTATGTTATGGCAAAACTTCGTAAATTGGGTAACGCAGAAGACGCATACCTTGAAGGGAAGGAAGTAGCTGAGAATAATAGGAATTTTGATATCCTTGCAAAGCTGGAAATGATTAAAGGGTTATACCTATCGTTCGATTTAGATTTAATCAGAGATTCATTCAAGTTTTTCAGGGAAAATGGCATGTATGCAGATATGGAAGATTACGGGGTTATAGTGGCTGAAGCTTTAACGAAAAGAGAAAAGATTTACGACGCTCTTGAGTTCTACCGTATTGCATATGATGCGAGACGACAAATTCAAAGGAGTGGGATAGCAAATGAAGGCTAAAATATTGCTTTGTGTTGTTTTGTTTATAGGGACTATAGGTATAGTAGGTGTTTCTGTTGCACAATCAGATAACGCTACATTTAAAGTCGCTGATAGACTACAATCCTAAGCACTCTCTGATTATTGATGTAATAATTTTGATATAAATTCAGTGCGCATTCCAGCAAATTAGCATGTCAAAACAGCCCTTCTCATTTTGCTAGAAGGGCTTTATTTTATTGGAATTCACGACTTGAACTAGCAATACATTATTAAATTACTTTTTTCTTTAATATATTGTCATTTAATGGGTATAAAATGAAGCGCGCCTTGTGTTCCAGGCAAAAGCAAATTTGTTAAAAAAATCGGGCTGCTATTCGATCGACGAGTATTTCCACAAGGCTGCCTGCGAGAAAAAGATCATCATGAAAATATCCATCTTCATCAACAATTTTTATACCTGTCTTAATCTTTTCTCCTTTGATTGATACAATTAAATCATCCCCTTTCACCCACTTATACAGTATTTGTCCATTAAAAGAAGAACAGGATCTTCTTGTAAAATATCTTTATTAGATCATATTGTCATGTATAATGAAGGGTATAGCATGTGACATTCATACTGTATAAGAAAGGATATGACCAGTGAAAATGTTGAAAAAGGCTGTGTTGACAGCCGCTGTTTTCTTGCTGGCCGCATTTGCCGGGAGTACAGAAGCCTTTGCTATGCCTTCCAAAGGCGCGGTGAAATTCAGGACGGATGCCAATACATATACGAAATCAGCCACTTCGATCGTTGTCACTGGAAAGAGTCCTGTTACGGGAACGATGATCGCTGTCCGGCTGATCAATAAAAAAGGAACTGTCCTGATCTATCGAGATGTTCATTTAACACGCGGAAAATCTCATTTTCGGGTGAGCTTCCCGACGAAAAAGCTGAAACCGGGCAAGTATGACGTCTGGGTGGATGCTGTTAAAGGAAAGAAATGGCATGGGGAATTGAAGCGCTACATTGTCATCAAACATTGAGCTCCATTATGATGAACGGAGGGCTGTGTAATGACTGCCGTGGGTTTTTGTGTATTATTATGTTCTGCATTTATCCATGCATCATGGAACTACCTTTCAAAAAAAGCCGATGGAGGCGTTCCATTTATCTGGCTGTTCACAGCGATTGCAGCCGTTGTCTACACGCCGTTGGCCATAGGTGTTGTCATATATGAAAAGCCTGAGATCGGCATCTGGCAGCTTGCCATTATCATGGCGAGCATCCTTGCACACTTGGGCTTTTTTCTTGTTCTTCAAAAAGGGTACAAAAAGGGCGACCTTTCCCTCGTCTACCCTATTGCGAGAGGAACTGGCCCGCTGCTCACCTGTGTGCTGGCGGTCGCCTTTTTTGGCGAATCATTGACGCTGCCCGCAATAACAGGGATTCTTTTGATTGTGATCAGCATTCTTTTTTTCACAGGGGGAGTCAAGCGGTTAAAAGAATCAGGCTCGCTCACACCGGTTCTTTACGGGCTGGCGGTCGGCGGTATTATTGCCGCATATACCCTCCTTGATAAAGCAGCGGTCAGCCGGTTTCTCATTCCGCCGTTGCTGCTTGATTATTGCAATACGCTCGGCCGTCTGATCATATTGACTCCTTTTGCCGCGAAAAGCTGGAGCGAAGTCCGCTTTGAGTGGAAGCATCACCGGATGGAAGCTGTCGGGGTGGGGGTTTTTAACTCTTTGGCTTATATTTTGGCGCTGAGTGTCATGGTATTTGCTCCGGTCAGCTATGTGGCACCGGTTCGGGAAATCAGCATTTTAATCGGAACGGTGATGGGGGCGGTTCTTTTGTCTGAAGGTTTCGGACGGCTTAGAATTGTCGCGGCTGTCTTTATGGTGCTTGGCGTGATATCGGTAGCCGTTGGTTAGGTTGTGTTCCATCGATGTGATCCGTTATATTTGTAAATAAACAGAAATGAAAAAGGTGTTAATCATGAAATCTTTTATTGTAGTCGGAGCGGGCGTCCTCGGCGCTTCTGCCGCTTATCATCTTGCAAAAAAGGGCGCGGAAGTGACCTTGATTGACCGCGGAGAGCGGGGAAGGGCTACAGATGCCGCGGCGGGTATCGTCTGCCCCTGGCTTTCGCAGCGCAGAAACCAGGCATGGTACAAGCTTGCAAAAGGCGGAGCGGCGTACTACGCCGATTTAATCAAGCAGCTTGAAGCTGACGGAGAATCGGATACGGGGTATAAACGGACAGGCGCTATCAGCTTGCATACAGACGAGCGAAAGCTGGAGAAAATGGAAGAACGGGCGCATCTCAGGCGCAAGGATGCCCCTGAAATCGGCGAGATCACCCGTTTATCCCATGAGGAAACGAAGCGTTTATTTCCGCCTTTGGCAGAGGGGTACGGCTCGGTTCATATCAGCGGCGCCGCGCGCGTAAACGGAAATTTGCTCCGCCGCTCACTTGTGAATGCCGCACAGAAATACGGAGCTTCAGTTGTTGCCGGAAACGCTTCATTGCTCTATGAAGGAAACCGGGTAACAGGGATCTCCACAGCGGACAAAAAAATATACGCTGATCAGGTGCTGGTCACAGCGGGCGCTTGGGCGGCCGAGCTTTTGAAGCCGCTCGGCGTGCGTTTTTCAGTCAGCCACCAAAAAGCGCAGATTGTTCATCTTCGTCTTCCGGAGGCGGATACCGGCAGCTGGCCTGTTGTGATGCCTCCGAATGACCAATACATATTGGCATTTGAAGACGGCCGGATCGTTGCCGGCGCTACTCACGAAAATGAAGCGGAGCTTGATGATCTTCGGGTAACGGCTGGCGGCCTTCACGAAATTTTCTCAAAGGCGCTTGCTGTTGCGCCGGGTTTGGAATTGAGTGAGCTGCTTGAGACGCGTGTAGGATTCAGGCCGTTTACACCAGGCTTTCTCCCCGTGATCGGCTCATTGCCGAACATTTGCGGGCTGCTTGTTGCCAACGGCCTTGGCGCTTCAGGGCTCACGTCAGGTCCTTACCTTGGCGCGGAATTGGCAAGGCTCGCCTTGGGAGAAGAGCCTGAGCTTGATATCGCTTTATATGATCCGGCCGGCGCGCTTGAAAGTTGAATCATGTTGCAAAAAAAAGTTCACTCGAAGCTAGAGTGAACTTTTTTCTTGTTTACAGTTTTAAAATAGAAAATTTTTCAATATAAATCCATGGAGGAAAATTTTGAGAAAACCATATGACTTTCTTCGTAGTGCATGCCGGTTTTTTTGAACGGCAGGTGTTCGGTTCAATCGGCCGCCTCTGATTCCCGAACAAATTTGGAAAGTAAAAGGAGGGTCGCCATGATCCAGTTTGACTTTGAGTATTACAGGCCCCAATCTGCGCAGGAAGCGGTAAAGCTCTTTCAAAGCTTGGAGCGCAAGGGGAAAAAGCCGGCTTATTTTTCCGGCGGAACAGAACATTTAATACCAGGACGGCTGAGGGTGATTCATCCAAATGCCGTTATCGATATTAAAGACATACCTGAGTGCAGAACTCTGCAATTTGAACGGCGCCACCTCGCTTTAGGCTCAGCATTAACATTGACAGAGATCACGGAAAACGGCGGCTTTCCATTGTTGAGCAAAGCGGTAAGGGAAGTGGCCGACCATACGGCGCGCAATAAGATTACGCTTGGCGGCAATATTTGCGGGCAGATCTTTTACCGCGAAGCAGTGCTGCCTTTTTTATTAACCGACAGCAAAGTGGTGACGATCGGAGACAAGGGGGAAAAGCGCTATTTGATTCACGACGTATTCGATCAGCAGCTGAAGCTGAACAAGGGAGAAATCCTCATTTTCCTTTTGATTGAAGAACGCTATCTTCATCAGCCTTTTGCAAGCATAAAAGTGAGGCAGCAATGGGATACGGGATATCCTTTGGCGACGATTTCAGCTCTTGAAATAGACGGACGCGTCCGCTGTGCATTTAGCGGTGTCTGCCCTTTTCCGTTTCGTTCATCAGAAGTGGAATCTGCGTTGAATGACGAATCGCTCCCTGTAGATCAAAGGGTGGAAAAGGCGATCAGCCGCTTTCCCGGCCCTGTTTTGGACGATGCGCAGGGTTCCGCTGAGTATCGCAAATTTGTCATCAAACATACGCTGTTTGACATTCTCGACATGCTGAAGAAGGAGACGTTTTGACAAGCGTTTGAATCCAATATTTGCAGGCGCGCGGGATACCATGAATTTGAACTGGCCCTAAAATCGGTGTGCTGAACAAAAAAAGAGAGGTTTAAAAAAAGAGCGCCGGGCAGGCGCTTTTTTTGTTCAATTCAAAACGCCTGAGCCCCAAATATCCTCCGCCCATTCAGGGTGATCAATGAATGGATTGCGGTTATGCTGGTATTGCTGATAGATGATGTCGTTCCGCTTTCTTTCAAGGGCATCGACAGGATCTTCATGGTGCCATTTCAATAAAACCGACATTTTTCCGTGGTACGGTTTAGATCCGTTGTTCGTTGTGTCGTTCATTTCAAGATCCGGCTGGCCGTCGTCCCCTTCATAGCGGACCGCCATATAGAAAATCATTCTGGCGACATCGCCTTTAATGCTTTTGTCAGGTTCCCAGGAATCGCCGTCATAGCGGTTTCCGGGAGAACCGGGATAGGGGCTGCCGCCTTCGTCGAAATCAAGGTTTCCGCGGGCGGCGTTTACTTGCACATCGCTGGGCCTGAGATGATGCAAATCTGTTCCGGGTCCTTTGCTTGTTCCGAAATCACCGTGCGATTTTGCCCATACGTGCTCGCGGTTCCAATCGCCAGTTTGCCCCCCGTTCGCCTGTTTAGAGCGCGACTCTCTGGAATATAAGAGAATCACGTTATTTCGATTGGCCGGATCTTCGTCCGTTGCTTTCAGCGCTTCCCATACCTCGCTGTAAGAAAGCTCTCTATGATCGTCGATTGTGTCGTGAAGCGCTTGTTTTAAAGCTTCGCCTGTTTTGCCTTGCGCCTGTTCATAGTAATCCGCCGGAGCCGAGGACTGATGGGGCTGGACGTGTAAGGAAAACAACTGGAAGGCTTCTGCGTTTTGGGTGGGCGCGCACATCGCTGACAGCATCAAAATAAACGGTATGAGACACTTTCGGTTCATCTTTCGATTCCCTCCTTTTCATTTCTTCCATTATCCAATCTTTTCATGAAAAGGAAATATCATTTTGGTTACGGTTTTCTTACGGTCTTGTAAATGAAGCTTTCCACCTCTCGAGGGCTTCCAGGCCGGCTTTTTCTTTCAGCTGTTTTTCCGCCGTTCGGACGCCTTCTTCAATGGCCGCGCAGTGTCCGAACAAATAATAGCGCAATGCGGTATTCATGATGACTTGTTTTCTTTCGTATTCGGTATCGGCCGATTCATCTCCGGCGAGAACGGCCGTTATTTTTTCCGCCTGTTCCTCAGCAGACAGCGGTTTGTTGAGCTTTGCTTCATCTGCGTAAAGCCCGAATTTTTCCGGCTTTAATATAAAGGAATCGATCACGCCGTTTTTTATCGTAAACACAAAGCTGCCTCTGTGGACCGGTACGTCTTCCGAGCCTTCCGCCCCCTGGACAATGAACACTTCTTTGTACGTCAAGTGCTGAAAAACGGGATGCATTTTCTGAATGGCCGTCCGGTGAAACGCGCCAATCATGAGCTTGTCGGCATCAGAGAAGTTGACCAGTTTTTCAGCTGTATTCAGCACGGTGCGGATGCCGATCTCTTCGCGAATTTTCCTCATCCGAACAAACGGTTTGCAAAATGTTTCGGCGGCTGCGAATCCGATTGAGGCCTCTTCCAGTGAGTGTGCCGTTTGCGCAGGATCAGTCTCAGAGGGGATTCCGAGTTTGTCTAGGACATTTTTTACACTCGTTCCATATTTGGGCGGCAATGCATCACTGCCGTGGAGAAACACGGGGACTCCGTTTCCTGCGAGAAGGAGCGAGGCGGGAATGGTTGCTAAAAAAGAATGTCTTCCTGTGTAAGGTCCCGCAAAATCGATGACCGCATCTTTTACAGCTTTGGAAAGGTTCAGTGTTTTCGAGCTGTTCCGCAATGCTTCGGTAAACGCGAGCAATTCCTCAGGGGACTCTGTTTTCATCCGCTCCGCTATTAAGAATGCGGCGGTCTGGACGGGGCTGGCATTTCCCGTAACGATCGCTTCTGCAGCCTGTTTGGCCTCTTCATAAGTTAAATCGCGGGCGCCCCTTTTTCCTCTTGCGACTTCTTTAATCCACTGTTGCAATGTGAACTCTCTCCTTTACATGCTGATCTTTCTTATGACTTTACATGAAAATGCAGAAAAGGAACAGTCGAGATTGTCGGCTTAATACTTGATAGAAAATATGACGATTTTCTGGATTGGCCGTGTAGATTTAGGTATTTTAACTGAAAACATGCTGAAATTTAGAGGATTTTTCAATGCGATTAATGCTGTAATCATTTAATATGTTAAAAAAGTTAACATGGAAAAGGGGATGATCGAAAATGGGAATGCCGGCTTACAAAACAGAAGACGTGAACAAGAAAGAAAAAAGCAAAAAGGAATTTCCGCATATTTATGTCATTCTGGCTGTCATGATTGGTCTAATGGCGCTTATGACATATGTGATTCCGGCGGGCGAATATGAACGGGTGGAAAGTCCGGACGGCAGGGAAATGATTGATCCGGCGTCCTACAAACGGATCGAACAGACGCCGGTTGATATCTTGGGGTTGCTTACGGCTGTTCCGAAAGGGATGACAGAAGCGGCCCCGATTATCGTGTTTACATTTGTGATTGGCGGCGCTTTTGCCGTTCTGCGGAAAGCGTCTGTCATTGAGCTCGGTGTCCGTCTGCTGGCGGGTCAGTTCAGGAACAAACCGGTTTTCGTTACACCTGTTTTAATATTCGTTTTTTCCGGCATTTCCTGTTTTATCGGGACGCCTGAGCTTTCCATCGTTTACGTCCCTGTCATTCTTCCGCTGCTGCTGTCTTTCGGATATGACCGGATGACAGCAGCAGCAATTGCGTTGTGCGGGACGATCGCCGGCTTTACGAGCGCTTTGACAAACCCTTTTACCGTAGGAACCTCACAAATGATTTCCGGTCTCCCGCTTTATTCAGGGATGGGGTACAGGGCGGTCATCTTTGTTGTCATTACGGCGATTGCCGCTGTATATGTGCTCAAATATGCGGAAAAGGTCAGGGCGCATCCTGAAAAAAGCCTGACGGGGAAAGAAGCAGTAGAAGCGGTGCCTGCTTTTAAAGCAGGCAGACGGGTGAAATGGGCCGGTATCGCGGCGCTTGGGTTGTTTGCCGGCTTGATTGGCTGTGTCATTTATTTCAGGTGGGATATGCTGACAATGGCGGGCTATTTCCTCGCGCTCGGCATCATTCCTGCTTACATTGCCGGCATGAGCTCGAGAGACATTGCCGAGTCCTTTAATGAGGGCTTTAAAGAAGTGCTCGTCGGGGCGATGATTTGCGGCATTGCAAGAGCTGCTGCGGTCGTTATGGCCGACGGGCAGATCATGGATACGATTGTTTACGGCTTGTCTCATGCGGTCTCACAACTTCCTTCTTATTTAACGGTTACGGCGATGCTTTTCACACAGATGCTGTTTAACTTTTTTGTTCCAAGCGGAAGCGGACAGGCTTTAATAATGATGCCGATTATGGCGCCTTTGGCTGATATTGTCGGAATTACGCGGCAGACGGCAATTCTGGCTTTCCAATTCGGCGACGGTTTTTCAAACATCGTCTTTCCGACATCGGGTTACTTTATGGCGACGCTTGCGATCAGCCGGATTGCCTGGAACAAGTGGCTGCGATTCATCCTTCCGCTGTTTTGCCTCTGGATGGGAGCGGCCGTGCTTTTCCTGCTGTTTGCTAACGCTGTCGGCTGGTCGTAAATGGATAAAAAGGCGGGGGAATCCTCCGCTTTTTTATTTTCCCATCATTCCTTCAGAAGAAAAAATATGCAAAAATATGAAAAAACTAGACTTTGAACCTATCTGTGGATATACTAATTTAGTAATTGATCGAATTTAAGATTGTCCGGTATTATCGGGCTTTAAGGAAGGTATCCGCGGATGAAAAAAATGGCCAGATTGTATATTCTCATGCTGAACGTGTTCATCGTTATGCTTGGTATAGGCTTGATTATTCCACTCATGCCTACGTTTATAGAAGAATTCGGCGCGTCAGGCAGCACGCTCGGGTTGCTGATTGCGGCTTCGGGTATTACCCAGCTGCTGTTTTCGCCCGTTGCCGGGGAAATGACCGATAAATACGGAAGACGGAAAATGATCATTTTAGGCATCGGTGCGTTTGCGGTTTCCCAGTTGCTTTTCGCCTTGGCGAGCCAGATGTGGCTGCTGTTTGTTTCCCGCCTTCTCGGCGGAGCGGGAGCGGCGTTTTTGGTGCCGGCCATGTTTGCCTACATCGCCGACATCACATCGGAAAAGGATCGAAGCAAAGGGATGGGGCTGATCAGCGCCGCGATGTCTCTCGGCTTTGTCATCGGTCCGGGAGCCGGCGGATATTTGGCTGCGTACGGGCTCACTTTTCCGTTTTACGTGTCAGCCGGATTAGCCGGCTTGGCGACGGTTTTATCGCTTTTTGTCCTCCCGGAAACGCTCAGTCAAGAAAAGATGCTTGAAAAGCGCCGCTCCGCTCAAAAGCGCGAACCGCTTCCTAAGCAAATGGCGCGCGCGCTGCGATCGCCGTATGCTTTTCTGTTTGTCCTCGTGTTCATCCTGAACTTCGGGATCATGAATTTTGAGGCGGTATTCAGCCTTTATGTCGATCATAAGCACGGCTTTACACCGGGAGACATTGCCTTTGTCATTACAGCGGCAAGCTTGATCGGCGTGTTCGTCCAGGCGGTGGCCCTCGGGATGCTGACGAACCGCTTCGGGGAAAAAAAGCTGATGAACATGACGCTGATCGGTTCAGCCGCAGCGCTTGCGGTCTGCTCGATTGCCGGTTCGTACTGGCTCGTTTTCGGTGCAACAATTGTTTTCTTCATGCTGACGTCCATCCTTCGTCCGGCAATTAATACGCTGATTTCAAAAATGGCCGGTGATGAACAGGGCTTTGCCGCAGGCATGAACAATGCGTTTATGAGCCTTGCCAACATTGTCGGACCGACGGTGGCCGGTCTGTTATTCGATGTGAACGTGGAAATTCCATATATTTTTGGTGCGGTCGTTCTCGTGCTCAGCTTTTTGGCGGCAGTCAGCTGGGGGCGGAAGCAGCAGACGCGCGCAATTCCCGAAAAAGTATAAGGGAGCCGGCACATATGCCGGCTTTTTTCTATGGTGAATGTCTAATCATCAGCAATGCCGGTATGGCTTAACTTTCTCCGGTTGCTGCTGTTGGAGTTTCTCACAATCCAAGCAGCATTTGAATTCTGAGCGCCAGTCTCAAGCGCAGGGTTGTGTCCGCATCTTTCAGGCTTTTCCCGAGCAATTCTTCGCATTTTTCAAGCCTGTAGATGACTGTGTTTCTGTGGACATATAGGCGCTTAGCCGTTTCAGAAATCTGACAGTGCGTTTCCAGATAGACGGACAATGTTTGCAGGAGCCCCTGGTCATCCTTCGGCAGGCTGGCAAGCTGATGCAGTGCATGCGTGTAAAATGTCTTCAAATCATCAGCCGGAATCATGCGCAAAAGCTCAGAGACGTCTTTCATATGGTACGTCTGGATGAACTCTGTGCTGCCGGACAAATGGCCGGAGTGGAGCGCGTCGACGGCTTCTTTGCAAATGTGCGGAACGTCGCTCAGCTGATGGCTGAGGTTGCTGATTCCGAAAGAGATTGTCCGCTGAAAGTGCTCCGCTGCATGACGCTGAAACGTCTTTAAAAATCCGCTGACGTCTGCATTCAGTTCAGCCCAGCTGTCCGTCGCTTCGGCCAGCAGGAAGCAGACATTTCCCTTTGTGAAAAGGTGCGGAGGGAACGGAAAGTCAACCAGCTCTTCTTCCAGGCGTTCGAACACGGAATCTGATTCAAGCTGATTTTCCGTGAAGCTGAGCGATTTTTCGCGCCGGTCCAATTTGCCCGCAATGCACACATATTTTTGATCCCACTTGAGCTGAAATTCTTTGGCCCGGTTTTTAATTTCTTCAGCAGAGGAAAAGGCGCCGTCCAAAAAATTGCTGAAAAACTCGTTCCGCGCTCTTCGCAAATATTGTTTGAGCGCATTTTCCTTCAGCAGCTCAAAGGCGATGACATTGGCGGCTTGTTCGAGGGTTAACAGCAAGCCTTTGTCTGAAGGGGAAATCATCCCGCAGACAACGAGGAAGCCGCATTTTTTTTCATGAGTATAGATCGGAAATACCGAATAGGTTTGTTTGTCGGGAAGCGTTGAAAAACAGGTGAGCCCCGTCCTGTTTCCTTTTTGAAATATTCCTTCATAATGCGACAGCGTCCCGGCGGCATCCGCTTTTGAGGAGGCGATCGGCTTGAGATGCTGATTGAAAAGAAGAACGGGAAGCTTCAAAACAGCAGAGACGTTATGCAAGAGCGATTGAATGCTTTTTCCGCTCATAATATGGGTTGTGAACTTTTTTTGGGCGGTGATGGCCTGTTCGAGTTCTGCCGTCCGTTTGTCCAAAATATGGCTCAGTGTATGATTGACAATATCACCGAGGCGGACATCTTTATTTAGCTCGATGATCGGAAATGACCGCTCGTCGGCAAGCTTGATCACCTCGTCGGGTATTTTCTGCAAAAAGCGCGTTTTGATGCCGAGTCCGGCGCAGCCCCGCCTGATCATCCTTTCAATCAATTCCTTCAATAAAAAAGGCCGGTCCTTTAAATGGTATGCGGTCGTGACGAGGAGCTCGCCGTGATGCAGATAATCGGCAATATCTGGCGCATCCATCATATTGATGTGTTCGATGTTCCGGGTCCCTCCCGTTTTTCCGGCGGCAAGCGTTGCGCCTTTAAACACGGGGAGTTTCATCATGTCATAGATATTCATTGATCTGTACAGACCTCCTTTGTCATTTTAGTCATTATCAACAAAAAATGAGCGGATTTGTGACATTTATGCCGATGTTTATTTTTCATGTTACCAGTAAACTTGTATTTATATAGAGAGTTGTAAAGAAATATAACAAGAAAAAAGAAAGGAAGTTTCTTCACATGACAATTGGCGAAATGAATATTCCGAAACGGACAATTATGACTCCCGGTCCTGTCGAGGTTCATCCGAGAGTGCTGAGGGCGCTTTCCTCACCTGTACTGGGACAATTCGATCCTGCATTTACAGACATGATGAATGACGTCATGGCGCTGCTCCGGCAGATTTTCCGAACGACAAATAAATGGGCATTTCCGATAGACGGGACATCGCGGGCCGGGCTTGAAGCCGTCCTTGCCAGTCTCATCAAACCGGGGGACCGGGTGCTCATTCCCATTTTCGGACGGTTCGGCTATCTGCTGGCCGAAATTTGCGAACGGTACCGGGCTGATGTTTATACAATGGAATGCCCGTGGGGAGACGTTTTTGAACCGAAAGATATCATCTCCGAAATCAAACGGACGAAACCGGAGATCGTCGCGGTTGTGCACGGCGAGACGTCAACGGGATGCATTCAGCCGCTTGAAGAAATCGGCCGGGCCTGCCGGGAGCTTGATGTGCTTTGTGTAGTCGATGCGGTGGCTACGATCGGCGGCACGGATGTCAATACGGATGAATGGTGCCTTGACGCGGTCGTCGGAGGTACGCAAAAGTGTTTATCCGTTCCTTCCGGGATGGCGCCGATCACATTTAACAGCCGGGTTGAAAAGCGCATCAATGAAAGGAAAAAGGTAGAACGTGGCATTGCCACAAGAGAAGATATCGAGCTTGAAACAGGACGCTTGCCGATTTCCAGCAATTATTTTGACCTCGGCATGCTGATGGATTATTGGAGCCCGAGGCGCCTCAATCATCATACAGAAGCGACTTCGATGCTGTACGGTTTGCGTGAAGGAGCGCGGGTCGTTCTTGAGGAGGGGCTCCGCGAGCGGTTCTCAAGACACCGGCTGCATGAAGCAGCGCTAATCAAGGGCATCAAAGCGATGGGTCTCGAATTGTTTACGGAAGGCCGGAAAAAGCTGCCGACCGTCACTTGTGTGAAAGTGCCTGATCGGGTTGACGCGGACCTTGTCAGGAAGATGATGCTTGACGACTTCGGCGTCGAAATCGCCAGCTCTTTCGGACCGCTGGCCGGAAAGATATGGAGAATCGGGACAATGGGGTACAGCTGCCGAAAAGAAAATGTTCTTTTTACATTGGCTGCTCTCGAAGCGGTTCTCATTCGCACAGGTGCTTCAGTATCGCCGGGAAATGCGCTTCAGGCGGCTCTGGATTTCTATCATGAGTAGGCTAATCTCATGAAAACGTTTGACTTGCTTTTGAAAGGCGCTTCCGTCGTGTGCCCGGAAGGCGTAAGGAAAACCGATATCGGCGTCAAAGACGGGATGATTGCTGTGCTGGGCGTGCTTGACGGCAGTGCGTCAATACATTTTTAAGGCAGACGAAAGAGAAGCAAAAGCGGTTCACTGAAGCGCAAAAAGCAGCCTGTGATCAGGCTGTTTTTTGTGGGATGACCAGAAAAAAACAATTTTGCGACATCCGTGAGAATCTAAAACAAGAGAATTAATCAAAAAAAGCAGGCTGAGAGGCCTGCTTTTCCGTGGTTTTGTGTAAGTCTCTTTTGGTGCAATCCGATCGATCTGTGCCTATTCCAACGATCTTAAATAACCGGCCAATACAGAATCGATCATTTCAGCCGTCAGCCTTTCAGGGGCCATGATCAAATGAAGCGCCAGCCCGTCGACAAGGGCGTACAGGTGCTCGGTTTCCTTTAGAACATCGATCCCCGGTTTGGCGCCGGTATTCACCAGCATTTCAACAGCCGATTTACAGGCTGAATAAATGCCTTCATTCATCTCCTTTCTTAACGGTTTGAGCTCCGGATCGCTGAGCGATTTGGCCGTAAATGCATACCATGCCTCCATTTCCAGTTTTCGCTCCTCATCAAGAGGCATAAGCTGAAAAAGAAGCTGTTTGACGTTCTCAGCCGGTGTACCGTTAAATGTCATGCTCTCAATCCGCGTTTTGACCCGGTTTGCCACAAGCCTCATTGAATAAATGAAAAGCTCAGACTGTTGGGGAAAATAATGGCGCATCGATCCGGCTGAAAGCCCGGCTTCTTTAGCGACATTTCTGACGGTGCAATGTTCAAGTCCGTCTCTGTGAATCACATTCCACACCGCTTCGGCAATTTTTTCTTTTTGTTTTTCGTGATCAACTATTTTTGGCATACACACATTATAACACGGGTGTATTATTTAATACATATGTGTTATAATTTTTTAGTACAAATGTGTTAAAAAGAGAGGCGGATAAAAGGTGATTGGTTTATTGATTATAGCTTGTGAGATCGGTTTTTGGATTTTTATTCTGCTTGGCCTTATTTTTCGCTATATGGCAGGCTGGAAAAAGGCTGGTTTGATCATGTTTGCATGCACACCGGTTTTGGATTTGCTGCTTTTGGCTGCAACGGCGCTTGATCTGTACAATGGGGCGCAAGCGGATGTTTTGCACGGCCTCGCCGCCGTTTATATCGGCGTCAGCATTGCGTTCGGAAGCCGCATGATCAAATGGGCGGATGAAAGGTTCGCCTATCGCTTTGCCGGCGGTCCGAAGCCTGACAAAGGCCCGCAGTACGGCAAGGAACACGCCAAAAAAGAGCGCAAAGGCTGGTTGCGGCATTTTATCGCATGGCTGATCGGGGCGGCGCTGCTGGCCGGGATGCATCTGTTCATCGGCGACCCGGAAAGAACGGAACCGTTAATCCGCATCGCTTCTTTATGGTCGATCATCCTTGCCATCGATTTTCTGTACAGTTTCAGCTTTACCCTTTTTCCGAAGAAAGCCCGTTAAAAGAAGCCGGACATCCGGCTTCTTTTTCATGTTCAAGTATTCCGCCGCTGAAAAAGGAAATGCTACAAGCAGGCCTGGATCAAGTTTTCGAAAAAAACCTGTGATAAACTAAAGGAAGAGGTGAACTGCATTGATTTATATTGGATTAACAGGATGGGGGGATCATGACAGCCTGTATCCGCCCAAGACAAGCAGTCAAAACAAGCTGATCCACTATTCGGCGCATTTTCCGATCGTCGAGCTTGATGCGAGCTTTTACGCGATTCAGCCCGAGCGGAACAATGAAAAATGGGTGAAGGAGACGCCGGAAACCTTTCAGTTTATCATTAAGGCATATCAGGGAATGACGGGGCATCAGCGCGGGGAAATCCCCTTTGAAACGAAAGACGACATGTTTGCTGCTTTTAAGCTTTCGTTAACGCCATACATAAAAGCGGGCAAGCTGGCGATGGTCCTCTTTCAGTTTCCGCCATGGTTTGATTGCAAAAAAGAAAACGTCAATTATTTAAGATGGGTAAAAGAGAAAATGGGAGATATACCGTGTGCGCTTGAATTCAGGCATCGGTCATGGTTTATGCCCCAGTTTTACGACAAAACGCTCGCTTTTATGGAGGAACAGCAATGGATTCACAGCATTTGCGATGAACCCCAGGCGGGCGAAGGCAGCATACCGACGGTTCTTCATGCGACTGACAGCAGGAAAACGCTCGTCCGTTTTCACGGCCGCAACAAGGAAGGCTGGTTAAGGCCGTCTTCCGGGCAAAATTGGCGTGAGGTCAGATATTTATATTTATATAATGAACAAGAATTAAAAGACTGGAAGAAAAACCTTGAGCTGCTTGAACAGCAGTCGAAAAACGTTTACGTGCTGTTTAATAACAATTCAGGCGGTGATGCGGCTCAAAACGGGAAGCAAATGAAGGAGCTGCTCGATATTGAATACAAAGGGCTTACGCCAAGGCAGCTCGATTTATTCAGCTAGAAAAGAGGACTTATTTTATGGAATATCTTATTTTGATCATACTCGGATTTATCGCGGGAACCATCGGCAGTCTTGTCGGGCTCGGCGGAGGGATCGTCATCGTTCCCTCGCTCCTTTTTCTGGCGGGGCTGCCGACGCTCTTTGACCATGTGACACCGCAAATGGCGGTCGGCACATCGCTGGTTGTCATCATATTTACAGGGCTTTCTTCAACGATTGCGTATATGAAGTATAAAACCGTAGATTATAAAAGCGGTCTTATTTTTTTCATCGGCTCGGGGCCGGGCAGCATCGCAGGTGCCCATGTATCGACATATTTCAGCTCAGACTCGTTTTCTCTATGGTTTGGGATTTTTATGATTCTCATTTCCCTTTCCTTAATGATAAAGAAAAGGGTGAAACCTGCCGAGAAAAAGCATACGGGCGTTATCAGAACGTTCACAGGGGATGAAGGACAGGAATATACGTATTCATATCATCCTTTAGCCGGAATCGCGATCGCCTTTGTCGTCGGCTTCCTCGGCGGGCTTTTCGGCATCGGGGGCGGCTCGCTGATGGTGCCGGCGATGATTCTTCTGTTTTTATTTCCGACAAGGGTCGCCGTTGCGACATCGATGTTTATTATTTTCCTTTCATCTGTCGCCGGCTCTGCCGGCCATGTCATCGCGGGCCATGTCAACTGGCTTTATGCGCTCGCATTGATCCCGGGCGCCTGGTTTGGCGGACAGCTCGGCGCCTACATTAATAAAAAGATGCAAACAAAGACGATCGTATTGATCATGAGGTTCGTATTGATCATCATCGGAATCAGATTAATCTATCAAGGCGTGTTTAGTTAAACGTTAGGGAGAGATTTGCATGACGGAAAAGCTCCATATTTACCATACGAACGATTTGCACAGCCATTTTGAAAACTGGCCGAAAATCGTCGATTATATTCAGACACAAAGACAAAAACATGAAGAGCAGGGGGAAGAAGTGCTTTTGTTCGACCTCGGCGATCATGTCGACAGATTCCATCCGATATCTGAGGCCACCTTCGGAAAAGCGAATGTGGAGCTGTTGAACCGTCTGCAGTATGATGCTGCAACGATCGGAAATAATGAAGGAATTACACTGCCGCATCAGGAGCTGGATACACTTTATGACAACGCACAGTTTCCTGTCGTTGTTTCCAATTTGTTTGACGAAAAAGGGAAGAGGCCCGGCTGGGCAGCACCGTATGTGCTCAAAAAGGTGAAGAGCGGCGCAACTCTTGCCATTCTCGGTGTGACAGTCCCGTATTATCCGATCTACCGGCAGCTTGGCTGGACGGTTGCAGACGCATTTGAAAGCATCGGCGAGATGCTCAGTGAAATCAAAGAAAAAGCCGATACTGTCATTCTTCTTTCACACCTCGGCATTTTGGATGATCAGCGCGTCGCGGAGGCTTTTCCCGAAATCGACCTGATTCTCGGCTCCCACACCCATCACCTGCTTGAAGAAGGGATGATGAAAGACGGCGTTATGCTGGCCTGCGCTGAAAAATACGGGAACTATGTCGGTCATGTTGAACTGACGTATAACGGAACGCTTGAGAACATCACAGCAACCGTTATGAAGACGGCAGAATGGAACGAAGAATCAGAGGAGACGATTCGTTTTCTGAAGGAAAAAGAGAAAGAAGCCGGACATCTGCTTGAAGAAGAAATTGCGACATTGGACAACACCCTTGAAACCGCCTGGTTCCGCAGAAGCGCCCTTCCGCAAATGCTGGCAGACGCCTTAAAGGAATGGTGTGAGGCGGAAATCGGAATGGTCAACTCAGGCATTGTACTGGAGTCTCTATCACAAGGCCCGGTGACGAAAGCGGATGTTCACCGCATCTGTCCGCATCCGATTAATCCGGTCAAACTGAAGCTGACGGGACGTGAGCTGAAAGAGGTCATCTTCCATGCATCATCGGAAGAAACCGAGAAACTGCGAATTAAAGGGCTCGGTTTTCGCGGCGAAGTGATGGGGAAAATGCTGTATGCCGGCCTTGACCCGGAAAAGCTCTCTGTCAACGGAGCGGACATTGAAGATGATGCGTTCTACACGATCGCCACGATTGATATGTTTACACTCGGAACGCTGTTTCCGGCGATCCGCGATGCGGAAGATATCGAGTACTTTATGCCTGAATTCCTGCGCGATCTGCTCGCCTGGAAGCTTAAAAAAGCAAACCGGTTCTAATACAGATGCTTTAAGATTCGGGGTAAACCGGAACATGTCTCCCGCTTTATCATACATTAATGGTAAAGGAGGGATCGCGATGGTAAATTTAACTCCGATTATGATAGAAGATCAGCCGTTTACGGCTGTAACGGTCAAACTGCCGAAAACGAACTTTATGGCGGTAACCAATGACCATGGATATATTATGTGCGGAGCGCTTGACGTCGCCCTGCTGAATGATAAATTAAAAGAACGGAAAATCGTCGCCGCCAGAGCCGTCGGCGTGCGGACGATCGATCAGCTTCTCGAAGCGCCGCTCGAATCTGTAACCGATGCGGCCAGAGAGCTCGGCATCCATCCCGGAATGAGCGGAAAAGAAGCCCTTTTAAAAATGGTGAAATAAAGTTGTCTGATTGAATCGTATATCCCCTCTTACAAGCATACACTTGTGATGTAAGGGGGGATTTTGCTTGCGAAGATTTCGCGGCCCTCTGTCAAAAAGAGGACCTTTGCCTTTTCGATATGTCATGCTGCTTTCGTTTGTATTTTTTATTTTTTCAACGGCCGTCAGCCTGTTGATCATCAACTCATCCATCAAACCGACGCTTCTGAACATCGCTGAAATGGAAACGAACCGGATTGCGACGCACGTCATCCAGGAAGCCGTCGAGGATTATATGAGCCAAGATGAAAATGTGCAAAATCTAGTAGAAATGAAGACGAATGAAAATGGAAAAGTAACAACAATTGATTTCAACTCTCATGGTCTTCGTGGTATGCATTCGAAAATTACGAAACAACTTCACGAAAAGCTGAAGGAAACAGAAACCGAAGAATTTAATTCTTCTGCGAAAACTCCCGAAGGTAAGAATGATGGTGTAATCTATAATATTCCTCTAGGTCAGGCAACGGGAAACACGCTTCTTGGAAACCTAGGGCCGAAAATACCTGTACGGCTTAATGTTGTGGGGGATGTCTTTACAGATTTTAAACATAGTGTCGAACCATATGGAATTAATAATGCTTTAATAAATGTCGGTGTTCTTGTCGAAGTCAAGGTCCGTGTCGTCATACCGTTTGCGACAAAAACGGCGGTTGTTAAAAATACGATTCCGGCAACGATTCAAGCCGTGCACGGCGAAGTACCCGACTTCTACAGCGGCAACGGCAGCCAGACGGCGCCATCGATTCAAATCCCTTCAAAGGATGAAAAAACAGAACAAAAAAAGGAACAAAATAAGCAATGATTTCCAGGCGTTCTGCACACATCAGGCAGAATGCTTTTTTTTGCGTCCTGGAAACAGAATGTGTCTATTTTCTTAAAAAAATACTTTGACTTAGGCAAAAAGACTGTATATACTATTCAATAATAATAATTATTAGAAAATTCATTGTTTTCAGATGTTTCAATAAGGTAAAGGAGGAAGCTTATGGATAGTCGTCCGCAATGGGGAACAAGAGCGGGTTTTATTTTAGCAGCTGTCGGTTCTGCGATCGGTTTGGGGAATATATGGAGGTTCCCGGCTGTAGCTTATGAAAACGGAGGAGGCGCGTTCTTTCTGCCATATTTGTTCGCGCTTTTGACAGCAGGAATCCCTCTTCTCATCATGGAATTTACAATCGGCCATAAATACAGGGGCTCAGCCCCGCTATCCTATGCCCGGATGGGGAAAGGAAAGGAGTGGATCGGCTGGTGGCAGGTCGCCATCTCATTTGTCATCTCGACGTATTATGCCGTGATCGTGGCATGGGCCATTTCTTACACTGTCTTTTCTTTCAATTTAGGCTGGGGTAAAGATACAGAAAATTTTCTAATGACTGAATATTTAAACAGAGTTGATATTGGTGGAGGAGCCATCGGGCAATTCGGAGGCTTCGTGCCGGGCGTCCTGATTCCGCTCGCGATTGTCTGGATTGTTTCCTTAGGCATTTTATTTGCCGGAGTCAAAAAAGGAATCGAAATTGCGAACCGCATCTTCATTCCGCTGCTTGTGGTCTTATTTTTAATCATCGTCATTTATTCGATTACACTTGACGGGGCTGCTCAAGGGCTGAATGCGTTTTTCACGCCTGATTGGAGCCAGATAACAAACGGAAAAGTTTGGGTGGCGGCATACGGCCAAATTTTCTTCAGTCTGTCGATCGCGTTTGCCATCATGATTACGTATTCCAGCTATTTGCCGAAAAAATCCGATGTTACAAACAATGCGTTCATCACCGGCTTCGGGAATTCGTCGTTCGAGCTGCTGGCCGGGATCGGGGTATTCAGTGCGCTGGGCTTTATGGCCGCGCAGCAAGGCGTTCCAGTCAAAGAGGTCGTCTCTTCCGGAATCGGTTTGGCGTTCGTCGTCTTTCCGCAAATCATCAATGAGTTTCCGGCGTTTAATGTGCTTTTCGGATTTTTATTCTTTGGTTCGCTAGTTTTGGCAGGTCTGACGTCTCTCATTTCGATCTCTGAAACATATGTTGCCGCGATTCAGGATAAGTTCAACGTTCCGCGGCGGAAAGCCGTCCTGTTCGGTGGAGGGGCTGCTGCAATGTGTTCGCTCGTATTTGCGACAAAAGGCGGGTTGTTCTTTCTCGATGCAGCCGATTACTTTATCAACAATTTCGGAGTGGCGCTTGCCGGATTGATCGAAGTCGTTGTGATTGCATGGTTTGCGAAAGAGCTGAAAGCTTTGCAGGCTCACGCCAATTCGGTTTCCGACATTCAGCTCGGCGCCTGGTGGAGAATCTGCCTGAGCGTCGTCACACCGATTGTTCTGGGGTATATGATGTTTGATAATATCAAGACGAATATCACAACAGCCTACGGTGATCTGCCGGTAGAGTTTCTCCTGAAATGGGGATGGTGCGTCGCTGTTGGAGCGATCGCAGCCGGGTTTATCCTTTCACTTTCAAAATGGAAGAACGAACTGAAATATACGCCATTTCAACATGACAAGGAGGTTTCCTCATGAACGGCGCATCTATAGCAATGATGGTAATCGGCATCGTCATTATTTGGGGAGGCTTGGCCGCAAGCATCATCAATGCGGTTGTGAAAAGCAAGAAAAGCCAAGCCGGTTAATCTCTGAAAAGAAGACATCCCTATTCTTCTGAAATAGGGATGTCTTTTATTTTTTCTTTCGAAGCTCCTTCCGTTCCCATGCCCTTAAATGAGGATAAGGGTCAAAAGACCATTCGGTTCTTCCGTTGTCTTTATACATGCCGTAGTGAAGATGGGGCGGGAATTTTCCCGATGTCCCCGGCGGCCCGTATCCCGTTGCTCCGACCGAGCCGATCACTTGGCCGGGTTCGACGATTTCTCCCACTTTCAAGCCTTTTGTGAATCCGTTCAAATGAGCGAAATAATGGTACGTATTGTTGATGTCTCTGATTCCGATCCGCCAACCGCCGAAACGGTTCCAGCCTTTCATTTCAACAATACCGTAGCATGTCGACCGGACGGGGAGGCCATAATGGGCGAACAAATCCGTCCCTTCGTGAATCCGCCTGCCCCCGAATCCGCGGGCATCTCCCCATGTGCTTCTATAGCTGTAATCTGATCTTACGGGAAGAGGAAAGGCGTGCTTGCTCAAATCAATGTGGCCGTATTTTTGAAAAAGCCTGATAAAGCCTGATATGATGCCGACCGTCTGATCCCTTTCGTAAAACTCCCACAGGCCGATGCGGATATTTTCTATGTCTCTTCCGTATGTCAACAAGTATTGTCCAAACGTATAAAGGACGTCTTCATCCTGATCCGGTTCCGCCAGTCCGTCTCCGTTTCCGTCCATTCCAATTCCGTCAAAAACCTTGATGCTGAGCGGCGATGTATCTTTCGGGTTGGGGTTTTCAGGTCCGCTCCACACGCTTTGCGGAATATATATCCCGGTGTGCCCTTTTTGCTTCGGCAAGTCCTTGCGGTTTTTGCGGATGTTGATTTCGTATTGGTCGACAGCCGCGAAAACATACCAAGGAATATGGGTTGCAGCTTCTGTTTTATGATAAAGGGCCATTCTCTTTTGCAGATCGGGCTCTTTTTTCTCCTTTGCAAGAGCGCACGGCTGCGATATAAGCAAAAGGAGGATGAGAACGGATAATACAGCTTTCACAGTGTCCTTAGCTCCTTTCAGTTTGAATACGGTTAGTTTGTGACATCTGCGGAAATCGATAATAAGAAAATGTTAGAAATTCCATCTTGACTAATCAAGCTCTTGTTCACAAATCTGTACTATGTTAAAGTGACTAAAGATGAAGATTTAGCAATTTTAATTTAAGCGGTTCCAAAGCAGAGGGACACATCCGGCGCTATGTCACAAATTTCGTATTGAACATGACTACAATCCACAATGGAGATGATGGAATTGGCAAAGAAAGACGAGCACCTAAGAAAGCCCGAATGGCTTAAGATCAAGCTGAACACAAATGAAAACTATACGGGCTTAAAAAAATTAATGCGGGAAAACAACCTCCATACGGTCTGTGAAGAGGCGAAATGCCCGAACATCCACGAATGCTGGGCCGTCAGACGTACCGCAACCTTTATGATTCTCGGATCAGTCTGTACGAGAGCCTGCCGCTTCTGTGCGGTGAAGACGGGGCTGCCGACAGAACTTGACTTGAATGAGCCGGAAAGAGTCGCGGATTCTGTGAGCATCATGAATCTGAAACACGCGGTCATTACAGCCGTTGCCCGTGACGATTTAAAAGACGGAGGAGCAGGGGTATTCGCTGAAACCGTACGCGCCGTCCGGAGAAAAAGCCCGTTTACAACAATCGAAGTTCTCCCGTCTGACATGGGCGGAGACTATCATAATTTGAAAACGCTGATGGATACGCGTCCGGATATTTTAAACCATAATATTGAGACGGTCCGCCGCCTGACGCCGAGAGTCCGTGCGAGAGCTACATACGAAAGGTCATTGGAATTTTTGCGCCGCGCCAAAGAGATGCAGCCGGACATCCCGACGAAATCCAGCATCATGATCGGCCTCGGCGAAACAAAAGAAGAAATCATCGAAACAATGGACGACCTTCTTGCGAACAACGTCGACATCATGGCAATCGGCCAGTATCTGCAGCCGTCCAAAAAACATATTAAAGTACAGAAATATTACCATCCTGACGAGTTTGCCGAACTGAAAGAAATCGCCATGGAAAAAGGCTTCAGCCACTGTGAAGCAGGGCCGCTCGTCCGCTCTTCATACCATGCCGATGAACAGGTGAATGAAGCGTCTAAAAAACGCCAGGCACAGGCATAACATTGGATGAAAAAACGCCAGCCGTTTGCGCTGGCGTTTTTCTTATTTATTTTCAGGTCAGGATTCGGTCGCTTTTCCTTTTCCGTCAAGGCCGTTTTCATCTGTACCTGTCGTTGTTTTGCCTTGCGGTGATTTTTGCATTTCCTTAATCGTATCGGCCATCAGCTGATCAACGTTTCTTGAATTGGCTCCAAGCCGGCTGAAGTTGGCGACGGATTGCATCATATCCGGATCATCGGAAATATAGATGTGGTAATACCTCGGAATGACGGATGCCGCCGTCTTTTTAACTTGGTCAGCCGTCTGTTCGCGCTGCCCAGAGTCCGTTTTGTACACGACAAGCGCTTCTTCGTCTGTCACAAGTGCTGAGGCATCTTGAATATTGGGAAGCTGAACCGTTAAACTAGATATAATATGCGCCATTTCTTCCCGATCAATTTGAGGCGCCTGCATTTCTTCCTTGTTTGCGACTGGAGTTGCCTGATGGCGCGCATAACCGAATCTGCCTTTCCGGTTGTCATTTCTGAACTTTTCATGATATTGAGGGTTCTTGTCTGCAACGTGAACGGTATTTCCGTCTTCGTCATATATATTGTGTTCGGTATCATTTAAGGCTGTCTGGCATCCTGCTAAAGGCACCGCCAGCAGCCCTGCTAAAAGAATTTTTTTATTCATTCTGCTTTTCCTCCTCATTTATAGCTTTTCCAACGGGGAGGATTTATTCTTAGCAATTGATGGCGGCACGGGTTTGAATTATCATATAAAAGAGGTGAAAAGAATGATTGTCGTTCAGAACGCTGCATTTGAAGTCGTCAAAGATGTGAAAAACGGTTTTAACGAAGAAGCGTTTAAAGCCAGATACTCCGACATTTTAAATAAATATGACTACATCGTCGGGGATTGGGGATACAGCCAGCTGAGGCTGAAAGGCTTTTTTGACGATCAAAATCAAAAGGCCACATTTGATACGAAGATCAGCACGCTTGATGAATATATTTACGAGTACTGTAATTTCGGATGTGCCTACTTTGTTTTAAAACGTCTGCGAAAATAAGCGATCATAAAAGGGGATGCTCTGATGATGTATTTTGTCGATCGACACAAAATCGAAAACACGCTGAACTTCCTGGAAGAGGAGCTGCGGCTTTATCAAACACAGGAGGAATGGACTTCCGACGTCGAAAAAAAAGCGCTCGAACGAATCGGCCACACGCTGATCGAATGTATATTGGATATAGGGAACGATATGATTGACGGCTTTATTATGAGAGATCCGGGAAGCTATGACGACATTATGGATATACTGACCGATGAAAAGGTTGTCAGCCAAGCGGAAGGCGACAGTCTGAAACATTTGATCGCCTATCGGAAGACATTGGTTCAAGACTACTTGAATGTCAACCATGAAGAATTGGACATGCTGCTCAGCAGGCATGCGGAAACGCTTGAGAAATTTCCGGCGCGGATCCGCGATTATTTAAACCATGAGCTCGGTCCGGTATCCGCATTCAAACCGCACTAAACAAAACTGGAGTGTACAACATGAAAACATACAAAGGATACTTAATTGATCTGGATGGAACAATGTACAAAGGGACGGAAAAAATCGAAGAAGCATGCGAATTCGTAAGGAAGCTGAAAGAACGGAGCATCCCGTATCTGTTCGTCACTAACAACTCGTCGCGCACGCCGAAGCAAGTGGCGGACAAGCTTGTTTCATTTGATATTCCGGCCGAAGAGAGCCAGGTATTCACAACCAGCATGGCGACCGCCAATTTTATCGCCGAACAAAAACCGGATGCTTCCGTATATGTGATCGGTGAGGAAGGCATCCGCCAGGCCATTGAGGAAAAAGGACTGGCATTCGGCGAAGAAGACGCCGACTTCGTCGTCGTCGGTATCGACCGCGGCATTACATACGAAAAGCTAGCCGTCGGTTGCCTTGCCATCCGCAACGGCGCTACATTCATCTCGACTAACGGCGATATCGCCATTCCTACAGAAAGAGGACTATTGCCGGGCAATGGTTCTCTCACGTCAGTATTAACCGTTTCTACGCAGACAGAGCCTATTTTTATCGGCAAGCCGGAGCCGATCATCATGGAGCAGGCGATGAAGGTGCTCGGCACAAATATCAGTGAAACGCTGATGGTCGGTGACAATTATGATACGGATATTATGGCGGGAATGAATTCCGGGATGGACACGCTTCTCGTTCATACGGGCGTGACCAAAAAAGAACACCTTGAAGCCTACCAGGAAAAGCCGACATATGTCATTGATTCTTTAACAGACTGGATGGATCGCATCTAAACCGCAAAAAAACACTTGTCTTTTAAGGACAAGTGTTTTTTAATGGCTTATTCCGCATCTTTTGCTCGATGCGCCAGTCTGCTGGATGCGGCTGCCGCAATCGCTCCGACGATATCATCCAAAAACGTGTGGCATTCGCCTGTTGATTTATCGTTTAAACGTGCGAGCACTCCCGGTTTGATTTTATCGATATATCCATAGTTTGTATAACCGATTGATCCATACAAATTCACAATGGAGAAGGATAAGATTTCATCGACGCCGTACAAGCTTTCATCTGTCTCGATTAAGGTTTGGAGCGGTTCCATGAGCTTTCTTTGCTCACCCAGCATATCCAATTGAATCCCTGTGATCACGGCGTTTTGAACTTCGCGTTTTTTCATGACCCGGTTGACATTCTCTTCACATTCTTCTTTTGTCAAGTTTGGATGATATTTCTTCTGTAGTACGTAGACAAGATCAGCAATATCAGAAATCTTGACGCCCCGTTTCTCAAGCCATTCTTTTGCTGCTGTTTCGATTTGATGCATGCTGTTGTTTTCCGGCATCATTTTCACCCAATCTTTTTTTACTTAGTGTATACAAACAACCTTAAAAATGTAACGATTTTAGAACTCTTTTTCCGAATCAATTCATAATCGAATCCCTTCATGATTACGATGTGTAGAAGGAGAAATATTTATCAGGAAGTGATGTCCGTGAAGGAGCTGATCAAAGAAAAATTCGGAATCCATATTCGCGATCTTACTTCATACTTGTCTTATCAGGCTTTTCATACCCCGAATTCGATGTTTTTGATCGTCCCGGTATCCCACTTGAGTCAGGATGAGCTGGCGGAATTGTTTAGTATGAGTCAGTATTTGCAAGAACAGCGCGACCCATACGTTTCATCTTTTATATTGACAAAGGATGGGGAGATGACATTTGAGGACAATGGCGCCTCATATGTGCTGCTTCAAGCTGCTCCCCGCATGACAAACAGCTCCGTTTCATTTGGGGCGGAGCTGGCTGAATTTCATCAGAAGGGAAGAGGATACCCTTATGAGGTAAAAGAAACCTCGCGGATCGGGCAGTGGAAAGAACTTTGGGGGAAACGGCTCGACCAGCTAGAACAATTCTGGATCCAAAAAACGCAGGCAAGACAGCTGCAGCCTTTTGAAAAACATTTTATCGAATCGTTTCCTTATTATCTCGGTTTAACCGAAAACGCGATTCAATATTTGGCCGATACCGAATTGGATGATCAGCCGCAGGCCGCCGACTCCGGGACGATTTGCCAGCAGCGGCTCACCTGCGAGGCTTTAAGGCGCGAGCCGCTTATTAAAATCCCGATGGAATGGGTGTTTGATCATGCGGCCAGGGATCTTGCGGAATATGCCAGAAGCTTGTTTCACGAAAGGAAAAACTTCAATGACATCGCATTGTTTTTTCAGCAATACGAACAAGCCGCGCCGCTTTCCTCATTTTCTAAACGGCTGGTGTACAGCAGGCTTCTGTTTCCGCTTCACTATTTTGAGACGGTTGAAGGGTATTATATTTCTCCTGAATCAGAGCACCATTATTTTGAAAGCAGACTCGACCATTTATTGTCTCGAGCGCCGGCTTATGAGCAATTTCTGAACGGATTTCAAGAAATGGCAGGCATGAGAGCCGCAGGATTTATGAGCATGCCGCCTGTCAATTGGCTGAAAAGGACACCATAGACGCCGCGGTGTTCTTTTCTTCATGTTAACATTTCCGGATTTTTTCGATATGCTTAGATTGGAAGCTACTCTTAGAAAGGAACGAGGCAGCATGGACAAACCGTTTGTATATGTAACGAGAAAATTACCGGAAGAACAGCTTTCTGCGTTAAAAGAAGAAGCCCGTATTGAGATGTGGGAAAAGGAAGAAGAACCGTGCCCGCGCGCCGTTCTGGCGGAAAAAGCAAAAAAGGCGCACGGACTGTTGACGATGCTTTCCGACACAGTTGATGAGGAGCTTTTAAAAGGTGCGCCGCATTTAAAAGTGGTGGCCAATTTGGCGGTGGGCTATGACAACCTCGATGTGGAGGCTGCGAAAAAGCATGGCGTCATCTGCTGCAACACGCCCGGCGTGCTGACAGAGTCAACGGCAGATTTGACGTTTGCTCTGCTGATGGCATCCGCGCGCAGAATCGTCGAGGCAAGCGACTGGATTAGACAAGGCAACTGGACGGGCTGGGGGCCGCTGCTTTTGGCCGGAGCGGATATCCATCATAAAACGATTGGCATCGTCGGGATGGGGAGCATTGGACAAGCCGTCGCCCGGCGGGCGAAAGGCTTTGGCATGGAGATTTTATATCATAACCGCACCCGCAATCCCGAGGCGGAAGCCGAACTGGGCGCATCCTATCTATCCTTTGGCGAACTGCTCGAACAGGCGGATTTTGTGGTATGCCTGACGCCTCTGACTGAGGAAACGAAGCATCTGTTTAACCGCAGCGCATTCAAAAGGATGAAGCGCTCCGCTATTTTTATCAATGTCTCAAGAGGACAGGTTGTGAATGAAGACGATTTATATGAAGCCCTGATCGAAAAAGATATTGCCGGCGCAGGACTCGACGTCTTTGCGGAAGAACCCGTGCAGCAGGATCACCCGCTCGCCAATCTGCCGCAAGTGACCGCGCTGCCTCACATCGGCAGCGCCACTGTCGAAACGAGAGAAGCCATGATGAGGCTTTGTGCGGAAAATATTGCGCTTGTCCTGGGAGGGAAGCCGGCAAAGACCGAGATTTGATGTTTCTTCCGGCCGGCCTGACGGGTCGGAAGATTTTCTCGCGAAAATATTTCTGAATATATAGAATCTTATTATATCAATGTATAAAGCGTTTTCATGATTTGTTTTTCAGCAAATGTCATCTTGTCAAAAAAAGAATCCCCCATTATAATGTTTGTAACTTAAATGTCTGCGTTGTGTTTACAAATGTCCTCAGAGAGAGGACGATAAGAGAGAGAAAGGTGGAATTTCATTGAAGGCGATACGAGTGGGGCTGCTAGGATTAGGAACAGTCGGGAGCGGTGTGGTGAAGATTATTCAGGATCACCAGGATAAGCTGACACACCAAGTCGGATGCCCTGTTACGATTCAAAAAGTTCTTGTAAAAGATAAAGATAAGAAGAGGGATGTCGACCTTTCCAAAGATGTTCTGACGACGGAAGCTTATGATGTCATTCAAGATCCGGAAGTGGATGTCATCATTGAGGTCATCGGGGGAATCGAGGAGACAAGACGCTATTTGCTTGACGCGCTTCAGGCGAAAAAACATGTCGTGACAGCGAATAAAGATTTGATCGCCCTCTATGGATCGGAACTGACGGCTGCCGCGAAAGAAAACGGCTGCGACCTTTATTTTGAAGCGAGCGTCGCCGGCGGGATTCCGATTTTGCGAAGCCTGGAAGACGGGCTGGCTTCAGACCGGATTACGAAAATGATGGGAATCGTCAATGGAACGACCAACTTCATTTTAACGAAGATGAATAAAGAAAACGCGCCTTATGCTGAAGTGCTGAAAGAAGCGCAGGAGCTCGGCTTCGCCGAAGCGGACCCGACAGCTGATGTTGAAGGTCTTGATGCGGCGAGAAAGATGGCGATTTTGGCCAGGCTCGGTTTCTCAATGAATGTCGATCTTGACGATGTCAAAGTGAAGGGCATTTCCCAAGTGTCTGATGAAGACATCAATTTCAGCAAACGGCTCGGCTATACGATGAAGCTGATCGGCATCGCCCAGCGCGACGGACAAAAAGTCGAAGTGAGCGTCCAGCCGACATTGTTGCCGGAGCATCATCCGCTGTCTTCCGTCCATAATGAATTCAATGCGGTTTACGTGTATGGCGAGGCCGTCGGGGAAACGATGTTTTACGGGCCTGGCGCAGGAAGCATGCCGACTGCGACCGCCGTCGTATCAGATTTGGTTTCCGTCATGAAAAACATGCGTCTCGGCGTGAACGGCAGCAGCTTTGTCGATCCGCAATTTGAAAAGAAGATCAAGGCACCTTCTGAAATCTTCGCCCAGCAGTTTTTAAGAATTCATGTTAAAGATCAGGTCGGTTCGTTTTCAAAAATCACATCGATTTTTTCGGAAAGAGGCGTCAGTTTTGAAAAAATTCTGCAGCTTCCGATTAAAGGCCATGATGACCTGGCTGAGATTGTCATTGTGACACATCATACGTCAGAAGAGGATTTTACGGATATCTTGCAAAAGCTGAATGATCTTGAGGTTGTTGATCAGGTGAAAAGCACTTATCGAGTAGAAGGGAACGGTTGGAGCTAATGTGGAAAGGACTCATCCATCAATATAAAGAATATTTGCCAGTAACGGATAAAACACCGGAATTGACGCTGAACGAAGGAAATACCCCGCTCATTTATCTGCAAAATCTTTCGAAAAAGCTCGGAATCGAGCTTTATGTCAAAACAGAGGGTGTCAATCCTACAGGCTCCTTTAAAGACCGCGGGATGGTCATGGCGGTCGCCAAGGCGAAAGAAGAAGGCAATGACACGATCATGTGCGCTTCGACCGGCAATACGTCAGCTGCTGCTGCGGCTTATGCGGCTCGCGCCAACATGAAGTGCATCGTCATTATTCCGGACGGCAAAATCGCCTTCGGAAAGTTGGCCCAAGCCGTCATGTACGGCGCTAAAATCATTGCGATCGACGGAAACTTCGACGATGCCCTGAAAATGGTGCGCAGCATTTGCGAGAAAGAGCCGATTGCACTCGTCAACTCTGTGAATCCTTACCGGATTGAAGGACAGAAAACCGCTTCCTTTGAAATTTGTGAACAGCTGGGCGAAGCGCCTGACATCCTTGCAATTCCTGTCGGGAATGCCGGAAATATTACGGCTTACTGGAAAGGCTTTAAAGAATATCATGAGAAAAACGGCACAGGCCTGCCGGTCATGAGAGGTTTTCAGGCGGAAGGCGCGGCCCCGATTGTCAAAAACAAAGTAATTGAAAAGCCGGAAACCGTTGCGACAGCGATCAGAATCGGAAATCCGGCAAGCTGGGACAAAGCGGTCAATGCTGCAAAAGAATCGAACGGAAAAATCGATGAAGTGTCAGACGAAGAGATCCTGCACGCTTATCAGCTCCTGGCAAGAGAAGAAGGCGTATTTGCAGAACCGGGATCGTGCGCATCTATTGCCGGCGTACTGAAACAGCTGGAAACGAAAGAGATTCAGCCGGGGGCGAAAGTTGTCGCTGTCTTAACCGGAAACGGCTTGAAAGATCCGAACACAGCCGTTGATGTGTCGCAGATCAAACCTGTCACACTGCCGACAGATGAAGAAGCCATTCTCGAACACTTAAAAGGAGCCGCTCGTGTATGACTGAGGCTGACATGCTGTTTTCCGTTACGGTTCCCGGAAGCACGGCCAATCTGGGCCCGGGCTTTGATTCAGTCGGCATGGCGCTGTCCCGTTATTTGAGACTGTCTGTTTTTCCTCATGATGAGTGGCGTTTTGAGGCTGAAACAGAAGTCGTAGCGGGAATTCCTGAAGGGACGGATAATTTAATTTACCAGGTGGCCAAACGGACCGCCGCTCACTTCGGAAAAGACCTTCCGCCAAGCCTCGTCAAAGTGTGGAGCGATATTCCGCTGGCGCGCGGTCTCGGCAGCAGCGCAGCCGCAATTGCCGCTGCGATTGAGCTGGCGAACGAACTTGCCGATTTAAAGCTCTCTGACCGCGAGAAACTCCATTTTGCAAGCCTTGAAGAAGGCCATCCTGACAATGCCGGAGCATCGCTTTTCGGCGGGCTTGTCATCGGACTTCATGAAGAAGATGAAACAGAGATGGTTTCGATGAAAGACATCGATTTGGATGTCGTTGTCGTCATTCCTTTTTATGAAGTGCTGACAAAAGATGCGCGGGATGTTCTTCCCGAAAGCCTCTCTTATCCGAAAGCGGTGGAAGCAAGCGCGGTCAGCAATATGCTCGTCGCCGGACTGATGGCGAAAGATTGGAAGCTTGTCGGCCGCATGATGCAAAAAGACCTCTTTCATCAGCCTTACCGAAGGGCGCTCGTCCCTGAGCTTTCTAAAGTGGAGCATGAAGCAGGCAAAAACGGCGCGTTTGGGACCGCTTTAAGCGGAGCAGGACCGACGATCCTTTCCTTTATTGAAAAAGGAAAGGGAGACGCGCTGAGAGATCAGCTTGCTTCTAAGTTTCCGCATTGTGAAGTGGACTGCCTTCATGTCCCGGATACAGGCATTATCGTTGAAAGAAAATCAGTAAACAGTGTTTAACGAAAAAAGAGCTTTTTCGGCTCTTTTTTTGTTTGCCTTCAAAACAAGGATTTTTATTTAGAAAGTCGAAATAGTATGACAAACATATAGAGGAGGAGAAACGAACATGAAGCAGCTGATAACCGAAAAAGACCTCATCAAGCTTGTATCCATTACCGACCCGCAGTACTCGCCTGACGGTGCAAAAATCGCCTACGTGCAAACAAAAGTAAACGAAAAACAGGACTCTTATGATTCGCATATCATGGTCTACGACCGCAAACAACAAGCGTCAGTACAATGGACGTTTGGAAAAGGAAGAAACCAGCATCCGCGCTGGTCGCCCGACGGCAAATCCCTTGCATTTACGTCTAATCGCGAGGAAACCACACAACTTTACGTAATAAGCGCCGCCGGAGGAGAAGCGAGAAAAGTGACCGATATTCCTTATGATGTATCACAGCCTGAATGGTCGTCTGACGGCAAGTCATTGCTTTGTTCAGTGAGGCTGACGAAAGAGGAAAGCGTCGACGATGAGAAAAAAACGGAGATTGAAGATCACGAACCGCTGGAAGTCGATTCTTTGTCGTATAAATTAGACGGCCAAGGGTTTAAAAGGGGAAAGTATACGCAGCTTGTCCTCGTTCAAGTGGAAACCGGGGAGATAAAACAGCTGACCGATCTAGAACGCGACCATTTCAGCCACGCATTTTCACCGTGCGGAGGCAGGATTGCATTTTGTGCCAATCAGACGGATATGCGTGTGAACGATGTCTATTTGATGAACCTTTCGACAGGTGATTTGAAGCGCCTGACAGGTCAAAACGGCGTTTTTTCTTCACTATCGTTTTCTCCTGACGGCAAACACCTTGCATTCATCGGAAACGAAAAGGAATTTCAAAACGCCACGCTTGATAAAGCATGGCTGTATAATATCGAAACAGGAAAACTAACGTGTCTGACGGAAATGCTTGATGTCCATCTCAGCGATGCAGTGGCAGGGGACAGCCTTGTCGGAGGCGTTCTTCCGAAACCGGCCTGGACCAAAGACGGAAACGGCTTTTATGTCATTGGATCTGACAAAGGTTCGACAGGCATTTACTACATATCAATCGAAGGTCTTGCTTATCCGGTCCGGTTGGAAAAAGAGCATCTGAACGGATTCAGCCTGCATCCGGATGAAAAAAGTTTTGCGGCATCGATAGCCCTGCCTGTCCGGCCGAGCGAACTTTACCATCTCCCATTGGGTGAAGAAACAGCGGAGCGATTAACAGATGCCAACCAAGCGTTTACGGAAGAGCATATCATATCGGAACCGGAGGAGCTTCAATTTCAGACAGCGGACGGTTTGACAATTCACGGTTGGCTGATAAAGCCTGCTCAATATGAAAAAGGAAACACGTATCCGCTCATTCTGGAAGTGCACGGCGGTCCTCACGCCATGTATGCGAATGCTTATTTTCACGAATTTCAAGTGCTGGCCGCAAAGGGAAGCGCCGTTGTATATGTCAATCCGCGGGGAAGCCACGGCTACGGACAGGATTTTGTCAACCGGGTGAGAGGCGACTACGGCGGGGGAGATTTTAAAGATGTAATGGCAGCTGTTGACCACGCGCTGGGACAATATGATTTCATCGATCAAGAAAGGCTCGGAATCACAGGAGGAAGCTACGGCGGCTTTATGACAAACTGGGCTGTCGGCCACACGAATCGCTTTAAGGCCGCGGTGACGCAGAGGTCCATTTCCAATTGGATCAGTTTTTACGGGGTAAGCGACATCGGCTATTTTTTCACAGACTGGCAGATCGGAGCGGACCTTTTTGAAAATCCCGGCAAACTGTGGGAGCATTCGCCGCTCAAATATGCGGACAAGGTGGAGACTCCTCTTCTCATCCTCCATGGCGAACGGGACGACAGGTGCCCGATTGAACAGGCGGAGCAGCTGTTTACGGCATTGAAAAAAATGGGGAAAGAAGTAAAACTCGTCAGATTCCCGAATGCGTCGCACGATTTATCAAGAAGCGGGCATCCGAAGCAGCGGATCAGACGGCTTGAGTATATTGCCGGCTGGTTTGAAGCGTATTTATAAAAAAGAAAAGGCTGCCGTAATGTACGGCAGCCTTCTCAAATTAAAATACTTGTTCAACTTCAATGACGCCCGGAACTTCTTCTAAAAGGGCGCGCTCAATTCCAGCTTTAAGGGTGATCGTGGAACTTGGGCAGCTTCCGCATGCGCCGAGCAGGCGAAGCTTGACGATGCCGTCTTCAACATCGACGAGTTCACAGTCACCGCCGTCGCGGAGTAGAAATGGACGAAGTTTGTCCAGCACTTCCTGTACTTGTTCTTTCATTTCGACCTCTGTCGTCATTCGTATCGCTCCTTTCAAATCATACAACCATTATATTCAGTCGAACAATAAAAAGCTATTGTTTGGTTTCAATCGTTTTCCCACATATTATATCATATTTGCCGGCAAAGACAAAAAGCGATTTTCATTTCAATATGGAGCGAAAGGACAAAATAGAATAAAATAAAAGACAAAGAGAAAGGAGCTGCCGCTGATGAAAAAACAAGCCGAGCTTTTTGTTTACGGTGCCGACGTTCTTTGTCCAAGCTGTGTCAACCTTCCGTCATCAAAAGAAACGTATGAGTGGCTCGAAGCCGCCCTGAAAAGAAAATATCCCGACCAGCCTTTCTCGATCACGTACATTGATATCCATCAGCCGCCGGAAAACGATCCTGAAAAACAGGAAATCTCCGAAAAAATCCTGAACGACGAATATTTTTATCCGCTCGTCATGGTCGGTGATCAAGTGGTCGGCGAAGGAAATCCGAAGCTGAAAGACGTGTATAAAGAAATGGAAAAGCAAGGTTATAAGCCTGCATGATAAACAGCAAGGGACAGATATGTCCCTTGCTGTTTTATTTTTTATGATTGTACTTTTCTTAAAGCGGACAGACTAACTACCAGCCGAATCGTCAATAAGGAGGGATAGCCAGCATGTCCAGCATTGAGGGTCAAATCATGTCAGGCGATTTTGATGACGAAATGAATGTTTTTTCGTTAAAGAAAATCAAGCAGTTTCAAACGCAGACCAGCTTGAAAGAAAACCAGCTCAGGGCTTTGCAGCAGTATTTAAGGCAGCATGAGCATGACGAGGGAGGACAGATCATCACCCTTTACGATCAAATGCTTGTCCCTTTATCGCAAGACGATATTAAAGCCTTGCTGCATGACTTAACAAAAGTCCAGTCATTATATCATTAATGAAAAGCCCTTTTCCCATTTATACTCGTTTTCCGGCTCTGATGTCATCCGTCATTCCGGGATAAGGGGCTTTTGAAATCAGATCTTCATTATCGATTCCGGCATTTTCAATGAATGTGATATCGGCGAATTCCGGTACGACATATTTTGGATACGTCTCATATTTTTCGCGCGATTCTTCCATTAAGTCGATGTGGTCATTTTGATAGCAGACTGTGATATCAGGGCGTTCATGAACCCATTTAGGGAAGAAGATGATGCCGTGCATCCGCTTTTCATTGGGCATGAAATTCAAGGAAACGTCAGTCCCTGTCGGTTCTGTCCATGATACTTTATAGACGCCTTCAGTCAGCTTGACGATATCGGCTTTTTGATCGCGAACCCAGCGTCCCCCGACCATTCCGCTGTGAATGCGGTAATCAATGGTATGGTCATTTTTAATGTAGATTTCATATTCCCATCCGTTTTCATACGTATAGATCATATGGCTTCCGACAAACTCTTTGACATCTTGATTCATATGAACCGCTCCTTATTTGTTTATTGTAAAATCGAACATGTTGATATTTACATATATAATTATAAAATGTCATCAAAAACAATGTCAAACGAAAATACTTTCTGAGAGATTTGCAACAATACAGAAAATGGTTACGATTGATGTCAGAATTTTGAGTTATTTTAGGAAATTAAGCCAATATTTAGAAAAGTGATTGTCAAAAAATAAGCGATTCTGTAAAATGAAAAACAACCCATAAAAAGGAAGAGACATGGGAGGAAAGGAAGGATAAACGATTGAAGACAAAAATTGCTTATGAGGAAGTCGCGGGAATGCTTAATCAATGGTATGTCATGATCAAGCGCCATGAAGTGGCACAAGCGGTCTCGATTAAATACGACATTGAGCACCGGCTGCCGAATATGGAAGAAAATCAAGATCTGCTTCTTTATTTTAATCTTTTAGACTATCGGCACAAACTGCTGACAGAAGAGTTTGCAGCTTCCACCAAATTGTTCGAAGATATTCAGGAGCAAAAAGCAGATATGCAAAGCACAGATGACATGATCGAATATTATTATTTCTTTTTCGCAGGCATGTACGAATTTCATAAAAAGGATTATACAAATGCCATCAATTATTATAAACTAGCCGAAGAAAAGCTCAGAACAATCCCCGATCAAATCGAAATCGCCGAATTCCATTACAAACTGGCTATCGCCTACTATCAAATCAAACAGAATTTCCTCTCCTTAAACCATGCAAAAACAGCTCTAAAAACCTTCAAAACACATGATGACTATATTCAAAAAGCGATCAGCAACGATATGCTGATCGGAGCAAATAAACTCGATTTATTTCGTTTTGATGAAGCCGAACAGCATTACAAGCAAGCCCTAAAAGACGCGGCACTGATCAAGCACCACGTTCTCCTCGGTATGGCTCACCACAACTTAGGATTGAGCTATGTCAATCGCAATCTCCTCACCTTGGCCGAACATCATTTCAAAGAAGCGCTGCTTATCAAAGAGCATGAAGAATCGGTTTACGGCATCCACTCCATGTTTGAACTGACACATGTGCTATACAAATCAAATGTTGTCAAAGAAGCCCGCAAATTGTATGAAAAAGGATTTTTTCGCGCGGAAAAAGCAGGAGAAAGGGAATATTTGTCGAAATTTAAACTTATTCATGCTCTGTATGATGAACAGGATCCACTTACGGTTGAACATGCTTTAGAATATCTTAAAACGATCAATCTCTGGACGGATGTAGCGGAATTAACATTTGATATCGCACTTTACTATAAAGAAAATGGAGATGCAGACAAAGCTGCCGAATATTTTGAAGAATCTCATCATGCAAGAGACCAAATTCTTAAAAGAACGGAGGAGCTAAAGTGAAAAAGATGATTGCCGTTGCGTTGACTGCCGTCTTTGCCAGCCTTGTCGTTTTAAGTTTTTCGTCTCAGCCGAAGGGAAATGCCGAGTTTGCCGGTCGCGCCATTTTTCTTGACGATAAGCCGGCCCAGCTGATGGCGGGCAGAGCGATTTTTCTCGACAGCTTTGATGGTAAAGCGCCTGCAGCTTTGCAAAAGACTGCATAACCTGATTTGTTGCCGTACAAGCTGTTAAACTGGCGCCGAAGGCGGCGCCCTTTTTTTATGCAGCAATGAGAGACAAGGAGTCAGAACATGATACATATTCAAAATAAATCCGATACAGCTGTTATCGTGCTGCACGAAATATACGGGATTAACCGGCACATGCACGATGTTTGCCAATTGATAGCTGAGCAGGGCTTTGATGTTATTTGCCCCAATTTGTTAAATCGGGATCAACCGTTTGAATACGCTGAAGAAAAAGCGGCTTATCTTTTTTTTATGGAAAACGTCGGTTTCCCCGGTCTTTTGCGCAAAATAAATACAATCATATCCAAGCTGGATCGTCAATATCGCAAGATCATCTTACTCGGGTTCAGCGTCGGAGCAACCGCTGCCTGGCTTTGCAGCGAAGATGAGCGTGTCAATGGGATCGCCGGATACTACGGCTCCCGGATAAGAGACTATCTGAACATATCGCCTTCATGTCCGGCACTGCTTTTTTTCCCGGAAAAAGAGCAGTCCTTTGACGTTGCCGCGTGTATATCCCAATTGGAATCAAAGAATGTCAAAACGGTGAAGCTGAAGGGTGAGCATGGATTTAGCGACCCGTATTCCGTAAAATACAACCGGCAGTCCTCGCAAATTGCTTATGAAACGATGATGGAGTTTTTAATAGCTTTATAAAAAGCGGACAGGCATGGAAACGCTATAATAGGTATGACGCTCAATTCAAGAAAGCTCGCCGATGACAAGGGGGCTTTTTTGAGTAGAATCTTATCTGTGGGAATTCGAATGAAACTGTTCCAGGGATAGACTTATTACAAAGGGTTCATTTGCGAAACAAAGTTCTAGCATCATTTTAATTTTAGGAGGGAGCAACATGGAAGCTTTTGCAGAATATTTAGAAGGAATTGATCACCCGGAACATCGAGCCCGGATGGAGGAAGTGTTGAATTGGACAGCGGAGACATTTCCAAATTTAACGCCGAAAATCGCCTGGAATCAGCCTATGTTTACCGATCACGGCACTTTTATTATCGGTTTCAGCACAGCGAAACATCACCTGGCTGTTGCCCCTGAAAGCGCGGGAATTGATCGTTTTTCTGAAGAAATCGTGCAGGCCGGCTATGATCATACGAAGCAGCTTGTCCGTTTCCCGTGGGATCGTCCGCTTGATTTCTCATTACTTAAAAAAATGATCGAGTTTAATCTTGCGGATAAGGCGGACTGTTCAACTTTTTGGCGGAAATAAAAAAACGCAAAAATAAGGGCGTACTCTCATTGAAGGTGAGAGAGCGCCCTAATTAAAAAACGCTAAGGTTTCGAGCAATCTTATCCGTTATGATGCTTATACATCCAAAGCAAGCCCGATTTCAGCAGGCGAGGCACTCTGCCGATCAACGGCCGTTCGGCAACTAAACCGAAGCCGGCTTTTTTGCCGAGTGAACCGAGCACGCCTTTCAGCTTGAATTTCGGCATCGCTTCAGGAAGAGGTTCGCCTTTCCAGCGCAGTTCAAGCACTTGGACGATTTGTTCCGCCTGAGCTTCGGCCAGCTGTGCGCTCGGCGCGTGAGGCAGGCTTGCGCAGTCGCCGACAACATACACGTGTTCGTCTCCCGGCAGGTTATGGTGCGGCGTCAGGACGACGCGCCCTTGCGGATCTTTTTCCACATCGAGATCCCGAACGATTTGGTTCGGCTGTATCCCCGCTGTCCAGACGATGGCGTCAGCTTGTATCGGATCGTCATGATTGTAGACGATGCCTTCTTCCACCTTTGTGATGTTGGCGCAATTGATAATCTTGACGCCGTGCTCTTCAAACCAGCTTTGAACATATTTGCTCAAACGCTTCGGGAAGCTCGACAAAATTAATTCTCCACGGTCAAAAAGGACGATGTTCAAATCTTTTCGGCTTTCTCTCAGCTCGCTCGCAAGCTCAACGCCGCTCAGTCCTGCCCCGACGATCGCAACGGTGGCTTCCGCATTTAAGTTGTTGAGCGCCTGATAAGTGCTGCGTGATTGATCAATTGTCTGAATGCTGTAGGTATGTTCAGGCGCGCCGGGAACGTTGTGATATTTATCTTCACAGCCCAGCCCGATGACGGCGTCATCATAAGATATCGGCTCCCTGTCATGAAACAAAACTTTTTTTCCTTCCAAATCAACAGACGAAATCGTCCCGTATTCAATCTTTAACTTCGGGTGATCCGGGAAGGACACTCTGATATGATGATCGGAAATCGTCCCCGCAGCCAGTGCGTAGTACTCCGTTTTCAAACAATGGTAAGGGTTTTTGTCGATTAAAGTGATCATCACATCATCTGGCAGCTGGTTAGGCAGCAAACGATGAATGATCCGCATATTTCCGTACCCGCCGCCGAGCAAGACTAAATTTCTCATTGGTAATTCCCCTTTTCCCCTCAGATTAAGAAACTAACCTTTTTCATTGCAAAATTAAAAAACTATGTAAATACCCTCTAGAATTATATCTAATTTGATGTAAAATCACAATATTTCTCGGGAAAATAACCTACATATCGGCTTTAAATCGATAATTAGTAAAACCCTTTAAGGTATTAATATGTTACAAAAGCTTTATTCCTCAGCCTAAAACTTTGACTATTGAAACGTAAATAGGGTACGATAAAAAAGCGATGTGAGGTGAAATAAAGTGTTTCCAATCGTTGAGTTTTGCGTCAGCAATCTTGCCCAAGGTTCTCAGGAAGCAAAAGAAATATTGGAGAAAGATCCGAATCTGGACGTCGTCGAATACGGCTGCCTGAGTTACTGCGGACAATGCATGCAGACCATGTATGCTCTTGTAAACGGAGAAATGGTGACAGCGAATAATCCGGCTGAATTGGTCGAAAATATATACAAGTTCATTGATGAAAATGAACTTATTTAAAAACGGGGTCATCTTGGTGATCTCGTTTTTTCATGCAAAGCCTTCGTTTGAAAGGGTTTACATAAAAAGAGAAAAAATTCTTAAAAATTTTTGTGGACAGGCCAATCATTAATTGTTATCTTAATAAAAGTTTAAAAAATAATAAGAGGTGTGGTCATGAACATTTTATGGGGACTTCTTGGTATTCTGGCGATTTTCGCGATTGCTTTTCTGCTTTCTGAGCACAAGAGTAAAATTAACATAAGAACGATTTTAATCGGTTTGGCGATGCAGCTCCTGTTCGGATTCATCGTTCTCAAATGGGAAATGGGGCGGGAAGTGTTTCTTTCGTTTACGAAAGCCGTTCAGCATCTCGTCAATTATGCGAATGAAGGAATCAGCTTTCTCTTCGGGCCTCTCTTGCAAGTAGGAGACAGCGCTGCCTTCGCTTTAAGCGTTCTTCCTGTTATCATCTTCTTTTCATCGCTGATTGCGGTTCTTTACCACTTACGGATCATGCAAGTCATCATCCGCTTTATCGGCGGCGGATTGGCAAAACTGCTCGGAACAAGCAAAACGGAATCTCTTTCTGCAGCTGCCAATATCTTTGTCGGACAAACTGAGGCGCCGCTTGTGATTAAGCCGTTTATTGCAAACTTAACAAAGTCGGAGCTGTTTGCCGTTATGACAGGCGGACTCGCATCAGTGGCCGGTTCTGTTTTGTTCGGTTACGCCCTTCTTGGGGTTCCTCTCGAATATTTGCTTGCAGCGAGCTTTATGGCTGCACCCGCGGGCTTGATTATGGCAAAAATGCTTATTCCCGAAACTGAAAAATCGAAAATTGAAGAAAAAGATATTCAAATGGCTGAAGACGAAGACGCAGCAAATGTCATCGATGCCGCTGCAAAAGGGGCATCAACAGGTCTTTCTCTTGCTTTGAATGTCGGTGCGATGCTGCTTGCATTTGTTGCTTTGATTGCCGTTTTAAACGGAATTCTTGGAGGAATCGGTGGATGGTTCGGTTTTAAAGACCTTTCGCTTGAATTCATTCTCGGCTATGTATTTGCACCTCTCGCCTTTGTCATCGGCGTCCCTTGGGATGAAGCAGTTCAGGCCGGAAGCTTTATCGGTCAAAAGCTCGTACTGAATGAATTTGTCGCTTATTCCAATTTTGCTCCGATGTTTGATCAGCTTTCCGTCAAAACCGCTTCGATTATCAGCTTTGCGCTGTGCGGTTTCGCAAACCTGTCTTCTGTGGCGATTTTGCTCGGAGGATTGGGAGGAATGGCGCCGAACCGCCGTTCCGATATCGCCCGTCTCGGCTTGAAAGCCGTTGCTGCCGGAACATTGGCCAACCTTACAAGCGCGGCGATCGCCGGTATGTTTATCGGATAACATGATAAAAGCTCCCTGCAAATGAACGCAGGGAGCTTTTATGTATGAAAAACGGGGGATAGCCATATTGTATCCATCCCTTTCAGCTTTTATACTAGAAGAAAGTAAAAAAATGTGGAGGCGGCTATGAATTCTTTTCGTTTTACTAAAATGCACGGCTTAGGAAACAGCTATATATACGTCAATCAGTTTGAAGAACATCTCCCTGAGGAGCTGTTGTCAGATTTGGCCGTCAAAGTGTCTTCCGTTTACACCGGAATCGGTTCAGACGGAATGATACTCATCTGTCCTTCAGATCAAGCGCCGGTTAAAATGAGGATTTTCAACAGCGACGGATCTGAAGGCAAAAACTGCGGAAACGGTTTGCGCTGCGTTGCAAAATACGCGTATGAACATAAACTGGTGAAGGAAACATCCTTTTTAATTGAAACTCTTTCAGGCTTGGTAAAGGCTGAGATTGAAGTGAAGGAAGGAAAAGTTGTATCGGCTACAGTCGATATGGGTGAACCGCGCCTTCTCAAATCAGATATGCCAATGCTCGGTGAACAGGGATCGGAGACGATCAATGAAAAGATGATATTCGGCGGCCGGGAAATGAAAGGTACCGCTGTATCCATGGGCAATCCCCATATCGTCTTTTATTTAGACGATATTGAAAAAGCGCCGCTTACGTCGATGGGACCGCTCATTGAAAAAGATGAAAGGTTTCCGGAAGGGGTTAACGTAGAATTTGTTGAAGTCGAAAACGGCAAAGAACTCCATTTCCGTGTATGGGAAAGGGGTTCAGGAATTACCCAGGCATGCGGAACGGGCGCCTGCGCAGCCGCAGTGAGTTCGATACTCAACGGCTATTCCAAACGAGACACGGACATTACTGTCCATCTCGCCGGCGGCGATCTGATCATTAATTGGAAAAATGACGGACGCGTCATGATGACAGGACCCGCTGAAACGGTATGTGAAGGCGAGTTTTTTATATCATGAGTCGGTCCGTTTGAGAAATCGGGCGTGCGACTTTATAATAAAGTACACATGAGCTTTTAGGAGGTGTGATGTTATGAGCGAAAAAACAGTTACGGTCACGGAAGCGGCTGCTCTTCATATCAAGGATATGATGAAAGAGCATGAAGAGGAGAACGCATTCTTGAGAATCGGAGTAAAAGGCGGCGGATGCAGCGGTCTGTCATACGGCATGGGTTTTGAACACGAAAAAAACGAAGACGACAATGAATTCGTCCAGCATGGAATCACAGTGCTTGTAGATCAAGAAAGCCTGGATATTATGAACGGTACGGTCATTGATTTTAAACAATCGATGATGGGCGGAGGCTTCACCATCGATAATCCAAATGCCATCGCTTCATGCGGCTGCGGATCATCATTCAGAACCGCAGTGAATGCAGGGAAGCCTGAAGAGTGCTGACATATTGGCATCAGGTCAACGATATGGAATGAGAAAAACGCCTTTCATTGCGATGCATCATCGTGACGAAAAGGCGTTTTATTATGATCTGGGGGGAAAGAAATGAAACTCGTATCAACGCTCGGCTTGTCAAAAGCGGACGTTACCGCGTTTTTTCATAAGCATTGGGGAAGTCCGGACATGGTCAATTCACACGGAACATTCCGCTGCGATGAATTGGAAGGATTCGCTGTGACAGATGAAAAAGGCGATATAAAAGGCCTGATTACGTACTTCATCGCCGGAAACGAATGTGAAGTCGTCTCCTTGGACAGTATTGCCGAAAACAAAGGGATCGGCTCACTCCTTTTAAACGAAGTGGAACGTGCTGCAAAGCGAAAACAGTGTCAATCGATTAAACTGATCACGACGAACGATAATATGCGGGCGTTTATGTTTTATCAAAAGAGAGGCTATACAATGGCCGAGCTGTATGTAAACGCAGTTGAAGAAGCAAGAAAAGTAAAGCCTGAAATTCCCTTTGCCGCTGATAACGGCATTCCGATTCGGGATGAGATTCTTTTGGTAAAAGATTTAACATAATCTGTTTTCCGCTTCGCTCGGGAAATGCCGGAAGGCAGCAATGCAGCCACCCCGCTCAAGTGCTGAGCAAGGTTTTTGCAACGGGGCTTCCGGAACAATCGTGTTTATTTCTGGTTAAAGATTCGGTTGAGATTGCTCGTGTTGTTGGTGATTGAGGTGATATAGCGGCTTCCGCTTACCATTTCCTTGTTGCACAGAGGGCATAGAGGGCGATCGCTGCTCGTGAAATTTTTTCTCATCCATCCGTTGCAGTCCTCAGCGGTACATTCCCACGTACTGATATCTTCCTTTGGCAAAGGCTCTTGATTGCGATTGTTGTAGTAAGACATATCGTCACTTCCTAACAAGGGTTTTTTGGAGTTCATTTAAGAATATTTTGTGAATCTTAAGACATTCTATTCGTCAATTTGTTATTCTATACTGGACAGGTTTATTTAGAGTCCAAGCCCAGTAAAGAAAAGGGGTTCAACCATGGAAAAAATCAACTGCAGAAGCTGCGGCGGGCTTACGCCTTACGATTCAAAAGTCTGTGAAGCATGCGGCTGCGAAAAACCGCTTCCAAAAGCACAGAAAATTACGGACCGGATTGTCTTGACTGCGGCGGGAGTGGTCGGTATCTTAACGATTGTGCTGATTTTGGGAACGATCTTCTCATATTTGAATATCATATAATGAAAAGGAGCCGGTGTCAGGCTCCTTTTCATTTTTATTTGTTTTCAAACATGCTTGTAGAGTGCAGCGGCTGCACGCGCGCTTTAGGATCCATGTAAGCTTTTGCATTATTGACAGCGGTCGGTGCTTCTCCAAATCCGCTGGCAATCAGCTTGACTTTTCCTTCGTATGTGCAGATGTCGCCGGCTGCATAGAATCCCTCGATGTTCGTTTCCATTGTGGACTTGACGACGATCGAATTTTTCTCGATTTCAAGCCCCCAGTTTTTGATTGGTCCGAGAGATGAAACAAAGCCGAAGTTGACGATCACATCGTCGACATCGATGATTTCTTTTCTCTCGCCTTTCACTTCCTCGATGACGATCTGTTCAATCCGCTCGGCGCCGATCAGTTCGGTCGGAACAAACGGTGTCAGCACATTGACTTTTGAATTGTGCAGGTTTTCGACGCTGTGTTCATGTGCGCGGAATTTATCGCGGCGATGAATAATTGACACCTCTTTAGCGATCGGTTCCAGCATGAGCGCCCAGTCGACGGCGGAGTCGCCGCCGCCCAACACCGCAACGCGTTTGCCCGCAAATTGATTCAGATCATCTATAAAGTAATGAAGGTTTGCATTCTCGTATTGAGCCGCAGATTCAAGCTCGAGCTTTCTCGGCTGGAATGCTCCGTTTCCAGCTGTAATAATCACCGTTTTGGAATAGTGGATTTCTTTGTTGGTGACGAGCTTGAAAATGCCGTCTGCTTGTTTTTCAACGCTTTCGACGGCTTGTTCCAGACAAACGGTCTGATCAAATTTCGCCATTTGCTCTTTTAAATTGTCGACCAGCTCCTGAGCGCGGATTTTAGGGAACCCGGCTACATCGTATATGTATTTTTCGGGATACAAAGCGGACAGCTGACCGCCTAGCTGCGGCAGGCTTTCGATAATTTTGACGCTCGCTTGCCGCATTCCGCCGTAAAATGCGGTAAACAAGCCGACAGGGCCGCCCCCGATAATTGTAATGTCATATACTTTTGAGTCTTCACGCATGAAAATAATGCCCCCTAAATGAAAATTGTTCTTAATTATATCATATCACATAAAATAAATACGAGCGCGTCTGTTTTTTTAAGATCGGAAAATATTACCGTCTGATCTAAAGTCTGCCGCCCGAGCATATTTAATCTTGAAAAAGCAAAAGCGAGCGGCTATGATGTAGTTGTGAACATTTTGTTAAAGATTCGTGAATATTTTTCGACGCACAGCCGAAAAACATTCCGTTGTTCGGCAAATTAAAGTGAAGGGTTTCACAAACTTTTTTTCATAAAAAGCCTGAAGCCGGCAGAAGATAACCCAAAGGCTATTTTTAATCCGGCTTAGCAGTAAAATACAGAAAAGGTGGATGTGATTCCGTTGAATAAGCCAAAAGTAGTAGTATTAGGTGCAGGTTATGGTGGATTAATGACCGTTACGAGACTTGTTAAAAAAATCGGCGTCAATGAAGCGGATGTTACGCTTGTCAACAAGCACAATTATCATTATGAGACAACCTGGATGCACGAAGCGAGCGCAGGTACACTTCATCATGACAGATGCCGCTATCAGATTAAAGACGTCATCAATACATCCCGTGTCAATTTCGTTCAGGATACGGTAAAGAAAATCGATAAAGAAGGAAAGAAAGTCGTCCTTGAAACCGGCGAGCTTAGTTACGACTATCTTGTCGTAGCGCTGGGGGCCGTCCCTGAAACTTTCGGAATTTCTGGATTGAAAGAGTATGCTTTCTCCATTTCAAACATCAACTCGTCCCGGCAGCTTCGCGAGCACATTGAATATCAGTTTGCGACGTATAACACAGAAGCCGAGAAGCGCCCGGAACGCCTGACGATCGTTGTCGGAGGAGCGGGTTTTACCGGCATTGAATTTTTGGGCGAATTGGGCAACCGCATTCCTGAGCTGTGCCGCGAATACGATATCGATCGCCAGCAGGTTCGTTTAATATGCGTGGAAGCCGCGCCGTCCGTTCTCCCGGGCTTTGATCCTGAGCTTGTCGATTATGCGGTCAACTACCTTGAAGGAAAAGGCGTTGAATTCAAAATCGGCACGGCTGTGAAAGAATGCACGCCTGACGGAATCATCTGTGGAAAAGACGATCAGACCGAAGAAATCAAAGCAGGCACTGTCGTATGGGCCGCAGGTGTCCGCGGCAACCCGATCATAGAAGAATCAGGCTTTGAAAACATGCGCGGCCGTGTGAAGGTAAAACCTGATCTGCGCGTTGAAGGCCATGATGATATATTTGTAATCGGAGACTGCTCGCTGATCATAAATGAAGAAACCGAAAGGCCTTATCCGCCGACTGCGCAGATTTCCATGCAGCAGGGCGAAACGTGCGCAAACAATTTGGCCGCACTGATTCACGGCAAAGAAACGGAAACGTTCTCATTCGATAATAAAGGCTCTGTCGCTTCTCTCGGCGAACATGATGCAATCGGCGTCGCATTCGGGAGAAAGATGACGGGAACGACGGCGTCCATGATGAAAAAAATTATCGACAACCGCTCGCTGTTCCTGATCGGCGGGCCGGGACTTGTTCTGAAAAAAGGAAAGTTTAAATTTTTCTAAGCGGAATCGAAGCCTGCAGCGGAAGCTGCGGGCTTTTTATTCGGGGTTAAAAACTTCAAAAACGAAAGAAAAAGGAAGAAAGCTTAGCTTTTAAGCGCTTACATCAAATGATCTGTTATATTTTCTGACTTTATTATTGACAATGTTCATGATATATTATCAGAAAATTAAGAAAAAGGTGAGTATCTAATGAAGACGACATCAACCCATCGCCTTGAATCAACCTGTACATTTTGTTCGGGAAAAGGCTATTTTCAGCTTCTGCTCGGTGGTTCGGAAACGTGCAACAACTGCAAGGGAACGGGAAAAGACCGCTGATCGCCGCTTTCCAATGATTGACTCAAGTTCCTTCCCCAATGTACACTAAAAGAGGTGAATTGGGGGTGGAGGCTTTGATTAGTTTACCAGTTGTCATCATTTCAGTTGTCTTATTTTTCGTCCTGTTTTTCGGCATCGGTTTTCTGCTGAATATGCTGCTCAGGATGTCATGGATCATGGCTGTCATTTATCCAATTGTATGCCTTTTCATTGTGAATAAAGAAAAGCTGATTCGCTATGTAGAGGCGCCGGGAGAGGCATTTTCCGGCCTTTTTGACAGAGTGGCTTCATTGGCAGCTGCCGATATCATCATTTTAGCCAGCGGAATGGCCGGAGCCCTGTTGTCGGGTGTTACGATTAAAGCGTTGCGAAAAAGGGGATATCAAATGTTTTAAGCCTTCTTCTTCAAGGGAGAGGGTTTTTTGAATTTAATTTTTTCACTTTTCTTAAAATTTTTCCGCCATCTGAATATTTCTGTTTCCGCTTGGAAACAACTAGATGGTGAGAGGAGTGGAAGATTTGAGAAAAGTGATGACAATGTTCCGGCGTTTCTTGATGACAGTTTTGTTTGTCTTTGCTTTTATGACGACCTTCTTTGCCGTTTCAGGCGTGGAAGCACAGGACATATCCAGCTGGGCGAAAGAACGCGATCTGTCCTTGAAACAGCTGATGCTCACCTTTAAATCACTTCCGAAAGAAAAAGCGGAAAAAACGTCTCTGTCTGCCGCAGAACAAATTAAAAACAAACCGAAATCGCTTGAAGATGCCTTTGACTGGACCAAGTATCCGAAGCAAAAAGTCACCGCGACCGGATATACAGCAGGGGCGGAATCGACGGGAAAACAGCCTCATCATCCAGATTACGGGATTACATATTCGGGAGTCAAAGTTAAAAGAGATTTATATTCAACCGTTGCTGCCGACCCGTCGGTCTTTCCGATCGGCACGATATTGTTCATACCGGACTACGGCTATGGCGTTGTTGCGGACACCGGATCAGCCATCAAAGGGAACCGGCTTGATTTGTACTATGAGACGGTTGAAGATGTTTATAAAGAGTGGGGCAAAAAAACACTTGATGTGTATGTCATTAAAAAAGGAAACGGCACCATTACCGAAGAGGATCTCCTGAAACTGAATGAAAATAAATCGATGCAAGTATTCAGACAAAAATATAAAATGGCGAAAGAATAAGAAAAAACGTTTAAGACCTGTGCGTCTTAAACGTTTTTTTGCTCTACATCAATAAGTAATCGAGAAGCAGCGTCAGGGCAATGCCGGTCAAACCGCCGAAAAAAACTTCAATCGGCTGATGGCCGAGCAGTTCCTTCAGCTTCTTCTGTTTTTCTTCCTGATGGCTTTTAGGGAAATCTTTCGCTTCGTTGACAAAGCGGTTAAAATCGCGGACAAGCCGGTTGATCACTGTTGCTTGTTCTCCGGCATGTCTTCTCACTCCGGTTGCGTCAAACATCGTAATAACGGCAAATATTGCGGAAACGGCGAACAAAGAAGAATCCATCCCGTGATCAAGAGCCACGCCGGTTGAAAGCGCCGTAACGGCTGCTGAGTGTGAGCTCGGCATTCCGCCAGTGCTTGTGACGAGCCGCCAATCCCATTTTTTCGAGACGACAAAGTAAATGGGCACCTTGATAAACTGAGCGAAAAAGATCGCGGCAAAGCTCGCCAGTAAAGGAAAGTTTGTGAGGATTTCCATTTTGCAGAACATCCTTTCTATAAAGAAAATAGAGATGAATTCAAAAAAGCACTCAGTTATTTGCTAAAATATATAATATGAAACCCCATCGGGAAAAAATGTTTTTCCTATTATAACATTGTTGTTTCAATTTTACTCACTTTGCTGATAAGGAGCTGTGAACGCATGTTTTATGCCTTTAAAGACTTCGAAAAAAAAGAAACGCTTTTAATCGGACTGTTTAAAAAAAGCCAGCTGTACGGGAAGGCGGAAGAAATCGACCGCCTTTTGGACGGCCAGCTTTCTCAGCTGCTGAAAGACGGGGATGTATCTTCCAAAAAAACGAAAGTGTCTAAAATATTTACCCCTTCCCTTCAGGGAGTCAAACGCATCTATATCGTCGGATTGGGCCGTGAAGCGGAATTTACCTTCGAGGATGCGAAACATTGCTTTGCCGAAGCTGTTCAGCAGATTCACAAAGATCGAAAGCAGGAGTTAACCGTCATGCTCGACAGCTTCGTATCTGAAGAGGTACCAGCCGCTGACGCCGCGCATGCATTGGCTGAATCGTGCATGCTGTCATGCTATGAAGTGCAGGATTACAAGCACAGAGCAAATGTACCTGATCAATGCCTGCAAAGCGTCTATGTTTTGACAGACCATGACCTGAAGGAAATTCAGGCGAGTCTGCATGTCGGGCAGGTGTACGGAAATGCGACGAATTCGGCGAGAACCCTCGTGAACATGCCGGGGAACATGCTGACAGCGGCGGATCTCGCGTCATACGCCGCTGAATTGGCAGCAAAATACGAATTTGAATGTGAAATTCTCGAAAAGGCTGAAATGGAAGAGCTCGGGATGGGCGGTCTCCTCGCGGTCAACCAAGGATCAGAAGAGCCGCCGAAAATGATCGTCTTAAAATATCAGGGAAAGGAAGCATGGGATGATGTCATCGGTTTAGTCGGTAAAGGGATCACGTTTGATACCGGCGGCTATTCGATTAAGACGAAGAGCGGCATTGTCGGCATGAAGTCAGATATGGGCGGAGCCGCCAGCGTTTTGGGAGCGATGGAAGCGATCGGTGAATTAAGGCCGGAACAAAACGTGCTTGCCGTGATCCCATCGACTGATAACATGATTTCGGGAAGCGCAATGAAGCCGGACGATGTTATCGTTTCCTTGAGCGGCAAGACGATTGAGATCTTGAATACGGACGCCGAAGGAAGGCTGGCGCTCGCTGACGGACTGACATATGCAAAGCACCACGGAGCCTCCGTGTTGATCGATGTCGCGACACTGACCGGAGGTGTCGTCGTAGCTTTGGGAACGGAAACGACAGGCGCGATGACAAATCATGATCCGCTTTATCAGCAGGTGAGACAGGCGGCTGAAGAAGCGGGAGAAGCGATTTGGCAGCTTCCGATTACAGAAAAAGACAAAAAAAGAGTAAAAAACAGCCAAATGGCCGACCTTAACAATTCACCGGGCAGGGAAGGCCATGCGATTATGGCCGGAACGTTCCTCGGTGAATTCGCCGAGCGGACGCCATGGGTTCACCTTGACATCGCCGGAACGGCAACGACATCTCAAAGTTCTTGCTTTGGACCGAAAGGCGGAACGGGCGTGATGGTAAGGACGCTTGTCACGTTTGTCGAGCGGTTTTCGGATCAATTGTAGGTTTTTATCCCCTTTGACAGAAGGGGATTTTTTTTATGAAAAATACAGAAGAGCCTCATTGACGCATTCATAAAACATGTGGTAATATACGTTCATTACTTTAATTATCTACTACATTAGCAAACTAAAGCGTTTGTTCGGAGGTTTCAAATATGAATGCAGTTGTGATTGCTGTTATTGTCATGCTTATATTAAGCCTGCTGCGAGTCAATGTTGTTCTTGCCTTGATTGTGGGCGCTCTTGCAGGAGGTCTGACGGGCGGTCTCGGTCTCGGCCAGACGGTCAGCGTATTCACGGAAGGACTCGGCGGGAACGCAACCGTCGCTGTCAGCTATGCGCTCCTCGGCGCATTTGCGGTCGCTTTGACGAAAACGGGTCTTCCGGATGCCATGGTTGAAGCTGCTGTCAAGCTGATCGGCAAAGAAGGCGATACAAGGCGCAAAACCCTTTCAAAAGCGCTGATCGTCTTCGTGATTTTAATCATTTCTTGTATGTCTCAAAATATCGTTCCGGTTCATATCGCATTTATCCCTGTTTTAATACCGCCGCTATTGAAAATTTTGAATGAGCTGCAAGTGGACCGCCGCCTGATTGCGTGTGCGATGACATTCGGATTGACAGCTCCGTATGTTTTGCTTCCCGTCGGCTTCGGTCAGATTTTCCAGGGGATTTTGAAAGACAATATGAAAGATGCCGGCCTTTCGGTCACATTGGCTGATATTCCGATCGCCATGATCATCCCGATCGCCGGGATGATTGCCGGTTTGGCTGCTGCTGCTTTTGTGTACCGCAAACCGCGCACGTACGAAATGAAGGAAATCGCCGGTCAAAAATCGGCGGCTTATACGAAAAAAAGCCTTTCGATTGCCGCTTTGGCCATCGCTGTATCATTAAGCGTACAGCTTTATTTGTCTCAAAGTTTAGACGTCGACGGAATGATCTTCGGCGCGCTCAGCGGTTTGGCGGTCTTGTTTTTAAGCGGAGCGATGAAGCGCGGCGAAGCGGACGAATTGATCACAAACGGCATGAACATGATGGCGTTTATCGGATTTGTGATGCTGGCCGCAGCCGGTTTTGCCAATGTGCTTGAGAAAACGGGCGATGTCAAAGCCCTTGTTGAAGCGTCAACAGGTTTCATCAGCAATAATCAAGTGATCGGCGCATTGCTGATGCTGATTGTCGGTTTATTGATCACAATGGGGATCGGTTCATCATTTGCGACGATTCCGATTATCGCAACGATATTTGTGCCGCTTTGCATGCAGCTTGGCTTCAGTCCGATGGCGACCATCGCTATTATCGGGACGGCGGCGGCTCTCGGGGACGCCGGTTCACCTGCGAGCGACAGCACGCTTGGCCCGACATCAGGCTTAAATGCAGACGGACAGCACCACCACATTTGGGACACTTGTGTTCCGACATTCATCTTTTATAATATTCCGCTGATTTTGTTTGGCTGGATCGCGGCGATTGTTCTTTAAAAAAATTCCCCTCACTTTGAGGGGAATTTTTTTCTATGTTTGTTAAAATAAAAAGAGAACCGCACCGCCTGCTCTTAATTAATAGGTCGGGTTTCTTCTGAAGCCTGCGCCTTTTTGAACCGCCCGGAAAACCTTTGAGGCGAGCGCGGCGAGCAGAACGGAGAATGCCAAGTCTTTCACGAAGAACCAGGTTATCATCTTCCAAACGGCTGAATAAGACAACGGTGTATTGAGCCAAGTTGAAAACGCGAGATACGTATAATTGACGCCAATCAGATAAATGATTAGTGTACCGATCAATGAAGCTGTGAAAAAGTGGCCTGTTCTCGGTTCTGATACTTTGTCCGTGATCCAGCCCGCGGCATATGCGGCAGGAATGTAGGATAGAATAAATCCAGCGCTTCCTTTGAAAAGAACGGAAATACCGCCTGAAAAAGAAGCGAATACAGGAGCGCCTACAAAGCCGACTAACGCATAAACGATCATGGATAGCGCACCTAATTTGCGGCCGAGCAGAAGCCCGGCAAGCAGACAGAAGAAAGGCTGCATCGTAAGCGGAATACCGCCGATTTGCAGAAACGGGGCAAACGAAGTGATATTAGCGCCGATCCCCATGAGGGCGGCAAACATTCCGACAAGCGCCATATCAGCGGCGCGAAGTTTCTTTTTATTCATGATCTTTGTTCCTCCTCAGTGATTCAACACAACCTTATCGTAAGAGATCGTAAAATAGTTTGTCAACCACTTTTTAAACAAAGTTAACAAAGGGGGTTCTTTCGTGTTTTTTGGAAAAACAAAACCGCACAAGTCCGACAGGGTGCCTCCAAACCAAAATGTCACGACATCTTTTCCTGTTCTTCATGCAGGCGATGTTCCGGAATACAAAGACCTCTCAAAATGGAATTTGCAAGTCTACGGACTTGTCGAACAGCCGCTCCTGCTGTCTTTGAATGATCTGCATGACATGCCGCAGAGCGAAGTGTCCAATGATATTCATTGTGTAACAGGCTGGTCCAGGCTCGATAATGTCTGGGAAGGGATCAAAACAAAGGAGATCGCTGAAAGAGTAAAGCCGCTTCCCGAAGCCAAATTTGTCATCTTGCATGCAGAGGAAGGCTGGACGACGAATGTTCCGCTCGAAGACTTCTTAAAAAATTCGTCTCTTTTGGCTCATTCCCACAACGGCGCCCCGCTCACACCGGAGCACGGTTTTCCGCTCAGAGCGGTCATGCCGCATCTGTATTTTTGGAAAAGCGCCAAATGGCTGAGGGGCATTCAGTTTACAAAGGAAAACCATCCGGGCTTTTGGGAGAAAAACGGGTACCATATGAGGGGAAATCCTTGGAAAGAAGAAAGGTACAGCTTTGATTAGCGGGGGAGGATGAAATGTTTTTCGTACAGCTGCTCATATTTTGCATGCTGACCGTATGTTTTTGGCTTTTGATCGCATCATTCAAGAAAAAGGCTTTTGCTGTTTTATTAGCGCTGACAGCTGCGGCGGTTTTGCCGCAGCCGGCGATGCCTCAGACAGGACGCTGTGGAGAATTGTTCTGTTTGCCGCGATCCCTGTTTCTGTGATTACCGCAAAATTGATTCAGGATCGGCGGAAAACGGAATAAAAGAAAAAGACAGAGTCTCGGAGCTGTTTCCCGAGGCTCTGTCTTTTTGATGCTATGCACCGGTGGCTGACGACGAATTTTCGATCGCAAGCTCTGCCGGAACGTAATCATAGTTTAAGTCTCTGGCTACGGCTTCATAAGTGATATGGCCGTTTGCTGTGTTTACGCCGGCTTTTAGCGCACGGTTTTCAAGTATCGCTTTTTCCGCGCCCTTATTTGCGATTTCAAGCGCGTACGGAACCGTTACATTCGTCAGTGCGACTGTGGATGTCCGCGGAACGGCCCCGGGCATGTTGGCAACGGCGTAATGGACGATTCCGTGTTTGACATAGGTCGGATTGTCGTGGGTTGTGATGTGATCCACCGTCTCGACGATGCCGCCTTGATCGATTGCGACGTCAACGATCACCGAGCCCGGTTTCATCTGTTTGACCATCTCTTCCGTCACCAAAGTCGGCGCTTTGGCACCCGGGATCAGCACCGCGCAGATGAGGAGATCGGCTTCAGCGACGGCATCAGCGATGTTGACCGGATTGGACATCAAAGTTTTGATTTGGTTGCCGAATTGATCATCAAGCTGGCGCAGACGTTCCGCGCTTAAATCGATCATCGTCACGTCAGCTCCCAGACCCGCCGCGATTTTTGCCGCATTTGTGCCGACAACGCCTCCGCCGATGATCGTCACTTTCCCGCGCGCGACTCCTGGTACCCCGGCCAATAGTATGCCTTTTCCGCCTTTCGGCTTTTCAAGGAACTGGGCGCCGATTTGAGCGGCCATCCGCCCGGCTACCTCTGACATCGGCGTCAGTAAAGGAAGGGAGCGGCCGTCGCTGACCGTTTCATAGGCAATGGCTGTCACGCCTTTTTGCTTTAATGCTTCAGCCAGGGAAGGCTCTGCGGCCAGATGCAGATAAGTGAACAAGATAAGCCCTTCTCTAAAATACGGATATTCTTCAGGAAGCGGCTCTTTGACTTTCATCACCATATCAGCTGCTTCCCAGACGGCTTTCGCCTGTTCTGAGATCTCCGCTCCTACAGAGACGTAATCTTCATTTTCAAACCCGCTTCCAGCCCCCGCGTCTTTTTCGATGATGACGCGGTGTCCTGCAGCGATCAGTTGAGAAGCTGCACCGGGAGTCAAGGCAACACGGTTTTCATTGTTTTTGATTTCTTTCGGTACGCCGATAATCATCCCATCATTCCTCCTTTTTCTGTAAAAATGCTGTTGTTTTAGTTTATACTGACTTTTTAGAATTTTCTTTGTTTGGATCGGAAAATAAAAAAACATGCATTTGTGGAATTTCACAAATGCATGTTGCGAAGCTTGATTTCCAGATAAATCGTAAATTTTTCATTGATGTTTTTTAAATCGATTTCGGCGATTTTACTGATGCGCTTCAGCCTGTAGTTCAGCGTGTTGACGTGAATGTTCAGCTTTTTGGCGGCGGTGTTGACGTTGCTGTCGCATTCGATAAACTGCTCAAGCGTCTCGACAAGATTGGAGTGGTGCTCCTTGTCATATGCTTCAAGCTGCATTAAAGAATAGTTTGGATAGCTTGCGTGTTTTCGTTTTTCGCTGAGCACGTCGAGATACTGATAGATGCCGAGTTCTGAAAAGCTGACGAGCTGCCTTGTTTCTTCGGGAAAACGCTCCTTGACCTTCAGCGCCGAGAGCGCTTCCTGATAAGACTGGTGTACAAGGGTGATCAAGCTGTACATTCCGCCGATCGCAATCGTGCAGTTGTTCAGTTTATAGCGCTCTTCAAGCTGCTTTTGTATATTCGCGGCAAATTGCTTTAAATCATTGAACGGCTGTCCCTTTTGCCCCGTTTTTGGCGAAGCGAGGACAATCAGCTCATTATAATCGATTGTAGCCAGAAGAATTTGCACCTGCTGCGTCGTCTCCAGCAAGTAGTGGAGCTGTTTTTCGGTTTTTTCTTCGATTTCGTCTTTCAGCCGGATGATGATGACCGAGTAAGTTGAAGGTACCCCGATACCAAGCTGATGAAAGCCGTCGGAGATCTCCTGATCTTCCGAAATATGCCCGGTCAAGAGCTTCCAGAAAAATTCCTGGCTGCGCTGTTCATTTTTTCTTTTTCGGACTTGATAAGGCAGCAGCTTGTTTTTGACGGAATCCGCAGCCAGCTTCAAAAGATGAAGCTCGTTTTCCGACAGCGTTTTTTGGCTTTCCAGCGCCCAGATAAAACCGATAACCTCGCTGTTTTTCCAGATTGATATCGCCACGCGGCTCGACAAGCCGACTTCATCGATTTGCTCGACCCTGATCGGTTCGTCGGTTTTCATCAAGGCGGGAATCGTTCCATCTTTCCAAAGCTTGTTGATGACCTTTTCCGGCACGCGTCTTCCGATGATCGTTGACGTTCTCGCCGGGTCCGTGTAGTCGCTGTGGGTGCTGTAAGCAAGGAGACGGTGGTTGATGTCTTCTATTGTAATCGGACAGTCCAGCACCTCGCTGATATGATCTGCCACATCTTCTAAACGGTCATATTGATATTTAAAAGGATTGTTTCGATTGTTCATAAAAAAACCCCTACTTTTATGTTTGCATGAAAAAATTTTGACATATACCCATCTTACTTTTATTATGAATATAGTTGTTTGTTAAAATCAACAAAAAAGTCGCTGGCGATTTATTATTTTTCATAAACGTAGCGATGTATTACACCAAATTTAATTATTCTGAAATAAGAGGAGTAGGAACATTGGCGATTCTAGAGAAAATCAACGGCTTTTTATGGGGAGTCCCGGGCATCATTCTGCTTGTGGGAACCGGTTTATTTTTGACGTTCATCCTGCGGGGGCTTCAATTTAAAAGATTGATATATGCATTCAAACTTGCATTCGGGAAAGAGAAAGAATCAGCCGGAGCAGACGGTGATGTCAGCAATTTCAAGGCGCTGATGACGACGCTTGCCGGAACGATCGGAAACGGGAATATTGCCGGTGTAGCCACGGCGATTACGGTTGGAGGTCCGGGGGCTTTGTTTTGGATGTGGCTCGTCGGTCTTTTAGGGATGGCTACGAAATACAGCGAAGCATTGCTCGCCACGAAATACCGCGTCAAAAATGAGCGGGGCGAATATTCGGGCGGACCGATGTACTATGTCGAAAAAGGGCTCGGGAAGAAGTGGAAGCCGCTTGCCGTTTTATTTGCATTGTCAGGTGTGCTTGCCTCTTTTGGAATCGGGGATTCCGTCCAATCCAACACGATTTCGGAAGTCGTCACACACAGCTTCGGAATTCCAGGCTGGATCATCGGTCTTGTGCTCGCGATATTGACAGCCGCGATCATCTTCGGCGGTTTTCAGCGTGTCAGCACGGTGGCGAGCATTTTCGTGCCGGTCATGGCGATTCTTTATATCGGCGGCTCACTGATCATTATTTTCCTTCATTATGATCAAATCATTCCGGCGTTCCAGCTGATTTTTTATCACGCCTTCAATCCGGTGTCAGCCGCTGGGGGCTTTACAGGTGTAGTCGTGTCTGAGGCGATCAGAAACGGCATGTCGAAAGGAATCTTTTCAAACGAAGCGGGTCTTGGTACCGCTGCTTTGATCGCAGGAAACGCGAAATCCGATCACCCCGTCAAGGCTGCTTTGGTTGCGATGACGGGAACATTCATCGTCACATTGATCGTATGTACAATGACCGGGCTCGTCCTCATTATTACGGGATTTTGGGATCCTTCAGGCGGTCTGCTTTCTGGTGTTGCCCACGATACATCGCTTGACGCCGGCGCGCTGACAAACGCCGCGTTTGCTTCTTCGCTCGGAGCCGCGGGTAAATACATTGTGACGTTTTCAGTTATTTTCTTCGGCTATTCAACCATTGTCGGTTGGTATGTATATGGAGAAAAATGTCTGGAATATTTAGTTGGTTTAAAATGGGTGCCGGTTTACCGTGTCGTTTATGTCATCGCTGCATATTACGGTGCAGTCGCAAGCCTCAATACTGTATGGGCTTTTGCCGACATGGCGAACGCATTAATGATGATCCCGAACTTAATCGCCCTTGTGCTCTTATGGAAAGTCATTCGGGCGGAAACTGACGATTTCTTTTTGCACCATTATAATAAGGAAAAACAAAAATCAGCCGGCTTGAAAGCGGGCTGATCGAGACAAGCCTGCCTCTCTTAGAGGCGGGCTTTTTTTGCGCTTATGCAATCCTTCCTTTATCCTATGGAAACGGTTCAGACCCAAGTGGGTACACAGAACCATGTCATTTGATTCAAATGTTACGAGAGAAGAAAATTGAGATAATTTTACTAGATTTCTATAATTTTTGCTGGGTGGAAATAGAGGAATGATAAACCTTTAGACTCATTTTGTAAAATAACAACAGATTTGTTTGACTGTGCCTCAATCTTGTTTTTATAATAAAAGCGTTCAAAAAAATAAGTTATTTAGCCCATATCTAGGGCGAATAGCGCAGGAGGTATAAGGAATATGTCAGGAATCATTCGTGTTACGCCGGCTGAATTGCGGCAAATGGCTGACAGATATCAAAAAGAAAGCGGAGATGTGACTGAACAGGTCAATCAGCGCCTTGATCAAATGATCAACCAGCTTCAAGATATGTGGGAAGGTGAATCAAGCCGTGCGTTCTCAGAGCAATATCAAGAGCTAAGACCTTCTTTTATTAAAATGGCTGAACTTCTAAGCGACGTTTCTAAACAACTTCATCAGACTGCTAACACTCTTGAAAGCACTGACCAAGACATCGCTAGCCAAATCCGCGGCTAATTTACAGATTAGAAGAATGAGAGAAGCGCCTAATTCAAAAGAAGATGACGGCGCTTTTTCTATTGAGAGGTGATGAACTGGTGTATGTTGACATTACCATCGATTTAAAACATTACGACGGCAGCGCCTTTGACCTCAGACTGTCAGATTACCATTCTGTTAAAAAGGTAATCGACATCGCGTGGCAAGCCAAAAGCATACCGGTACCTCCCCGGGAAGGCTACTGGGTAAGGGTGACAAATAAAGATGCCGTTTTTTCAGGCGAATATACATTATCGCAATGCGGAATTACGACAGGTGACCGCCTGGAAATTTTATGAAAGGATCTGGGTGAATGGCAGAGAAAAAGAAAACGTATCTCGAAGACCAATTAGAGGCCGTCATGACGAAAGAAGACGGTTCATATATCTTTCGTTTTCAAAGAGAAAAGATCAATCTTGTGAACGGCTTGGAAGCAAACGTCATCAAAGAAGTCGATCCTTCCTTTAATAAAGAAACCGTCATGACCGATGATGAAGTCCAAATTTTGATTCAGCCTCCTTCCGAATATAAAGAATTTCGTTATATAAAAGGAAAAAATAAAAAAAGCAAATGGCTTTTTGCGTACCAGCTCGTGAAAGCCGTCGAAGAACATTCAATTAAAAGGCTGCACCTGATCGCTGCGCCTGAAAACATTGTTTTTGACAAAGGATTAACACCTAAATTTTTACATTATGGAGTGAAAGAAAGCATTCCGCCATATGAACACGACGAAGAAAGACTTTTCAATGAAGTGAAAGCCGCTGCTGCGCTTGCTGTCGATGGGCAGTTTACTTTTGAAGAGTATTTAAAATACAGCGAAACCATCAAGTTTTCAGATCAGGTAAAAGACATCATCACAAGCGGGACGTACGGCGATTTGAAAGCCGTCATTCAAAAGAGGATCGATGAACTGGATGCCGAAGAAAAAACGCTTGTCCATCTTCCGAAGAAGAAATGGAAGATTCAAAGGTACATAGGGTTAGGACTTATTTTATGCTTAATACCGGCTGTTTTATTTTCCTTCTACTCATTATTCTTTGCACAACCGAAACAGCAGGCGTTTATCGAAAGCAACCGCTACTTCTTAAATAAACAGTACAGCAAAGTCATCAGTACGCTTGATAAATATGATGCCGGCGAGATGCCTGATTCTGTTCAATATCAACTGGCTTATTCGTATGTGCTTGTTGAGAGCGCATTGAAGGAATTGGACTGGCAGGAAGATGCTTTAAAAAGCCTGACGCTCCAAGTCGATCCGAATAATTTCCTTTACTGGATTCAGATCGGACGGGGGGATAATAAGGGGGCTCTTGAGACAGGCAGGAAACTGGAAAACGACCTTCAAATTATCTACGCAATCACAAAATATATGAGTGAAATAAAAGCGGATGACCAAATGTCGAGCGATGAGAGAGAAAAGCTCCTGGAGCCGCTGCAAAAGGAATTTGACGAATTATATAAGACATTGGAACAAAATAAAAAAGAGCAGAAGAATACTGATGAAAACCAGCAGGCAAACACCGAGCAAAGCCAGGCGGACGTAGAAGCCGCAAAGGCTGAAAAGGAGAAAGCCGAGCAAGAGCAGGCGAAAAAAGAAAATAAAGAAAAGGAAGACAAAAAGAAAAAAGATGATAAATAAAAGCGAAAACACCTGTTGTTGGCAGGAGGCGGGGAAATGAGTCTGTTATGGATTTTTTATCATAAAAACTATCAAAAAATAAAACTGGATGATCAGAACAGCCGCACGCTCACCATCGGGCCGGATTTGAAACATTCTGTCACGATCAAGCATTTTTCGTTTGAAAAAGGCCCGGTGGTACTGGAAAAGCAGAAGGACTCAGACGCTTTCAACGTGCAGCTGGGAGGGGAGACTGTTTCTTCTTTAAAGCTTGGCGGAAAGGCGTCCGTCCAAAGCGGCGCTGAACAGCTGACACTTTTTTTAGCCGAAGAATCCGACAGCGTTCCCGCCTACTATTTGGGAGAGAGACAGGAAGTCGTCATTTCTTCCCTTGATCAAGAAGCGGATGTTTATTTCAATGAAACGGATTCATTCTTTGGAGAAAAAGGTACATTCTCCTTCATCCGCCTCGACGGGCGATGGAATGTCCTGCCGAATGGCGCCAAAATTTATTTGAACGGAGAAGAAGTGTCCGCTTCGGTCTCCGTGCAAAATGGAGACGAAATCGCATTTGGACTGAATATTCTTCGCATCATTGAAGATGACCTCTTGGAAATCGAGGGGTTCGGGCAATATGATACGTCTTTGGAGAACATTCTCAAGCCGAGCTCCGAGACAAAAAATAAATATCCGCAATACCGCAGGCCGCCGAGAATGATTTACGATCTGCCGGATGAAAAGATATCCTTCAGCTTCCCGGCACAGGAAAGCGACGGAGACAACAGAGGCTTATGGCTGATGATTCTGCCTCCGATCGTCATGCTGCTTGTCATGGGGATCGTGGCGCTCATTCAGCCGCGGGGAATTTTTATCATCGTCTCCCTTGCGATGTTTATGATGACGCTGATTACGTCAACCGTGCAGTACTTCCGCGACAAAAATCAGCGTAAAAAAAGAGAAGAAAAAAGAGAGCGGGTCTACACCCTTTACCTTGAAAACAAAAAGAAAGAGCTGCACGAACTTGCAGAAAGGCAAAAGTTCGTCCTTGATTTCCATTTTCCTACATTTGAGAGAATGAAATATTTAACAAAGGAGATCAGCGGACGGATTTGGGAAAAATCGATTGAAAGCGCCGATTTTCTGCAAATCCGCCTTGGAACGGGAAATGTTGCATCTTCATACCAAATCAATTTGAACGGCGGAGATTTGGCCAATCGCGATACAGACCATCTCCTTGAACAAACGCAAAAAATGGAAGAGGTCTACAGAGAACTGAAAAATGCGCCGATCACCGTGAATCTTGCTGAAGGCCCGATGGGTGTCGTCGGAAAATTGTCCGTCGTCAAAAATGAAATTCATCAGCTTGTCGGCCAGCTCGCATTTTTCCACAGCTATCATGATTTGCGCTTTGTCTTTATTTTTGACGAAGCCGAGTATCAAGAATGGGAATGGATGAAGTGGCTTCCGCATTTTCAGATGCCTCATATTTATGCGAAAGGGTTTATTTACAACGAACAGACAAGAGATCAGCTCCTTTCAAGCATATATGAAATTTTGAGAGAACGGGATTTAGATGAAAACAAAAAGAATACTTTGTATAAGCCGCACTTTGTGTTTATCATCACAAATCAGCAGCTCATCGCGGAACACGTCATTTTAGAATATTTGGAAGGCAAGCAGAAAAACCTCGGAGTGTCGACAATCGTGGCGGCAGAGACGAAAGAAAGCCTGTCCGAAAACATTCATACCCTTGTTCGTTATATTACTGAACAGGAAGGCGACATTTTGATCAAGCAAAAGAAAGCCGTACAGATCCCGTTTCAGCTGGATCACCACAACAGGGAAGACAACGAACTGTTTTCCCGGACGCTGAGAACGCTTGACCACCAGACGGGCATGACGAATTCGATTCCTGATACCGTATCGTTTCTCGAACTGTTCCAAGTGAAGGAAGTCGATGACATCGGTATTGGCCAAAAATGGTTGACAAGCGAATCGGCCAAATCTTTGGCCGTACCGATCGGCTATAAAGGAAAAGACGACATTGTTCATTTAAATCTTCACGAAAAAGCCCACGGCCCCCACGGGCTGCTTGCCGGAACGACCGGTTCAGGTAAAAGTGAATTTTTGCAGACTTATATTTTGTCTTTGGCCGTTCACTTCCACCCGCATGAAGTCGCATTTTTGTTAATCGACTACAAAGGGGGCGGAATGGCGCAGCCGTTCCGGAACATCCCGCATTTGCTCGGAACGATTACTAACATTGAAGGCAGCAAGAACTTCAGCAACCGGGCGCTGGCGTCCATTAAGAGTGAGCTGAAGAAAAGGCAGCGGCTCTTTGATCAGTATAAAGTCAACCATATCAATGACTATACAAAGCTTTACAAACAGAAAAAAGCGAAAACAGCGATGCCGCACCTTTTCTTAATTTCAGACGAATTTGCCGAGCTGAAAAGCGAAGAACCGGAATTTATCCGCGAGCTTGTCAGCGCGGCAAGGATCGGCCGAAGTCTCGGGGTGCACTTAATCTTGGCGACGCAAAAACCGGGCGGCATCATCGACGACCAGATTTGGAGCAACTCCAGATTCAAGGTTGCCTTGAAGGTTCAGGATGCGAATGACAGTAAAGAAATCCTTAAAAATGGGGATGCGGCTACCATCACGGTAACGGGCCGCGGTTATTTGCAAGTCGGCAACAATGAGGTGTATGAACTGTTCCAGTCTGCATGGAGCGGCGCCCCTTACATGGAGGACGGCTACGGCACAGAGGATGAAGTGGCGATCGTCACAGACACCGGTTTAATTCCTTTGTCAGACGTTGACGCCGATCATACTGCGAAAAAAGAGGCCGTAACGGAAATTTCCGCAGTCGTCGAACAAATTGAACGGATTCAAGAGGAAATGGGAATCGAGAAGCTTCCGAGCCCTTGGTTGCCGCCGCTTGAAGAGCGCATACCTAAAACGCGCTACCCGTCTGAGGAAGCGGATGCCTTTAACTTTGCTTATATCGATGAACCTGAAAAGCAAAGCCAGGAGCCGATCAGCTATCGCATGATGGATGACGGCAATATCGGCATCGTCGGATCGTCAGGCTACGGAAAATCCCTGACCGCTACGACGTTCATGATGAGCTTTGCCGAACAATATACACCGGAAGAATTGCATTACTACATTTTCGACTTTGGCAACGGAACGCTGCTTCCGCTTGCAAGGCTTCCGCATACCGCGGATTATTTCTTGATGGACCAAACGAGAAAAATCGAGAAATTCATGGTCCGGATCAAGGCGGAAATCGAGCACCGGAAAAATCTTTTCCGCGCAAAAGAAATCAGCCATATCAAGATGTACAATGCGCTGAATAAGGAAAAGCTGCCGTTTATTTTTATAACGGTCGACAACTTTGACATCATTAAAGACGAAATGCATGAACTTGAAAGCGAATTTATCCAGTTTTCACGCGACGGCCAGTCGCTTGGAATTTATTTAATCCTGACCGCGACAAGGGTCAATGCGATCAGACAGTCGCTCTTGAACAACCTGAAAACGAGGGTTGTCCACTACCTGATGGATCAGTCTGAAGCATATTCGATCATCGGAAGGCCGGAATTCAGCCTTGAACCGATCCCTGGACGCGTCATTATCAATAAAGAAAACCAATACTTCGCACAAATGTTTATGCCTGTGGAAGCGGACAATGATATCGAGCTGTTTGAACGGATCAAATCCGACATTCAGGCGATCGCAGAACGGTCGGAAGGCATGAGAAAGCCGGCGCCTGTGCCGATGCTGCCGCTGGAGCTTTCCGTTACGCAGTTTGTGAGAGATTATCCGCTTCAGCCTGAAAGAGGCCTTATTCCAATGGGACTCGATGAAGAATCTGTCGAACCGGTATACTTTAACCTTGAGAAAAATAAGCACTGCCTCATCATGGGTCAGACGCAGCGCGGAAAAACAAACGTCATCAAGATCATGCTCGAGCACCTGCTTGACCATGACACGAAAAAAATTGCCGTGTTTGATTCGATAGACAGAGGGCTTTCTCAATATGCGACAGAGGATCAAATCAGCTACCTTGAAACAAAAGACGACATTATGCTCTGGCTGGCTGAGACGGAAGAAATTTGCCGGACAAGAGAAGCGATGTATTTGGAAGCCGTTAAACAAGGCGAAATCGCCAACCTTGATTTTTCACCGATGGTCTTTATCGTCGACGGACTTTCACGGTTCCAGCAGACGATCGACGCATCTATTCAGGATAAAATGGCGATGTTTATGAAGTCATACGCCCATTTAGGCTTCCACTTTATACCTGCCGGAAATCACAGCGAGTTCACAAAAGGCTATGATTCGCTGACAAGCGAAGTCAAGCAGGTCAGACACGCCATGCTATTGATGAAAAAATCCGAGCAGAATTTGATTCAGCTCCCATATGAACGCCAGGAGCCGGAAATTCTCCCGGGCTTTGGCTATATCGTTGAAAACGGCAAAGAGAGGAAAATTCAAATTCCTTTATGTGCCGTAGAAAGGAAGAAAACGAAATGACGGAACAACAAAAAAGCACGCTGAAAATTATCAGCGCCTTCGTCACGATCATCTTGCTGCCCGTCTTGTTCTTTCATTTCATCGGTGAGAACCCGACGAAAAAGGTATCGAACGCGACAAGGGAAATCGCTGTCGTCAATGAAGATACCGGCATTTTGAAAGATGACGGAACCGTTGATGAAGATGCGCTGCTGGGGAACGAAATCTCGGCTTCCCTGGTTGACCGTCCGGACTATAAATGGACGGTCGTCAACCGGAGCGCAGCAGAAAGCGGACTTTCGGAGAAGCAATACGATGCGATTGTCTACATTCCGTCGGACTTTTCGCAAAACATTTTAAGCTACAACCATGAGCGTCCACAAAAAGCGGAGCTGGAATTTAAAATTCAGGACCAGCTTGACGCCGTCAACAAGGAAAAAGTCCAGCGCGAACTTCAAGACGCGCAAAAAACGGTGAGCAAAAAAATGTCTTCCCTGTATTGGCGCTTTGTCAAACAGGGAGTCAAAAAGGTCAGAAAAGAGTTTGACAGCATCGTAAACAAAGAATCAGAATTCCAAAACGCGATGTACAATTTTTACAAGCCGAGCTCCAACAATTTAGCGGGCGAAGTAGAAAGACAAAAAGAGATGATCGACAGACTGAAAGAATCGATCAATGAAACAGAAGGCACATCAAAAGAGCGCAACGCAGGCGTCGAAGAATCCAAAAAACAACTGGACAGCTTCGTCGACAACGTCAATCAGTACAAACAATATCAAGAAAAGCAGTCGGAACTGCTTCAAGCTGCACAAGCGGACAGTGAAAAGCAAATTCAAGACGGCCTTACGGTGATTAAGGAAAAGCAGTCCAGCGCAACGAGCCGTTTCAATGAACAAATGAGCGGCATGGCCGCTTCATTCAACGGTTTGCAAAATCAATTCAGCCTGACTGCGAACTCTTTTCAAAACCTGCAAACGACGCGTGAAAATCAGGTGCCGTTACAAATGAGCGGAATTGACAGGATTCAGAATGAGTTGATCGATGATTATCAGGCCCAAACGAGAAGCTATAATCTGAGCGTGCTTCAACCTAAATTAATAGAGAGGCGCTCAGTGTTAACCGTTCCACAGGAAGATCCAGGCACCACAAATCCTGGTGATGATCAAGATAACGATGATGAAGATCAAAATGACGACGAAGAACAGCCGAAAGATTTAAAAATCGATCTTCAAGAACAGCAAGATGAATTGAAGAACATAGCGGCTGATCTTAAAGAATTATCGGACGGGCTAAAGGATTCCTCAGGGAATGATGGCGGTTCAGGAGATCAAGAACCATCTGCCGGAGAGCCGAATCAGGGTCAAGAACCTTCTCCTGAAACCGGGGAAATCGGTCAGCAGGACGGTTCAACTTCTGCAGATGATGCAGGCGATAAGGGAACAGGCGAAGACGGCCAAACGGAGAACCCGGGAGACGAGCCTGAAGACGAAATTACCAAGTTAAAAGCACAGCTCAATGAAGCCGCCGCTAGAATTGAAAAGGTGGAAACAGATCTTCGCGAAAAACAGGAAACGCATAATGAAGAGTTGAAAAAACAGCTAGAAAAATTTGATGATAAAGTCGCTGAATTAACGAATACGATTAAAGACTTAAATCAAAATGTCGAAAAGCTGAACGGGCGAATTACAAAGCTTGAAGAGAGCCAGAATGAAGACTTTAAGACGATTTACAGTCAAATCGAAACACTTGAAAACGAAATATTAAGCTACCCGATGGGTACTGAGAGAAAAGAAGCATTAAAAGAGGCTTTTGCTTCTAAAATCAATACAAGAGATGTCCGCGACCTTCTCAGATATCATAATACGTTGTCTGTATATAGAACAACGCTATACGGATCAGTAGATTATTCAATTAAGAGCAATGTCATCTCCGCGAAAAAAGACAGCGTGGATACCGTCCTTAAAATCGGTGAAACCGAAGCGGAAAAATGGAGCAATTTAAAAAATAATATGCTGTCTACAAATGAAGACATTGAAAATTACACAACAGACATGACCGATTTCGTCAAAAGCTACGGCGATTTCATTAGTGAGAAGCAGACTGACGTGCTGAATGAACTCAGCACGATTTCAGAACGAGCAAATGCCGTATCTGAACAGCTGCGCAATCCGGAAGGCGCCGGAACGGCGGTCATGCAGGGAGACGCGACAGATGGAACGATGGTCATCAGCATGCAGGATACGCTCGGAAATGACATTTTGCAGCTGTCTAACATGCTCGGTTCCTTGTCGGAAACGCAATCAGGCGTCATCGAGTACACGGGCAATATTCAGGAAAGTGTGAACGATGTTCAGAAAAAAGCGGATACCCTGAATTCAAACTGGGGCCAAAATGTCGCGACGACAAAGCTGATCCGCGGAGACGTGTACGGCATTCTCGGCAATGCGTTCGGAGGAAACGACGGATATGTATACGATCATCTGGCAAGTCCGGTGAAAATCAGCGGGGATGTTCCAGAGTCGAAAGCGCAAAACGTACCGCCGGTCGTCATTCTCGTGATTGTGATGCTTTCCAGCTTGCTGATCGGATATTTCAGCCACCATTATCAAAATGCTCCGCTCTTAGTCAGAGGCGCGCTGTTTGGCATTTTGAATATTATTGTCGGACTGATGATCAGTCTGTTCGGTTTGAACATTTACTCACTCGCAGACGATCAGGCCGTCATGTGGTCGGTCTTTACGATCTTGCTGCTGGTCGCAAGTTCAGCCATCATCCGGACGGCGTTTATGCTGGGATCGATCGCAGGCGGAATCGCAACAGCCGCTATGGTGCTGTTCTATGTAGCGCCGCTGCTTGACTTGGCGATGCCGAACTTCAGCTTTAACAATCCGGTATCAACCGTATATATGTCGATTCAGTACGGAACTGGAAGCCAGTTTGCACTCGGAATCGGTGCATTAATTTTAATCACGATCATCGCGATTGCTGTTCCTTTTATTATCGATTTTGCAAAATCAAGAACAGAAGAAAGCGAGACTGACCATGATGCTTAATGCGAAATGGGGAAAGAAGGGGATCATGGCAGTCATGCTCTCCTTCTTTCTTTTCACTCCGTTCGTGAAGGCGGAGGAAACCGATAAAGTCGATGTAAAGCCAAACGAGTATGAAAAGCAGGATATTAAAATCGAGACGGACTATCTTCAGGAAGAAGAGACGGAATACAAGGAAGAAATATCAATTCCAGAAGAACTGAAGGAATTCTCATTTACAGATTCGAAAAAAGAAGATGCCATCGAAAAGCTGAAAAGCCTGTCCGGAAGCTTCACGAATGAAAGCAATTCCGTGGCGTCAAAGCTGAAGCAGCTTGACCTGTCATTCTCGGCAAATCCGTCCTTATCGGGACGGGAAGATGACGCTGCGGAAAGCCGGCAATCCATCTTCCTGCCCATTTTATACGGTCTGCTGATCCTCTTATGCATCGCAGGTCTGTTCTTTTTGATTCCGAAAGTCAGCGGGCAGCAGAAAAAATAGGAGCGCTCAACAATGAAAAATCCGAGGTTCTATAAGGTGCTATCTGCATGGTTAGCTTTTGCATTGGCGTCGATTTGGTTATTAATGCTTGTGGCAGTACACGGGCTGCTCATATTAGAATCCATTTTCTATTACATTGTGGTCATCTGCACATTAGGCATCATTTTACTGATATACCCATCGATGAGGGAGGGACACGATCAGGCAATGGCGGACTTTGTCCACTACGGTTATGGCTTGCTAGGATCGGGTGTGGCACTCGCCATCATGATCTTTGCTTTGATTCGCATTTTAAAAGGGAAATGCGGTTCATGGACGCAAGGTCTGCTTGTTTTTGGGGCAGCTCTCCAGCTGATTGTGTTCGAATGGTTCAGTTTACTGACGGCGGTTTTTTACGTGCTCGCCGCGTTTCTTCCGGAACAGAAAACCGCTGCACTTGAGAAGCAGGCTGATGAATCAGTACAATAATGGATAAGGAGGGACGCCGTATGCATTTATCCATTGTTACCGGAGCGTCAAAAGGGCTTGGCGCCGCGATTGCCGAAGGGCTTTTGCAAAAAGGCCATATTGTTCACGCTGTCTCAAGGACCAAGTCTGAAGTCAGTCATGAGAGGCTGATCCGGCATGAGGCTGATCTGACACAGCTCGCCGAAACAGAAAAGTGGTTTCGGCAATTGACAGAATCTGTCCAAGCCCGCGATTTTACTTCGATCACCTTGATCAACAATGCGGGTATGGTGACGCCGATCAAACGCGCCGGTGAAGCTGAACCGGAAGAGCTGAGGCTGCATTATGACTTAAATTTGTTAGCTCCGGTGATTCTCAGCCAGCTGTTTACCAAATGGCTCAAGCCATACAAAGGCAAAAAATCGATTGTCAATATATCATCAGGTGCGGCCAAAAACCCTTATAAAGGATGGAGCGCCTACTGCAGTTCAAAAGCGGGGCTCGATATGTTCACGAAAACATTCGGCTTTGAACAGGAAGATCAATCTGATCCGGTGAAAATGATTTCTTTCTCACCGGGGATCATGGATACCGGCATGCAAGAGGTAATACGTTCATCATCGAAAAAAGACTTTCATGAAATTGAACGATTCAAAATCTATCAAACAGAAGGAAAGCTGAGAAGCACGCCTTACGTCGCTGGCGTTCTGCTCGATCTGCTTGAGACCGACTTTGAAAACGGCAGAGTGTATGACATTAAAGAGTTTTTGTGAAAAATAAAAAACAAGCACATCAAATCGATTGTGCTTGTTTTTATTTTATTATGGCGCCGGCTCATATAGCGGAATTTTAAATATGATGTGTCAGATCAATTGAGATTTACATGAAAATATGTTAGGATTCTAAAAATATATAAAGGAGGGGTTTACATGAGAAACGTAACATTAGTGGATGTATTCACCCATCCAATCGCACAAAAATATTTAACACGCTCCGGTGTAGCTCATGCCGTAGCCTGCGCTTACCACGCATACCGCCTGGCGGTGCGAGCGGGAGTAGACCCTGATATCGCGACAAAAGCGGCTTTGCTGCACGATATCGGTCATTATGAATGGTATACCGACGGGGAATGGGATTATGAAAAATACAAGCAAAACGACATTCACGCGATAAAGGGTGCCGAGCGCGCTCACAAGCTGCTGATCCGCCTCGGCGAAGATCGGAAAGCGGCAAAAGAGATTGCTTTGGCGATTTTGCTTCATACGGATTCCTATTTGCCAGAAGGGGACCTCGATAAAAACAAGCTGCAGGAAATCGTCAAAAAAGCGGATGAGCTGGATGAAGAGCCGGGCGGAAACCACCATTACCGCAAAATCGATCATAAGCTGGCGCTTGAAAAGATCAGAAAACTTGACCGCATGGTCGATGAATCTTTATCTCCCATGAAAAGAACGGTTTAATCGGACAAAGGGCTGTTTTCAAACTTCTCCCCTTTGTCATTTACATAAATAGAGCGGATGATCGTCCTGTTAAACGGCGAGTTGTCTGCCGTTTTTCCTGAAAGGTCGATCGTCACCGAATACAAGCCCGCTTTTTTGAATGACAGGCTGTTTTGCAGCGCATTGATGGAAGCTGGTTTCAGCGACTTTTTCTCGGCCTGTTTTCCGTTTTCATAGCGGATAGAACGAACGGACGTCTTAACATTCGCAAGATTTGCCGATTCTCTGGTGACTGCGTTTTTAATTTGCTGGTTCAGAGGAGAATCGAACGTCACAATGAACAAAAACGCCTCTTTTTGTTTGACAGATGATGCGATCTTCCATGTACCTGCTGCCGGATTTTTAATGGCAGCGGAATGGACGAATCCCCCTTCAAAAACATCCGCCGTCTTTGCTTTTGAAAAATCTTTGAGCGGTTTGCCGTGCGGATCTGTCAATTTGATATTTCCCGAGGAATGATTGCTCAGCCAGTGAACGGTTATTTCCTTGACGCCTTTTTCAACGGCGAATTCCTCTTCTCTCAATCCATGATTTTCCCCTCCTCTGATGAAAGGGTACGATAGGTTTTCCTTGATGGCCGCTGTTTCATTTGCATATGCCTGAACCGTCAATAAAGGCATAAATACAGGAAATGTGAGGTTTCCTTTAATAATCGAGAAGTGATCCCACTTCCCTGTATTCAGGTTTGTGGCGTAAGGGAGTCTCGCATTTTTTTCGGTGACGGCACCGTCATTTTCGCCAAACATGTTTAAATAGACGCCTCCAAAAAATAAAACGCTGCCGAACCCGCCGATTTTATTGCCTGCCAAGGTGAAATATTTGGTTTTCGATCGATTGGGATGATTGTCGGTCTGATCGCGGAACGATTTCATAAACCCTGTTTGGAGAGAGTAAACGGCGGCATTTTTCTGGCCTAAAATATCGGCGAGCCATCCTGCCCAGCTGCTGTAGGCAAGGTCTGCCAGCTGCGAACCGTGATGGGGGGTTCCGAGCGTAATCAAGCGCTCGACATAATGGTATGCGTTGTGATGAATCAGCGCCGACTGACTGTCAATTCCGCCTTTGCTGTAGGAAACGAGAATGACCTTGCGGCCGAAATGCTGGTAGATTTCGCGCAGTTTCGCGGCCAGCATCGCTCCGTTATCCTGCATGTCTTTATCGGGGTGGAGATCGATAAAAGCCGCATCATATCCGTTTTTCCACGCCTGCTCCGCCATGTCATTTTCGTCAAACCAAGCGCTTGAAGAGCCGTTTAATCCATGGACAAATACAATCGGCGGTTTTGCGGGATCAGGATGTTCAACAGGGTCTCCCGCGAACCAGTGGCCCGGATCGCCTCCTCCTCCTTTAAATCCTCCCGCTTTCGATACATGCGGATACACGACCAGCAAAACAAGCATGAGCAGTACCAGTTTTTTCATCGTTGTTCACCTCATGGTTTTGTTGTAAGCGTTTTCATCTTATTTTCTGAAGGTGAACTTTATACCGATATACTGAAAAAAATTTAGAAAATATTCATAAAAGATAGGAATATACACTGAAAGGCCGGATATCCGGCCTTCAATGTTCATGCTTTTCCAGGCTTTAAATGTTTGCGGAAGAACGATTTGACGATGTCAAGGGTATGAGCCTGGGTAAAACCGTTATGTCCGGCCCCGTTTATTTTATACATAAGGGCATCATGGCCCTCTTTTATTAAGGCTTCAAACAATTGGACGCTTTGTTCATAAGGGACGACATCGTCCTGATCCCCGTGCATGATCAGAATGGGGGGCGCGTCCCTGTGAACATAGCTTATCGGACTCGCTTGTTTCGCCTGTTCTCTGTTTTCTTGAACAGGTCCGCCGATCAGCTTGGATTCCGGTGAATTGGGTGAATCATGGTCGAAGATGGACGGATACTTGCTCATGGACAGAAGATCAACCGGGCCGAACCAGTCCGCAACCGCATCGACTTTGCTCAATACATGACGGTATTCGTCCTGGCCTTCTAATTCTTCAATTCCTTCGGTCAATCCAAGCAAAAGAGCCAAATGGCCGCCTGAAGAATCCCCCCAGACTCCCACTCTATCAGGATCGATGTTATAGCACTCGGCATTTGCTTTTAAAAAGCGGACAGCTGTTTTCACATCATGAAGCTGAGCCGGAAACAGCGCCTCTCCGCTGCCTCTGTATTGAACGCTTGCCACGACATAGCCTTGCTCGACAAATGGAACCAGCTGGGGGATAAAGGCGGATGTATCCTGTTTTGTCCACCCCCATCCGCACCCTTGCAGATAAATAATCAGCGGGTATGTTTCTTGATTGCCTTCCCGGTTAAATAACGCATCCATTGGATTGCGGCGCGCCAGCAAATGTAATGTCAAAGAAGTGTCTTTCACTTTTGTGTACTCAATATTCGGTATGAGCTGAATGTAAGAGTTGGTGTTTTGCTCCCAGTTGATTTCTTTTATATGATTCGTCATGTTAAGTCCTCCCTTAATGTGCTGGAAATCCGAATTCGTCTGTGTTGATCACATGGTACCCACCGTTGTAATGAAAAATATTACAACGAGGCGAAAAAATATAATGCCAGACGCCCGTTGTAAGCGTGGGTGTTACAACAAGGCGGAAAAAATCATGCCTCATTGAGAAGCATTCTTTTTTTGGATAATCAGATCAGTCAATTCTTTTATAGAAATTTCTTTGAGTATAGTCTCCATGGCTGTTTGCGCTTTTAATAAAATAAGCTCAAGAACCTGGTGGATATTCGCACCGACCCAGCAATCAGGATTGGGATTTTCGTGAGTGTGAAACAGTTCGCCTTCACCGACAACTTCGACGGCTTTATAGACATCATACAAAGAAATGGCGCCGGCATCCCGTAATAAGTGCGCGCCGCCTGTGCCGCGCTTTACTTCAATCAAGCCCGCTTTTTTCAGCAATCTGCTGATTTGGCGGATGATGACCGGATTGGTATTGACGCTGTCTGCGATTTGCTCTGATGTCAAATGGTCGCTTCGGACTTGCATCAAGGATAACATATGTACGGCTATCGTAAATCTGCTGCTGATCTTCATCAAATCACCCTTCCGTTGTAATTATTGTATTTACAACGGATGAAGCTGTCAATCTTTTTTGCTCAAAAAGGTGTTGAAATGAAACCCTGTCAAAGCTTTTTCGTATGAATGGAAGGAAAACAGTTGACAGACGTTAGTGGGAATAGTAGTTTTTAGATTAATGAAAAAAGCCGGGAGGAAACAAAGCTTGTTTAAATCAAAAACCCATTTTTGGACGCTGCAAATTTTATTGGTTCTTCTTATTATTTATGTGTCGACAAAAGTGTCTTTTCTTTTCGAACCGATCATTGTATTTGCATCGACTTTATTTACTCCGATTTTAATTGCGGGAATCTTGTATTTTATATTCAATCCGATCGTGCGGTTTCTTGAGAAAAAGCTGCCGAGAACGCTGTCCATTCTGCTGATCTATTTGGCGTTTGTGGCATTGATCGTGTTTGTGCTGTCAGCTGTCGGTCCTGTGTTTACAAAGCAGGTGACCGATCTGTTTAACAGCATCCCGTCCTATGTGAAACAGATCCAGATTTTCATTAAGCAAATGTCGAATTCGCAGTGGTTCACTTGGATGATGAATCAGGACTTCGTATCGGTTGCCAAAATCGAAAGCTCAATCGGCGAATATCTGACGAGCCTGCCTGAGAATATTACAGGGAGCCTGTCTTCTGTATTCGGTGTTGTGACCAACATTGCGATCACGGCTGTTACCGTGCCGTTCATCCTGTTTTATATGCTGAAGGACGGCAACCGTTTCCCGAATTTGGCTGTCAAGATTCTGCCTGACAAGTACAAAAATGAAGGACTGAAAATTTTTAAGGATTTGTATGAGACGCTGGCGGCTTACATTCAAGGACAGTTGATCGTTTGTATGTTTGTCGGAACGGCGTGCTTCATCGGTTTTTGGATCGCCGGTGTGAAATACGCGCTGATTCTCGGCGTGATTATTGCCGTGACGAATATTATTCCATATGTCGGACCGTTTCTTGGAGCGACACCGGCTGTCATTATCGCTTTTCTCGACTCGCCGACGAAAGCATTCATCGCGCTGATCATCGTCGTTGCCGTTCAGCAGACAGACGGAAATCTGCTGTCGCCGCTGATTATCGGCCGCCGTCTGAATACGCATCCGCTGACGATCATCCTTTTATTAATCGGCGCCGGAAGCTTCGGAGGCATTCTCGGCATGATCCTGGCCGTTCCGGCTTATGCCCTGCTCAAGGCTTTTACATTGAATATCGTCCGCCTTGTCCGTTTAAGGCAGAGGTATAAAAAAGAAACGGCGGAAAATGCTGAAGTCTGAACGTTTTGCCCATTTTCACATATGATGGTAATAAATTGAATGGCGGAGGTGTGAAGATGCCGGCGATCGTCGGACCGATTTTTATCAGGCAAGTCGTTGATGACAGCGCAGCCTTCTTTGGAGATGTGTTTGCCATTTCCCCGAAGTGCACGGATGTTTCCGGAGGAGGAGCGGGTACATTTTTAACAGGGGACTACGGTTTGATTCAAAACAATAGCAATAAAACATCCTTCACAGATGCGGATGTGATCGACGGTTTCAAGTCATTGAACCTGTGACAGCCTCTTTTAAAGAGGCTGTTTCTTTTTTATAGTATAATGGGAAAAAAGATAGATAAGGCAGGTGACAAAGATGAAAATAAGGAAGGCAAACACCTTGAACAAAGATCAGATGATCACAGACGTTTACCTCCATGAAAATAAAAAGGAATTTCATACGCTTGTGGCTGTGCCGCAACTGGAGTGGAGTAAGCTGATTTCTTATGAGGAAGAAAAAGCAGAGCTCGCCGAAAAGCTTGACCGGTCATTGTCGAAAGTGGCTGAAGCGGATGCGGCCGAGGAGCTGTCCAAAAAGATTGTACAATGGGTGACCGAAATGTAGCCCGGGCTCATGCCCGCTGTTTTCATGGGCATACTGATAAAAAAACGCAGCTTAAAACAAGCTGCCAGCAAGATAAACTGGAGGGTCTAAGACGTGAGCGACCAATCAATGGATCAATATTTACAGCAGGGAATGTATGGACCACGCGAAACGAAGCCGGATGAACGCAGACTGTTTTTAGGCTCGCTGAGGGAACGGGTTATCATCGCATTGACGAAAGGACAAGTGCTGCGTCCGCAGGCATACCGCGAAGTCATCGATGCGCTTGGCTCAAAAGCGGATGCGACATTATTGCTGAACGGTGAAATCGACTACTCTCATTTATCTCCTTACATCAAGGAGTCCAATAAACAAGGTGTTTCTTTTTCCATCGTGTCCGACCAGCAATCGGATACTCCCCTTGGACTTGTCCTCGCAGCGCGCGAGGCTGTAGAGAAAGAATCGATTTATGTTCAGGACGACATCTTTGAGCAGTCGGTTTTAAACAAGAGATGAGGCACGGGTTTTCGCACGCGTCTTCCACAGGGCGTGCGAAAACCCGCGGTTTTTGTTTTTTTCTGAAAAAGAAAAAACCCGCTGCTGGCGCGGCTTTGCAGCCATATCCGCTTGATTCGCCATTCACTTGTCCGTTTAGATAAGTTATAATGTTACCTATCATACAAAAGGCGGGGAGGGCGGCAATGAAAAAAGCTCTTATATGTATAGATTATACAAATGACTTTGTCGCAGCTGACGGAAAGCTGACGTGCGGAGAACCAGGCCGGGAAATCGAAGACGCCGTGACGCGTCTCGCGGAAACGTTTATTCAAAACGGCGATTACGTCGTATTTGCAGTCGATTCACACGAGGCCGGCGATTCGCATCATCCGGAAACCCGTTTGTTTCCTCCACATAATATAAAAGGTACATCAGGACAGGATTTATACGGAAAGCTTGAAGCGCTTTATCGAAAACACGAACATGATCAGAATGTCTATTACATGGAAAAAACAAGGTACTCTGCTTTTGCCGGGACAAACCTCGAGCTGAAGCTTCGTGAAAGGGATATTAAAGAACTGCACCTCGTTGGCGTATGCACAGATATATGCGTGCTCCATACCGCAGTAGACGCTTATAATAAAGGGTTTAATCTTGTCATTCATCAAAACGCAGTGGCTAGCTTTAACCCGGACGGGCACGACTGGGCTCTTTCTCATTTTGCAAACACCCTGGGAGCCTCAGTGTCAGATTGAGGAAGGAGAAATGAAGGTTGGAACACCGTTTTACAGACGACAGTCTAGCACTACACACAGACCTATATCAAATTAATATGGCGGAAACGTATTGGCGCGACGGCATTGATCAAAAGAAAGCCGTTTTTGAACTGTTTTTCAGAAAGCTCCCTTTTGACAGCGGTTTTGCCGTTTTTGCCGGTCTTGAAAAAGCGATTGAGTTTTTGCGGGATTTCAGATTTACTGAAAGCGATTTAGTTTATTTAAAAGAAGAGCTGGGCTTCAAAGATGACTTTCTCAGCTTTTTAAAAGATATGAGATTCACCGGTTCGCTTTATTCCATGCAGGAAGGCGAAATCGTGTTTGGAAACGAACCGATCATGAGGATCGAAGCGCCTTTGGCCGAAGCGCAGCTGATTGAAACGGCTCTGCTCAACATTGTGAATTACCAAACATTGATCGCGACAAAAGCCGCGAGAATCAAAAGTGTGATAGGAGATGAGACGGCGCTCGAATTTGGAACAAGGCGCGCGCATGAAATGGACGCGGCGATGTGGGGAGCAAGGGCCGCGATTATCGGCGGGTTCGATGCGACAAGCAATGTCCGCGCCGGCAAGCGTTTTGACATTCCGGTATCGGGCACGCACGCCCATGCGCTTGTTCAAGCCTACCGCGACGAATACACGGCATTTAAAAAATATGCGGAAACCCATAAAAAATGTGTCTTTTTGGTCGATACATATGATACGGTGCGTTCCGGCATTCCAAATGCAATCAAAGTGGCGAAGGAATTCGGTGATCAAATTGAATTTTCGGGAATCCGCCTGGACAGCGGAGACCTCGCCTATTTGTCCAAGAAAGCGAGAGCCATGCTGGATGAAGCCGGATTTACAGATACAAAAGTCGTCGCCTCAAGCGATCTTGATGAGTATACGATTATGAACCTGAAAGCCCAGGGCGCAAAAATCGACGTCTGGGGCGTCGGCACAAAGCTGATTACCGCTTATGATCAGCCGGCTCTCGGCGCGGTTTACAAACTCGTTTCCATCGAAGAAGACGGAAAAATGGCAGACACGATTAAAATTTCTTCGAATCCGGAAAAAGTGACGACTCCAGGCTTGAAAAAGGTGTACAGAATCATCAATCAGCTGAACCATCATTCAGAAGGCGATTATATCGCTTTGGACTATGAAAAGGTCAATGAACAGGAGCGGCTGAAGATGTTTCACCCCGTTCATACGTTTATCAGCAAGTTTGTGACGAATTTTGATGCGAAAGACCTTCACCAGCCGATCTTTGAAAAAGGCGAGCTTGTTTATGAGAATCCGAGCATTCAGGATATTAAGCGGTATGTTCAAGAAAATCTCAGTTTGCTTTGGGAAGAGTATAAGCGGATCAGCAAGCCCGAAGAATATCCTGTCGATTTAAGCGAAGCTTGCTGGAACAACAAGATGCAGCAAATTCACGAAGCAAAAATCAAGGCGAAAAAAGGTCTGGATCAAGGTTGACTCTGTAAACGATAGTTTTTAATATAACTGGGGATTGAAACAGATAATTTCTTCGGGGATTATCTGTTTTTCAATATTAAGTTCAATATTTGGGCGGATTTTTTAAGCGGACGGGATTTGCTCATTTAATTGATATACTTAAAAGCGAAGGCACCTCAGTCGCTAGGGGGAAGAAGAATGAGGGTATTCGTTGCCAGACAGCCAATATTCAACAGAAAAGAACAAGTTGTCGCATACGAGCTTTTATACAGAGAAAGCGAGAAAAACTTTTTTTCCGGTATTGACGGTGATCAAGCGACAACAGAATTGATGATTAACAGCTTTTTAAACATTGGAATCGATAAATTGACAGAAGGCAAAAGGTATTACGTGAATTTTACCGAAGGTCTTTTGGCATCAGGGCTGCCGACTTATTTTGATCCGGACCAGCTCGTTGTAGAAATCCTTGAAGATGTGCCGATCACCCCTGAGCTTATCGAAAGGTGCAGGCATTTGAAAAGCCTCGGCTACACGATTGCCCTTGATGATTTTTGTTTAAAGCATCGCGTGGAGAGGGACTTGCTCCATCAGCTTTTGGCATCCATTGATATTTTGAAGATCGATTTTTTCAAAACGACGCGGCAGGAAAGACAGAGCATCCTTCGATCATGCCGGAACCACCGTCTGACGTTCCTCGCTGAAAAAGTGGAGACGCGAAAGGATTATGAGCAGGCTGTAAAAGACGGATTTCAACTGTTTCAAGGCTATTTCTTCAGCGAGCCCGCTGTGATTGACGGTCAGGACATTACATATCATTTCCATGCTTATTATGAGCTGCTGCATGAATTAAGCGAAGATCAGCCTGATATTGAAAACGTCACAAATATTATAGAACGCGATTTGTCGCTTTCCTACCAGCTGCTGAAGCTGTTGAACTCTCCGGCCAATCGGCCGATTCAAAAGATTAAAAGCATCCGCCAGGCTATCGTGCTTCTCGGATTTAAAGAAATCAAAAGGTGGATCTTCATCCTCTCATTTAAGGATTTAACGAAAAAACAAAACTCCAGCAAGAACGAAGTCGTCAAGATTTCGCTGATCCGCGCGAAGCTTTGCGAATTGCTGGCGAAAAAAACGAATCGCCCTCAGCCGGCTTCTTATATGCTGACAGGCATGTTTTCATTTATCGATACACTGCTTCACAAAGAACTGGCGGAAGTCATCAGCGAACTGCCGCTGACGGACGAAGTAGGACAAGCACTGCTCGGCAAAGAAAACGATTATCGAAAAATCTTGCGGCTTGCAAAATCGATCGAACGAAACGAATGGGAAGACAGCACGCCAGAAACAGAAGGCTTAACAAAAGATGAAGCGTATCAATGCTATCTTGAAGCCGTTGATTGGTGTCAAAAACTTTTATAAAAAAATTCCGGCTCCTTTTTAGGGATCGGAATTTTTTTTGCGCTAAGACCAACGCAGGAGGAGGAATATTCTGCTGCGGGGGCTGATAAGCATGATGCGGATGCCGTCGGGATCGAAAGAGGCATCAAGCTGGCTGCGGACGCCGGTTTGTCTGAGCAGGGCAAGGACGGTATTTTTTTGGTTGCTTTGGGCAGCCGTCATGATTTGGTGAGCCAAAGCACGCGATGCTGAAAGCCTGCTTAAAATTCTTTGTCCGTCAGCCATCAAGCCCTCCGCTTCTTTTGCCGAACGCGAAAAGGCGCTGGCTTCAACTTCCGGATAGACCTGCCGGCAGCGGATATGTTGGTATGGATGCATCCAAAAGCAATGAGAAGGAAGCAATATGAACACCTCGTTTCAATTTTTACGGGTCAAATTGCGGTTTTTGCGGTGTAAGGCGAAGGGTCGGTTTTTTTTAAGGGCCGAAATGCGTGTCGGTCTATTGCGTGTTTTTCGGTGGTGCATACCCGATCTGCGTTCCTTGAACAATCAAGTTTTTCTATTCCCCGCTAGTTATTACTTTAGACTCAATGTCGCAAAACGAACGAAAAATAACTGAACTTGCGGTGCTAAAGGGGTTTATTAGTGATCTTTATTTGATCCCTTTAAAAACAAACTAAAATTTTATGTTTCATCAGGAATTGAGAACTAATCGCAAGTCGTGTAGAATGGGTGTTATGGTCTATTTAAAGTTTGCGGTGTAACGCATGAATTTATATGCAACTTTTCGGTGAAAAAGAGACCAATTCCCTTTAAACTTGTATTAACAGATCAAATACCTATGACTCGTTCACTATACACAAATTGATTGATCTTCCAAAAGGAGTGTGGAATCGGTGGAAAAGCAACAAATTGAAGAATTAAAACAACTGCTTTGGCGGCTAGAGAATGAAATCAGAGAAACAAAGGACTCCTTGCGCAAGATTAACAAAAGCATTGATCAATACGATAAGTACACATATCTAAAAACCTCGTAAAAAGACTTGTTTCAGACAAGTCTTTTTTTTTTGCAAACAAATCCAAAAAAAGGATATATTATTATATAATTGTTAAATAAAAAAATTGCTCTGTCAATCGGGAATTTGATTTAGTAAAATATTAAGAAAGGAGGGAGCACCATCTCTAAGCTTTTTTGTCTAGATCACAGTAAAATCAAGCAAAGAATGAATCATTTTATAGACGTTGAGATTCCCAACGCGGACTTAAATCGGACGCTGCACGCTTTTCTAGATGCAAAGGACCAGTTGCATTTCAGCGAGCTTGCTTTTTATCATTACCAAAGTTTCGGCGGCACGGACACTGATGCGGCGGAAACGCTTGGAGCGGGCATAGAACTTTTGATTCTTGCGTTTGATATATTCGATGATTTAGAGGATGAAGACAGCCCCGATGAACCTTGGATGAAAATAAACCGTTCAGTCGCAATGAATGCGGCGACTGCGCTTTATACAATAAGCATTAAAGTGATCAGTTCGGTGTCGAAAGAACCGGTGTTTTTTGAAAAACTGATGGAATATATACTTCAATCGATGCAGGGACAGCATGACGATCTCAGCAACCGGCCTGCCACTGAAGATGAATGCCTTGACATGATCAAGCGTAAGTCCGGGGCACTGACGGCTCTGCCATGCGTGCTTGGGGCGATGCTTGCCACGGGCAAATTTGACCCGGCGGTGGAGAAGTACGCATATCAGCTGGGCATTGCTTCACAAATCGAAAATGATTATAAAGCACTTTTTTATGATTCAAAAAGCGATATCGCCAAGAAAAAGCGGACGCTTGCGTACTTATATTTGTCAAGAAAATTTAACCAGCCGTCGATTGATTTATTAAAAACATTTGAAACTGAGGATAAAATTGCCGATAAAGAAATAAAATGCTATAAAGAGAAATTGAAAGCAGCAGGCGTCACTCAGTATATGTATGTTATGAATCAGCTCGCTATTCAGAAATTTAAGAAGGGGATTGAGGAGTTGGAGTTGGGGGATATGGAAAAAGAACGTTTGATGTCTGCCCTGCTTAATAACAATTAAAGAGGAGACTATATATGCAAGATGTTGTGAACTTTTTGATGGAAAATCCCGATGTTTTAAAAAAAGTTGTTGATGGGGATGCTTGTTTACTAGGCATAGACCCAGAAAAAACAGGAGTAGTGGTTGACAGTATTAGATTATTAGGTAAGAGTTGGGGTGGAGGAGGATTTTGGATTTAAAATTCTTCCTATACTATCTACTATAAGGATGTAAAATTAATGCGTGTTAATTATAACAAACTATCTTTAATTATTATTTTGCTAAGCCTCTCCTTGGTTCCTTATATTATCTATGTAAATCTGCATTCTAGTTACCTTGGAATGACAATGCAATTTAATGAAAAAAATGAATATCAAGTATTCGAGATTGAAAAAGGGTCACTAGCCCAATCCCTAGGTTTTGAAAAAGGGGATGTTATATTAGAGATAAATGGAAAAAGTGTAGAAAAATTAAGGGCCGATGATGGAAAATTAGCTGATGAATTAAGTGATGTTAAATCTATGATCGTTGAAAGAGATGGAGAGATAGGGTTTGTAGAGACCGGATATGAATTGGTAAGTTATGAAAGCCTATTTCTATTTATCATTCCAATGATGTTTTATCTCCTTTCTCTTTTTTGTGTTTATTTCATAATAAAATCAAACAAAAGGTTAAATTCGGCTTCCGCTTTTATTTTAATTGTTTTTCTGCTTGTTACATCAACAGCTTATTCTTGTTCTGTGGGATCTGCAAAGGGAGATAGTTTAAGTATCTATATAACAATGATAACTTTTCAATTCGTTCCTGTTTTGTATCTCCACTATATTTATCAATATTTCAAGGAAAAAGGAAAAGAGTTTTTCAATAATAAAATATTTCTTTTCCTATATCCGGTGGGTTTATTGAATTTGCTATTGGAAATTTTCAGTGATAATTTGCAGATTTCTTATAGTTCCATTAAGCTCTTTAACTTGGTATCTTTCTTGTTTGTTACCATTATAGCCTTTGCTCTTATCATTTATGGTGTAATAAAAAATAAAGCTTCAGAGCAAGCCTATTTTTTAAGGATACTCGTTATCACAAATTTTGTTGCGTTTATTCCGTTCTTAATTTTCTATGTCATACCATATGTATTTATCGGGGATTATATATTCCCGGCAATGTTTGTCGTTCCTTTTTTGTTGATTATTCCTTTCTCATTAGTGTATCAATTTATTGCTACCAAAATATATGACATTGAATTCTTATTGGGACGTTTTAAATACTACGGATTGTTAGCCATTTTACCAAGCTTGACAGCTGTAGGTGTATTTACTTTAACACAAGAATTAAGTAATAGTTTGAATACAGTTAAAAACACTATATTTATCTATTTTATTATGTTAGGTGTTTTTTATCTCAAGGAAATTCTTGATTTTCGTTTCCGTTTAAAAAGGTTTTCTGAAAAATTTAATTACCAAGATAGTGTATTTAAGTTTACACAGCTTATACGAAGCTCGACATCGTTAGCTCAAGTGCTAAGGGAATTGTCTCAAACGATTCTTGATGTTTTACCTGTAAGTCAGGCTTATGTACTGGAGTTAAAGAGTGATGGAACCGTAGGGTTACTTGAAAATAATGCAAACGATCAAGTGTGGAAGCCTTATGAAAAAGAAGCTTTTAGGGCTATCACCGACATCGGCAAAATCGTCGAAGTCGACCGCGGATTTTTGATTAAGATCGGTGAACGGGGCGGGACTTCTTATGTCATGCTGTGTTTGTCGGTTTTAAATACGCCTAGGCTGACGCGCGATGAGATTTCGTGGCTTGAGACGCTGGCGTTTTATACGAGTGTTTCCCTGGAAAACGTCTTGAAAATCGGCGAGCTGATGGAGCATCTGGAACATGTGAAAAAAGAAGGGCCGAATCCGGCGTGGCTGAATAAATTGATGTTTGCGATTGAAGAGAAGCAGAGATCTGATTTGGCCCGTGATCTTCATGATTCTGTGCTGCAGGACATGATTTCCTTGAAGCATCAAAGCGAGATGTTTCTGGCTGATTTTGAAAAAGATAAAGTCTGTACGAATCAAATCAGGCAAAGGCTCATCAATATGAATGAGCAAATGTCCACCGTCATCCAGACGACAAGGGAAACGTGTCAGGAGCTGAGGCCGCAGCTGTTGTACGATCTTGGACTGGTCAAAGCCCTTTCGAAACTGGCGGCACAGCATCAGGAGTCCTCATCGATCGATAAGATCCGCCTCAATACGGAAAGGTTCTCAAAGGTGCTCGACCTGGACACGCAGCTGAATTTGTACAGAATTGTGCAGGAGCTTTTAAGCAATGCGGTTAAACACTCGAAAGCTAATGAGGTTTTGATTATGCTTGTCTGCATAAAAGAAAAAGTTGTTCTTCATTATGAAGATGACGGCATCGGTTTTGATCCGGACAAGCTTTATCAAAACAGCGCAAGCATGGGGCTGTCGGGCATTCGCGAGCGAGTCCGCGCGCTGAACGGCAGTCTGGATATACAGACAGCAGAAGGGAAAGGCTTCAGGGTCGCCATTGAAATGGAATTGTAATGTTTAGTTAACATTTTTGCTTGGCATCCGCCAAGTTTTTTCTATAAAATGGTGATAGGGCAAGGTTACGCAAAAGGGAGGAAATTATGAGAAGATTACTTGTGATCGATGATCATCCGGCTGTCATGGAGGGGACGAAGGCAATTCTTGAAACGAACCAGGACTTTGTTGTCGATTGCCTCAGCCCTGAAGCCAGCGAACAATTTCTCAAGAAGCATGATTTTTCTGCGTATGACCTGATCTTAATGGATTTAAATTTGGGTGAAATCAACGGCATGGACCTATCTAAGAAAATCCTTGAGACGTGTTCATCATGCAAAATTATCGTTTACACAGGCTATGAAGTCGAAGATTATTTTGAAGAGGCGATTCGTTCCGGCATGCACGGCGCCATCAGCAAAACGGAATCGAAGGAAAAGATTATAGAGTACATATATCAGGTACTGGATAATAAAATTGTCGTCGATTATGATTATTTCAAGCAGCTGATAACACAGCAAAAATCGAAGTCAAACAGCCAGCAGACCCAGCACGATCTTTTGACTGAAAGGGAATGCCTGATCTTAAAAGAAGTCGAAAAAGGCTATACAAATCAGGAAATCGCTGATGCGCTTCATTTAAGCAAGCGGTCGATCGAATACAGTCTGACTTCCGTATTCAGCAAACTGAATGTAGGATCACGGACAGAGGCTGTTTTAATCGCGAAATCTGAAGGCGTACTTTGATGAAGGGACGATTGTGATGGAAACGAAACATACACTTCTTGAAGCGTTGGGAATCGAGTTGAAGGAATGCAGCAAAGAGCGGTGTGTTGCGGTCATGCCTGTCGACGAAAGAACGCGTCAGCCATTCGGTTATCTGCATGGAGGTGCGTCCGTTGCGCTTGCTGAAACGGTGGCAAGCATCGGGGCATATCAGCATATCGATCCAAAAGAGCAGGCATGCTTCGGGCTTGAGATCAACGCCAACCATATTAAATCGGTGAAAGACGGAACGGTTAAAGCGGTCGCAACGCCTCTGCATGTAGGCAAATCAACAATGGTGTTTCAAATTGAAATACGCGATGAGCAAGACAGCCTGATTTGCACGTCCAGGTGCACGATGGCGGTCATCAGCCGCCCTTCATCGTAAACCAAAAAAACTCGCCTTTTAGGGCGAGTTTTCTTTTTATAAATAGGAATCTTCCTTCTTTTTAATCAGAAAATTTCTGTTGCCTTCATAATCGTCCTGCACGCTTTTCTTTTCCATTTTTACGCCGGTGTTATAGGCGGCCCTTGCGATCAGGTGGGCGCCTACAGGAGACGTCAGAAATACAAAGACGATACCGAGCAGCACTTTGGCCGTAATGAAGCCGTGCAGAAACCAGAAGTAAAAGAATACGCCGAGCAGCACGCTGATGATCCCCAATGTCGCTCCTTTAGAAGCGGCGTGGATTCTTGAGTATACGTCAGGCAGCCGCAGCGTTCCAAAGGAAGCGGCTAACGATATCAGTGCGCCAAGAAGGACCAAGACGGCGATAAGCAATTTAGCGGCTTCGATCATTTTCGATAATCTCTCCTTTCTCAAGGAATTTAGAAAATGCGACGGTGCCGATAAAGGCCAGAATACCGATCAAGAGGATGACCTCCAAATATGCTGTCGTATTTAACAAGATGGACACGAGAGCCGTAATTCCGATCAGGTTGATGCCGATCGCATCAAGCGCCACCACTCTGTCCGGGATGCTCGGCCCTTTAATGACCCTCAGGACATACAGAAAAGTGGAGACCGCCAAAATGCCGAGTGACAATTGCAAAATAAATTCAAACATCAGCGGCTTACCTCCTTAATGGCCTCTTCAAACGAAATGCGGATATCACTGATGGCTTTCTCAGCATCATCGATATCGACCGCATGAATATAAAGAATCGAACGGTCATCAGAGATATCGACAACCAATGTGCCCGGTGTCAGCGTAATCAGGTTCGCCAATGTCGTGATTTCCCAGTCCGCTTTAAGGTCTGTCTTGAAGGCGAAGATGCCGGGCTTATTTTTTAACCTTGGGGATAAGATCGTCTTTAATACGCTGACGTTTGCGAGAACGAGCTCTTTAATAAAAATAAACAGCAGTTTAATGATCGCCCAAATGTTAATTAAGTAAAAGCGGCGGCGGAAGAAACGCCTCATCAGAAAGAGCGAGAATAATCCGATCACATAACCGACGACAAGCCCGGCAGCGGTGTAGTCATTGTTCAGAAACATCCAGCACAACGCAAGAATAAAGTTCAACAATATTTGTAATGCCATGCGATCTACTCCTTCAAAACGGCTTCAATATATTTTTCGGGGTTGACGAGCGTATCAGCCGCCTGATGGAAATACGGCGCGATAAGCTCGGTTCCGAGTCCGATGGCAAGCGACAGAAAGAGCAGTACCGCTGCCGGATACATATAGCCTTTTAGCGGTCTTTTGGCCGGAGCATCTTCCTGTTCATCCCCCCAGAAGCCGTTGATAAATATTTTCATGACGGAATACAAGACGAGCAGACTGGATAAAAGCATCAGCAGCGTAATCACGAATTCACCGCTTAGAAAGCCGCCCTCTGCAATTTTCAGCTTGCCGATGAATCCGCTGAAAGGAGGGACCCCTGCCAATGAAACAGCTGAAATCATAAACATCCAGCCGAGCACCGGATGGTTTTTGATCAGGCCGCTCATTTTTTTCAGGTTGTTTGTCCCTGTCAGAGCAAACAGCGCTCCGCCAAGCATAAACAGCGCTCCTTTAATGATCATGTCATGAATCAGATAGTAGACAGATCCTTCGATCGAAGCCGGCGTATTGGCGGCGATACCGAATAAGATCACACCGACCGCAGTCACAATATTGTAGATAATGATTTTTTGAACATCCCAGTAGGCGATCGAGCCGATGACACCGAAGATGATCGTAAGGGCCGCAAGCCAGACCATTAATTGATGAGTAAAAGCCGCGTCTTGGGTGAAAATTAATGTAAACACCCTTGTGATCGCGTATAGGCCGACTTTGGTCAGAAGTGCGCCAAACAGTGCGGACACAGCGGCAGGCGGCGCATAATAAGAACCAGGCATCCAGAAATACAGCGGGAAAATGCCGCCTTTTAAACCGAAGACGATCAAAAATAAAACAGCGATGACCGTGATCAGCCCGGTTTGGCCCGATTCACTGATCCGAACGCTCAAATCCGCCATGTTTAATGTGCCCGTCACCGCATATAAATAAGCGACTCCGATGACAAAGAGGGCGGAAGAGATAATGTTAAAGACGATGTACTTCAGAGATTCCCGCAGCTGGATCTTCGTGCCGCCAATGACGATCAGCACATACGAAGCCATCAGGAGAACCTCAAAAAATACGAACAGGTTAAACAAATCCCCGGTTAAGAAAGCGCCGCTAACTCCGGCAAGCAGGAACTGGACCGCGGGATAATAAAAGAAACGCTCGCGTTTTTCCCCGATGGAGCGAAACGAATAAAGAACCGTCAGAAATCCGATAATGGCTGTCGTTAACGCCAGAAGGCTGGCGAATTGATCAGCGACAAGGCTGATCCCGAACGGCGGCTTCCACCCGCCGAGATATAAGGTCTGGATTCCGTCCGTATAGACGGTCTGCACAAGAACAGCGGCCGCCGCGATCGCCGCAATGGAAGATATGGCGCTGAATGCACGCATCAGCACGATCGACTTGTTCATAAAGATGAGTAGAACTGCGGCCATTAAAGGAATCAGTATTGGCAGAATTACAAGATTATTCATGTTGATCATTTCCCCTCATTTGATCCATATCATCCATTTTCAGCTCTTGGTAGGCGCGGAAAGCCATGACCAGGAGAAACGAGGTGACCCCGAAAGCAATGACGATCGCCGTTAAAATCAACGCCTGAGGGAGAGGGTCGACATAGGTTGACGACTCTTCATTTAAAATGGGAGGCGCACCTTTTTTTAACCCTCCCATTGTCAGCAGAAGCAGATGGACGCCATGGCTGAGAACGGCAGTTCCGATAATCACCCTCAGAAGGCTTTTTGAAAGCAAGAGATATGTCGCCGCCATAAACAAAATTCCTACAATAAAAGACATTAAAATCTCCATTATTCTCTCTCCCCAATCGTCTGAATAATGGTCATGGTCACGCCGACCACTACGAGATAAACCCCGATATCAAACAATACCGCGGTGGCAAGCTCCGTTTTCCCCAAGAGCGGAAGGTTAAAGTAATCAAACGCGTGGGAAAGAAACTGAGCGCCGAATAAAAATGAGCCGATTCCGGTGGAAACGGAAATGAATAAGCCGACGGCCGCCACATAGATAAAGTTGACGGGCAAAATGTTCTGCACCGTTTTTAAATCATAGGCAAGCAGCAGAAGGACGAGCGAAGACGCCGTCATCAATCCGCCGATAAAACCGCCGCCCGGGTTATTATGGCCGGCAAAAAACAGATGGAAAGAAAAGAGCAGAATGATAAAGGATGCAATCTTTGTAACGGTTTGCAGGATCACATCATTCGTCTGAACCTTTTTCAATGCTCTTCCCCTCCTTTCCCCATTCTGAGCCTGATCATGCCGTATATTCCTAAAGCGGCTATGACAAGTACAGTAATTTCAAACAATGTATCAAATCCCCTGAAGTCGACCAATATCACGTTGACGATATTGTGGCCGCCTGCGAGTTTATAGCTGTTTTCAATAAAATACGATGCGATGCTTTCAAGGGAGCGCTGGCTGTTTGCAGAAAGTGCGAGCAGCGTCACAACAGTTCCGACTCCGACCGAGACAAGCGCATTTGTTACCCTGAACTTAGCCGACTTCGGCTTGAATCTGAGCTTCGGCAAATGATAGAAGCAAAGCAGGAACAATGCGACTGAAATCGTTTCGATAATCAGCTGCGTCAGCGCGAGATCCGGCGCTCTGAAAATGACGAAGAACAGCGCAAGCGTGTAGCCGATGACGCCGAGCCCGATAATCGCCGTCAGTCTTGACCTTGCGAAAACGGTGGTAAATGTTGCGGCAATCATGACGGCTGACAGAACAAGCTCATAGATGCCGATTGAAGCATTGCCTTTCACATCGTATGAAAAGCCTCCGGTAACAACGAGCGATCCGCCGATGATCACGATAAAGAAGACAAAAACATAGACGAGATAATCGCGAAGAAACCCGGTCATATACGTTCTTGTAATCTTGTTGGAGCCTTTTTCAAGCCCAGACAACGAGCTGTCGTACAGTTTGTTGAGCGTCAGTTTTTCCGGGAAGAGGCCGTAGACCTTCCGCCATTTTGACAAGGTCAAATAGGCGAGAACGCCGAGAGCAACGACGCCGATTGTCATGTAGAGTTCAGATGAAAAGCCGTGCCACATGTAAATATGAACCTTGAATTTTTCGTCTCCGTCCAAAAGGGTCGGCATAATCGACGATGCAGCCGGTTCAATGATGCTGTATGACAGAATGTTCGGGAAAAAGAAAAAAATCACCACGAGAGAGACGAGGACAATCGGCGAAATCAGCATGCCGAGTGGAGCCTCATGCGCTTGTTTTTCAAGTTTTTCAGGCTGATATTTCCCCCCGAACGTTTTAAACAGCAGAACCATGCAGTAAATAAACGTAAACACGCTTCCGATCCAAGCCAGAACAGGAAGCACAAAACTCCATGTGTCGGCGTTATACAAATTAAAATCCGTAATCCTGAGCATGCTGGTGAAAAACATTTCCTTGCTCAAAAAGCCGTTGAACGGCGGCAGACCAGCCATTGAAAACGCGCCGATCAGCGTAATCGTAAACGTAATCGGCATGATCGTCATCAGACCGCCGAGCTTGCGGATATCCCTCGTTCCCGTTTCATGATCGATGATTCCGACCGCCATGAACAGGCTGCCTTTAAATGTCGCGTGGTTGATCAAGTGAAAAACGGCGGCGATTACTGCAACCATATAGTATTCAAAATTTTGATAGTGCAGAGCTGCGGCACCGACGCCGAGCATCGACATGATCATTCCGAGCTGGCTGACCGTAGAAAAGGCAAGTATCGCTTTTAGATCAGTCTGCTTGACGGCGTTGAACGAACCCCAGAAAAGCGTGACAATCCCCGTGAGGGACACGATCCAAAACCATTCCCCGGAAAAAGCGAACACAGGGGTGAATCTTGCAACGATATAAATTCCCGCTTTTACCATCGTGGCGGAATGCAGGTAAGCACTTACAGGCGTTGGTGCTTCCATCGCGTCAGGAAGCCAGATGTAAAAAGGGAACTGCGCAGATTTAGTGAAGGCTCCGATTAACACCAGCACGAGAGCCGGAATGAAAAAGCCGTGGCCCGAAATTAAATCAACTTGGTTGATCATTTCTCTAATCGAGAATGAACCCGTAATCGTGTAAAGAAGAATGAAGCCTCCAAGCATGGAAAGACCGCCGAAAATGGTGATAAGCATCGATTTTGTCGCGCCGTATCTTGATTTTTCCCGCTTGTACCAATAGCCGATGAGCAAAAAAGACGATATGCTGGTCAATTCCCAAAATAAATAAAGTACAATGACGTTATCAACGAGAACAACGCCGAGCATTGCCCCCATGAACATGAGCAGATAAACGTAAAACGGTCCGAGCTGCTCTCTTTCTTTAGATAGATAATAGATGCTGTAAAGGACAACCAAAGACCCTATCCCTGTAATCAGAAGGGCGAATAGCAATCCGAGTCCGTCAACGTATGCGGTAAAGTTAATGCCAAAGGACGGAATCCATTCCAGTACAGCCTTTAATGTTCCGCCATCCGCCGTCATTTTGATCATGCGGAAAAAATAAATAAATAATAGAACAGGAAGAACCAGGACAAACCAGCCTGTATGAATCTTTCTGACGTTTTTCGCCAATAGCGGAATCAAAAAGGCGAGTGCAAAAGGCGATAAAATTGCAATATGTAAAGCCGTCATATTAACCTCCCTTTAAGGTAGCATGTATAAATACATTCTGTTCCATACTAAAATTTTCAAACGTTATGTACTTTTTTAGAACTGGTGACCTAGACAAATTATAACTCAAATTTTAATCGGCTGCATGATCTCATGATAACCGCGGTTTATGCGGTCTTATGAACCTGAAAACAATTTTAACAAAAAATGCGGCATTTGTATAATGGAAAGTTTTTTTGAACAAGATGAATTTGAGGTGATGAAAGATGAGAAGGAAAGCTTTTATCAGCTTAAGTTTATTTTGTTCGCTTTTTGCGGGAGCGTTTATGATCAACAGGGAAATGACGCGTGAACAGACTCCGGGGATAGGAACGGACGAAGGCCCTCAATATCACGGGGATTATACGCCGCTTCAGACGGGAGCGGAAGATCAGTCCTTAACGGGAAAAGAAAGAGCTCCCTTTAAACCGAGAGAATATATCAGAGTTGAGAAACGCTGAAAACAAAAAAGGAATCCGATCGTATAGATCAGACTCCTTTTTGTTTTTTTATGCGGCCCTTACGAGGTGAAGAACCTTAGTAAAACGGTCGCCATAATGACGGTTGCTGCCCCGCCGAGACGCGTTGAGATTTGCGCAAACGGCATCAGCCCCATCCGGCCTGAAGCCGAAAGAATAGCCACGTCCCCCGTACCGCCGAGACCGCTGTGACAGCCGGTGACAATCGCTGATTCAACAGGGTACATGTTCATTAATTTGCCGACAAAGTAGCCTGATGTCACCATGGCAATGACGACTGAAGCGCAGACGGCGATGAAGCGCAGGGAAATAACGGACGCCACATCATCAAGCGGGATGTAAAGAATGCCGAGCCCGACCATCAGCGGCCAAGTGAAGCTTGATGACATGAATTTGTAAAGCTGGTGTGCGCCTTTTTCCATGCTTGCAGGCAGAAGCTTTGCATATTTTACGGCAGCCGCCGCGATGATCATCAGGATCGCTCCCGGAATTGCGATGAACTTGGAGACCAAACCGCCGAAAATGAAGAAGGAACATGCGATTAAAACGCCGGCACCCATTAATTTCAAATCGATTTTCGGCTCCTCTTCTTTTTGGTTGAAAATTTCATCGTCTTTTTTCGATTTGACGAGCCTGCCGTTACCATTCAGCTCAGGCCGCTTTTCGCCAAGCTTTTTCATCAGTCCGGCTGAGATGATGGCAACGACGTTTCCGATAATAGCGGCCGGAATGAGCTGTGAAACAAATACATCTGTGGATTGTCCCAAAATTTGCGAGTAAGCGAGTGACAGCGGCAGGATTCCTTCGCCGATGCCTCCGGCAATAATCGGTACAATAATAAAGAAGAAAGCTTCATAAGGGCTGTAGCCAAACAACAGACCGACGAGAATACCGGCGGCAACCGCTGCGACCGTCCCGGCCAACAACGGAACGAACATTCTCATAAAACCTTGAATCAGAACCGTGCGATGCATTCCTAAAATACTTCCCGCGACTAAACATGCGATGTAAAAATACAGAAAATTCGACGTTTTCATCAAAGTCGTAACCGCTTCCATAGATGCGGGGTTAAGCACTTTGAAAAAGACTAAAAACGAAGGAACAAACAGCGAGAGAATGGCAGGTCCGCCGATATCTTTTAAAATCGGAATGCGCTGTCCAACATCCCCGAGAATAATACCGAGAATCATAATGATCGCGAAACCGCCAAGCATGTCATTCGGCAATTCGTTATAGTAAGCTGCCAGAAAAATAATCAGCGCAAGCGCAATGTATAGCGGAAACGGAATCACGCCGATTTTCCAATTGATCAACTTCTGGAAAAAATTTTTATTTTCTTTATGACCGTGATTTGTAATCGGTTTCAAATCTTTTGCTGCTTCCATCAAAAACACCCCCATGTTTGTATGTGTTCAATTGTAGAAGAAAAGTGTCAATTCTGTGCGTTTTTTAAATTAAAATAATCGATTGATAATTAAATTAAAGCGAAAAAGAGCGGGAAAAGAGGAGGAATCTGCTTGATTTTGATCAATTTATAGGTCTTTTGGTTTATTAGGGAGTCGTATCCAGGTAAAAAAGGGAATTCCCTGTCCGGGGAGAAAGCTTTTTTAAAGCAGCAATTTAAAAAACCCCCGAAGCTGTTTTCGGGGGCTTTGCATTATGATTTTCTTTTGGCAAGAGATCCTAACGCCTCTCCCATTTTCACTTGAAGAGAGGGGTGAAGGCGCTCATCAGGAATAAAGGTATCCTTTTCAAACAGCAGGATAACGGTCGAGCCGAAAGAGAAATATGCGATTTCGTCGCCTTGACGCCATTCTTTTGACTCCTCGAGCATCACGATCGAGTTAATATACATCGCCCCGACCTTCACAAGCAGGGCGGACCCATATTGATGCTTAAATTCGGAAATCATCCGGTAGTTTTTTGTCAGCGGCGATTTCCCGTAGGTCAAACCGATTTGATTCACGGGGTAAGACGCGCTTCCCAGCGAATATTGCGTTTCAAGTGTACCGTCAGCCGGGCTGTGAATTCTGTGGTAGTCCCTCGGGCTTAAATAGATGATGATATAGGTTCCACCGATATAGCGGTTCACGATCTCGGATCGCCCGATCATTTCTTCTACGGAATAGAGCTTTTGTTTGACGGTAAATTGCTTGTCGCGCGTGATGGCGCCCATTTCTTCGATGACTCCGTCCACAGGGCTGACCAGGCTGTTTGGTTCAGCGGGAAGGGGGCGTGCACCGCTCTTTAATTTTCTGATGAACAGCTCGTGCAGGCTGTTAAAAGAGCGGACATCTTCCTGCATCTCTTCTGTATTGATATGAAAGGTTTTGATATAGGAGGGGATGAGAGGTTTGCTGAGCTTTGACTGAGCAAACTTTTTCAGCATCCGGGACACGCCCTTTTTATTCGTCAACTCGATCAAAAACCGGTAAAGCCGCTTTTTCAAGCTGTTCACTCCTTTACTGATCACACGGGATGCAAGCGGTATTTAAATCACGCCGATTGTGTATCCGATCGTAATAAAAACGAGACACCAAATAAAAGCCCCTGATCCGGCATAAATCAGGAACCTTTTCATGTCCATCTCGTTCATGCCGGACAGATAGCATGTCACATGGCGGATTCCGGGAACAAAGTAGCCGAAAAGAATCGTCCACGGGCCGTATTTTTCAAACCAGCGGTGCACGGTGTCCAGTCTTTTCGGCGTCAGACCGATCCATTTCCCGAACTTATCGAGCAGCGGTTTACCGATTTTCTTCCCTAGAAAGTAACTGATGAGCATCCCTGATACCGCACCTGAAAAGCTGATCAAAAGAGACAGCTCATAGTTTAATAGATGAATAGAAGACAGATAACCGACAAATGTCATCATGACTTCATCGGGTATCGGCAGGCCTACAATTCCGAGAACAAGCATCCCGAATATCGCAAAATACCCGTATTGGGAAATCAATTCTTTTGCCAACTCCATGAAAAACTAGCTCACTTTCTTCAATAGTTTTTTCCCCTTCAGGCTGATGACTTTGATTTTGCTGACCATGAGAAAGGACAGGAACAGCATAATCAAAATGTACGGCTTTTTGCCAAGGATCTCTGATAAAAGGTTTAAGCAAACCAGAATTGTTCCGGCTGCGGTGATCGGAAGGCCTGTAAAATAATCCTGGTTCTCTGATTGAATATTAAATCGCGCCAGCCGAAGCGCTCCGCAAACAGGGAATAACAATGTCGAAGGAAGGCCTAAGATCGGTGCATCATAAAAAACGATTGAATAGGTGATGATGGCCGGGGCGACTCCGAAAGTGATAATATCAGACAAAGAATCCAATTCTTTTCCAAACGGGCTGACGGCATTTAATCTGCGCGCGGCCATGCCGTCAAGGCTGTCCAAGATAGCGCCGATCAGAACAAATATAATGGCTAAGAATAAATACCCTCTGAATGCAAGCAATATTGAAGAGATGCCCGAAACAAAGTTTCCAATCGTAATTAAAGAAGGTATGACTGATTTATTCAATGTTTTCGCATCCTTTAAATAAAAACGTTTTATATAGAAATTAAACAATATTAAATTGTATACGATTTGCTTCCTGTCTGCAATAAAATTCCTGAAATGATTGATAACCAGACTTTTTCATCATACCATAAAAGTGGTAAAGACACTGGCGGCGTCAAAAAAATTTATATTTTGTTAAGGTAACAAAAAAATGAATAAGAGAGCAGACGCTCTCTTATTCTATCGTTCGGTTCGCGTTTTCCTTTAATATAAGCCGATATATCAGGCCAGCGCGGGAATCGTCAAACGCAAGGCGAAATCAGCATCAGACGCTTGGTATTTCTTTAAAGAAGGGAAGCGTGGACCCGATGCTGTTGATAGCTTTGAGCGAAGCCGAAGAACAGAGCGGATTCGATTGGGTCGAACCCTAAGCGCAGCGAGCGCGATAAATCCTTGTCCGGTAACGGCGGCATGCGAGAAGTCAAGCGTGACCGTCACAAAAAAACGCCCGCTGTCTTTAGGAAGCAGCGGGCGGGGAGGGGACATGTTATAGATATTGGTTAATCACGTTCAAGTCATTTGTATTTAATTTATATTGGAAAACCGGTCTGCCGATCGTGCCGTAGGCCATTTCTACGTTGAGAACTTCGATTTCCTCCAGAAACTTCAAGTATTTGCGAATTGAAACTTGAGAGATTTCCGTGTGATTGGCCAAATCTTCTGTTGTGAACGTCAAGCTGTCAAACGATCTGATGCTTGACCAAATGAGATTCAGCGTGCTTTTGGTCAGCCCTTTTGGCAAATGCATCTTTTCGGGCGCGCGTTTTTTTTGAAAAAGTTCGAAATCCAGCTCTTTTTGGCTGATATTCCGGTTGCTTGCATAAAGCTGCTGCTTCCGTTTGTAATCGGTTAGGGCGCTTTGAAACCGCTCAAATTCGAACGGCTTGATTAAGTAATCGACAGCCCCGTACCGCAGCGTTTTTTGAACAACATCCATTTCACTGGCCGCTGAGATGACGATCACGTCGACAGCTTGATTCTGGCGTCTGATCTCAGTGAGCAGCTCGACGCCGTTCCTGCCCGGCATATAAATATCGAGCAGGATCAGATCGATGTGCTCTTCCCTGAGGAAGGTGAGAGCCTCTTGAAAAGAAGCGGCAATTCCCTTCAGCTGAAATCCCTCTACCTGGCTGAGGTAACGTTTATTCAGCTCTCTTACCATCGGGTCATCTTCAACAATTAATACATCAATCATGGTCATCCTCCTTTGGTTCATACGGAATGCGGAGACTGAATGTCGTTCCTTCATTCTTTTCGCTTGTCACGATGATATGTCCATTTAAATTTTCAAGGCTTTGTTCGACGAAATAAAGCCCGAACCCCCGGTTGGAGCCCTTTGTTGAAAAGCCTTGATCAAACATTTTCTGCTGTTCCTCCTTGGATATGCCGACTCCCGTATCCGTGACTTCAATATCAAGCTGTCCGTCATGGTGGCGGAATGAAATCGAGATATTTTTCTTATCAGTTGCGGAAACGGCATCCAGGGCATTGTTGAGAAGGTTCCCGATAACGGTGATTAAATCGTGTATCACCGCTGTGTTGGCTGTATCCGGAATCCTCGTGCTGCAATGAACCTCCAGCGAGGCCCCCTGTTCCCGGATATAGCTCTGCTTGCCGAGCAAAAAGCCGGCGAGCACCGAGTTTTTAATATGGTTGATAATTTCGCTCGCTTCAGACTGCTGATAGATCGCAATGTCTTTTATATAGTTTCCAAGCTCGTCGTAGTTCTTTAATTGAACGAGACCGAGAATCACGTGGAGCTTGTTCATAAACTCGTGCGACTGCGCCCTGAGCGCGTTTGCGTACATTTTAACACCGGACAGCTGCTCAGCTAAGTGCTTCACTTCGGTTTTGTCGCGGAATGTGGCAATCGCTCCGACGATGTTTCCCTTTTTTAAGTGGATCGGAACTTCATTAAAGACAAGTTCTAGCCCGTTGATTCTAACGTCGCGGTCCAGAACGGGCTTCTGAGTATCGATCACTTGTTTCAGGCGGTTGTTTGGCAAGATGTCGGTGACATCCCGGTCGATCGGATTCTCTTCGATCCCCATTTTATGAAACAGGCGCTTCGCTTCCGCGTTGGCGAGCTTGATTTTTCCTGTTCGGTCAACGGCGAGTATCCCTTCTTTTGTCGACTCAAGCATCGCGCTTCGTTCATTCAAAAGCGTTGCAATTTCATACGGTTCCATACCGAACATAATCGTTTTTACTTTCCTCGCCACGATGACAGCTCCGATGATTCCGGCGAAGATGCTGAGGACGATAACCGTATATAAAGGGCGGAGATTTTGCTGGGTGATCTGCTCAATCTCGTTAAGGGTGATTCCGACCGCTACCGCTCCGACCTGGCTGCCCGTTTTATTATAGATGGGAACAAAAGCCCTCAGTGATTCACCGAGCGTGCCTTTTGCCGTACTAATGTGGCGGCGGCCCTTCAGCACTTCTTTTTCGTCCCCGCCGGCAAATTTCTTTCCGATTTTATTCGGATCCGGGTGGGTTTTACGGATGCTGTTCATATCCATGACAACGACGAATTCAGTCTCGGTGATTTTTTGAACGCGGGCGGTGTATGTTCGGAGCTCATCGTATTCGCCGCTTTCCAGCGATTGCGCCGTAATCGGAGCTTCGGCGACCATCTCCGCCGTCTGCAGGGCAATCTGCTGCTCCTGCTCCCGAATGTTCCTTGCGGTCTCGGACCCGACCATAAAAAACGCGATCAATAAAGAAATCAAAACGACGACGCAGACAAATATCGTTAATCGTGTCTGCAGTTTTAATGTTTTTTTCAACGGCGATTCCTCGCGATCTATTGATTAGTCAACACATAATACTTTACAAGTAAATGGCGAATTTGTGAAGAATCCTGCCCCTTTCTGCCGCGAACAGCAGAAATTAAAAATATGGAAAATATTCTTGTCAACAGGTCCTAAGTCGTACATAATGAATGAGGAACATATCAGAAAGGGACTTTTTTTATGAAAAATACGTATGTAACAGGCTTTTTTCCTTTTATCGCAATTCTTCTTTTCAGTTCATCTCTTGCGATTTCTTCCGTTATCTATGCCATGGGGATACTGTCTTCTCTCGGCATTTACAAAGGAATGCTCGAATTTTTCTCTGAGAGCGGCATCCGGATGGCTTTGTTTGCTGTGTTTACGCTGATTTTTTTCATGGTATTTTCCGCTTTGAAGCTGATTGCCAATACAGTGACAGAGCTTGCCCTCTTATTTTTCGCCAAAGATCCTGAAGGAGCGAACCTGAGGAAAATCAGGGTCGGTTCTGCCGTGTATCTGGGAGCAAGCCTTTTATCCTTTATTTTTGTCCAATATGCCGCTGGAATTGCAGCGCTTTTTTTACTCGCAACACTCGTATATTTAATTTTTATCGTTTATGCGATCCACAGCACGCTTTCATTTATGTCATTAATCGGCTTTATTATGTTTGAGCTGCTGTTTTGGTTTACGTTTTTAATCGGCACGGTGTATATCGTCATCAAGCTATATAACAGCGTCATGGCGAACCTGCCCGTTTGAGCCATGCAAAAAACCGGAGCGCGGACGTTTGTCCGACGGCTCCGGTTTTTTTATGACAAAAATCGTTTTCTGATCTCAGGACCGGGAATGGTGCACTCGCTTTTTTGCCCAAACCATTTGTAACGGTTTTTCGCAATCACGCTGTAGATGGCGTCCCGTAGCGGTCTGGGAATGATCAAGAGGGCGGAAGCGGCCCGCCAAAGACCAGGAAGGCTTTTCACCACATGCAAGGCCGCGGTTGATTTCTGATATACCCGTCCGTTTTCGATCAAAATAAAGCTGTCAAAATGATCGGAGGGGAGCTGATATTGCTTGAGCAGCTTCCCCCCGGCATCAGATTGCAGGGAAGCGAATGAAAATAAGCCTTCTGGATCATGCTTGATGATGAATTGAACGGCTCCGTCGCAAAAGTTGCACACGCCGTCAAACAGAACGATTCGCTCAGGCATATCAGCCACTTTCAGCCACCCCTTTTTTGATTTAAGATGCGTATGCAAGCGTTCCTCTCCAGATTAAAAGTTGAGGTCCCGCGTGATGCAGATACTCGACATTGCCTTTTGCCTCTTTTCCGACCCATACACTCATTGTGTACGTATCCGTCAATCCGACAAACCAAAGGTCTCTGTACCCGTTGGATGTTCCGGTTTTGCCTCCTACATATCCGCCGCTGAAATTCGCTTTTTTCCCGGTTCCTTCTTTGACAACCGCTGATAAGAGCTGACGCATTTGGTTGTTTGTCCGCATGCTGAATACTTGCTGCGGTTTGTCTTTCCATTTGTAAAGCGTTTTGCCTTTTAAGTCCGTCACCTTTGTGATGGCATGGCTGGATGTATAGCTGCCGTTATTGCCGAAAGTCGTATAGGCATCGGCCATCTCCAGCGGTGAGAAGCCCCATGTAAATCCGCCCAGTGCAGCAGGAAGACGGTAGTCATTTTGAACGATTTTATCAAATCCGAACGGTTTTAAATAGCTGAATCCTTTTTGCACGCCGACCCGGTTCAGCATTCGTACGGCCGGTGTATTATACGAATTTTTAAAGGCTGTCTTGATCGACACGGTTCCGTATGTTCTTTCGTTGAAGTTGTTCGGACAGTATTCTTTGCTGCAAAATTTGCTTGCGTCAATCATGCTGCCTGCCGTCGCACCCGTTTCTTCAATGTACGGCCCGTAGTCAAGGAGCGGTTTAATCGATGATCCCGGCTGCCTGTATGCCTGGAATGCCAGGTTGTAATCATACTTTTTATAGTTTTTCCCGCCGGACATGGCGACGATTTGATGGGTTTGGTGGTTGATCACCACCGCTCCGCCTTGTACGCCTTCATAAGGGAGGCGATTATTCACTTGCTGGACGACCCGGTTTTGCATCCCGGTATCGAGCGCCGTATAAATTTTGATCCCGCTCGTCGTGAGGGAGCTGATGCGGTTAGACAGCTCTTTTTCGATTTTTTTCTTTTCTTCTTTTGTTTTTGCCTTTTTCAGCCGTTCGTCAAACCCTTCCGAAGCAGACACCAATTTGGTGAATTCCTCGTTGACATAAGTCGTATAGTCGGGATAAGCGTCTTTCTTTTCTTTTACATGAAGCGTAATTTTTTGCTTTACGGCTTTGCTGTATTCTTTTTCAGTGATCACGCCCGCTTTTTTCAGCCCTTCAAGCAGCCGCTTTTGGCGGGTTTTTGTGTAGTCAAAATGTTTCAAAGGATCATATAATGTAGGGTTATTAGGGATCGCGCAAATAAACGCCGTTTCGGCAAGGTTGAGAGATTTCAAAGGCTTGCTGAAATAGAAATAAGACGCGGATCCAATTCCGTAGACCCCATGATTAAAATAGATCGTGTTTAAATATTTCTCAAAAATTTCTTCTTTTGAAAGCTTTTTTTCCAGCTGATAGGAATACAGGAGCTCTGTGAACTTGCGGTCGAAGGTTCGTTCATGGTTCAAATACAAGTTTCTCGAAAGCTGCTGTGTAATCGTGCTGGCTCCCTGATCAATGCCGCCTTTTTTGACATTGGCTGCGGCGGCCCGGGCCATTCCGATAAAATCAAAGCCTTTATGCTGAAAGAAATGCCGATCCTCTGAAGTGAGAAACAGCTGCTTCACATGCTCAGGGATATTTTTATAGGGGACAAATACCCGGTTTTGGTGATCTGAAACAATTTCTGAAATCAGGGCGCCGTCCCTGTCATACATGTAGCTGTTTTGTACAAGGCCGATATCTTTTATATTGATCTTCTCATCGAGCACCTGATCGAGAGGCTTCATATCCTGAGCTTCCCGGCCGGAGGCCATTAAGGTAAAGACAAATATAGGAATTAACATCAACAGAAAAATCCATCCAAAAAATGAACGCAACTTTGTCACTCTCTTTTCGCTAAATTCTAGCCATATCGTACCATTCTTTTTCGATATCGAGAAGGATAATTTGATAGATTGGCAGTTTTTTATCCGATTTCAGCTTGCTTTTGCCTCTGATTTTTTTTGCTGGGACCTTTGGAATATCAGAAGGCATGCTCCGCCGAAAAAGAGGACGGCAGTTGCGTAAAAAGCGGAAGAAATTCCGAAAAAGCTGGAAAGAACGCCGCCGAGCACCGGGCCGATGACATTGCCCAAAAATCTGAAACTTACATTATAGCCAAGCACTTCCCCTTGAATAGGCCCCGGAGATTCAACTCGGATTAAGGCGGTGATGCAGGGAATCATCCCGCCAAGCGCGATTCCGAACAGAAAGCGGAAGAACACAAGCATTTCATACTGAGATGTAAGTCCTTGCGGAATAACGCAAACCGCGGCAGCCAGCGCGAGAATCATCAATATTTTTCCATGGCCGAACCGATCGCCTAAGACGCCCCATTTTCTCGCGGCGAGAAGGCTTCCAAGGCCGGTTGCAGAAAAAGCCAGCCCTGAGAAAAATGCGAGATTGTCAGTTCCGTGCAGCTCGCTGACATATAAGGCGAGCAGCGGCTGAACACTGAAGTTTCCCACTTGAATCACAGCGGTGAGGATCATCGCCGTAATCAGCGGGCGCTGGTGCAAAATCGTCTGCAGCACCTGCTTTCTCGTATACCCGGCGGAGGCATCGCGCTTCGCCTTCAAAGGACGTTCACGCACTCCGGTAAACACGAGGAAAACGGCGCTGTAAATGGCAAATGCCGTAATGAAAAACGTATATGTAAAACCGACGCGATCGGCGAGCAGACCGCCGAGCAAGGGGCCGAATAACCCTCCTGAGACCGTGCCCATCTGCAGCGTGCCGAGCACTTTGCCAGCCGTTTTTTTCGGCGTCTGAGCCGAAATCATGGCAAGGGAAGTGGGAATGAACCCGGTTACGAGCCCCATCGCCATTCTCAAAAAAAACAGTTCGTATACGGAAGAGACAAGGGACATGAGAAGAATGCAAGTGCCGATGCCGGTGCCCGTGATCAAGAGGATTTTTTTATAGCCGTGTTTATCTCCGAACCTTCCCCAAAAAGGAGAAACCAAAAAGGCCATCAAAAATGTGACGCCGAAAACGTATCCGCTCCATTTTGCCGTAAATCCGTCCGAATAGCTGCCGAGCGTTTCGATATAGAGGGAAAGAAACGGCAGAACCATTGTAGAGCTTGCGGCCACGAAAAAATTCGCGAACCACATGATCACAAGGTTTTTCTTATAAACAGAGATGCGAATCACCTTCTTAAAAAGTTTGAATTTCCTTCATTATAAATGAAATGTGGAAGCTGTATGGAATCGCTGCTCATTGAAAAAATGAAAATTGGGTATTTGAAGGAATTTTCAACATTTTCAGAAATTAAAACCTTAAATATAGAAATATAATGATATAATAAGAGAAATATGAACGTACTTTTGAAAACATTCAGAAGGCTTTAGGCTTGGACGATTTCAATCCGCTGCGCTACATCCATAAGTTTTTTATATTGAGATAGAAAGGCAGGTGTGAAAGTTGGAAGCGAGCACCTTACTGATTATTGATTTTGAATTTACAATGCCTGAGGGAAAGTATCACCCGCAAAATTTTTTCCCGGAAATCATAGAAGCAGGGATTGTAAAGGCGGTTCATGATGAGGTGGTTGAGACATTTTCAAGCTATATTAAGCCGAAGAAGTTCCCTAAATTAACGAGGCGCTGCAAAAAATTTCTCAGCATTACACAGGAACAGGTTGACCAAGGCATCACGTTTAACGCGTTGATTGAAAAGCTGCGGGAGCTTGATCCTGACCAAAACAGCGCCATCATTACATGGGGAAACATGGATATGAAAGTGCTGAAGCAAAATTGCATGTTCAACCATGTTCCGTTTCCGTTTAAAGGAGAGATGAGGGATCTTTCCATGGAGTACAAGGAATTCTTTGGTGACAAAACATTGACGAATTTGTGGAAAGCAGCGGAAGAGTACGGCGATTCAGGAACGGGAAAACAGCATAAAGCGCTAGACGACGCGATGACAACGTATAAGCTGTTTCGGCTCGTAGAACGGGATAAGAAGTATTTGGAAAATCCGAAACCGACGACGATCGGCGAACGGGTTGATCTTTCAAAAGTTTTTCCGCACGCCACATAAATAACCCAATCTGGCGAACAGATTGGGTTATTTGTGCGGGAAATATTCATTTTCAAGCGCATGAATAAGTTCAAGCGATTTTGCCGCGTATTCGGACGAATCGTTTTGCAGATCCGTTTTTAAACGGTTTAAAGCTGAGCGGAGCGAATCCGCATAATCCGGTACAGCTTCATCGAACGGCTTCACCATACGATGCGGGATATTTGTCTGTTCACCGAAAGCGAGCGCTTTTCGTTCATGAAAAAAAGGGACGTCTGCCTTGTTGGGATGGTGAAGATCGCCTTGCTTCGGGTGGGTCAGCACGGCGAGGATTTTGACAAGGTAGTGCATCGGTTTAACATCCGTAATTTCGCCGATGTAGACGCCTGTCTTATAAAAGCCCTTTACACGATCGCCGACTTGAAATTGGTTGTTCACTGCATCTGCCTCCTAATGGTATCATAATAAATAAATGGTAAAAAAATCATTTCAGGGAGGAAGAAAAATGGCGCCGTTTCTGATTCAGTTTATGCTCTATTTTCCTGAAGACAAAAGAGAATATATCCCTTCTTTTATTACGCTGGCCGTTTTCTTTATCATCGCAATTGTTGTATTCCGGCTGATCATTAAACATTCCAAAAAAGAAGCTGAAAAAGCGGAAAAGCTGGAAAGAGAATTGAATGAAACCATCCACAAGCGCTCTTAGAAGCGCCCGTTTTTCAGCCGGAACGCTTATGAAAAAGCGGTCTTCAGACGTCTGAGCCCGTCTTTTACAACAGAGAGCGAACATCCGACATTCATTCTGACGAATCCTTCTCCGCCCGGTCCGTACTTTGGTCCCGGCTCCAGAATCAGCTTTCCTTTATGAAGGAGAAGCCGTTTGATGTCCTGATCCGTCAATCCGAGCTTGCGGCAGTCAAGCCATGCCAAGTAAGAGGCGTCTGGCTCCATCATGCGGACCTCGGGCAGCTCCTCTGCTAAAAAGCGGCGGACTTCTTCCATATTTCGTTCGATGTAAGGGATAAGCTGATCGAGCCACGGTTCGCCTTTTGAATAGGCCGCTTCGATTGCTGCAACTGCAAATGTATTTAAAGAATGCAGTCCCTGACGCTGCATAACTTTTGCAAAGGCGGTTCTCTTCGCCTTGTCGGGTATGATGATGGCTGAGGCCTGCAACCCGGCCAAGTTAAACGTTTTGCTCGGTGCAATACATGTGATCGAAATATCCGCGAATTCCGGAGATAAAGAGGCGAACGGCGTATGGTTCAGTCCGTTCAGCATCAGGTCTGAATGGATTTCGTCGGAAACAACTGTGACACCGTGTTTAAGGCAGAGTTCGCCCAGCGTTGTCAGCTCTTCTTTCGACCATGAACGTCCGGAAGGATTGTGCGGATTGCAAAGAATGAACATCTTCACATCCGGTTCCCCAAGCTTTTTTTCAAGGTCGGAAAAATCCATTTCATAGCGGCCGTCTTTTTCGATTAATGGATTGTGTAACACAACCCGTCCGTTTTTTTCAACTATATCAAAGAACGGCGTATATACAGGCGGCTGTACGACCACCCGCTCTCCTGGCTCTGTGTACGCCTGCACCGCTTGGGCTAGCGCTGTTACAATGCCCGGGCTGAAAGTGATAAACGCCGGTTCAGTATTCCATCCGTGCCGGCGGCTAAGCCAATCGGTGACAGCTTCGTTCGTGCCCGCGCTTGCAGATGTATAGCCAAAAACCCCGTGCTCCAAGCGCTGCTGAAGAGCGTCGATAACGGGCTGGGGGGCGCGGAAATCCATATCAGCCACCCACATTGGAAGCGCGTCATCTACACCGAATAATTCCTGTGTTAAGTCCCACTTCACAGACTGGGTCCCGCGTCTGTTATGTTCTGTATTAAAATCCATGATCTCACCTCATGTCTTTTTCATATGTTATACATTAACTGTGATAAGGATAGATTGCAATGTTTTAACCATGAAAGCTTTTATAAAGTAAAGGGAGTGGCATCCGATGGAATGGAGCAGTGTGCCCTGAGTGGGCTTTTCAGCGTCATCTCAACCCTATGAGCTGGTATATTCGCCCGGTCTTTCTTGTGGCGCTTGCGTATTTTTGCTATAGGCGGACTTGGAAAGGCGTCATCGTTACTTTTTTGCTGATGACGAGCAGCATGTTTTGGTTTCCCGTCCCCGAGCGGATCAATCCGGAGATGCAGGCTGTTTTGGATTACGAGCAGATGCTTTTGTCCAACCCGCTTTCTGCCGTGCTCACGCTCGCTTTTATGATGGGGTTTCTCGTGTTGATTGGCGCGGCATTTTGGAAGCGCTCCTTAGGGTGGGGACTTGCGGTATTGAATGTGACGCTGATCGGCAAGGTTGTGCTGTCAGTGATGCTGACGGGGGAAAACGGCTGGGCGCCCCTCGGAAATACCGTGTTCGGATTGATTCTCGTCAACGGCATCGGGCTGCTGCTGATCGCCTGGCGGAGGAAGCGGAGACAAGCCGGCCGATAGCCTGGTGCTTTCCTTATCGACAAGCCGGCGCGTTATGATACAATAGCTTTTGAAACATTACAATGAAGCGGTGATCATGATGAAAGAAAGTCAGGCAGCAGCACAAATCATCCACATCATAAAGGAATGGGATCCGTTTCAAGCCGGACCCGATTTTTATGAAACGGAAGCGGCCGAGATTGTTCAGGCCGTCTACACGGAAAACGACGCAGAGCGGCTGGGCGAAGCTATCCAGTCCGTTTTTGAAGTATCATTTGATCAGACGCTGCCGCTGGCAAAATGCAAACAGCTGGCTGAACGGCTCCTTGCGATCAAAGACAGCAGTTCGTGCTGATCAAAATTAAAAACCGCCAAACGGCGGTTTTTTTATATTCATGTCAAAATGAAATCGGCAATTTTGTCTGATACATAATCCGGATTTTCTTCGGGGACGAGGTGGCCGGTTTCCCGCAGGGAATAGAAAATAGAATTGGGCAAATCCTGATGAAGCCTTTTGCCGATCTGTACAGGGACAACGCGGTCCTCTTCGCCCCAGATTAAGAGGGAAGGCGTCTCGATTTTCTTCAAATCGTCCGGTAATAAATCGCCTTCCCGGTGTCTGATGAGACGCGCGAGCGCCCTGAAAATTTGATCGTCGAGAAACGGTTTCAGGTAGCCATTGATCATCTCCTGATCGATCAGAGATCTGTCGTAGACAACATTCATGAGATTTTTCAGGACGCCTTGTTTTGACAGCCAGCGCTTGATGTACAAATAAAAATAAGGAATATGGCTCCCGAAAATGAGCGGGCGGGGGGAACGCTTTAAATAGCCTGAGCTGCACAGCAGGACGACTTTTTTGAACAGTTCAGGCCTTTCCTTTATCGCATAAAGTGAAATCTGGCCGCCCATCGAATGTCCGACAAGCACGGCGTCTCTAATCCTCAGCCTTTCGATCAGTTCGATGACCACCCTGGCCATGTTTTGATAGGTATACACAAAGGTGCTGGATTTTTCTGATTGGCCGAAGGGAGGCAGGTCAACGGCGACTAAATTAAACTCATCCTTCAGAAGAGGAATGATTTTTCTGTAGCAAAACGAGGAAGAAAGAAAGCCGTGTATTAAAACGAGCGATTGCCTGCCCGGATTCTCGTAATGCTCATAATATATATTGACCCCTTGAATGGTTTCAATAGAAGGTTTTGTTAACAGCATGATCCAAATCACTCCGAATGTTTTTCTTTCATGTTCAAACAATCTGGCTGCTGGCTGCATGTTGTCGCCTAAGTCCTGAGTACGTTATTTATCGTACCCGAAAAAATTTTTTTCACGCTTTGATTTCGCTTTTTTTACCGCCTTACATTCGTTCAAAAACGTGCTATAATATTCAGAAGATTTCTTGACATATAAAGGTGTGATAACGAGATGAAGCTAACAGAAAAAGAAACAGAAATATTGGAAATATTAGAGGAAAACAGCCGCCTCGAACCTGAAACCATTGCTAAAATGGCGAACATTTCACAGGAAGAAACAAAAGCGATTATCGAAAAGCTTGAAAAAGAAAAGGTCATCATCGATTATTCGGCAATGATCGACTGGCGAAAAGTCGACGGCCATGAAGGCGTGACAGCGATGATCGATGTGAAGGTAACACCGAAGCGCGGCGTCGGATTTGACGAAGTGGCCGAGCGGATTTATCGTTTTCAGGAAGTTGAATCCGTTTACTTGATGTCAGGCGTATATGATCTGTCTGTTGTCATCCGCGGCAGAACGATGTCGGATATTTCGCATTTCGTGTCCGAAAAATTATCGACGCTCGAATCGGTCGTGTCGACAACCACCCACTTTATTTTAAAGAAATACAAGCATGACGGTAAAGTTTTTGACTCCGGTGATGATGACAAAAGAATCGTGGTGTCTCCTTAAATGAGGACAACTTATATTTCTAAAGCAGCCCAGCAAATCAAACCGTCGGGCATCCGCAAATTTTTTGATCTTGCGTCCACAATGGAAGGCGTGATTTCATTGGGCGTCGGAGAGCCCGATTTTGTAACGGCGTGGAATGTCAGGGAAGCGAGCATCCTTTCCCTTGAACAGGGCTACACGTCATATACGGCAAACGCGGGTCTTCTTTCTTTGCGAAAAGAGATCAGCGCTTATCTGAATAAACGCTTTCATCTGGATTATGCTCCTGATGACGAGCTGATTGTCACAGTCGGAGCAAGCCAGGCGCTTGATATTGCGGTCAGGGCGATCCTTGATCCCGGAGAAGAAGTGCTGATTCCCGAGCCTTGTTTTGTCGCTTATGAAGCGCTTGTTTCTTTGGCGGGGGGGAAAGCGGTTCACATTCACACGAACGCAGAACGCGGATTTAAAGCGAGCGCAGCCGATTTTGAAGCCGTTCTGACTGAACGTACGAAGGCCATTATCCTTTGCACCCCGTCTAATCCGACAGGCTCTGTGTATACAAAAAAAGAACTGGAAGAGATCGCGACTTTTGCTGAACAGCATGACCTGATTGTAATAGCGGATGAAATATACGCCGAGCTGACATACGATGAAGCGTATACAAGCTTTGCGGAAATCGCCGGAATGAAAAAGCGGACGATATTGATATCGGGTTTTTCGAAAGGGTTTGCCATGACAGGCTGGCGCCTTGGATATGTCGCAGCTCCTGCATATTTAAGGGATCCTATGCTGAAAATTCACCAGTACTCGATGATGTGCGCGCCGAGCATGGCTCAATTTGCGGCGGAGGAAGCCCTTAAAAACGGTCTCGAAGACGTCGAAAAGATGAAAAAAAGCTATCGCCGCCGAAGGAATGTGTTTGTGGATTCACTGAACGAAATCGGGCTTGACTGTCATCAGCCGGGGGGCGCTTTTTACGCGTTTCCCTCCGTTAAAAAAACGGGCATGAGTTCAGAACAGTTTGCTGAGGAGCTTCTCATCGCAGAAAAAGTCGCCGTCGTCCCGGGCAATGTTTTCGGGCCGAGCGGCGAAGGCTATATCAGATGTTCTTACGCTTCCTCGCTTGAACAGCTTCAGGAAGCGCTCGTCAGAATGAAACGCTTTGTCCAGAAGACCGGTGCAGTTCAATAAAAAAATGCGCACCTAAAAGGTCCGCATCAACATAAGGGGGGGAATACTAGAAAGCCTTAGTTGTTCTTTAGTATTCCCCTTTCAGCTCGGTTTTAAACATACAATGCTTAAAAAAGTTTTTTTGCTTAATAAAGACTTGTATGATATAATTTTTTATTGCGTATAAAAAGAGTTAAATTCATATGATTTAGGAGTTGTTAGTTATGACAGCAAAATTTGAAGTAGGCAGTGTTTACACTGGAAAAGTGACTGGATTACAGGCGTACGGAGCGTTTGTTGCATTAGATGAAGAAACACAGGGACTCGTGCATATTTCTGAAGTAACACACGGTTTCGTTAAAGATATTAATGAGCACTTGGCGATCGGTGATGAGGTGCAAGTGAAGGTTCTTTCTGTAGATGAGGAAAAAGGCAAAATCAGCCTTTCTATCCGCGCTACACAGGCAGCTCCTGAACGAAAAGAAAGCAAGCCTAGAAGACAAAAGGCTGTTCAAGCCGAAGATACAGCCGCTCCACAAGGATTCAACACGTTAAAAGACAAACTTGAAGAGTGGATCGAGCAGTCCAACAGAAAAGATCTTATTAAGAAGTAAATGAAAAAACTCCGGCAAAAGCCGGAGTTTTTTTATCGCATTTCCGGCTGCTTGGCGTCTTCGCCAGCAGTCTCTTCAGCCGGTCTAAATAAAAGTCCGAGGTTGATCAGACCTGCAATTCCGACAAGCGCGTAAACGGTCCGGGCTAAAGCGGATCCTTGACCGCCAAAAATGGCTGCAACCAAGTCAAATTGAAAAAATCCTATCAGTCCCCAATTGATTGCTCCAATGATTGTTAATACCAATGCAATACGTTGAAGTGCATTCATTTGTTTTTCCTCCTTTTTGAAGTCCTATATTTCACATTTATAGATTGCGACGGATTTGGAAACATTATACGCCTGAGGAGCAGATCGCTTTACAGGGCATTCGGCGATTTCCCATAATAGTAAATAAAGGAGGAGATGTAGATGGATAATTTTACATATTGGAATCCCACGAAGCTGATATTCGGCCGGGGAGAAGTTGAAAAGCTGGCAGAAGAGGTGAAACACTACGGCCGCAATGTCCTGCTCGTATACGGAGGAGGCAGCATTAAACGAAATGGTTTATACGATCAAGTGATTTCAATTCTTGAAAAGGCAGGCGCGACCGTCCATGAATTGCCCGGTGTCGAACCGAATCCGCGTGTTGCCACTGTGAATAAAGGAGTCGCGATATGCAAAGAGAACGATATTGACTTTCTATTGGCAGTCGGCGGCGGAAGCGTCATCGATTGTACGAAAGCGATCGCCGCCGGAGCGAAATACGACGGCGATGCATGGGATATTGTGACAAAAAAACATATTCCTGCTGATGCGCTGCCGTTTGGAACGGTTTTAACGTTGGCAGCAACAGGATCGGAAATGAACTCGGGATCTGTGATCACAAATTGGGAAACCAATGAAAAATACGGCTGGGGAAGCCCGCTCGTATTCCCTAAATTTTCAATTCTTGATCCGGTCAACACATTTACCGTTCCGAAAGACCACACGATTTACGGCATTGTCGACATGATGTCCCACGTGTTTGAGCAATATTTTCACCATACCGAAAATACTCCTTATCAGGACCGGATGTGCGAATCCCTGCTCAAAACGGTGATTGAAACAGCTCCTAAGCTCATTGAAGACCTTGAAAACTATGAGCTGCGCGAAACGATTCTCTATACAGGCACCATTGCGCTGAACGGTATGCTATCAATGGGCGCACGCGGAGACTGGGCGACGCACAATATCGAGCACGCTGTTTCGGCCGTCTACGATATTCCGCATGCGGGAGGGCTTGCGATCCTGTTCCCGAATTGGATGAAGCACACGCTTTCCGAAAATGTCGGCCGCTTTAAACAGCTTGCCGTACGCGTTTTTGACGTAGATGAAACAGGAAAAACCGATCGTGAAGTGGCGCTTGTTGGAATCGAGAAGCTGTCTGAATTCTGGACCAGCCTTGGCGCGCCAAATCGTCTTGCTGATTATGACATCACAGATGAGAAGCTGGATCTGATTGCCGACAAAGCGATGGCAAACGGCGAATTCGGCCGCTTTAAAACGCTGAATAAAGACGATGTTCTGTCTATTTTGAAGGCTTCTTTATAAGATTTCTTGACGGCTCAAGGAGGACCGCCATACCTTGAGCCGTTGTTCATTTGTTATCTTTTTGACAAAACTGCGCGTGGCGGCTGAAAAACATGCATTTTTGCGCGCCTGCCTCCATCCTCCTTTTTTTCGTCACTTGATTTAACGAAGGAGTTCATATAAAGTGAAAAGGGAAGAGGCTGTCGCCGAAAATCGACATGTTTTAAAACCCTTTGGCCCGCACTCTCATGAAAATGAAAGCGCTGGCGGGTATATGGAAGAAAACAGCTAGTACTGGAGGTTTAATAATATGACGCATGTCCGTTTTGACTACTCAAGAGCATTGCCATTCTTTAAAGAACATGAACTTACATATCTGCGTGACTTCGTGAAAGTCGCCCACCATACCATTCACGAAAAAACAGGTGCAGGCAGCGACTTTTTAGGATGGGTGGATCTTCCGACTGACTACGACAAAGAAGAATTCGCCCGCATTAAAAAATGCGCTGAAAAAATTCAAAATGATTCCGATGTTTTGCTGGTTGTCGGAATTGGCGGTTCATACCTCGGCGCAAGAGCGGCGATCGAAATGCTGAATCATTCATTTTACAATGTGCTGCCGAAAGAAAAGCGTAAAACGCCGCAAGTGATTTTCATCGGCAACAACATCAGCTCTTCTTACATGAGAGACGTGATGGATCTTCTTGAAGACGCTGATTTTTCAATCAACGTGATTTCTAAATCAGGCACAACGACAGAACCGGCGATTGCTTTCCGGATCTTCCGCAAGCTTCTTGAAGAAAAGTATGGAAAAGAAGAAGCGAAACGCCGCATTTATGCAACAACTGATAAAGAGCGGGGCGCATTAAAAACGCTTGCTAATGAGGAAGGCTTTGAATCATTTATCATTCCTGACGATGTCGGTGGCCGCTTTTCTGTGCTCACAGCGGTCGGCTTGCTTCCAATCGCAGTCAGCGGAGCCGATATCGATGAAATGATGAAGGGCGCCCGCGATGCGAGCAAAGACTTCTCCACATCAGAGCTTGAAGACAATCCGGCTTACCAATACGCGGTCGTCAGAAATGTCCTTTATAACAAAGGCAAAACGATTGAAATGCTGATCAACTACGAGCCGGGCCTTCAGTACTTTGCAGAATGGTGGAAGCAGCTCTTTGGCGAAAGTGAAGGAAAAGACGAAAAAGGCATTTATCCATCTTCAGCCAACTTCTCGACGGATCTTCACTCTCTTGGACAATACGTACAAGAAGGAAGAAGAGACATGTTCGAAACGGTGCTGAACGTTGAAAAGCCGAGACATGAGCTGACAATCGAAGAAGCGGACAATGATCTTGACGGCTTAAACTACCTTGCCGGCAAAACGGTCGACTTCGTCAATAAAAAAGCGTTCCAAGGCACAATGCTCGCGCACACAGACGGTAATGTGCCGAACCTGATCGTGAACGTACCTGAAATGAACGCTTACACGTTCGGCTACCTCGTGTACTTCTTTGAAAAAGCCTGCGCAATGAGCGGATACCTGCTCGGCGTCAACCCGTTTGACCAGCCTGGAGTGGAAGCGTACAAAGTCAATATGTTCGCTCTCCTCGGCAAGCCTGGCTTCGAAGAGAAAAAAGCAGAGCTTGAGAAGCGTTTGGGAGAGTAAGGTTAAGGGTGTTTTTTGACAGAGGTTATTAAAGGTTTAATTTAAAAGTATGGCTGGCTGACCACAATATGACCACATTTGGATCAGTCGGCCATATATTTTGAAAATTTATTTACTGCCTCATTTTCCATCTTGGGAGTGATATGAGAATAAATATTTGATGTTGTTCTTATATCTTTGTGGCCTAATCGTTCTTGAACTTCCTTCATACTTGCTTCAGCCTCTAACATCATAACAGCGTGAGTATGTCGTAAATCATGGATGGAGATATCCGGAACCCCCGTTTTTCTTTTTACTCTTGTAAAGACATTTTGAATGGTTCTTTCACGTAGTCGAGATCCGTCTTTTTTGCAGAAAACGAATCGGTGCGGTGAAGTTAATGAGCCAGCAGAAAGTCTATTTTTTTTGTTCACAGTAATAAGCTGTTTTAATTGACTTGAAAGAAACGGATCTATTTTAACTCTCCTTTTTGAATGTTTTGTTTTTGGAGGCCCGAAAACAGCTTCTTCACTTGAAAGGTGATAGAGGAGTGTTTTGTTAATATCTATATAATCATTTTCAAAATCTAAATCTTCTTCTTGTAACGCCATAGCTTCACCTTTCCTAGGACCTGCATAGATCAACGTTAGAAAAAAATAGTAATAAACCTTCTCCTCATTTTCAAAACCATTCAAAAATTGTTTTATGTGGTTCTTAGCCCAATAATGGATTTTTTTCTCTTCCTCAATTTCTTCGATCTTTTTTATGATTACACCAGTACATGGGTTTTTAACAATCTCGTCATTCAAGTAAGCCTGTCTCATGGCATTACTCATTGTTGCATTTATATGGCTTACAGAGCTTGTTTTGCGGGATGTTAACAACTTATTAATAAATGACTGATATTGTGCCCTAGTCAATTTGTTAACTTGAATATGACCAAATTCAGGTATAAGGTATTTGTGAATATTCCTATAATGAGCCCGATATGTTGAAGGCTTTACTTTCCCTTTTTTATATAATTCTAGCCATTCAGGAAGATAATCTTTAATTAATTTAGACTTAATCGGTTTGTTTAAGTTTGATTCAATATCCTTCAGAGCCTGCAAAATTTTTTCCTTTACTATCGCTTGTGTTTTTCCTCTCCGTGTGATTTGCTGACGTTTGCCGGTAACTGGATGCTTCGGCCCCTCGGCTGTTCCTTTCCAACCGACATGCACTTTGTTTTTGTAGACTTTTGAGAAACTAATCAATCTTCTCAGCTCCTTAAAAACGGAATATATGTTCTGTTTTGGGATTAAAAATTTTTTGTAATGTTAGATAAAACTAACTGTTCTGGAATCCCATATTGTTCAATTGCTTCCTTTGCAGTTACACACCCACTGATAGATGAGAATAACAAATTTACTGCAAAAAAATTTGCTTCTAACTCGATTTGATCTGTTGAGAATAATGTCTTTCTTTTTAAAAAAGGAGTGTTTGCGTCCGGATGAAAGATCGCATGACCTAACTCATGAGCGCAAATGAACTCCTTGTTATGTTCATTCGCATTCTGATTAATGTGAATGACCTTAACTCTGAAATGTCTACTGTAATACCCCAGGGCTTTTCCTAAATCTTCATATACCACTTCAATTCCTAGTTCTTTTGCAATTTTAAATGGATTGTTTGTTTCAAATTTTTTTGTTATTGATTTTATCTTTTTAGTAATTGACTCCACAAAAGCACCTACTTACGATATTTTTTCGGAGTGAATTTTTGTTTTGAAATTCTTTTGGCGAGACGTAAGGAATTTTCCAGGCTGGCAATTAATAACTCTTTGTCTTCTTCATCCATATCGTCAAGAGTTTGGCCGTCAAATGCGGCATAACCGTTCTTGCCTTCTAACCCTTCTATAATTTTTTGTAGCTCTTTCTGTATATCTCTTTCATCTTTTTCTGTAAGTTCTGGCTCAAAGTTTTCCTTTTCTGTTCTGCCGAGAAGGTAATCAACTGAGACGTTAAAATAATCAGCTACTTTTTGAACTTTGTCTATACCTGGAGTTTTTTCATCCCATCTTCTAATTGTTCCATTTGATAATTTGGTCTTCCTTTCAAGTTCAGCCAAAGATATTTTATGCTCTTTTGCCAACTTTTTTACCCTTTCAACTATTGTCATATCAACCATCCTTAAATGAGCCTATGACAAAAATTAAACTTTATGCTATTTTTGTATTGACAATTAGCATATAGTTTATTAAACTGTGTTCATAAGCTACTTATTTAGCTTTCAGGACACTACAAACTAAAGCCTAAGACCACGTTCCCCAACGTAAAAGGCTGTAATTGTAGGGTTTATTAGCTATGCTTAGATATTAGCATATATCCTATTTTTCAGTCAACAAAAAGCTAAATAATTAGCAAAAAATATATAGGAGGTGTTTTCTGTGGAATTAGATTTCGGAAAACGGGTTAAGACCTGGTTAATAATTAACGGCATGCAGCAGAAAGAATTAGCCGAAATGCTAAACATTTCAGGACCCTATCTCTCCGATATTTTACACGGTAAAAGAGAAGGCAAAAAAGTCAGAGAGAAAATTGTCAAGATCCTAGACATGAAGGAGGTTTCATAATAGGCATGCTAACGGTTCAGGTTGATAAAGACGAAATTAAACAGATCTGTTCAGAAAAAATTGAGGAACACTTAAAAGCTTTGGATAATGAAAAGGTTTTTTGGAATACAAAAACCTTGAAGGAAAAAACAGATATGAGTTGGCCTGAAATTATAGATAAGTTTTTATACGATCCAAGGTGCCCTAAATACAAGGTTGGAACCAAGTGGAGGTTTCCTGCAGCTGAAATGAAAGAATTTCTACTGACATGGTTAGCCGAACAGCCAAGAAATTAAGCCCTACTAAATGAGGGGAGGTGAGGAATTGAAGATCAAAACCAAAGAATGGCTTGCTTTAAGCGAGGCGGAACGTTTTATGAAGATTTATCAAGCATTTGCAAAATCGAAAGGAGCGCAAGTATGAACCTTAACAATTTTCTAAAAGCTGACCGCGAAAAAGCGGAAAGACTATTTATTTCAACGCGAGACCTTATTTCCGAATTGCCCGCCGCTATCGAAGACCATGATTTTGAAGGATGTGTAGAAATTGCGGCGACAATCATTTCACATTGCAAAGACCTTAAACGAATGGAGCACCCGGAACAGGTTGTTCGGCTTCGCGAAATCGCGTCCAAATTCGCGGGTAGGGGGTTAAATGTTTCAGCCGTAGGGAGACCGTTTCAATGAATATCGAGCACCCAATGATCACTGAGATTAACCGTTACGGCTATCCTATGGAATATTTGAAGGACGAGAATGATGCAGAAAGAGAGGATGAAAATGGATCCAAAGCAGATTGACACAGTATTGCAACTTGTTGAAAGTGCATTGAAAAATGGTGGGCAGATTGGCATTGACTATCACTGTAAGAATGAAGAGACAGCTCTTCAAAAAGTGCAGGATGCAGCTGAAAAATTGAACACAAAAATTAATCAGCGTTCCTACGATAATAGCTTTTGGTACACAACTGAAATTAATAGGGAAATTCAAGTTGTTGCTTTTTATCCGTCAGCTTATAAACAAAAAAGCCGCCTCGGCAAAGGCGACAAAAACAATACTTAACAACCTCATTTTAAATGGAATCTGTTACAAAATCAATTAGGAGGCAAAATACATGAATCCTTTACAGGCGTTTGAACTAAACGAGATTTCAAATAATAGCCTGCAGCAGGAGAGCCGTCCACAGTTTGAGATCACGGACATGAATAGTCTAAATTGGGCGTTCCGGAAAATTGCTGCTTTAAAGACACAGGAAAAAGAAATCAAGGCCCTGGCGGCAACGGAAAGGCAACGCATCGATGAATGGGAAACCCAGGAGCTAAAACCTGTTGCGGACAATCTGGAGTTCTTTGAAAACCTGGTCAGCGTTTATCACTCAAAGCAGCTCGAGCAGGATCCGAAAGCAAAAACACTTTCCACACCTTACGGCAAGTCAAAAAGCCGCGCAATTAAAGAACAACCTAAACCAGCCGATAAGGACCAGCTTCTCAAGCATGTTAAAGAGGCCGAGCTTACTGAATTTATCAAAGAAGATGTCAAATGGGGCGACTTTAAAAAATCTCTGTCTATCAAAGAGGTGGACGGCAAAAAGGTTGTCGTTGATGAAAATGGACAAGCTGTTCCGGGGGTAGAAATAGAACCTGCCTCCACAAGCTTCAAAGTGGAGGTGTGATAGATGTTTCAAGTCACAAACGCACAGCGTGAAAAGGAAAAGGCAATTGTCGGCTTTATCGGGCCGAGTGGATCCGGAAAGACTGCCGGCGCCCTGCTTGTTGCTTACGGAATGATGCGGGAAGCATACCCAGAAGCAAGCGATGAGGAAGTCTGGTCAAAGATTGGTGTTGTGGATACTGAGCACCGCCGCGCCAAACTATATGCAAACCTGCAATTTGATGACGTGCGGATCGGTAGTTTTAAACATATTGATTTTACGCCGCCTTACACCACAGAACGTTATCAATTAGCTGTGGAGGCTATCAAGAACGCCGGGGCCGAGGTGGTCGTAATTGATTCGCTTTCCCACAACTGGCAAGGGGAAGGAGGGATAGTAGAAAAACACGGGAGCATGTCAGGCAACTCATTTCAAAATTGGGGCAAGCTTGCGCCTGAAACAACCAAATTGATTAAGACCTTAACGCAAAACGATGTCCACATCTTGGCGACATTGAGAACAAAAACGGAGTATGTAGTCGAACCGGATGAAAACGGAAAGATGGCACCGCGCAAAGTCGGGACCAAGCCTGTGCAGAAGGATGAAATGGAATATGAATTCATGCTCAATTTCAATATCAGTATCGATCACATGGCGGAAACATCCAAAGACAATACCCGCATGTTTGAAGGTTCTTCTTTTAAACTCAATCCAGAAGTCGGCCGCAAGCTTTACCAATGGCTCGAGCTCGGCATTGACGTGAAGGCAGAGGAAGAAGCTGAGCGGCTCCGTTTGATTGAGGAAATTAAAGCGATCGTTTCCGGCAACGAAGCAGCCGCGCAGATGGTTGAAGAATTTCAGATTAAAGCCAATAAAAAACTTGATCAATGGACTATTAAGCTGGCATCCGCCGCACTTGATAGATTACAAGCTTTAAAGACTAAGGAGGAAAAATAATGTTTACAGTAGACCACAGCAAAGGTGAAGCTTTTGAACCGATTAAACCAGGAGAATATGAGGCAACAGTTATCAATTTTGAGGAGAAAACAGCAGCTTCATCCGGAAATAAGCGACTTGTCGTAGACTATGAAATTCGTTCTGACGTTGAGCAGCCATGTCAGGGCCAAAAAATACTATACGATAACTTTACGGTTACAGACAATGCAATGTGGAGATTTCATCAAGCATCAAAGGCCGCGGGTTTTCCGAATGGAATGAAATTTAAAGATCATATCGAATGGGCCAATGCGTTCCTGAATAAACCGGTTCGCCTGGTTGTCGGAGAACGAGAGCACAACGGCAAAAAATATCCGGAAGTCAAAGCGTTTAAGCCGTCTGAGGCGCCAGCACCGGAAGCAGCTCCAGTTAACATCAGTGACGATGATGTACCGTTTTGATCATAAAAAACACATTTGAGGGAGTGTATAGCTCCCTCGTTTTTAAAGGGGAGTTATCACATGTACGAATTTAAGAACATACCGCAAGAGTTAAAAAGCGCCCCTCAGTGGATTTTATGGCGTTCCGAAGAACGTGACGGTAAGAAAACAAAAGTGCCATACCAGATTGACGGCAGCATGGCTCAATCCAGTAATAAAAGAACCTGGTCGACATTCCCGACCGTTTTGAAATTTTATAACGATCGAGATTATGACGGGATCGGCTTCATGTTTTCAAAAGATGATCCGTTCATCGGCATAGACATAGATCATTGTGTGGAGGACGGTGTCTTGTCCACGTTCGCTGAGGAAATCGTTCAGGCGATTAGCAGCTACACCGAATATTCACCCAGCGGCAAAGGAGTCCACATCATCACAAAAGGTAAGATCCCATTGCGCGGGCCGGGTACAGGGAGAAAAAATCCTGAACTTGGGCTGGAAGTATACCGCCACGGCCGCTATTTCACCTTTACCGGTAATAGTCTCGGGATTGGGGCCGTTGAAGAACGAACAGACGAGCTCAAAGAGCTGTTCGAAAAGTATTTGAAGGACAAAAAAGAAGAATCGAAACCGTCCACCCTGCCTGCTGTTTCATCCAATGATATGAGCAATCTCTCCAATAAGGAGATATGGGAAAGGATGTTCAACAGCAAGAACGGGAAGAGCATTCAGGATCTGTTTAACGGTCATCTGATAAATGATGATCACTCGGCCACAGATATGGCTTTGTGTAATCACTTGGCATTCTGGACGGATAAGGATCCCGCAAAAATGGATTCGATGTTTCGGGAGTCGGGGTTGTTTCGGGAGAAATGGGATCGACAGCACTCATCTGACGGCGCTACATATGGAGACATGACCATTGCCGCTGCCGTTTATTCTACTCATACGACAATTTCTGATTTGCTTGAAGAGCAGCAGGAACAGCCGTATGAGGTGTACATTTCTCATTCCGATAATTCTCAAGTTGAGGATACAGAAGAGATCATTGACACCACGCCGGTCTTTCATTTAACGGAGCTAGGCAACGCTGAACGAATTGTCTACTACCACGGAAAGAATATCCGATACTGTAACGAGCTTGACTGGCTGATCTGGAACGGCAAGCGATGGGAAGAAGACAGCAAACGGAAAATTGAAGCTATCACCGCGAAAACATTACGGGCGTTATACGGCGAGGCCAAGGCCACAGAAGACAAATTCCGAAAAAAACAGCTCAATGATTGGGCGAAGAAATGCGAGCGCCGCAATATACGGATGAACACCATTTTAGATGTCCGGCCAATGGTTTCAGTGAGGAAGCAGGAACTGGATTCCCACAAATATCTTTTTAATTGCGATAACGGTGTGATTGATCTGAAAACAGGAGAACTTCTGCCGCATGATCGGGATCTGCTTTTTACAAAAATATCTCCTGTCTCTTATCAACCGGACGCCGACTGTCCGAACTGGAAAGCTTTCTTGGAAAGTATTTTTATAGATGACCAGGGCGCACCGAACTATGAAATTATTCATTTCATGCAGAAGGCGATTGGCTATTCGCTGACCGGGGACACCACAGAACAGGTCATGTTCTTTCTATTTGGGAACGGTCGGAATGGTAAATCAACCTTTATCAATACTGTTCAGCACCTGTTCGGGGACTATGGGCGGCAGACAAACAGCGACACCTTCATAAAGAAGAAAAATGACAGCGCCATAAACAATGACATTGCCAGGTTGGACGGCGCCCGGTTTGTGTCGGCTGTCGAGAGTGAAGAGGGACAGCAGCTGTCTGAATCGTTGGTGAAGCAGATCACCGGCGGCGAAAAGATGTCAGCGCGTTTTCTGCGTCAGGAATACTTTGAGTTTACACCGGAATTTAAAGTCTTCTTTACCACAAACCATAAACCGATCGTTAAAGGCAGCGATGAGGGTATTTGGCGCCGGATCCGGCTGATCCCGTTTACTGTCACAATTCCAAAAGAAAAAGTAGACAAGAAGCTGCCGCAGAAACTGGCTGAGGAAATGCCAGGGATCCTGAGGTGGGCTATTGAGGGCTGCTTGAAGTGGCAGAAGGAAGGCCTTGGAGAGCCGGAAGCGATCAGGAAGGCCACGGAAGGCTACCGGGAGGATATGGACATTCTCGGTCCGTATATGGAAGAAAGATGTATCCAGCATCCGACCGCAAAGGTAGAAGCAAAGGAGCTTTATAAGGATTACAAGGACTGGTGCTTTGAAAATGACGAAATTGAACTGAAGAACCGGGCATTTTATCGACAAATGGAAATCCGCGGCTTTAAAAAATATCGCGGAAATTATAACAAAAATTATTTTGATGGGATCGGTTTAATAAAAGAGAACCGAGATTTGCATAAACAATTAAATCTTTTTAAACAGGGTCAGAGCCCATCGGATATAAAAAGTAACAAAAATAACGTCACAAGCATCCAGAGGAAAAAGCTATAAATTTTGATACGACAGGGGTTTTAAGAGTTTTTCTAAAATATGGTGTTACTTTTGTTACTTAAATCCCCTGTTCCATGTACTGAAAATAAATAAATAAAAAAAAATATATATATATTCTATATAGCTTTATATATGAAAATGAGTAACAAAAGTAACAAAAAGGGCTCGATCCCTTGGGAGAGTAAGGACGAGCAGTGTTACTTAAAAAGTAACAAAAAGTAACAGCAAGGCGGGTGATTATTTTGCATCCAAAACAAATTTGTGATGACCTTGCCTTTTTGGGATCACCTTTAGTTCTGGACGGGGATGACCTTTATATTGAGAATCCGGAGAATGTATATCCAGAACTTGTGGAATTTGTTCAGTCACATAAAAAACGGATCATCCAGTACTTAAAAGGTGAATACTCAATGCAGGATCATAAAATCAAACAAACTATTGATAAAATCATCAATTATTTTATGGGCATAGATCAAGAAATGAATCCAAAAATAGACGACTGGTTCAATCATGAGTGGGATGCGGCAACTAAAGCCGCGAGATTGCTCGTTCTATTTTGGGAGAACGGCTGGAGAGCTCTGAACAGCTCCGTTTCGAATTTTGAGGATGAAGAAACGGACAAGCTTTCTTTAGAAATCTATGAAAGGGCCATGTCGTACTTTAAGGGGAAGAAAGCATGACGATTATTCACTATAACTATTCGGATACTGAAATGAAAAATATTCTCGACAGCATGATCATTATTGTGGATACGAGGGAGCAGAAGAACCAGCATGTTCTTGACTATCTCCGCAAAAAGAACGTATCCATCAAATTCAAAGGGATGAAGACGGGCGACTATTCCGCCATGATCCCGAGAAACGAGGAATACGGGATTAGCCGGGACATGTATTTGAACGCTGCTATCGAACGGAAAAATGGAGTTGATGAGCTCGTTCAATCCATTAAGGATCGTTCCAGGTTTGAAAATGAATTGATTCGCGCAGCCAAACACCCTTTCACTCTTCTTGTGGAGGATCTGGAAGGCTATCAAAAAATATTGAACGGAAAATATCGCTCACAATATAAGCCGCAATCTTTACTTGGCAGCTTAAAAACGTTTGAAGTCCGTTACAATTTTTCAACCGTTTTTATTAATCCAAGCGCGACCGGAAACTATATCTATCACCATTTTCATTATATGGCCCGGGAGCTGTTAAAGGGGGGCCTGTTGTGAATGACTTAATGAAGGCCCTTTATTGTGAAAGGAAAAAGGACGAGCTTAAATCGCGGCTGCTTAAAATGGGATTTTTTAAAACGCCAGACGGCCGGCAGCTGTATGAGCTTTCATTAACTGAATTAGACGAAATATTCAAAAAGAAATTGATTGAAAGGGGAAAATGATCATGGCATTTGTAGGGTTTGAAGAATCAGCAGAGGTGCGGCAGCTGGCCGAAAGTTTAATCGATGAGCACCACCCGCATTTAAAAGATGCAAAGGAACACGTTGGTTTTTACATCCGGGAAGGTAACAGCAAATGGGCCGGGAAGGCGAAAAAATGCACGGCCTTTGAGCGTCATATGACCGATTACATGCTTTTCGTTTTCATCAATAAAGAAGCCTGGAAGACGATGAACCAAGAGCAGCGAGCCGCCCTGGTCGATCATGAGCTTTGTCATTTCACCCGTGTGGAATGGGAGGAACCGGATCCGAATGACTCAAGCAAATGGGTTACTATGTATGGGCCTGGAGAAGATCCTGACAGTTGGGGGATCCGCGAGCATGATGTTGAAGAGTTTTCGGAAATCATTGAGCGTCACGGCCTTTGGGAAAAAGGGATTGAATCATTCGCTGCAGCCGTCAGAGAGGCTGACTATCAAATGAATATTGATGATGTGCATAGACTTCAAAGGGTGAAATGATGGGAGGCATCGAAATGAGAGAAGACAAGGAATTGACCCGATTAAAAAAAAAATAGATAGGCTCATTGCAAAGTGTGACAGAAAAGGGCATGAGTTTAGTGATTTTGAAATCGGAACTATTAGGAGAATTGCATATGCAAAAAGCATGAACGATCTCAATTATTTAGTGTTGATGTCTATTCAAATGGTTTTTGATAATCACAAGATCAGATGATGCGGTCGGAACCGTGAAGGGGGAAGCTATGTTTTATCTAATTATAGGAATCGTCATTCTTGCCGCTCCATTCATCTGGATGGAGATTATGGAAAGACGGATCCAGGAATGGGAAAAAGAAAAATGAACGAATGGAGGGAAAAGATGTCAAAGGAACAGCTATCATTTCTCGATGATGTGGACGAAAAAGCCGTCCGAAAAATAGTCATCAAAGAACTGAAAAATTACCGCGCGCTCAAAGTCCAATTAGAGAATAAAAAAGAGTGTTCATCTGCCGGCATTAATATTTTCCCTTCCCTCCGGGATTCATTTTCCGTTAACGAGCTCAAGGTTAAGCAGATGGAACGGGCTTTACAAAACAGCTTGGACGATGAGGAACGTTTGATCATCGAAAAGAAATACCTGACGGCTGCCAGGGTGAAAGACATTAATATTTATATGGAACTCGGGATGAAAAAGGATACCTATTATGAAATAAAGCAACGGGCAATCTGCCGTATAGCAACAGCACTCGGAATTATCTGAGTGCTTTTTTCATCGAGAAAAACCCGACAAAATCCCGACAATTTTCCGATAATCGGGGGGATAAAGAGGGGGAATTTTTATGTGTAATTTATCGATAAGATTTACTTATCAAGAAATAACGGGATATGCACCATTCCCTTATCAAGGTGAATTCGGATACTCAAATTAAGGCGATGAAGAATGTAGCCAAACGGGAGGAACATTCTGAGCCGGATCGCGCTAGTCTTGCGGCTTTGGTATCGGGAGGGTTTGTAAGCAGTATGTTTTTTGGACATGCCGTCTTACAATGCTTGGCTTCCTCCCGGAGTATATGTAAGGCGCTATTTTAATAAGCGTTTAGCGTAAGGGGGAAATCGTTCGACAAATTTTACTAAAGCTTATTGTCATTGTTCCTGTCCGATATGATGGCTGAGATGTGGAATGAGTCGAAAGTATCCAAAATCGGTGTTTTTTTCAGGTGATTTTTGTTCATTGTATGACAAAATATGCTATTATTAGACTGGAACCCTAACAGGGAGGATGTCTATATTGAGATCTGTCAAGAGTATTATATTTGTAGTGGGGCTGATTTTAGCCAATTATGTGGGTGGTATACCGCAGGATGCAAGAAATTTGTTTATTACGCAAACCATATTTTTCTCACCGTATCTAGTCGATTTCTATCCAATATTAAAAAAATTGTTGAACCGTCCTTTAAAAATTCTCGCTGGACTTATTTGGGCGGCAGGAATATCAATACTTTTAGCGAATATATTAGGCATAACAGGTATAATTACTATTATTGACTCAAAAATCAGTTTTGTTCAAGATTATGTATCTCCAATATCACTTAATCTTAAGGTCAAGACTTATTTATTAATCGCTTGCGTTGTTTATACCGCTGTGTTTGTAGGATCAATAACATTAAATTACACAATTGCTTTCGATGAGTATTTAAAGAAGAAGAAAATGAACAAGAAACAGAAACAACATGCTTCTAATAAAGAGGTAGTTCTAGAGAGGGGCTGATGGAGCGTGTTTCTACTTGATAATATATTATACATTCTCTTGGCAATGGCCATGTTATTTTTGCTGTTTACCTTCTTAAACATTTATACTTTCGGTAAAGATTTATTAACATCTGTATTTCTTACAGTTATCTTCTTCGACTTGTTTTTTAAGATGCCGTTTAAGGCAGTAAACATTGTTTATAGTGAGCGTAAAAAATTATTGGAAAACTTGGAGAAAGACACGAAATTAACTGATGAACAAAAAAACAAAATTAGACATATTTTAGGTAGACGATCTAGAATTTTCTTAACGTTGTATAGAGCTGGTGAATTTTCTTATACCGACTTATTGATCAGTTTAACTGAGTGGTATAAAAATAAACCTTTTAAGGTACGTATCTCTGTTGCTAAACAAAGAAAAAAATCTTATGAAAACAAATATCTTAGCGATATGAAAAAAGATCTTACTTGCATAGAAGTATAAAAACACCCTTCGGGGTGCTTTTTTATTTGCGTAGCTACTGACCACGGAAGGCGTTCGGGTGCAAACGGATAGCTGGACGAAAGCGAGTGTTTTCAGGGGGGGCAGTCTTAAACGCCGGTGTTTTATGTTCTCTGTAAACCGGGTTCAGTGAATCTCAGACAAAACGATTGGTGGCAAAGGGTGCCTCTGAGTGTGGGCCCGGTTTAGAAAGAATATAAGTTTGATAAGATCGTAAAGGATAATTGTTCGACAAATTTCACGATTCCATTGTCAGTCTCTTTAATCGATAATAAAGTAAAGGGGAGGTGATAGATTATGAAAAAATTTAGCAAAATAGTAATTAACAAAGATGTCGAAGTGTTAGGTGAAGGTTACTATGAAAAATTTGATGAAGAAATATTTGTAGAAGCCTCGGACTCTAAAGTAGTACAATCTTTTAAAAAGCTGGCGGATCAAGAGGTAATTATTTCGAGCATTAAATTTGAAGACTTGGGTGGAATGTTCGGTATTTATACAGGTCTTTATTTAATTTGTCGGATTCAGGATGACGAAATCACTTTGGAAAAGAAATAATCTAAAAAAGGGAAGATACCGTACGGTGTCTTCTTTTTATTTCAGAAGGGTTGAAAATGGCAAAAACAATAGGACAACAACGTGGGGTTGGGACAAGGGTGATTGTTTATAATCGATACCTTAACAACCGAGGGGAGGTTCATAATGAATAAACCTTTAAAGCCCTGCAATGAGCCAGGCTGTCCGACTCTCACCCGGGAAGGTTACTGCGAACAGCACAAGCGGACAAAGCCAACCTATGACCAATACCGGGAGTCAGCTGCCCGCCGGGGGTATGATAGCAAGTGGCGGAAGGCAAGACAAGGTTATCTGTCAAAGCATCCTTTCTGTGTTTCCTGCATGAAGGAGGGCAGGCGGGTTCCCGCGACAGTTGTTGACCATATCACACCGCATAAAGGAGATAAAAAACTATTTTGGGACTCTTCCAACTGGCAGCCGCTGTGTGCGCCCTGCCACAACAGGAAGACCGCGAAGGAGGATGGAGGCTTTGGCAACAGAACATCAACCCTGCGTATGTGATCACTGTGGAACCAAGTTCCATATCAAAGGATGTTCGAAGGTTAGGAAGCATGATAACGGGGTACGGCAGCATTACATCAAGTGTCCTCGGTGTCAGACTGAATACACGTCCTACTACACAAACGAGACGATCAGGCGCATACAGCAGAAGGTCAAGAAGCTGACTGTACTACGTCTTAAAGCACAAGCTCAAAAGGGAATTGACGTATACAAGCAGAAATACACGCAAGCTCGAGAGGAATTAGAAACGGCCATGCTGCAGCTGCGGGAGGAAATGGAGACCCCCCGCCCTTAAATCTCTGGAAAGGATTCGCCGGAGACCGCGCTCCCCTCCACATTTTGAAAAATTCCCTAAATGAAATTTCGGAAGGAGGTGAGGGAATGGCAAGACCAAGGCAACCGGTTGATTTATTGCTTGTGAAAGGTAAGAAAAACCTGACAAAACAGGAGATTGAGGAACGAAGAAAGCAGGAGATCAAGGCGCCAAGCGACAAAGTAAAGGCGCCTTCTTATTTGCCGAAAGATTTAAAAAGGGAGTTCAAAAAAATAGCGGACGAGCTGAAAAACATCGGAATTATGACGAATTTAGATGTTGATGCGCTCGCCCGTTTTTTATATTCGCGGAAGCTTTACCTTCAGGTAACGGACCAGCTGCTTGAGCAGGGGCCAATGAAAACAATAGTCGTCAGAGATGTGGACGAACAGGGAAATATCGTGGGGGAAAAAGAAAAAACGGTAGTCAATGAAGCGTATTCGGACTTGCTTATCAATCAAGATAAACTATTCAAACAATGTCGGCAGGCTTCCAGTGATTTGGGCTTAACCATTTCCTCGCGCTGCAAGCTCGTTATTCCTAAAAAGGATGACGACAAGCCGAAATCAAAAGAGGAAGAGCGGTTTGGGGGCCGGATGTAATGCAAGAGGTCACCGCTGAAATTCTGATTGAGCGTGTATGGGCCTATTGCGAAAAAATACTTTCCGGTGAGATAAAGGCTTGTCAAAAGCATAAATGGGCTGTGCAGCGATTTTTTAAAGATGTTGAGGCGTTAGCGGACCCGGATTGCCCCTTTTACTATGACGCTGAAGCAGTGCTAGATTTTTACGAATGGGCGCGGCAGTTCAGGCATGTTGAGGGGATACTTGCGGGTGAGCCGATTGAGCTGACGGACTTTCAGCTTTTTATTGCGGCCAATGTATACGGCTTTTTTAAAAAGGAAAACGGTGCCCGCCGGTTCCGAAAAGTTTATATCCAGCTAGCTCGTAAGAATGCGAAATCGCAATTTCTCGCCCTCATGGCTTCTTATGAAGTGTTCCCAACAACCGAAAAACATCGGGTGTTTATTGCTGGATGGTCCCGGGAGCAGTCGGACGAAGTTTACCAGGCGATTCTTGAACAGCTGCAGCATGCTCCGATCCTTGAAGGGAAATATACATCTGCAAACGGCCGGGTAAAAAAGTATAAAACGAACTCAATAATTCAGCCTCTTTCCCGGGAGGCGCGGAAGCTCGGAGACGGTAAAAACCCTAGCTTGGGCATAGTCGATAAATTATTTGTCGCCTAACTTAGAAATAAGTTAGTGAAAATCAACCAAAAACGGTGGAATCTAAAAGCCATAGTTACAGATTAATAAAACTGGCTCATGATAATACCGTGGTAAGCGAGAACATCACTCGCCACCGTAACGCATAGGGGCTGAGCGTTAAGAGAGCAAAAAAGCCCCCACGAGTGGTTGACACCTTACTATTCAGTTAAAGGTGAAAATATATGCTGACCTTACAGGAAACTGTAAGAAGTAGAGGATAAAAAGCCTTTACGATAACAATGTGGAATATCATGCCCACGAGACAAGTGAAATTTATGATGTGATTGACAGTGGTATGGTCGCCCGGCGCAGCCCGTTAATGGCAATCATTACGACAGCCGGGTTTAACATGGAGCGGCCATGTTTTAAGGAATACCAATATACAAGCAAGATTCTCGATCCTGATGCCGACACAGAAAACGATGATTATTTTGTTATGATCTGCGAACTTGATCCAGATGACGACATAAAAGACGAGTCAAACTGGATCAAAGCCAACCCTATTGTTGCAACGTATCCGGAAGGTATGGAGTCACTACGCTCTGCCTTAAAGGTTGCGCTCGAAGTTCCAGAAAAAATGCGAAGCTTCCTTACCAAGAATATGAACCGATGGGTTGATCAAAAGGATAACGGCTATATGAAAATGTCAAAATGGCGCGCGTGCAGCGGTGAAATTCCTGATCTGGAAAACATGGCCGTATATCTCGGACTGGATTTGTCCATGACTACCGACTTAACATCAGTCGGCTGGGTTGGTGTTCTTGATGGAATCTATTATGTCGGACAACATTCCTTCATGCCTGAAGGGCGCGCAAAAGAAAAAATGGCAACGGATAAAGTGCCGTATGATCTGTGGAAAGAGATGGGCTACATCACTTATACGCCTGGAGATGCCGTTGATTATCAAATAGTTGAAAAATGGATCATTGAATTTATTTACAAGCATCGGTTCCGGCCACAGGAAACCGCATATGACAAATGGAATGCCTTGCATTTGGCCCAACGGCTTGAATCTAAAGGCCATACCATGGTGGAGATTCCGCAAAGAATCAATCATCTATCTTTGCCGACAAAAGACTTTCGTCAAAAAGTGTATGACGGCAAAGTTGTTCACGGGGATGACCCGGTTTTAAATTGGGCGATCAATAACGCGATCATGAAAATTGATCCTCAGGAAAATATCATGCTGGATAAAGCAAAATCTCCGCAAAGAATCGACCCGGCTGCAGCTGTCATTAACGCATACGCCAGGGCGATGTATCACGAAACAAACCAAAAAGTGGACTTGAATGCACATTTCATGTCTGATAATTTCAGCTTTTAGGATGTGAGAGAATGAAAAAATTGCTGGCCTTTCTGCTTTTAATTTTAAATGATCTGCTGTTTGTGGTGGGGGCCGCCTTCATTCTTGCAGCTGCATATAGATTTAATACAAACATCGGTCTGATCCTGACGGGTGTATTTTTTATGTTTTATGCCTATCTCCTGACCAAGAAAGAGAGGTGAAATAATTGCTAATTGATCGGGTGTTTGAGAAACGATCCGACTCCAAGGATATCAATGGCTTCAACGATTTGTTTTTAAATTTATTCGGCGCCAGGCAGACAGCGAGCGGCGAGAAAGTGAATGAAAGAAATTCGCTTGTGCAGCCGGATGTTTTTGCCTGTGTGAATGTATTATCTGATGACATCGCCAAGCTCCCTATTCATACCTATCAAAAATTAGAAAGCGGGATCGAGCGAAAGCCGAGTCATCCGTCTGCTTATGTTGTCTATGCTCGGCCAAACCCTTACATGACCGCGTTCACTTGGAAAAAACTAATGATGACTCATGTTTTGACTTGGGGGAATGGCTACTCATACATTGAGTTTGGATCCAACGGCTATCCAAAAGGCTTGTATCCATTACGGCCGGACGCTACAAATGCTTATGTTCATCCAAAAACGGGCATGTTGTGGTATCAAACTGTTCTCAATGGGCAGACGGTGGAGCTTTATGAGCATGAGGTATTACATTTCAAAGGGCTTTCCACTGACGGCATACACGGAAAATCACCCATCGGCGTCGTCCGCGAACACATCGGAGCCCAGGCCGCCGCAACTAAGTATAATGCAAAGTTGTATAAAAACGAGGCAACGCCGCGCGGGATCTTAAAGGTTCCTGCTTTTTTAGATGAGAAGCCGAAAGAAAATGTACGAAAAGAATGGAAACGAGTCAATCAAGGTGAAAATATTGCGATCATCGACAATGGTCTTGAATATCAACCAATCGCTATGCCGCTGCAAGAGGCACAATTTGTGGAATCGATGAAATTCAATAAGGCCCAAATATCGATGATTTACAAAGTACCTTTGCACAAGCTTAATGAGCTGGATAAGGCTACATTCTCAAATATCGAACACCAATCCATTGAATATGTGAGAAACACTCTCCAGCCGTGGATTATTAATTTCGAACAAGAGCTTAACGTTAAGCTCTTTATGGACCATGAAACGGAATCCGGCCACTATGTGAAATTCAACATTGATAGTGAGCTGCGCGGAGACAGCAAGACACAGGCCGAATATTTGAAAATACTCCATGAAATCGGCGCCTTAAATAAAAACGAAATCAGGGCATTAATTGAGCGGAATCCGATTGAATACGGAGAAAAATACATGTCCAGCTTAAACTATGTTTTTCTGGACTTTATGGAGGAATACCAGCGGCTTAAAGCTGGCGGTGCCCTGAAGGGAGGTGACAAAAAGGATGAAGGATAAAGAGATTCGGCAGTTAACCACACCTATAGAAATTCGTTCTGAGGGTGAGGATAAAAGCGAATTTGTGGAAGGATACGCCTTGAAATTTGAAAAATGGTCTGAGCGGCTTGGGGGGTGGTTTAAGGAAATTATTAGTCGGAATGCCCTGAATTCGACCGATCTAACAAATGTCATCGCGCTGTTTAATCATCGGCAAGATTTCCCGTTAGCTCGAAATACCGTCTCAGGGGACACAGGGCGGCTTGAATTAGAAGCGGACAACATAGGTCTCAAATTCCGTTTTAAGCCGTCAGATACGTCATACGCGCGTGATTTGATGGCGAATATAAGAAGCGGTGTCATAAATCAGTGTTCTTTTGCTTTTTCCTTAAATCACAATGAGGCGGATGCTGATGAATGGCGTTTTAATGATGAGGAAGACATTTATGAGAGACGGATCAATAAAATCCATCGCATTTATGATATTTCACTTGTCACCACCCCGGCTTATAACGACACGGAGGCAGTCGTCGGATCCCGGAGTTTGGAGAAAGTGGAGCAGCTCAAAGAAGCCCGGAAATTGCCGGATGACAATTTGAAAATGGAATTAGAACTATTAGACCTTATTCTCCCTGAATAGAGGTCTTTTTTGTGTCTAAAAACAAGGAGGAAACGATTTATGCCAATGCAAATGAGCAAAAAAGAAATTGAATTGAGACAACAATTTACGGAAAAGAAAAAAGAAGCTGATCAAAAGCTGCAGGAGGGAAATGCCGAAGGGGCTCGTACGCTTCTTGACGAGGCCAAGACCTTAAAAGATCAAATTGAATTATTGGCGGAAGGCCGTTCTCTTGCTGTTCCGGAATTACCCGAAGATAATTTTGGTTCTAAATTGGGGAGCGATTTGCAAAATCGATCAAACGGAAATGAAGATAAGGAAGAAAGACAAAAAGAATTTACTTCTGTCTTTGTCAAATCAATTCGTGGTAAGCGTCTGACTGAGGAAGAACGGGACTTACTTGAAAGCCCTGAATTTAGAGCCATGTCCGGTAAAAATGAGGAAGACGGCGGCATTTTAATTCCTGAAGATATTTCCAGAACTATTAAAGAATTAAAGCGGGAGCAGGAACACCAGCTTGAACAATACGTGACAGTAGAACCGGTTGCCACGCGTTCAGGAACAAGGATGCTTGAGAAAAACAGCGACATGACTCCGTTTGCGGTTCTTGAAGAAATGGATGAAATTCAAGAAACAGATCAGCCGAAATTCAGCAAGCTATCCTACAACATTGTTGATTATTCTGGAATCTTGCCTCTTTCAAATACATTGTTGCAAGATACAGACCAAGCAATTATGAACTATGTGGCAAAGTGGTTTGCCAAAAAGTCGATCACAACCCGTAATGCTCTTATTCTTGCAGCTCTTGAAAAACTGAAAAAAGTTGATTTTAAAGGTTTAGATGCCATTAAGAAAACCCTTAATGTGACCCTTGATCCTGCGATTTCACCAAACGCTATCATTATGACGAACCAGGACGGTTTTGATTACCTTGACAATTTGAAAGATGGTGACGGCCGTTATCTTCTTAAAGACAACCCGACTGAGCCAACACAAAAAATGCTGTTTGGTCGCCGGGTTGTTGTCGTTTCTAACAGAGTGCTGAAAACAAAATCAGGAAAAGCACCTGTGATCGTTGGGGATCTGAAAGAGGCAATTGTCTTGTTCGACCGTCAACAGCAGTCCATCGCTTCCACGGATGTTGGTGCCGGTGCATTCGAAACCAACACAACAAAAGTACGCGCTATTGAACGCGAAGATGTCAAACTGTGGGACTCTGAAGCAGCTGTATATGGTCAGTTAACACTTGAAGAGGTAGCAAAATAATAAGGAGGAAGCCTTGATGTCACACGTAACAAAAAACTATAACACTGATGGCGGAGATCGAACGGTCATAGGCGGTGTTTTAGAGATTAACGGCGGAAAAGTCATAAAGGACGGACAGGAAGTTACTTTTGGCGGGGACGGATCAAATATCCGCGTGACTCATGAAATGCTCGATGACAAATCAGTTCGAAGTAACAACATCGGTACCGGCAGTGTAATGGAAGAGCATTTGAACTCGACTATCTTGAAGCGTTTTACCGATATTGAAGCCAAGCTGAAAGAGTTAGAGGGTTCATCTGGCACTGAATAAAATTTCAAGCAAAGGATGATGAAAAATGGCAGAACAATTTTTAAACCAAAGTAATGGTGTTTACACTTCCGCAGAGGATGACGGCACAGGAAAGCCTGTAACAGCTGTTTATTTGAAAAATAACAGTGAAGACAACCCTTTGTATATTAAAGGAATGCAGGGGGAACCAGGGCCCCAGGGACCACAAGGACCAAAAGGGGAAAAAGGAGATACCGGCCCACAAGGTCCACAGGGAGAGCCAGGCCCCAAAGGTGAGAAAGGTGATCCGGCTGTCATTGAAGACGGGAGCATCACCCACGAAATGCTTGGTGAAAATGTTGTCAGAAGCAAAAACATTGGTACCGGCAGCGTCATGCCGGATAACTTAAACAGCGAAGTAAAGGCCATGTTTGATAGTCTTCAATCTCAAATTGATGAGTTGAAAGAAAAAGTGGCAGGCTCTGACGATTCCCCGAACAATGAGCCACAAGAATAAGGCGGGTGAACCATCATGAATTTGGTGGATATGAAAAACTATCTCCGTCTGGACCATTCTGAAGATGATGAAATGTTATCGCAATTTATTGCGGCAGCGAAGAGCTATATTGTCAATGCTATTGGGCGGTTTGTTGACGGAAACTCACAATTTGAAATTGTGGTCAAAATGCTTGTCCAGCATTGGTATGAAAACAGAGGGATGTATGAGTCAGGGACAACCGGCTCGTCCATCCCTTTTACTGTCGAAAATCTATTGACGCAACTGCGTTATACGGATGATGAGGTGCAGGAAGATGAAGAGAAAGAGGACCAGCGATCTGCGGCACCGTCTGATCTTTCAAAAGAAAACCAAGATTCAAGATGAAGAGCTGAATTGGATTGACGCTTATGTTGATGTATTCACTGTATGGGGTGCTATAGATGGTTTTAGCTCTCTCGGAAATAATGAATCTATGGTTGCGGGGGCATGGGGCGTTAAATCGCCTAAAAAGATCACCATTCGGTTCCGACAGGATATTCAACGCGATATGAGAATTGTTGAACAGATCGGCACAAATGAAAAGGGTGAACCTGTTTTCCGAGCCTTTGACATCCTTGACTTTAACGATCCTGAAGACTCAAAAAAGTGGCTTGAAATTATGTGCCAGGAGGTGGGGCTCAATGGCTGAAATGAACTTTGAAGGGCTGGACGACCTGGATCAATATTTTGAAAGAATCGGGGAAGACGTAGAAAAGGCAGAAGATGTGGCCTTACAAGCAGGCGGGGAAATTATCGCGCAGCACCAGCGACAAAATGTTAATCGAAGCGATAAGAATCAGCCCCATATAGCTGATAACATTACGGTTTCAAAGGCCAGGGAATCGAAAGGCGCAGAAAAATTCGTGTCAATTGGGCCCAATAAAAAAGTCGCTTACCGGGCGAGATTCTTGGAGTATGGGACATCAAAAATGCCACCTTATCCTTTTATCGAAAAAGGCAGGGATGAAGGGGAGGCGTCAGCTGTGGAAGTAATGGCCCGCATTCTAACAGCGCCAATCAAATGAGTTTTGATGCAAAAGCAGAATTGAGCGCTGCCCTGGTCAACGATTTCTCATTAAAAGAACTGGTGACAGGCGGCTTTCATAATAGAGTCGCTTCAGACGTCAACGTATACCCAAGAGTCATATATACAGAATTGAAAAATGCTGATAATTCATATGCCGATAATCAGTCGCAATCCTCGGAGGTTCGTTTTCAGATCAGCATTTTTACTAATTCGAATACAGTCAGTCAAGAAACAAAAATCGCAAAAGAAATTGACAGGCTTATGAAGTCAATCGGTTACGGTCGGTATGATTCTCAAGATTTATACGAAGAGGCGGACAAGTTTTTTCACAAAGCTATGCGATATAAGAAAGCTTTTTTAAAGGAGGAAAAGTAGTGGGACAAACAATTTACGGATTAGATATGTTTCATTATGCAGTAGTCGTGCAGGATGATGAAAAAGACTTGAAATTCGGTATTCCAGAGCGGATTCCGGGAGCCGTTAGCATAAAGGTAGACCCAAAATCAGAGCAAACAAAATTTTATGCGGATAACGGCGTCTATGACATTTTTAATAGTATGGGTGATATTGATTTAGAAGCTGAAATGGCCGATTTGCCAATGAGTGTACAAAAGAAAATTTATGGTCATACAGAAGAGAATGGGGTTTCCTTTGGAAGTGCTGATGACCAGGCAATTCATCTGGCTTTCGGCTTCAGATCGAAGAAATCAACCGGCGGGTACCGGTATTATTGGTTTCTTAAAGGGCTGCCTGAATTAATGCCAATTGAATCAAAGACGACCGAAGACAAAGCTGATCCGGAAAGTGCTAAGTTCAAAGTTTCATTTATGCCACTTCAAAGCCCGAAAGGAAAACGGCGCTGGAAAGCGCAAGCAGAGGACAGCGAAACATTTAACGGTGAAAACTGGTTTAATCAAGTTGTATACGATGGTTCTGCTTTTGCAACAGATACTAAAACCGAAGCAATTGGTTTAGGTAAATAAAGAATTTGGAGCGCTTATAGGCGCTCTTTTTTATTGTCCAAAAACAGGGAGGAATCAAGATGGAACCTATTTCAATCAATATCAGAATCAATGGTAAAAACAAAAAGTTTGTCACACCAAATTTCATTTCAGGAAAGCTGTTCCGGGACGCGGCCGAGATCGCAGAAGATATTGAGTCAACCGACCCTGAACGAATCTACACTGAAAAGCAAATTGAATTTATCTGTGCTGCGTTTGGAAACAAATTCTCAGCTGATGAATTTGAAAATGGCATTGATGCGAGGCTGGTCACGAGAACAATTTACGGCACAGCAAACTACGTTTTAGGAAATATCGCTGAAGCCAGTCAGATTTTAAACCCTGATCCAAAAGACGGTGAAGAGCCGGGGAAGTAAATTTGTCTGACGCTGTCATTGACATGTACAACGCGTTAGAACAAATCGGTTATACGCAAAACCAGATTGATGAAATGGACATTGTTTATCACCTGCGGCGCCTGGCACGCCGAAAAGAAGCCGGTGGAAAGCCAGCAGGAGAGAAAGAAGAAAAGCGCCTTTACATTGACCAGGTGCTCGGGTAAGGGGGTGACCGATTGGCTAAGGACATAAAAGTCAGACTGTATTCAAACTCGAACCAATTCAGAACGGAAATGCGTGCTGTTGCTCAGCAAATGAAGAACGTCAAATCTGAATTTGAAAAGAACCGTACAGCTGTAGGCGTGTGGGGCAACGAGTTAAGAACGTCCCGAGAAAAGGCGAAAACACTCAGCCAGCAGTTGGACATTCACAAGCGAAAAGTAAAAGCTCTTGAGCGTGCTTATGCTGATTCAGCTATAAAAAAGGGCAAAGATGCTCAAGAAACTCAGACGCTGGCTCGGCGGCTGAACTATGCGACAGCTGAAATGAATAAAACGCAAAATGCTTTGACGCAGACCACGCAGAGGATTAAAAGGCTGGAGGATGAATCAAGGCGTGCTTCTGCCACCATCCACAGAATGGGCCAAAGAATGAATGCAGTCGGCAGCACAATGAGGAATGTCGGTTCATCTGTCGCCATGACATCGGGTATTGCCTTTGGTGGTTTGGTCCTTCCTTTAAAAGATGCGGTTCAAGTCGGCATGGATTTTGAAAAGCAAATGAGTAAAGTGCAGGCGATTTCCGGCGGCACAGCGGGAGATCTTGCCAAATTAACGGCACAGGCGAAAGAACTTGGTGCCACTACAGTTTTTACTGCCAGCCAGGCCGCGGACGCTCAAACCTTTCTTGCGATGGCCGGATTTAAAACCAATGAGATTTACGGGGCTATGCCTGGCATGTTAAGCCTTGCAGCGGCCGGACAGCTTGAACTTGGAACAGCTGCAGATATTACATCAAACATCATGTCTGCCTTTGCATTAAAGGCCGAAGAATCGGCACATGCTGCTGATGTGATAGCGTACGCAGCATCCAACGCCAATACCAATGTTGAACAAATGGGCGAGGCAATGAAATTTCTTGCTCCAAATGCGAACTCACTCGGCTGGGGCATGGAAGAATCGGCCGCCGCGATCATGGCGTTTGGTGATGCCGGCTTACAGGGTACTATTGCAGGTCAAGCTTTCGGTACGTCCCTGATCCGTCTCGCAACTCCTGCCAGGAAGGCACAAAAAGAAATTGATCGACTTGGTTTTGAATTTTTTGATGCTGCCGGCAACATGAAAAGCATGCCTGAAGTCATCGCAGAAATGGAAAAGGGCATGAAAGGCATGACCAAAGAGCAGCAGGCGGCAACTTTGAAGACGATTGTCGGCGCTGAAGCATACAAGCATTGGGCTGTCCTTCTTCAAAAAGGCTCGAAAGCACTCGGAGAAAACACGAAAAAGCTGAAAGAATCCGACGGTGCTGCCAAGAAAATGGCCGACACGATGCTTGATAACGCTCACGGAAGTATCATTCAATTCGAATCCGCATTGGAAGGCGCGAAAATAGCGTTAGCCGAGGGACTTCTTCCTTCAATCGGTGACCTTGCGGATAAAGGTTCCGCCCTTCTTACCATGTTTAACAACCTGGATAAAGGCACACAAGCAACCATTGGAAAAACTGCGGTTCTTACTGCGGGAGTATTAGGCGTGACGACGGCTGTCGCTACACTAACGGCAGGAGTCGGCGCTCTGTTAGCTTTTACTGGTCCTGTGGGCTTGGCTATTGTCGGAGGAACGGCTTTATTGGGTGCTTTAGGAGTCGCCATGTATGCCGTTTCCGAACAAACCGAAAACATGAAAAAGAAGCAGGAAGAGGCCAGGGAAAAGGCTTTGCTTTTTGGTGAAGGAGTTTCAAAGGCGACACAAAAAGCTGCCGGCTCGTATGTGAATTTGAGAGAAAAAGCAGAGGTCCAACTTTTTGAACTCACCCGCGTTTCCGGGGAGCAGGCTGATAAGATGGCAGCAAAATTAGTTGAAACGTATTCTAAAATGCGTGATGAGCTGGTGCAGCAACTTCAGATGCTGAAAAAAGATGCTTTAGTCGTTATTAATGGCCTGCTGGATGATACGGATAAAAACACTCAAAAGGCCGGGGAAAAAATCGTTGATAAAATGGTCGGCAATATTGATCAGGATATCCAGGAGGCAAGGGAAAAAGTGAAGGAGCTGGAGAAGCTCCAAAAAGAAACAGGCCTTGTCTCATCGAAAATGAATGATGCTCAGAAACGAAGATTCAATGAAATTATTTCGTATTTTGAGGAATCAACCAGCAAATTCGCGGCCAATCAAAAAGAAGCTCTTGCAATGCAAAAAGCGGTGACAGAGCAGCAAGGAAAGCTCTCTTTCAAGCAAGCAAAAGAATACAACGACAAGATTAAAAAAGTCTACGACGAGGGCAAAAAAGCCGCGAAAGAAGATTATGAATACCGGAACAAAGTCTTGAATCAGTTGTATGCACAGGGCTATATAGATGCTCAACAAAAAGAAGCTCTCTTGAAAAAAAGCTTGGCCGACTATCAAAAAACGATGGCGAAAAATTCTGCTTCATATGAGGAAAATACTCGCGCGCTTTTTTCAAAGATGGCCAAGAATGGCAAGCTGCTTGACTTAGAAACTCAAAAGGCTCTTGATAGGCAGGATAAATATATTTCTAATTCCATGGGTATTATGGTCAAAATTGAAGAATCCGATTCTGAATATCAAGAACGCTGGGCTCAAAAGCAGATTGAGTATATGAACAGGATTGGAGAAAACAAAGAGAAAGCTATCGAGACCACCAGACAAGCTCTTGAGGACTTCTATAGAGGTCTTGGTAATTCAGAACAGGAAGCCCAGGCAAAAGCAGACGAAGCAATCCAAAACGTCCTTGAAAAAATGAACGGCGGCAATGAAAAAGCTGAAAAGGCTGGACGAGAAAAAGGATCAGCATTCACCCTTGGTTTAAGCAGTACATTAGGGCAGGCCCAGGAAACAGGGAGTCTTATTGGTAAAGGAGCCAATCAGGGATTAAGCCAAGGAAAGATGCAGCCGAAGCAGTTTGGAATGGAAAAAGGAAATGCTTTTGCTCTCGGTTTAAGAAACACGCTCGGGATTAATAAACAATCCAGCAGCGTACTCCGCCAATCTGTCAACAGCGAACTGTCTAAAAATAGCGGCCAAGCTCGTACAGCCGGTAAAGAAAAAGGTGATCAACACAATGCCGGTTTAAGTTCCACAAAGCCTAAAAACAATAATACTGCAGCAAGCCTTTCAAAAAACGTGTCCGGTCGTCTCGGTCAGACAACTGACGGCGGGGGCGGTAAGAAAGCCGGTATGGACTTGACCAAAGGATTGATGAGTCAGCAAACCGCGTCTTACAATGCCGGTTCGAAGGTATCAAACAAGGCGAAATCCGGGTTAAAAAGTGTGAAAACCAGCAGTGTGGGTTCTGATTTTGTCTCTGGATTTGTTAATGGAATTAAGGGCGGAATCGGCAGCAACTCGCTTTTCAAAGCAGCTTGGAATCTTGGTAAATCTGCATTATCAGCCTTGAAAAAGTCGATTGACTCCCATTCGCCGGCGAAAAAGAGTATGGCTGAAGGTAACAACTTTACAGATGGATTCGCGATAGGAATAAGTAAAACAGTCGCGCGTGCAAAACGAAGCGCCCAGGCGTTAGGGCAAGGAGCCAACCTGTCACTCAAACAGGAGATCAACAAAATGGCTTACAACATAAAAGGCGCGGCTGATGAGTTGCTGTCCTTGCGTTCGGAGTTAGTCGTCCGAAATGAAGTTGATACACCTTCTTTGAATCAGAAGCTGGATGCTCTCATTACGCTTCTTTCAAATGGTTCATCGTTTGGAGGACAAACAGAGCCAGCGGCCGCAGGCGGGCCAATTAGAATTTATCCGGCGCCTGTCAATATTGATGGAAAACAAGTGGCGGAAATCGTTTTTGAACAAGGTGACGGCAGGATTTTGGATAGGAAGAGTTTAGATCGATATGATCAAAATGCTTATCAGAGTGGGGTGAGACGAACCTGATGAACCTTTATTTAGATTTTAATAATGGCCTGGGGGAACAGAGCTTATCAAGTTTGCTCCCCCATTTTAAGTTGCTGAGCTTTACACCTGATTCACCGGCCATTGAACGGGAAACAGTGAAGATACCGAGGATCAACGGCCTTGTCTTGCCACAGCATCCCCGCGATGTTGTTTTTAAAGAGCGATCTATCAAGGTAGAAATTCTATTAAACTCGATCATCGCAGAAAATTTTTATCAGTACAGGCGAGAACTTTATGCGCTTTTGGTGAAGCCGTTCCCTTATTATATTTCAACCGATCTATTGCCTAATCTCCGTTTTCTCGTTACGTGTGACGGTAATTTCAGCATACAGAAAGAGAAACAGAAAAACCAAACTTCTTTTACTGTGGAATTTAATAACGTCACCGGCCTGGCTGAATCAAAATTTACATCTTTGACAAAACAGAATTTTCACGAGGAATACTGGAGCCCAGGCATGAACATTCAAATGCGAGATGATCTGGAATACAGGTTCAAAAATCGAAAGAGGTTTCAGGTTTATAACACTGGGGACGCCTATATCAATCCTCTTGAACATGACTACAATGTGACCTTATGGGCGGTCGGAAAAAATGTGACGATCATCAACCATACAAATGGTGAGAAACTGAAAATTGAACAGGAATTAAAAAAATCACAGCGCGTTTCTTTTATTAAGCAATACACGGTGATCAATAAAACACCTATCAAAACATCAGGCAGGCTCCCGGGACTCGATATAGGAATGAATGATTTTGAAATCCAGAATACCAATGATTTTGAAATCATATTCGATACCCGTTTCTACTACGCGTAAGGAGCATGTAAAATGGCAAATACAGATTTTATAAAAGCAATTGCACCAGACGCCCAAAGAGTCTATAAAAAGTATGATATTCTCGCGTCTCTCATTATTGCTCAAGCCTGTTTAGAGAGCGGATGGGGTACAAGTGAGCTGGCGCAGAAAGGGAAAAACTTATTTGGTATTAAGGGTACTTATAACGGCCAATATGTCCTCATGTGGACGACTGAATATGATAAGAGCGGAAATGCCACCCGTGTACAAGCCAAGTTCCGAAAGTATCCGTCTTGGTATCAATCATTTCAGGATTTAGCCAAGTTGTATGTGAACGGAACAAGCTGGGATCCTAATCACTATAAAGCTGTGGTCGGAGAAAAAGATTATAAAAAGGCAACCGCTGCGCTTGTAAAAGCTGGTTATGCGACTGACCCAAATTACGCAACAAAATTGAATAATCTCATTCAAACTTATAATCTAACCCAATATGATTCTATGGATGTGGTACCGAACGAACCAGATGAACCTGAAACACCGATACCGACGCCGGAGGTACCAAGCAAAGAATATGATGGGAAAGACGTTCCGCTTAATCAAAATTTGCCTACGGATATTGATTTTCCACAGCTGCATGTACTAGCAGGAGACGGAAAGAATGTGGTTGAAATAACGGGCGTCTCGCTCGATCTGACGGACGATACGACGGGGAAGAAGAGTTTTACATTTACCATCACCAAAACGCAAGAAAATGCCATTGAATTTGATCTATTGGTGATCGATAACATTCTTTTTCTGGATGAACGGAAATTTAATCATCAAAAGTATTACATTACAAACGTTGAAGTACGGCAAGAAAATAATGTATTGAGAAAAACTGTTTCGGCCAGCCATATTTTTTCGGTGCTGCTGATCAACAATTATGTGACTGAAACGGCATCTAAAAAAATGACGATTAAAGAGGCTTTTGATATCGCATTAAAAGGGACGCCATTCAAATATGTATTAAAAGCTCCAGTGAGTGACTTTCCGAGTGCCGAACAAGAAAACTTTGGTGACGGAAATTCCACGGAATTGGTGGATAAAATCATTTCGGATTACGGTCCTGAGCTGGATGTTGATAATTATAAAATCCTTGTTTATAAGAAAATTGGACAAAAAATCAATTTTACTTTAGATTCGCGCTATAACATGCCAGGTATTTCTATTAAGACAAACTCGCAAAATTGTACAACGCGCGCCTGGGGTTACGGGGCGTTGAAGAAGAGCAGCACCGACAGTAAAAACCCACAATATGAATTTGAACCGATCTTATACGTACATCCGGATGAGAAAAAGTTTTTACTCGAAGGCCTGCCGCGCTGGGCCGATCCAATTAAAGATGAAACCATAAAAAAAGCCAGCAGTATGATTTCTGCATTAAAAAAACATGTGAATCCATATCCTGAATTGACTATTGAAGCAGATTTCCAAAAAATCTATGAGCCGAAGCTTTTAGAGATCGAGCAAGATTTTTGGAAAGGCGACACCATCCATGTCTTGGCTGTTACGGCATCAGGAATCATGTTTGAAGCCGATGTTCGGCTGATTTCAATTCAGTACAACCCGTTGAACCCATACAGCAGCCCAAAATTGACGTTCGCGAATTTCAGAAAAGATATTCAGGATATTGCAGTCAATCAGGCCAAGAAACTAAGGGATCAAAAACGATATATTGACCAGCTTTTCAAAACGCTCAGGTAGGCGTTTTTTATTTTGCCAAAAAAGGAGTGAGCAAAATTGATTCGGCTAATAAAAGATTATGATCATACGAGAAATTCCCGTCATCAAGCTCAGTTAAGATCTGATATTCACAACATAGAAAACACATTAAATGAACACGAATATAATTTAAAACGCCATGAATCTACCAAAGCCGCCCATACGTCGGAACAAATCGACCACGGCGGCTTTACTGTTGGAAACCGTCTTAAAAATTTATCAGCGCGCTTTGCCAACCTGGTCACAAATCACGACGGTTCAGATGTCAAAGAAGTAGTGGACGCCCGGGTGACAACTGAAGGAGAAATCGCGCAAACCTTGAAAGACCGGCTAGATTTAGAATTTAATAGGCTTGCTCAAAAAATAAAGCGCACTGTGTATGTTGATGACTTTGGGGCCGTTCCGGACGGAAAAACCGACAGCACTGAGGCTTTCAAAAAGGCTTTAGGGAATGGCCGGGTGCGAATTGAGTTAAGTGCCGGTACTTATATTGTGAAAGGCATCAAGCTCCCATCCTGGACGTACTTGATTGGAAAGGGAAAAGGTATCACGACCATCAAGCTTCATGAGGATACGCCCGCCAGTGAATGGGTGATTACAAATGCAGACTATGAGCAGGGAAACAGAAATATTTTTGTACAGGGGATGTCGCTTGATTGGAACCCGAATAGACAAGGCGGAGTTCGGGCGACTGGCGGGCAACATTCCAGCTGCTTAACACTTGCCAATGTGAAATACGGCTGGGTGAAAGATGTTGAGGCGATAAACCCAGGGCTGCACGGTTTTGATATTACAGCTCCTACTTATGATCATTTGCCAACAACCGATTATACGAAGATCGGGAGTCGTTATATATGGCTAGACAATTGCGTTGCATACGGATATGGCGACGATGGGATTACCACACATTACAGCGAATATATTTTCATCTCCAATTCACATTGTGTTTATCCAAGCGGCAAAGCTCATAAACAGGGGGAGTCCAATTCCAACGGTATTGAAATTGACGACGGTTCAAAGCACGCCTGGATACTGAATTGCTATTCTGAGGGAAATGTCAGGGGCGTGGAGGTTAAAGCTCATGCCAAATGGCCGGCTGCTCAAAATGTCCATGTCATCGGTCATGTGTCTTATCGTGATGTACGGTCATACGATATCCGTCATATCGGCCATCATTTAGCATCTGACCCTGAAAGCACGACAGCTTACGGTGTCACATTAACAGATTGTACGGCGATTGAACCGGTATTTAATTCCTTGTATAAGGACCTTTCACCGCGTGCGCTTGTCATTTCTGCCTATAAAAATGTCGTGGTCAACGGCTTTACAGCTATCGGTGATCCTTCATACGATTATAAAAACTATCCGGCTATCGCATTGCAATATCGCAGCCGAAACATCTCACTCAATGGGATTCAAGTACGCGGGTTTAAAAAAGCTGAAGCGGATATTCGTCTTTTTGGCGGCAACCAGCGGACTGATAATGTCAACATTTCAAACTTCACGTTCTATAAATCTGCTAAAAGCGGCATTGTGATTGGCGGGGGAGTATATAACGTGAATATCAACAATGGGATCATGACAGGGGAAAAAGGCGCTTATGGCATCACCTCACCAAACAGCCAAGCTAATATTGTGGGTGTTTATGCAGAGGGTTATGATTTCTCGGCGATGATTAAAGGCCAAAAGTATAAATATGTGCCAAACAACTTAAAAGGCGGGACGAGAGTTGCCACAACTTCAGGATATGCGACCTCAGAGACCGGTTTTATTGCGGCTTCTTCCGGTGATCCTGTCGCTTCCGGAGAGGCTTCATCTGTCATTGGATCAACCGGCGGATGTAAAGCACAAGGTACGCGGAATGTGGTGCTCGGTTCTTCTGATAGATCGACCGCAACAAAAGACGGAAGCCGGTCTGTCATCGGATCATCAAATAATGTCAGGATTGAGGGGGATGGAGTATCTAGGACAATTTTATCCTCACAAGCTGTCATAAACAATAAGAGCTATACGGTGGCGCTTGGATACGGCACCGGGAATCCATCAGCTTCAAATAAAAAGGTAGAGCTAAACGCAAAGGCTGGGAATGTTTTAGGCACCGGTCGTATTGAAAGTGTTTCTGACTTAAAGGACTTGGCTGAATACTTTGAATCCAAAGATGGCAGCAAGATTGATTCTGGTTACCTGGTAACGTTGGACGGCGATAAAATTAGGAAAGCAGAAAAAGGTGAAAAGGTTTTAGGTGTTATTTCAGAGACGGCTGGCGTCATTATGGGCGGCGCAGCTTTTTATTGGAATGATCGCTATTTAAGAAATGAGTTCGGCGGGATCATCTATGAAGAAATCTACGTTGAATCAGAAGACAAAGACGGTAATGTGGTAATTCAAAAAGAACTCGTTCCGAAAGAAAATCCACATTACGATCCGGATGTAGAATATATTCCGCGGGAAGAGCGGGACGAGTGGCATGTTGTGGGGCTGGTCGGCCAGGTCTATGTCAGGATTGATGATACGGTCCAGGCAGGGGACAGCATCGTGCCCACAGGTGGAATCGGCACTAAATCAGAAGACGGAACAGGCTTTTATGTGATGCGTATCAAGCAGCCTTACTCTCATCAAAAAGGATATGGTGTCGCCCTGGTCTTTATGTATCCGCAACTGTAAAGGAGGCTCATTGATGATTTATAAACAAGGTGGTATATCACTTGATATAAACGCGCAGAAATCGAGCGCGCAATCAACCAACATCCAATTTTTCACCCAGGATACGGGCAGCGCAAAGCTGTCCTTTTCTTTTACAAAAGACGGCGTTCCATTGCCTCTTTCGGCCGTAGACGCTAAAATTGTTCTTCTGTATGCGGACGATTCGTTTTATAAACGCAGTCTGACGCTGACGGACAAGGTAAACGGGAAAGCTGAATATGTTTTGTCTGACGAAGAACTCAAACACTACGGCGAAGTTAAGGCCGAAATCAAGCTTTATTATACGAATGGTCAGGCGCTTGCGACGGTCTTTTTCACCTTCCACATCGAGAAAACTCTCGAAGATCAAAACATCGTGCCTGTTGCGGAGTATTATATTGACGATTTTGAAACGCTCCGGGCTGGCATTAACAAAACGGTGGCGGAGATCAGTCAAACTCTTGATGAGATTAAAGCAAAATTTGCGGAGTTTGAAAATATTGAAACAAAAGACGGGGCGACGGAAAAGGCGAATAAGGCTGAAGCGAATGCCAAGGAATACACGGACAAAGCTGAAGCGAGCGCGAAAGAATACACTGACAAAGCGGCAGTAAGCGCAAAGGAATACACGGATACCCATGCCAAAAACACGGATGTTCATATCACTTCAGCTGAGCGGGATAAATGGAATAAGGCGGAGTCCCGGGCTGAGTCTCATATCAATAATCAGTCGAACCCTCATCAAGTAACAACAAAGCAGGTTACACTCATTAATGATTCAGCATTTCAAGATGCTTCTTATGAGGGAGATAATTATCCTGATGGAATCTCAACTTTTCCGCTTTTAGCTAATGAAGCCACAGGATACCCAAGTTCATATGGCGGTATTTTAAATGTGAAATCAACTCAATACCGGTTTGCCCAAGTTTTCTTTCCAGCAGGAAATTCGAAGGACCCGAGAATTTACATTCGTCATTGGTATCATAGTTTAGGTTGGACAGACTTTAGCATGATTCCAACTTCAAATGATCTAAAGCCTGCCTGGACTGAAGTTCCTTTAAAAAACGGCGCGAAACATGGGGCTAGAAAAGTTATGTGTGCGGTGGTTGGCGGTTTTCTGTGTTTAAAAGGCGAGATTATCACCAATAGAGGCGTGATTTTTGGCACGCTCCCAGCTTCTTATAGACCTAACCAGCTCCGCAGCAGACTTGTTCCTATATTCGGTACAACAGGGATGACAAAATTGTATATCGAAACAAACGGAAATATGAGGCTGGAGGGGCAAATCGCTGATAAGTCCGAGAACATAACTTCATATGGTTTGGACGAAATTATTCCCCTGTAGGAGAGATAAGTCATGAAAAACATTTTTAAATATGACAAAGAGACGTTCTTGTTGATTGATAATGATATCATTCAGCCTGATGATCAAGGGAACTATGAAATTCCGGATGGATGGACAGACATTCCATTTGACCCGGGTTTATATCTTCCGAAGTTTTTTCCGGACGAAAAGGTGTGGAAGGAGACGGCTACAAAAGAGTACATTGAAAGCTTGCAACCTCCGGAGCCTGAGCCGGACATAACTGACCTATTGAAAAAACAAATTGCCTTGCTCTCATTGCAAATTGCGCGCCTTCAGGCCGATGTTGAAGCATCAAAAGGGGGCGGGGCATCATGAAGTATCCCACTCTTGCAGATATAAAACAATTCTATGATTGGGGGTGTTACACAGATGATGAGATGCGAGAGTATGTAAGGATCGACTGGATCACCCCGGCAGAGTATGAACAGATAACGGGGAGGAGCTATGACAAACCCGCCGTCTGTGTGGATTTAGGAATGACAAGCGCCCAATAAGGGTGTTTTTATTTTGCCTCAAAGGAGGTGAAAACGATGTGAGAACAGGAGGATTTCAGGACATGACACAACCGAATGATTATGATGTTTTACAAAAAGAAATCGCAGAGATCAAAGCAGATCAAAAAACACAAGATCAGCGGATCACTACCCTCGAAAGAACGACTGACCGACATGATCAGCAGATCATTTCTATCAATGAAAAGCTGAACAAGATCGAGGAAAACACAACTTGGATCAAGCGCAGCATCACCGGCGCGATCATTACAGCGGTTAGCACCGGAATCATCGGCGGCGCAATCGCTATTTTTTATAATCTATTGCAGAAATAAGGAGGAAAACACAATATGAAAAACTTTGACAAAGGCACGGTCGTCCGGACGGTGCTTCTTTTTATTGCATTGGTAAACCAGACTTTGATTATGTTTGGAAAGGCAGCTTTGCCGATCAGCGAGGACCAAGTCAATACGCTGGCCGACGCCTTGTATTTGGCCGGCTCTGCGGCATTCACCATCATTACATCTTTGGTCGCTTGGTATAAAAACAACTATGTCACCGGTAAAGGCAAGCAGCAAAAAGAAGTTTTAAAGCAAAAAGGATTAACAAAATGAGGTTGCCGGCTGGCAGCCTTTTAATAATTTAAAGGAGGATTTTAATAATGGGAATCAAAGGAATCGACGTATCACACTGGCAAGGTAATATCAATTGGAAGAAAGTTGCGGGGGACGGTATTAAATTCGCTTTTATCAAAGCAACAGAAGGGACAACATTACAGGACAATAAATTTGAAACGAATGTTTCAGGTGCTAACGCTGTGGGGATTAAAACGGGAGCCTACCACTTTGCAAGATTCGGTTCCAAGTCAGAAGCATTGGCAGAGGCCAGGTTCTTTTTGTCAGTTGCAAATAAGGTCCATCTCACGTATCCGCTTGTGCTTGATCTTGAAGTTAATCAGCGGAATGTCAGTAAATCAGTTTTGACAGATGCAGCAGTGGCCTTTTTACGGGAAGTTGAAAAAGCTGGTTACTTCGCCATGATATACAGCGGTAAGTCTTTCCTTGAGAATTGCCTTGACGAATCCAAGCTGAAGCCATTTGCATTATGGGTTGCTCGTTATAACAACACACTTGGCCGTCATGCAGATATCTGGCAGTATTCTGATTGTGGAAGGGTCGCCGGTATTTCTGGGAATGTTGATATGAATATTTGTTATCGTGACGGGTTACGGGCTCAGGTAGCCGTGACAACTGAAAAAGCTGCTACTGTAAAACCTGTTTCAAACAAAAAGCCAGTTAAAACGGAGACAGTTTACACTGTTAAAAAAGGGGATGCACTTTCAGTTATCGCGAAGAAATACAACACGACTGTCAAAGCTCTTCAGAGTTTGAATAATATTAAAGATCCTAATAAAATTTATGTTGGCCAAAAATTAAAGATTAGCAGCAGTGCTTCAACAGCATCGAATAAAAAACAGTATTACACAATCAAATCCGGCGATACTTTATCCGGAATCTCCAAAAGATTCAACACATCAATCAAGACGTTGCAGAATTGGAATGGCATCAAGAATGCAAACAAGATTTATGCTGGACAAAAGATCCGTGTTAAATAAGACTGTTTGCCGACGGTATTTACGGGCCGAAGACAAAGGCGAAACTTGAAGCTCTGTTGAAGTGATGAAAAAGGCCCTCTATAAAAAGAGGGCTGACTGTTATTCATTATTGTCCAATTCCCATACTGTCTGGCCGTCCACTAAAATTTTATTTGGTGGATCATCATAAAGAGAGATCTCAACCAAGGAGCTTTCCCCTTGCCTTAACCAATCATATACACTGCCTTTGTTATTAGTAGGGTGGGATATAATGTTATTCACTCTAAAGGCAACTGCATAATATTCGGTGTAATTGATATCATCATCCTCTAATCCATTATCTGTTTCGTAAAGTGTGTCTGGATTACCGATAATTTTTAATCCATTTTCCCATTCTAATCGCAGTTCTCTACCACCATATTCATCTAATGTTTTTATTAAAGAATTATATTCCATGAGTATCAATCCTTTTCTTATGGTTCTAATGGTTTTGCAGGAACTATATGAGCACCGTCTTTTGAATAATGTATTGTTCCCCTAGTAGTTTCAATATATTTACCAGTTTTCATGTCATATGCTTTACCTATTTTCTGGCCGAAGTCAACAACTTCCCTTCCCTTCCTTGGGAATTCTCCCGTGCCAGCATATTTATCAAGCAATTCTTGCGCTTTTTTATTGTCCCCATAGAAGATACTCTTGGTTCTGCCATTTGCAACTTCTTGTTTGTAGTTTGGTGTACCTGGAATATGTTTTTCTTGAGCTCCTGGTTTAACTTTTGCAGGGAAACCATTTACTTCACGGTACGGACCTTTTGGAACGGATTGTTTGCCGTAGGAAGGGGTTTTATCTACCTTCGCAACTTTCTTTGCCGCCTCTTCACCTTTAAATAACTTGAAGCCGCGCTTTCCGTACTTAAATGCCTTTCCGAAAGGTGTGACACTCAATCCGGCGATCAAACGATCACCATTATCTTTAACGATTTCGCCTGTCGCAAGGTCGTATCCAAACGCTGCTCTTACTGCATCATACACACCTGTAAATTCCATCGCTGTATCGAAATATTTAGCAAAGTCGCTTTTTTCCACATTCTCTGGAAGGGTGTAGGCGGGTTCTATCTTGACGATTGTATCACCGTCTATGTATGCCCGGTAAAGCGTATCGTTAAATACTCTATAATCTTTTTTTAGTTCATTCAATTCCTCTTGGGTGTACTCTTTCTTGGAAACCTTTTGTGTCGCCAATTTTTTTAATCGATCTGGATCGGCGAGTGTGTTTACGTCAGCATCTTCTTTGTCTCCGACTTTTTTCAACATGGCACCCATCGCTGTTTCTTGATTTCCACTCAGGTTATCCATCTCATCCGGCTTTAAAATCGAACCTTTTTGATAACCGGTGATTTCAATTTTGGGGCCGGTATACATCTTTTCGAGCCGCGCCATGTATCTCTGCATCGTCTCAAGATCGTTTTCAGCCGTTTTGAGGGCGTTGGTTTGCTCGCGGTCAAACGCATGCAGCTTTTCAAGAGTCGTGCTGATTTCCTTTAACGCTTTCTGATTTTGTTCATGAAAACCGCTGTCATTCAAATCCGGTAAGTCGACGATATGGCTGACTTTTGCGATCGTGGCGTTGGTCTTAGAAACTAAATGTTTTGTTGTGCGATCAGCAGCATTTAAGCCATTCTCTAGTTCGTGTTCAAGAAAGGACTGTGAAATAAATCCGTTATGGTTGGGTTCCAGGGAATTCAGCGCGCTTTTCATTTTCTTCAGCGTGGAACTGTATTCCTCTATAAAAGTATCATAGAACTGCAGAAAAGGGGTGTGACATTCCTCGTAAAAGGCGCGGATCGCGTCGCCGCCTTTTCCTTTTAAAGCATCATCAAGTGATGTGATCCCCTCAACAGCTTTTTTGACTTTGGCGAATTCGTCTGATTGGTGTTTTAATTGTTCGAGCGTTTGATCAATTGCATGGTGCAGCGCTTGAACATCCAGCGTCTTCATGGCATTCTCCTCTAATCCTTTTGGTTACAATCAGTATAGATTTTACCACTATACGGAAACCAGTTGGGGAATAAATCCTGTTCATCCATGAAAATGAATCGATTTACATAGATAATTAAGACTAGATATTTCAGTAACCTATTGACCGTTGTAAATAGAGTTGGTATAATTAAAATATAGAAAGGAGGTGCTAAAGTGGACGAGGTAAGAAACTGGATTCTTGCCACTGCTGGAGTGGTGACCATATTCAAACACATTTATGACATATGGCAAAACGAAAGCAAAAAAAGAGGCAAGAAAAAGAAAAAGCGCTCCCGCCGGGTAAGCAAGAAGCGCTAAACATAGTGAGCGAGAGAAGGGGAGAAATCCCCTTGCTCTCCAATTCATTATATCACGTCCACAAATTATGAAACAATATTTTAAGCATTACAGCTCATTAGACATGGCAACTATGCTCATCCTAATAGCGGGCATTTTTGCAATTGATTTTGAAAAAGTTGGTACTCTGGGGAAAATCACAGGCATCATTTTATACCTGGCTGTGATTGTCACACTGCTAAAAGGATTAATTTTGATTTGGAGCGATAAAAGGCATGAAGGAAAACGAAAAAATTAAATTTATCCAAGATGAAGTTTTGACAGCTGCAGAAGCAGGCGAGCTCCTCGGGGTTACAAGGCAGCGTTTAAGTACATTGGTGACTTCCGGGAAGCTAAAGCCTGTGAAGAAGGTCGGTACAGTTAGCTTGTTTCTCCGTGATCATGTGGAGGCTCAAAAGAAAGAACTTGAAGCTGGCCGAAAAAAATACCGCCCATATGATGAGTAAAGCCCTTCCAGCTGTGAGAAGGGCTTACTTTATTTCCACGCCGACGACATCCTCAAATTTAATGAGATTGGTATCCCCTTTTGAATCCACGACATGGAAAGTTTTCTGTAGCTGGTTTATGTAATGGATATGGCCCTCAATTTGAACGATCTCTCCGGTTTCCGGTCCGTTAAGCATTGGCAGCGGCTTAAATACAGAAAACTGAACTGGATTATTAAACTCCATTGCTTCACTTATGGCCATTTCCATATCCTCGATCTGAGACATGTCAAGAACCGGCCTTTTCACTTTGTTCTGATTGCTTTCTAATTCGCGGAGCAGGCCGACATGCTCGGGCAGCATCATGGCCGTCCATTTGATTGATCCCCGATCTTTCAAGTTGTCATCTTTCATGGTGTTCATCTCCTTGAAATGATTATAAGGGAACGTTTGTTCTATTCTCAACATGAAAAATAACCCATCCAAAGTAAGCCCTCTTTAAAGAGAAGGCTTTTTATTTTGGTGGGCGAATTTCAATTATTATCGCACTTTTTTTAAGCTGATATTTTAGTGTCAAATTGCAAATTTCATTTGAGATTGAGTACTCAGGGTCTGCCTCTTTAAAAGCAGTTTGCAAGGTCTCTTCTTCAAAATTTAAAGTTTTCATTAATTTATACCCTGCCAAGGTGCCTGTGCTGGAAAAGTGTAAAACTTTGTCTTTATCAAAGGCCGTACTGATACGAAAGTTAATACCCATAAGTTCTTTATCTTTATTATGTATACTTGATAAGGTATAGCTTTTATGCTCTGCGTCATTATCAGTTTCTTTGGCTAAAATTTGAACATAGCTTCCACCATCAACCTTGAAAAAGTCCTCATCTTTTTGAAGGTGGGAAGGGATTTTTTCCTTACCGTCATAGATACCATTATCAATTTGTTTATTATATTCATCAATAAATTCATTTAGAGTAAAACCAAAATCACTCTTTGCTTCGGTGGTTTCTGTCTTCTCTTCAGCTGCAGCTGTCTGGTTATCAGTTTTATTTTGTGGTGCACTGCTGCATCCTGCTAACACCAAAAATAAAACCAGTAATATCTTTTTCATAATGATCCCCCCCTGGTTTTAAAACGAACATTTACATTTTAAAACAAATGAGGGGGAATTTCTATTAAGCCTTCTAACACTTGGCTTCAACAATGCTCTTGATGCTTTTTAATGACCACAAAAATGACCACATGACCACATAAACCGAGTTAATTCTAAAAAACATGTTTCCCATAATCTCCGCGTGTTTTACCTCTGTTTCACCCTGTTTAAATTGAAAAATACAAAGTCAATATGTTCGCTCTCCTCGGCAAGCCTGGCTTCGAAGAGAAAAAAGCAGAGCTTGAGAAACGTTTGGATCAATAAACGAAAAAACAGCCTCCGGACTTATTGTCCAGGAGGCTGTTTTAATTCATATGACGGATGCTGAAGTCCAGTAGACGGATAAAATTCGTCATGAGTGTAGACGAATCCCAATTTTTCCAGTCGTTTTTGTGAAGCTGTATTTTCAGGGTGATGTCCCGCAAACAGCTTTTTTGCCCGGATTTTGTTAAATGCGTATTCAATCATGGCCTCAGCCGCTTCAGATGCATAACCTTTCCCCCAAGCCGAACGGACGAGATGAAAACCAAGCTCGTACACATCATTTTCCGGGTCATAGGGGCGAAGTCCGCAACATCCGATGAATTCGTTGTTTCCTGTTTTAAATATCGGGAAGTATTGCACACCGTGTGTTTTGTATTGTTCGATCTCAAGCTGCAAACGATTTCTTATTTCGCTATCGGTCATAATTCCGTCTGCTGTCAGATATTTGGCCACATCTCGATTTCCCCACAATGTCTTTGCCAAATTCAAATTCTCTTTAGCCCATAAAGAAAAGCCGATGCGTGTTGTTTGCAGAAAGCAGTGCTTCATTCCATTCCGGTCCCCCTTGTAAGGCAGCTGTTCACCTTATTTTAACACGGCAATAGCCGGCGGGGCTCGTTAACCTAATGATTCATCCCGTAAATCGTAAACGCGAGATAAGTCGCGAAAAAACTCCACAACACATAAGGGACAAGGAGAAGTGCTGCTCTTTTATGAATGCGAAGTGTAATCAAGGCGAGCGCAAGAGCGGTCAAGGCTACGAAAAAGGAGTCGGCCGCGGCAGCAAGTACGTTTTTTTCCGTGAATTGAAAATAGCTGAATGCCTGGTTAAACAAATAGTTAATGATCAGCATGATCCAAAATGGCGCCGCTGCTTTTCTCAGATCATATGTGGCATACACAAGCGCCGCCGCTAATGAAATGAAGGCGAACAGCACGCTCCAGATGGTTCCGATCAAACGGCCTGACGGTGTCCAATCCGGTTTGTTCAATGACTCATACCATTCACGATCTACGGGAAATAAAACGCTCGCCAGTGAAAACAGTGCATATGTAACGAGAAACACGATGACAGCCGTTGCTATTTTTTCCTTCTTCAATAAAAGTCCCTCCCCATAGTAAGCTTGATACCTTTGTCTTTCCCTATTCGTTTAAATATACTCATACCGCACAAGCTTCTGATCCATACTAAAAAATAAAACGGGTGAAGTGACATCATGTTATTTGTATTGGAAACGTTGTTTCTCATCTTAACGGGTATTGTTCTGCTGAGAATTTCGGGGAGGAAATCAATTTCGCAAATGACAATAGCCACCACCGTCGTCATGATTTCCATCGGAACGATCATTGTTCAGCCGATCATTGAAGACAGCATTTTTAAAACGGTGGCAGCTGCATCGATCTTTATCATCGTCCTTCTGTTGATCGAGTATTTGAAAATGAAATTTGATTTTTTTGAAAGCCTGATTGCGGGGAAAGCCGTTGTATTAATCGAAAACGGCGAGCTTCAGAAGCAGAACCTAAAAAGGCACCGCCTGACTGTCGACCAGCTGGAAATGAGGCTCAGGACACAGGGGATTTCAAAATTATCGGACGTGAAAAACGTAACGCTCGAATCAAACGGCCAGATCGGCTACGAGTTATCGGATGATGCAAAGCCTTTTACTATGGGAGAGTATAAAAAATTCCTCCGCATGCAAAACAACCTGCAGCAGCCGGAGGACAATCTGTTTAAGGAAATCAATGAAGGGCACCTGCACGAACCTGATAAACAATTGCGCTAGGGCCCTGAAGTATAAAAACGAAAAAAGGAGTTTTTTTATGATAAGCTTACCTTCTGAACTGGAAAACCGGTCGTTTTCTCTTTATCATCTCGAACAGACGCTCAAGCCTCTCGGTTATGTAATCAGCGGCGGCTGGGAATATGACCGCGGCTTTTTTGACTATAAAATTGATGATGAGGAAGGATACTTATTTTTGCGGATTCCGTTTGAAGCGGAGGACGGACAGCTTGATTCGCAAAATGCGACGGTCAAGCTCGGTACACCATTTTTGCTTCGCCACGTCTATCAGGAAGCGCTGGACGACTACGTCGTTCAGGGGAATTTTCGCGCATCTTTTGACCAGTTTGCTGAACCGAAAGAAAAAGACGCCGATATTCCCGGCGTCTATGAAAAGCTTGGCCAATCGTATGTAAAAGAACTCGAAAAGGCGCTTCTTTCCTAAAGTGACAGCAGCTGGTCTGTCGGCTGAAGCTTGTACGAAAATGAAGGAGACAGCACAGGCCCGTCTTTTTGGTGAATACCGATGACGAAAATGTCTTCCTTCATGAAATGGTGAATCACTTCTTGAAAAGACGCACCTTCCATCGTCTTCGGAAGCGGAACCCGATGGACTTTGAAATGAATATCGGCTTCCTTAAATAGCGGATCAGGAAGCTGATTTTTAATGAGAAAATGCTGCAGCATCGCTGTTTTTAAAAGGTCCGCCGTACTGATGATTTGGTTCGCTCCGGCGCGCTCGGCATTTTTTTTCTGCTTTTCCGTCAAGATTTCTACAACGCAATACACCGACGGGTTCAAGCCTTTAACAGCCAGCAATGTTAAGACCGACTGCATATCTGCAGATATTTCGCTTTTATGCTGATCGGCGGTAATAAAGACGATTTCAGCTTCTTCAATATTGGCTTTTTGCAGTGTGGCATCATCCGCAGCGGGTCCTCTGATGAAATGAATGTTTTCCATCAGAGGGCCTTCCTTTAGTGTTTCATCAATGAGCACGATCGTTTTGTTTGAATCGGCGGCCTGGAGCGTCCTCATCAGCTTGTTGGATTTCTCGTTCCAGCCGATCAGGATCATATGTCCCTTGCCTCTGTAGTTGACCTTGCCTTCGGCGTAGCGCTGCTGCTTGCTAAAAGCGGCCGTCGCCATCGTTGCAAAATAGGCCGTGACAAACGCTGCCCCTATTAAAATAAGGAGCATGCCGACGGTTTTGCCGAGTGCGGTTTTAGGGACAAAATCGCCATATCCGACTGAGGACACGGTGATCAGCGCCCACCATACGCCTTCAAAAACGTTTGAAAACTGCTGCGGCTCGACGAATGTGATCAGCTGACCGAAAAGGATGATCAATAAAAGGATAATGATTGCGATGCGGACATATATCGGCCACCTCAGCCATGCGATAAATACACGGTTTGATTTCATGTTTCTTCACCGTCTTTCCGCAGGGAAAATGATAAAATCTCTTTGATGATTGCATTTAACTTTTGATTGGTGCTTACTTTCCCGTGCTGTTCAATGGCTTGTCTGATCATTTCTGCCGTTTCTTCTTCAAATTCGATCAGCTGCTCGTCTTTTTCCGATTCGTTATAGAGAAGAATGAACGCATCAAGCCCTTCATTCATTTTATCAATCGCCGTGCTTAACTGTTCTTTTTCCTGATCCGTTACTTTCACCGTGTCACCACCCGTGCTCTCCTTTTTATTCAGTATATCCCTATTTTACAAAAATTTTTCAGGTAAAAATAAACCTTCGATAACCGACAATAACCGGTAGAGCTGAAGATTTTTACTGGGTGTCATATCGGTTCCCGTCCTTCCATACACTTTTTATAAACGGATGAGGGATGGGAGCGGAATGTCCTGTTTAATGAGGCTCTTTTTCATACTGGTCGGAGTCCAGCTGATGGCGGCGGCATCCATTCAATTCATTTTTGATTTAAACGCCGTTTATCATTCCTCTGATGAGGTATTCTGGAGGGAGTTTTTCAAGGAGCTGTCCACAAGGCCGCCTTTCTATATCATGGTGTCAGGAATGGTGCTGATCTTTATCGGGGTTTGTTTACCGCGAAGAAAAAGGTAGTGCACTTTTCTGTACAAAAGGAAATCCCTCGGGATAAAATATATTTACAATTAAAATTTTAAACGACTTATCACAAGAGGGAAGATGATTGCATGAGCATGATTTTTTACTTGTTAACATTTGCTGCATTAGGTTTATCGATTTGGGCACAATTTAAAGTAAAGAGCAACTTTGAAAAATATTCAAAAGTAGAGGCGTCAAGCGGGAGAACTGGAGCCGAAGTGGCCAGACAGATTCTCGACCAAAACGGCCTTTACGATATCCCGGTTGAACCGGTAAGAGGAACCTTGACAGACCATTATGACCCGACAGCACGCGTTGTGCGCCTGTCCGAACCCGTATATTACGGCCGTTCAATTGCAGCGGTTTCCGTTGCTTCCCATGAATGCGGACATGCCCTGCAGCATCAGGAATCATACGGCGCACTTGTTTTGAGGCATAAGATGTTTCCGATCGTGAACTTTTCTTCGGGAGTGGCGCCGTTTTTGTTTATCGGCGGAATGCTGCTCGGAAGCCTGAATCTGATCGGACTCGGCATCATTTTGTTTTCGGCGGCCGTATTCTTTCAGCTTGTGACACTGCCTGTTGAATTTAACGCAAGCTCCCGGGCAAAAAGGATCATCGTTTCAGAAGGAATGATCCGCAACACGGAAGAAAGAGGCGTCAGCAAGGTGCTGGATGCCGCGGCTCTGACATATGTTGCTGCAGCGCTTGTTTCGCTGTTTGAGCTGCTGCGCTTCGTCGCAATTTTCCTGTCCGGTCGTAATGACTAACCATTCGTCTTAAGGAGGTGGCCCCTTACCATATTTGGTAAGGGCTTTTTTTGAATATCCTGAATCTCATACTCGTCATACTTTTAATTGCAGCTACGGCTTTTTTCGTTGTCGCCGAATTTGCGATCGTCAAAATCCGCGGCACAAAAATCGATCAGCTTGTTGAAAGCGGGGATAAGCGGGCGATTGCGGCCAAAAGAGTGGTGACAAATCTTGATGAATATTTGTCTGCCTGCCAGCTCGGCATTACCATCACCGCATTAGGGCTCGGCTGGCTCGGAGAATCGACATTCGAAAGGATCATCCATCCGCTTTTTGAACTATTTGGCCTGCCTGAATCCGTTTTAAGAGTGGCTTCGATTGTTACCGCCTTTGTCATTATTACATTTTTGCACGTTGTGGTCGGCGAGCTTGCGCCAAAAACGATTGCGATTCAAAAAGCGGAAGCCGTCAGCTTATGGACGGCGAAGCCGCTCATTTTGTTTTATAAAATCATGTTCCCGTTTATCAAACTGCTGAATGGCTCGGCCCGGCTGTTAACGAAGCTGTTCGGGTTCCATTCGGTTAAAGAGCATGAAGTGGCAATCAGTGAGGAAGAGCTGCGGCTTATGCTGTCTGAAAGCTATAAAAAAGGAGAAATCAACCAGTCTGAGTATAAATACGTCAACAAAATTTTTGAATTTGACAACAGACTGGCCCGGGAAATCATGGTGCCGAGAACGGAGATGGCTACCTTGTTGGCCGATCAATCCATAAAAGAAGCGATTGAAACCGTCATTAATGAACGCTATACGAGATATCCGGTCATTAAGGATGATAAAGATCATATTATCGGAATTGTCAACAGCAAGGATTTGTTTAAATCGTATTTTCTCGACGAGACGATTCCTTTAACGGACTTAATGAGGCCTGTCATCAGGGTGATTGAGAACATACCGATCCAGGAGCTCTTGATTCGCATGCAGAAGGAACGGATTCATATGGCCATTCTTGTTGATGAGTACGGCGGAACGGCAGGACTGGTTACGGTTGAAGACATATTGGAGGAAATCGTCGGGGAAATCCGGGATGAGTTTGATCAGGACGAAATGCCGCACATTATAAAAAAAGGCGAACACCATTATATTATGGACGGAAAGGCTTTAATCGACGAAGTGAATGACCTCCTTCATATCGCGATTGAAAACGAAGAAGTCGATACGATTGCCGGCTGGCTTCTGACGCAAAAGATGGAGCTGAAAAACGGTGACATCTTCAAAACTGAGGGATGCGAATTTAAAATTCTTGATGCTGAAGATCATCATATCCGTTTCATTGAAGTGAAAAAAACGGAATTTTAAAAAGACAGCTGCGGGCGACCGCGGCTGTTTTTTAGTTCGATGGCCGTTCTTTATTTCAATAAAATGGATATCTTTTCAAAGATAAGAGGATATATCTATGGAAATTCATGACTTTTTACGAATGTACTCCGTTTCGTTCTTTTTTATAATAGGGTGTATAAATATGAGGAGGTTTTCAATACGTGAGAAACAACCATTTGCTAAAAGCTATCCTGCTATGGGGAGCTGTATGTATCATGCTGCTGACGGGGCCGCTCTCAGCGCTTGCTGCTTCGTCATCAAACCCGTCGCATAAATTGTATTTTAAAAACAAAAAATACTACATATTCAACAATGTTTGGGGAGCCGACCAGGTCAGCGGCTGGTGGCAGACCATTTATCATAACAATGATTCAGACATGGGCTGGGTATGGAATTGGCCGAGCAATACAAGCACAGTAAAAGCTTATCCGTCGATCGTCAGCGGCTGGCATTGGACTGAAGGCTATACTGCGGGCAGCGGCTTCCCGACCCGATTGTCAGATCAAAAAAACATCAACACGAAAGTCAGCTATTCGATCAGTGCGAACGGCACGTACAATGCCGCATATGACATTTGGCTCCACAATACAAACAAGGCAAGCTGGGGTTCGGCTCCAACCGATGAGATTATGATCTGGCTCAATAACACAAATGCCGGACCTGCCGGTTCTTATGTCGAAACTGTTTCGATCGGCGGGCACAATTGGAAAGTATATAAAGGCTATATTGATGCTGGAAGCGGCAAAGGATGGAACGTGTTTTCATTTGTCAGAACGGCAAACACCCAACGTGCGAACCTGAATGTTCGGGATTTCACGAATTATCTTGCCGACTCCAAACATTGGCTTTCCAAAACAAAGTATGTCAGCAGTGTGGAATTCGGGACGGAAGTTTTCGGAGGCACAGGACAAATTAATATTTCCAATTGGGACGTAACAGTCCGCTGATGGATTCACACCGCTCTTTCACAAAAAGAGCGGTGTTTAATTTATTCCAAATGTTCTTTTTTAGGCGTTCGCAACTGAAATATTACGATACCATCCTTACGTATTGCCGTTTATCTTCATCCTGTATAACCACTCCAAGCTTTGCCAGGTCTTTGCGCAGAATTTTTGCTTCTTCATGTTTATTATCCAGTAAAGCTCGTTCTCTGGCTAAAAGTAGCGTATTGATATGCGAGGGAAAATCGGGGTGATCCGCAACCCAGCGTTGATACTCATTCTTAAAAGGATCTTCGTCTGCCCATTTATAGCCGTGATGTTTAAAAGCACTTTCTGCAAGGGCTCTCTTTGATTCAAGTTGTTCACGGTACAATTCAGTACCCTTATGATCAAGAACAACAAGATCCTTATTCTCAAGATAAACTGCAGAAATGTCTTTTTTCTCAATCACTACTTCTTTCTCTTTAAACAACAGCTTCACATTTTGATCAGAGATGAACACCTGAAGAATTTCAGTGAAAATATATTGTGAAAAAAATAGGCCGGCAACGATTCCGATAACTGCAGCGATAATTGAAACCCAGAAATTGTTTAGTGATGTGATAAATTCCAAAGGCCCTTTAAAAGGAACGATTGGAATGGTCAATACCCAATCGGCTATAACAGGCAAAAACCATCCAAGAACAGCTCCTAAAACCGGTGGAATGATCCAATATAAGGTTTTCTCTATTTTAGATAATCCAATAATCGTTTCCTGATTCAAAATCTTTCACTGCCTTTCATCACATGACTGACTGCTGTTTCCCATATTTTTTTATAATCCATCTCGATTCCTAAAATCATAAAGTTACCCAAATTATCAATGATCAGGGCAAGGGAGTGTGCATTCACTTTGGTGTTTTTAGAAGAGATGACACCGAGTTCGACACCGTAAGAAAGCAAAGCTTCAAAACCTTCTAAGAATTGTTCCATGATAGATTTAAGCTTTTTCTCATATCTTGGTTTTTGTGCTGCACTTAAAACAAACTCGTGTACCACTTTTAAAGCAGGAGAGTTATGTTTATACTCTTCAAAATAGCGTATGCCGTCTGTTATTAATCGTTTTTTAAAGTTCTCCTTCGTGTACTCATTGATTGAAAAAAATTCAGAGAAATTGTGATCATCAAATACAATGTGAAATAGATAATCCACCAGCTCTTCTTTAGAAGGGAAATAATAGTAAATAGCCGGTTTAGAAATGCCGACTTCCGATGCAATCATTGAAAGGCTCGTGCCTTTTAGGCCGTGTTGGGCAATAAGAGTAAATGCTGCTTCAACAATCGCATCTTGGGTGTTCATTTTCTTTTTCATTGAAATCATCCTTAGCATAATCTGTATATTTATTTTACTTACCGATAGGTAAAAAAGCAACTGTAATTTATGCTTTACATATTCTGTATTAACAGATGCTCCGTTTCAAAAGGATTAAAGCTTCTTTCACCTACTCTTGCCATCACCCTTGCTGCCTTCAAAGGATTTATAAGCCGCAAAGCATATTTAGTATTGAGAAACGTATAATCGTTGGTATATCAAAGTTTATAGGATGTTTATGTTCGGAGTCTAAAAATATTTTATTCATACAACAAGGGGTGTTTGAATGACAAGGGCATGGTGGAAAGAGGCTGTCATATATCAAGTGTATCCGCGCAGTTTTATGGATTCGAACGGGGATGGCATCGGAGATATCAACGGGATCAGAGAGAAGCTTCCGTATATCAGGGAGCTCGGGGCAGATGCCATTTGGATTTGTCCGGTCTTTGATTCTCCCAATGCCGATAACGGTTATGACATCAGGGATTATCAAAGCATTATGCCGGAATTTGGCACGATGGACGACTTTGACGCTCTGCTGACTGAAGCGCATCAGCTCGGAATGAAACTGATCATCGATCTCGTCATCAATCATACGAGCGATGAACATCCATGGTTTATCGAATCAAGGGCAGAGCGGAATTCCGGGAAGCGGGACTGGTATATTTGGCAAGACGGAAAGGACGGGAGCGAACCGAACAACTGGGAAAGCATATTCGGCGGCTCAGCCTGGACTTATGACGAAAAAACAGAGCAATATTATCTGCACCTGTTTCACGAAAAGCAGCCGGATCTGAATTGGGAAAACAGTGACATGCGAAGCGCTCTTTATGACATGGTCAACTGGTGGCTTCAAAAAGGAATCGACGGGTTCAGGGTTGACGCGATTTCACACATTAAGAAAAAAGAAGGACTTCCGGATCTGCCGAATCCGGAAGGGCTCTCTTTTGTGCCTTCATTTGCTTATCATATGAATGTCGACGGGATTATAGCGTTATTGCAGGAACTAAAAGAAAATACGTTCGCCGGGTATCCCCATATCATGACAGTCGGCGAAGCAAACGGTGTCAGCGCTGAAGAAGCGGAGGACTGGGTTGGAGAATCAAACGGGATATTCAGCATGATTTTCCAATTTGAACACCTCGGTCTTTGGGGGATTGAAGGCGGAGAACTCGATCTCCCCGAACTCAAGCGGATATTGTCAAACTGGCAATCGGCTCTTGAGGGGAAAGGGTGGAACGCGCTTTTTATCGAAAATCATGATCAACCCCGGGCCGTTTCAGTCTGGGGAGATGACGGGAAATACAGAGTAGACAGCGCCAAGGCCTTAGCTGCGATGTATTTTTTGATGAAAGGCACCCCGTTTATTTATCAAGGGCAGGAAATCGGAATGACAAACGCGATTTTCTTCGATATAGATGATTATGATGACGTATCGATTAAAAATGATTACCGGATTCAAAAAGAAAAGGGCCGCTCACACGAAGACATCATGAAGGCGGTTTGGAAAAAGAGCAGGGATCACGCCCGCACGCCGATGCAATGGACGGATCGGCCAAATGCCGGCTTTACTAAAGGAGAACCGTGGCTCTGCATGAACGAAAATTACAAGCTGATCAATACAGTTCATCAGCAGCATGACCCCCGGTCAGTCTATCATTTTTATAAACGGTTGATCGCGATCAGAAAGCGGTATGACGTCTTCATCGACGGATCATATGAACTGCTCTTGCCTGAGGACCGGCAGATTTTCGCATACTTGCGAAAGCTTCGGGAAGAAACGGCCATCGTGATCGTCAACCTTAGCGCGCGCCAGGCGTATTACCACCATCCCGCATACCCGTTATGTACGGACGGACTGCTGCTGTCAAATGCTGATATCAACGCGCACAAGCACCTTACATCTTTTGTGATGAAGCCTTATGAGGCGCGCGTTTACATGATCAGACAGGAAATCGGCGATTTATAACGAATAGAGAAAGGGTGCCAGGAAAGGAGCGGATTCGTATGTTGAAAAAAATACAGATTCAAACAAACCGGCGCGATGAAATGCTTGATATTACAAATGACGTCCAAAGATTCATTTCAGAAAATGGCGTTTCCAGCGGCACTGTTATTGTCTATTGTCCGCATACAACGGCAGGCATTACGATTAATGAAAATGCCGACCCCGATGTTAAACGCGATATGCTGAGACGGTTCGATGAAGTGTATCCGTGGGAACATGAGCTTGACCGCCATATGGAAGGGAATACTGCGGCGCATTTGAAAGCGAGCACGGTCGGGGCATCGCAACATATGATCATTGAAGGGGGCAGGCTTGTCCTCGGGACTTGGCAGGGCATATATTTTTGCGAGTTCGACGGCCCGAGGCACCGGACATGCTATTTTAAAATCACAGCCGATTGAAAGGAGAAAATAAAATGAATCAGTTCATGGAACGTCTCTCTTTATCAAAGCCTGTGATCCAGGCGCCGATGGCGGGTGGACCGACAACACCAAGGCTCGCCGCCGCCGTATCAGATTGCGGCGGCTTAGGCAGCCTTGCATCCGGCTATTTGACGCCGGAAGTTCTTCAACGACAGATTCTGGAGACTAAAAAGCTGACATCAGCCGGGTTTCAAGTCAACCTCTTCATTCCGGAAAAACGGGAAAACGTCAGACGGGAAGAATATGAAGGGTGGAAAGAGAAGATACCTTATGCGCGTTCGGCTTCACCCGTGCCAGAAGAGAAACACGATTGGGACGATTTTTACGAGAAAATCGAAATCATTTTAAGGGAAGGGGTCAGCGCCGTTTCATTTACGTTTGGCCCGCCGCCGGCCGATGCCGTCAAAGAACTGAAAGACCGAAACTGCTGTTTAATGGGCACCGCCGTTTCGGTTGAAGAAGCCTTGATGCTTGAAGAATTGGGGATGGATGTCATCGTTGTTCAAGGAAGTGAAGCTGGCGGCCACAGGGGTGCCTTTTTGAAAACGAAGGGAGAACCCGCTGTCGGCTCGATGGCTTTAATTCCCCAAGCGGCAGATCATGTGTCGGTTCCGATTATTGCAGCGGGCGGCATTTTTGACAAAAGAGGTGTTGCGGCAGCTTTTGCCCTCGGCGCACAGGGCGTTCAAATCGGCACCGCTTTTTTGACGTGCGAAGAAAGCGGAACACACCCTGCATACAAACAAAAATTGCTCGAAGCGGTTGAAACAGACACAAGGCTGACCCGTTTGTTCTCAGGGAAGCCGGCAAGAGGCATCGTCAATCAATGGATGGAAGACAGGCGCCCGGACGAAGTTGAAGCGCTGCCTTATCCTCTGCAAAATACGCTGACGCAGCCGATGAGAAAACAGGCGAAGCTTGAAGGGAATCCGGACGGCATGTCATTGTGGTCCGGGCAGGGCGTGCGGGCCTCCGTCCGGCTAACGACGGTGAAGGAGCTGATGGATCAGCTTGCGCCTGCCGATGTGCTATCTGATCATTTGTATTAATGCAGGAATATCAACCCGTGTCACTTGAGAAAGCAGATAGGCGGACGTCTGTGCATGAGGCTTTCTCAGCCCGTTCAGTTTTTCAATGATCGTTTCGCCGCTTAAGATCCCCAGACCGTGTGCCGCATAGAGATTATTTTCAAGTAAAATAGCGTTTTCTCCGCGCCACTGCGGTCTTTCGGGATCGAATTCAGGGTTCTTGAAATACAGGCAGTCTCCCGGAAGGTAGTCGTTCCCCTTATCCGTATAGATCGGCAGCCGCTCATAATGCCAATCGTATAAAATGATTCTTTGATAATTCCGGTCAAATGTCTGATCGCCGATCGTTTTGAGGAGCGCCATATAAAAAATGATGACAATCGCAGTTGCGCACTCAAAAGCATAAAGAGAGCCGCTTTCAAAAATATTTCGAATCGCCTTTGAAGCCGGCGCTCTGTACTTCAACTCCAAAGCCCCCTCAGGCGTCACCCTCCAAAACTCTTCATTCCCGTATGTCTTTGAAAAGGTGGCAAACTTTGCTCCGCTGTTGATCAGCTCTCTGGCTGATTCGACGGTATGCACTCTGAATCTCAGCTCAAATAACAGTTCTGAGATTGAACCGTATCTATATCTGGACGGCATGGCCAGCATCCGGTTGGCAATGTCTCTTTGCGTCTGACTGACATTCAGTTTTTCGATATCCTCAGGACGGAGCCAGTAGCCCGAAACACTTATCATAGGATACACCCTTTTCCCTTTTTTATTAGCGTATGCCTGATGCTTGGGCAGGAAAACGGTCTAATTTTCCGCTTTTTTTACTTAAAAAATAGACCCCGTCTCCGATAAAAGTAGAGAAAGGGGAATCACACATGAAAAAGCTTTTAAATTGGATGAAACGGCCTTCTATTTCTAAAAAATTAATTTTTTCATTTATATTCATTTTAACAATTCCGATCTTGGTTCTTTCGGCTACTTCATATTTTACGGCCAGCAGCACGCTTGAGGATGAGATTTTGAGAAGTGCGAAAGACAATATCGATGAACTGAACGACATCATTCAGCAAGATATCGGCAGCAAGGAGACTTCTATTGCGTATTTCAGCGAATGGATTGATCAAAAAGCGTACAAAGAGAAAGGGCAGACCGCCATTAAACAGCGGTTTGAGCAATTTGCAAAACAAAATCCCGACGTCGAACTCGTATTCACCGGTTCGGAGGATAGCGTTTACGCACAATATCCGAATGCTCCATTGCCTGACGGGTATGACCCGGTAGAACGCGACTGGTACAAACAGGCTGTCCAGGAAAAAGGGAAAACGATTGTAACTGAACCTTATGAGTCTGCATCAACAGGCCATATGGTCGTCACGATCGCCAAGCAGAACAAAGACGGATCAGGCGTAGTCGCCCTTGACTTAAACATTGACAAGCTGATCAAATCGGCAAACAGCATCAGCATCGGAAAAACCGGCTATGCATTCATCATCGGCGAAGGGAAAACGTATGTCGCCCATCCGAAAATGAAAGCCGGCACAGAAGCAGAAGCCGATCTGACAGAGCAGATGTTCAGCAAAGAGAGCGGCTTGTTCACATTTAATGAAAAAGGCAAAGAAAAGAAAACGGTCTTCACGACAAATAAACTAACAGGCTGGAAAATCGGCGGAGAGATGAATACAGCAGAGATTAAAGACGCTGCACAGCCTGTGCTTCACATGGCAGTCATGACATTGGCAGGCGCGATTATTCTGGGCGGCATTCTTGTTTACTTTATCGTCCGCGCGATCAGCAAGCCTTTAAATCAACTCGTCTCTTCTGCAAAAAGCATCAGTGAAGGAGATCTGACACAAAAAATCGATGTCCGCTCCAGAGACGAATTCGGACAGCTGGGCGCAAGCTTCAACGAAATGGCTGACTCATTGCGTTCGCTGATCAGCACAATTCAGGAATCGGTCGACAATGTGGCATCTTCATCAGAGCAGCTGACGGCAAGCGCCGACCAGACAAGTAAAGCGACGGAGCACATTACATTAGCCATCGAGCGGTTCTCAAGCGGCGCTGAAAGTCAAAATGAAAAAGTCGAAGCGAGCTCCCAGCGGCTCAGCCAAATGAATGACAAGCTGAATGAAATCGCAGGCGTATCGGAATCGATTACAGAATCCTCGGGTAAATCGACGGAAATTGCCGAAACAGGCGGAGAGCTCGTCCAACAAACCGTCGGGCAGATGAATTCGATCAACAAGTCCGTCAGACAGGCCGAACAGGTTGTCAAAGGGCTAGAAGCGAAATCGAAAGATATCACCGCGATCCTGCGCGTCATAAACGGAATCGCTGATCAAACGAATTTACTGGCGCTGAACGCCGCCATCGAGGCAGCGCGGGCCGGCGAATCAGGCAGAGGATTCTCGGTTGTCGCTGAAGAAGTCAGAAAGCTTGCGGCCCAATCAGCAGGATCGGCAAAAGAAATCGAAGAGCTGATTCAGGATATCGTCAAGGAAATCGAACATTCGCTCAACATGTTCAAATCGGTCAACCAAGAAGTACAGTCAGGGCTCGAAATTACGGAAGAAACGGAAACGAGTTTTAAACATATTTACGACATGACGAACGAAATCGCAGGCAAGCTGCAGACGATGAACGCCGCCGTAGAGCATTTGTCAACAGGTTCTCACGAAATATCCGACGCGGTCGAAGAGATCGCCGACGTATCGCGTGAAAGCTCTGCCGGCATTCAAGACATCGCTGCTTCAGCGGAAGAACAGCTGGCTTCAATGGAAGAAATCAGCTCATCCGCTGCGACGCTCGAACAAATGGCTGAAGAACTGCGCGACTTAACGAAAAAGTTTACAATTTGATGAAAAGAGGCTGCTGGTCAGCCTCTTTTTAAGCTCTTTTTTAAGAATCTTCAGAAATACTTTTTAAAGTTTTTTAATATGCAAAAGTAAATGAAAGCTCCGATATTAGTTTCATAATCTAGAAGCTAAAGGAGTTATATCAAATGAAAAAGGTATTGGACTGGCTTAAACGGCCGTCTATCTCAAAAAAGCTGTTTTTCAGCTTTATATTGGTTTTAACTTTGCCGATTTTGGCCTTATCCTATAGTGCGTACCAAACGGCGGGAAGCTCTCTTGAAACGGAAATCATGAGAAGCGCGCGCGATAATGTCGAACAGCTGAATGAGATCATAGACCAGAATATCGGAAAGAAAGAGCAGGCCGTCTCTTTTTTCAGCGGCTGGGTGAATGAAAAGCTTTATCAAGAAAAAGGGAACGCATCACTTGTAGAGAGATTCGAGCAGTACGCCAAGCTGAACCAGGATGTGGAAGCGATCTACACAGGTTCAAAAGACGGCAAGTTCATCCGCTATCCCGCTGAAAAAATGGCGAAAGATTATAACCCGGCGGATAGGGACTGGTATAAGCAAGCCGTTGAAAATAAAGGAAAAGTGATCATCACAAACCCTTATAAAACAGCGTCGACCGGAACGATGGTCGTTACGATTGCAAAGCAGACGGAGGACGGCTCAGGGGTTGTTGCCGTTAACATGAAAATCGATGAACTTATCAAAGCGACAGAACGCGTCAACATCGGAAAAAGCGGCTTTGCGTTTATCTCAAGCAATGATAAAAAATATGTCGCTCATCCGAAGATCGAAGCCGGAACCGAAGGCAAAGGCGACTGGGTTACAAAAATGTACGGCAGTGAAAAAGGTGATTTTCAATATACATTTGAAGGAAAAGAAAAGAGAATGGCCTTTACGACGAACAAGCTGACCGGCTGGAAAATCGGCGGAACGATGTTCACGGATGAGATATCAGAGGCTGCTCAGCCTGTCTTCCACATGGCGATCATCATTTTGGCAGCCGCGATCGTGCTCGGCGGGATTCTCATCTACTTCATTATCCGCGGAATCAGCAAGCCGTTAAGCGAGCTCGTGTCATCCGCAAAGAGCATCAGCGGCGGCGACTTGACACAAAAAATCGCAGTCCGTTCAAAAGACGAATTCGGTCAGCTCGGTACAAGCTTTAATGAAATGGCCGAATCGCTGCGCTCTTTAATCAGCGTCATTCAATCATCAGTTGACAATGTAGCTTCTTCATCTGAAGAGCTTCATGCCAGCGCAGAGCAGACAAGCAAAGCGACTGAGCATATTACAATGGCCATTGAACAGTTTTCTGACGGTAATGAAAGCCAGAAAGAAAAAGTCGAAGCAAGCTCGCATCAGCTGAATGAAATGAACGACGGGTTATATGACATGTCAAAAACTTCAGCCGCGATTACTGATGCGTCGCTGAAATCGACTGAGATTGCAGGCAAAGGGGAAGAGCTTGTTCAAAAGACGGTCGGCCAAATGAACTCGATCGATCGGTCTGTCAAGCAAGCGGAAGCGGTCGTCAAAGGGCTCGAAGCCAAATCAAAAGACATCACAAGCATTTTGCGTGTGATTAACGGAATCGCCGATCAAACGAATCTGCTCGCGCTCAATGCAGCGATCGAAGCGGCAAGGGCCGGGGAATCGGGCCGCGGCTTCTCGGTAGTGGCTGAAGAAGTCAGGAAGCTCGCCGCACAATCCGCCGGTTCGGCGAAGGAAATTGAACATTTAATTCAGGAAATCGTCAAGGAAATCGACAACTCCCTGAACATGTTCAAATCGGTCAATCATGAAGTACAGTCAGGACTTCGAATCACAGATGAAACAGAGACAAGCTTCAAAACGATTTACGATATGACCAATGATATCGCAGGCAAGCTGCAGACGATGAATGCCGCTGTCGAACAATTGACGCAAGGTTCCCGCCAAGTCGCGGGCGCGGTCGAAGAAATCGCTGATGTATCGAAAGAAAGTTCGGCAAGCATTCAGGACATCGCCGCTTCAGCCGAGGAACAGCTCGCTTCTATGGAAGAGATCAGCGCATCTTCCACCACATTGGCGGAGCTGGCTGAAGAACTTCGTGATTTGACACGGAAATTTAAGATTGAATAGCTTTAAAACATCCGGTTTTCCTCCGGATGTTTTTTTAGTTATTTTAGACTATAAAAAGTTATAAAACGCGTATAAAAACTTTTAAAAGAATCCGATATTAGAAATATAACAGAAAAGAGGAGTCAACAATTCTATGGAAAATATTATAAATTGGGTGAAACGTCCCTCCATTGCAAAGAAATTAATTCTTTCATTCTTGCTTATTTTAACTGTTCCAATCATCGTCCTCTCCTATAGCGCGTATCAAACGGCAAGCAGTACGCTTGACGGAGAAATCATGGACAATGCGCGCGAAAACGTTAATCAGCTGAACGAAATCATCAATCAGAATATCAGCCAGAAAACAAATGCCATGTCCTATTTCAGCGGGTTCATTAAAGAAAACTCTTTTAAAGGAAAAGAAAGTGACGCTTTAAAAGTGAAATTCGAACAGTTCGCCAAGCTCCATCCCGATGTGGAAGGGATCTTTACCGGATCAAAGGACGGAAAGTTCATCCGCTACCCGGATCAGGAAATGCCGAGCGGATATAATCCGGTAGAGCGGGACTGGTATAAAAAAGCCGCCGAACACAAGGGCGAAGTCATTATTACAGACCCTTACAAAACGGCGTCAACCGGAACGATGGTTATCACCATCGCCAAGATGCATGAAGACGGATCCGGCGTGGTCGCCGTCAATATGAAAATCGAAGAGCTCATTAAAGCGACAGAACGTGTGACCATCGGGAAAAAAGGCTTTGCCTTTATCACCAGTGCCGATAAAAAGTTTGTCGCCCACCCGAAACATGATGCGGGCTCAGACATCGAAGGCAGCTGGGTTGAAAAAGTATACGCCAATGACAAAGGAACAATCAAATATACGTCTGACGGCGAAAAGCAGATGGCATTCGCGACCAATAAACTGACCGGCTGGAAAATCGGCGGAACCATGTATATCACTGAACTAAAAGAAGCGTCACAGCCTGTGTTGAATGCAGCTTTGATTACATTGGGCGTCAGCATCATCATCGGTGTGCTTCTGATGATTTTCATCATCAGATCGATCACAGGTCCGCTCCGCGAACTCGTTTCCTCTGCGAAAAGCATCAGCGGAGGCGACTTGACGCAAAAAATCACTGTCCGTTCAAAAGATGAAATCGGACAGCTCGGATCAAGCTTCAACGAAATGGCCGAATCGCTGAGCTCTTTAATCAGCGTCATTCAGACATCAGTTGAAAACGTCGCTTCTTCGTCAGAGCAGCTGACCGCGAGCGCGGATCAGACAAGCAAGGCGACAGAACATATTACATCTGCGATCGAACAATTTTCAAACGGAAACGAAAGCCAAAACGAGAAAGTGGAAGTCAGTGCGCAGCAGCTGGCTGACATGAACAGCCAATTGCATGAAATGTCCAAAGTTTCAGCATCGATTACAGAATCATCCATTCAATCGACAGACATTGCCGGTACAGGCGGAGAGCTTGTTCAAAAAACGGTCGGACAAATGAATTCCATCGATCATTCCGTTAAACAGGCAGAATCCGTCGTGAAAGGACTTGAAAGCAAGTCAAAAGACATTACGGCAATCCTGCGGGTGATCAACGGCATCGCAGATCAGACGAATTTGCTCGCGTTGAACGCTGCAATTGAAGCCGCAAGAGCCGGTGAAGCCGGGAGAGGGTTTTCAGTAGTGGCTGAAGAAGTGCGCAAACTGGCTGAGCAATCCGCCTCATCGGCAAAAGAAATCGAAGCGCTCATTCAGGAAATCGTCAATGAGATCGGAAAGTCGCTGGACATGTTCCAGGACGTCAACCGTGAAGTACAGTCGGGACTTACCATCACAGATGAAACAGATACAAGCTTTAAGCAGATTTATGACATGACAAACGAAATCGCGGGCAAGCTGCAGACGATGAATGCGGCAGTTGAAGAGCTGTCAGAAGGCTCACAGCAAGTCGCGGGAGCGGTTGAAGAAATTGCAGACGTATCGCGTGAAAGCTCAGGAAGCATTCAAGACATCGCTGCTTCGGCTGAAGAACAGCTCGCTTCAATGGAAGAAATCAGTTCTTCTGCGGCTACGCTTGAACAAATGGCTGAAGAACTGCGCGATTTGACGAAAAAATTTAAGATTGACTAAACATCAGGCTGCCGGCGATCCGGCAGCCTTTTACGCGGGAAAAGCATTTTTAAAAAGTGACGGGGAAGGGGATAAATAGGTTTAAACAGACTGCCATCTATCGTACACTGGTTGTACAGGAGGGATAAATCATGCGACTTGAAGGCAAGAAAGTGATCGCGCTTGTCAGCGATGACTTCGAAGATTTAGAACTGTGGTATCCAGTTTTAAGGCTGAGGGAAGAAGGTGCGATCGTACACCTCATTGGTGAAAAAGCGGATCATGAATATAAGGGCAAATACGGCGTACCTGCTGTCTCTGATTATGAGCTGAAAAGTGTGAACATTGAGGAATACGACGCAGTTCTGGTTCCGGGAGGCTGGGCGCCTGACAAGCTCAGAAGATATCCCGAGGTACTGGAGATGATTCGGTGGTTCAACGAAAGGAAGAAGCCTATCGGGCAAATCTGCCATGCCGGCTGGGTGCTGATTTCCGCAGGAATATTGGAAGGCAGGAAGGTCACAAGCACACCTGGGATCAAAGACGATATGGAAAATGCCGGAGCGGTATGGGTAAATGAAGCAGCGGTCGTCGACGGTCATATCGTGTCAAGCCGCCGCCCGCCGGACCTGCCGATCTATGTCAAAGCCTTTGCCGATCTTTTGGCGCAATCCTAAAACAAATGAGCCGCCCGTTCATTCGAATCGAGGCGGCTCATTTTTTATTTTTGATCAGCGGGGAAAACGAGACCGATCTGTTTGCGGGCTTCATCCATGACCGCCAAGGTGTTGATAGAGCGTTCAAATGTGTTAAGCGAAGACTCGATCCGCCCTTGTTTAATTAAATGAATGAATTCCTCTGTTTCATAAAACATGGCCGGTTTGTCATCCGGCAGCGTAAGATGTTCAACCCGTCCGTCCCGATAGCGGATGTCGACTTTTTCAGGTCGGTGGATTTTATCAATGACGATAGAGCCTTCCTCCCCTTGAATTTCAGCAGGAGTGAAGGAATTGGAGATTTTCGAGTGCATCAAAACAGCTTCATGCTCTTTGTATTTTAACAGCACTGTTCCTTCACCGTCCGCCCCCGACTCAAGGATCAGCCCGTTTGCTTTTACTTCGAGGGGCTTGCCGAACAGGACGATCGCGGGATGGACGCAATAGACGCCGATATCCATCAGGGAACCGTTCGATAAAGCCGGGTTAAATGCGTTTAAGACGGTTCCGTTTCTATAGGCGTCATAGCGGGAAGAGTATTGACAGTAGCTTGCTGTAAAACGGCGGACTTTGCCGATTTTGTGCAGGTTGCGTTCGATGTTTTTAAAATTCGGAAGAAATGTCGTTTTCATCGCTTCCATAAATGTCACGCGGTGTTCCTGCGCTGTTTTTACCATTTCTTCAGCTTCTTTGACATGAGACGCAAGCGGTTTTTCGCATAGGACGTGCTTTCCGCTTTTCATGAATGTGACGGCCTGTTCTTTATGTAAAGAGTTGGGACTTGCGATATATACCGCATCAATAACATCGCTCACAGCCATTTCGCCGATATCGGCAAAAACCGCCTCTGCCCCGTATTTTTGCGCGAATTCACGTCCGCGCTCCCCGCTCCTTGAATATACCGCGGTTAATTGAAAATCGCCGACCAAACGGGCCGCTTCAAGAAACCGGTCGGTGATCCAATTTGTTCCGACTACCCCGAACCGTATCATGCTATTTTCCCCTTTCGCTGTAGGATATGTTTATTATACAGTGTTTTCTTTTGCCGGCGAAAGACAAAAAGCCGGAAACACCGGCGTATATGTATATCATCAATAAACATTTGCAAGCGGAAAAAAAGACCAATAGCAATGGTTTTATTTTTAGTATGAGGAGTAATAGTGTACAATTTAATGTATAAAACCAATGTTAATGGAGGATCGCCATGGACTCTTTGAATATGTGGGGCGGCAGATTTAAGAAGTTTTTTTTAGACAATAAATTCGTTTTGTTTCTGCTCGTTCTGCTCTTGATCGGATTGAACATCCTTGTATTTACAAAAGCATCGTTTATTTTCACGCCTTTCATCGTTCTTGTGGAAACCATCGCCCTGCCTGTCGTGCTGACAGGTGTCGTATATTATTTGTTAAATCCGATCGTAGATTTTCTAGAGCGGAAAAATGTGAAAAGGATTTATTCAATTCTTCTTCTCTATATCGTAATCATCGGTCTGATCACGATTTCGATCGTCTCCGTTATCCCGCTGTTAAGGGAACAGATCACAAGCCTTGTCGATAATTTCCCAAGGTATGTCCACATTGTGGAAGACCAAATTAAACAGCTGATCGGAAGCCAGTTTTTTAATCAGGTCCAGCAGACGCTGAACATCAATCTGACCGATTTGGCAAGCAAATTATCCGATCAGGCCACCACTATTTTAAACAGCACATTTACCGGAGTGGGAACGTTCATAGGCGCCGTGACAGAAGTTGTGATTTCGATTGTGACCGTGCCGTTTATCCTGTTTTACTTATTGAAAGATGGTAAAAAACTGCCGCTCTTTATTTTGAAGCTCGTACCGGTCCGCTTGCGGGAACAGACGTATGTGATGATGTCCGAGATGAATCACCGGCTCAGTTCGTATATCAGGGGGCAGATCATCGTCAGCTTCTGTATCGGCTGCCTATTGTTTATCGGATATATGATCATCGGTCTTGATTACGCTTCTCTATTGGCCCTTGTGGCGGCGTGTACGAGCATCGTTCCGTATCTCGGACCGACGATTGCGATCACGCCGGCAATCATTATTGCCCTGGTTACTTCCCCGTTTATGCTTGTGAAGCTGATCATCGTTTGGACTGTGGTGCAGCTGTTTGAAGGAAAATTTATTTCGCCGCAAATTATGGGAAAAAACCTGCACATCCATCCGGTAACAATCATCTTTGTGCTGCTGACGGCAGCCAAGCTGTTCGGCGTGATCGGCGTCATTCTCGCCATCCCCGGATACGCGGTCATCAAAGTGGTGGTCACGCATTTGTTTGAATGGTTTAAACAGCGTTCACACCTTTATGAAAAAAACGAAGAAGTCTGAATCCCGCTTGCATAATCGGCTTTTAAAGGCGATATAAATAGTTTATTAGAGGACAAGTTTTATGAAGCGAAAGGAATGACATATGAACATTTGGGATATTTTTGTCGCCATCATACTCGGAATTGTTGAAGGATTAACAGAATATGCCCCTGTTTCGTCAACAGGGCATATGATCATTGTTGACGACGTCTGGCTGAAATCGAAAGAACTGCTCACGCCGGAGGCGGCGAATACCTTTAAAGTCGTGATTCAACTCGGCTCCATCCTCGCTGTCGCCATCGTATTTAAAGACCGGATTCTCAACCTCTTAGGTGTGAAGAAAAACATGACGGAAGAGCAGAAATCGGGAAACCGCCTTTCCATTGCCCAAATCGCTGTAGGACTTGTTCCCGCCGCTGTGCTCGGCTTTTTATTCGAAGACTATATTGATCAGTACCTGTTTTCCGTACACACCGTTGCGGTCGGTCTCATCGCCGGCGCGGTGCTGATGCTCGCGGCCGACTGGATTAACCGGCGCACGGAGACGACAGATTCGGTTGACCGGATGACGTATAAGCAGGCGCTCGGTATGGGGCTGTTTCAATGTCTGGCGCTCTGGCCGGGCTTCTCGCGCTCGGGTTCGACGATTTCGGGCGGTGTTATTCTCGGCTTGAACCACAGAGCGGCCGCCGATTTCACCTTCATCATGGCGATTCCGATCATGATGGGAGCCAGCCTGCTCTCTTTAATTAAAAACTGGGCATATTTAAGTGCAGACCTGTTTCCTTTCTTTATTACAGGGTTTATCAGCGCTTTTATTGTCGCTCTTTTTGTCGTCCGCTTTTTCCTCAGACTGATCAATAAGATCAAGCTTGTCCCGTTTGCCATCTATCGCATCATTTTAGGGCTTCTTCTGTTCATTTTGTTTCTGTAAAATTACGAACCGATTTCCAGCTGGAAATCGGTTTTTATTACAGGTAAAAAGAATGATATCCTATTATTTCCCACTATAAAACTGCCTGCCAACTTACTATACTAGTAAGAGGGAGGAGATATTGAAATGTTTATTATCGCATGTCTATTGATTATCTTAGGTTTAATGCCTATTTTTTATAAAGCGAACCACAATACAAAAGATGTGAAAGTCAACACGATTTCGGTCGAGCGAGTCCAGGCTCCCGCTTTAAAGAAAAAGCTGAACATTCTTCATCTGTCTGATCTTCATTTAGAAAACATTTCGATTTCACCTGAACAGATTCTTGAACTTGCCAATAAAAAACGAGTGGATCTCATTGCTTTAACAGGAGATTTTCTTGATAGGAAACGAAATATACCAAAGCTTGCAAACTACTTAAAAGCTTTGCAAAAACTAAAGCCGGCATACGGGATGTACGCTGTATTCGGCAACCATGACTACGTATTGAAAGGTGAACACTTTCGGAAGCTGAAACGTGTGCTGGAAGATAACGGATGCATCACCCTTCGAAATCAGCATGTCTCGATTGAAGTGGAAGGTGAGGCACTCAACATTATCGGGATTGATGATTACAGCACGAAGCGAAGCGATATTGCCGCTTCATATAAAGAGCTGAAGGAAGGGTACAACCTTGTATTGACGCATGATCCGAACGTTGTGCTTGATATGCAGGAATTTCACTTTGACTATCTTCTGTCAGGACACTTTCACGGCGGTCAGATTCATTGGCCGAAGCCTTATCATCTTCTGAAGATGGGAAAGCTTGTGCGAATGAATATGATTAAAGGTCTTCACTATCATCATGACAAACCGTTTTATATCAGCGAGGGATTGGGCCAGACGGGAGCGAATATCCGCATTGGAAGCCGTCCGGAAATGACGTTCCATCACATTTCATAAAAAGAAGAGGCTGTTCCTGTTTTGAGGGATCAGTCTCTTTTTTTGTTATTTCTGCAGATAGGACTTGAACAATTTTTCTTTCGAGATAAACAAATATTGGGAAGGAGGGATTTTACGAAGAGAAAATTGCTTTGTTGTTAAATATAAAATCGGAATCTGCGTCAGTTTTTTAAAGACTCTGTAAAACTGGTTTGCGGGCTCAACGGCTTCAAAACCGAGCCTTTCAACGCCTTTATGCAGTGTGGTAATGCCGATGATGCCTTTGATTTGGTCTGTCCGGTGATGATTTTTAACATATTCGGCCAGGATCGGCATTGAAAAGTACGCCTTTTGATAAATGAGGATGCCTCTTCTGACAGCGCTCTCAATATTTTGTAGCTCTTTAATCAGCTTAATATTATGCAGATGAATTTTGATCAGAACATCGTTCTTCTTAATAACCGTCCCATCGTTTAACACCACATCGATCCCTTTGTACCTTGTGAGACGGACGCGAAAAATGCTCGATTTCGTTTGATCAATGAGTGTCAGTCTTGAAAAAAAATAATAAAACGGGTCAATTACACTCCAAATCGACAAAAAACAGTTTCTCAAGTCGCCACTTTCCTTTCCTGAAAAAATACACTTATATTTTGGCTGGATATTTGAAAAATATAAATGGAAAACATTTTTCTTCTGAAATGGAGGATGGAGATGACAAAGATTCTGATTTTCCCTTTTTTAAGCATTTCCACCGGTCATCATCACGTTGCCGATTCACTGCAGGCAGAACTGCTTCTCAAATCCCATCAATGTGAAAAAATCGACATTTTTTCACATGCTTATCGGCGGCTTGAAAAAGCCTCTTCTGCGGCGTATTTGTCATGGATTCAGTATTTTCCGAAAGTCTACAGCTCGGTCTATCATCTCCTGGCGTGCGGGCGCCATCAAACCGCAAAGCGCCACCTCTTGTACGAGCTGATCTTTTTGAAGGATATGCAGCAGATCATTGCGGAAAAAAAGCCTGATATCGTGTTCTGTACGCATGCATTGCCCTCCTATTTGCTGAACCGCTTAAAAGGCCGATTTCCCGACATGAAAGTGGTCAATGTCTATACCGATTTTTTCGTCAACCGAATTTGGGGAAGAGAAAAGATTGATTATCATTTTGCGCCGATCAAAGACATCAAAGAACAGCTGATCGCAGAAGGCGTTGATGAAGAGAAGATTTTTTTGACCGGAATACCCGTGCATCGTTCCTATAAAATGGAGAGAAAGCCTGGGCAGAACGTGGACAAAAAAGCGGTGTGCAACATCCTCATAACCGGCGGAAGCATGGGGGTGGGCGGCATTTTTAAGCTTGTGCAGGAGCTGTCGCCGAATGGGGATGTCGCATACCAAATACTATGCGGAAAAAACCGAAAGCTCTACCGGTATGTTCATGATTTAAACAATCCATACATTACAGCGCTGCCTTATATCGAAAGCAAAGCAGAAATGAACCGTTTATACGAGGAGGCGTCGGGCATCATAACGAAGCCCGGCGGCGTCACGATCAGCGAGTGCATTGAAAAACAGCTTCCGGTATTTATCTACCATGCGCTGCCCGGACAGGAAGAGATGAATCTCGATATTCTGAAAAAGAAAAACCTTGTCATTGAACTGAATCAGCAAAAACAGGAGCCGATTGAACAGCAGCTGCTCTCCTTTTTCCGTTCGGAAGAAGACATCAGACGCTATCAAATGAGCGTTGGTCAATATTTGCGTGAAAAATCGGACCGGGATATCAGCGACATTTTAGACGGGATCATTCATAACCGGAGCGGTTTAGGGAATGCTCACGTATAAGGAAGGAGGAAGAACGATGTCTGAGAGCCGCAAGAAATCAGTCGTCATGTTGCTGATTGATTCATTAATGGATGAATCGCTTCAAGAAGCCGTGAAAACCGGACAGGCTCCTGGTCTGCGATATTTTCTGGAAAACGGGCGCTATGTCCCTGATATGATCAGCCCTTTTCCGACGATGTCCGTCAATGTTGACAGCACATTGCTTACAGGGGCGAGCAGCGACCGCCATAAAGTTCCGGGTCTTGTGTGGTACAACGCGAAGGAAAAACGGATCATCAATTATGGCAGCCATATTCGAGAGCTTCTGAAATTAGGCATCAAACAATCCTCCAGAGACGTCTTTTACAATTTGAATCAGGTTCATTTAAGCCAACAGGTGAAGACGCTTCACGAAGAGCTTGATGAAAAAGGAATTGAAACGTGCTCGATCAATGCGCTTTTGCACAGGGGGAGCCGGGACGGCTATTTACAGGTTCCTTTTCTTTTTTCAATAATTTCCGGGTTAAACCAATCAGTCAAAATCAACACGTCCCAGCTGTTCTCGTACGGCGGTTTTTCCAAAGTGAATCCGGCAAACCGCTCGCTTTTCAAAAAATTCGGCTTTAATGACCGGTTTTCTGCGAATGAATTGGTTCATCTGATCAAAACAAACAAAGTGCCGCCTCTTGCACTCGTCTATTTTCCCGATCTCGACCAGCACGTACATAAACATGGGAGAAACGACGCAGCAGGGGTCGCGAAAGCAGACCGGCATGTTCAAAAGATTTTAGACAGCTTTCCATCATGGGAAGCCGCTTTAAAAGATCACATTTGGATCGTGATGGGGGATAACGGACAGGCCTGGATCAGCGGCAATAAAAAAGAAGCATTGATTGATTTGAGAAGTCTTCTGGACGCCTTTCGCATTGTGAAATTAAAGAAAGGCGTGGCGGACGATGACGACATCGTTCTTGCCGTTAACGAAAGAATGGCGTTCATCTATTCGCTCGATAAAGCGAAGCTTCCGCTCGCGAGGATCGCGGATATTCTGCAACAGGACGAGAGGATCGACATCATCGGCTGGAAAAATGAAACGGATTCAATTGAGGTCGTTTCGGGGGAGCAGCACGGGAAGCTCACATTTCGGCCGGGAGGCAAATACACGGATGAATTTGGACAAACGTGGACGCTGGAAGGGGATGTAAACATTCTCGATTTGACGGTCGAGCGAAGCAGCATGACATACGGAAAGTTTCCCGATGCGCTGGCCAGACTGTACACTTCATTTTTTTCGCATGAAGGCGACTTTTTGATCACCAATGCAAAGCCTGGATACGAATTTATCGGCGAAGGGTCGCCGACGCACGTCGGAGGAGCCAGCCACGGTGCATTGCACAAGCAGGACTCCCTCGTATCCATGATCATCACCGGAACCGATACAAAGCCGGCATACAATCGCCTTGTCGACGTGAAAGAATGGATTCTCGATTTAGTCAAATCACTGGGAACGGGGCAATGACTAACCCCCTCTCCCAGTGATTATGACGGCTGTCTGATGCCTTTGACAAATGCTGCAAGCGCCGAAGCGATCATCACGAATAGTGAGACTGTTTTTATGATCGCCTGTAAGAGTGCATGTTCTACGACGATATTGGAGTGCACACATAAAGCCAAAATAAATATGGCAATCAATAATCCGTATTTTTCTCTCATAACCGTTTCTCCTTTCGGGCCGTCATCCTCCAAAGAACAGGTCGAGAATGTTTCCGGCGGTTGAAGATTGTTTGTTGTACAGTTCCGAATACCCGCAGTTTTTGCAATAAACGACGAGAAAACGGTTATGCTGCACATCGAACAATTTTGACAGGCCGGTGCCGGTCGTCGCGATTTCTTTTTGCCCCGCATCTGTACTTCCGCACTTGATACATCCTTTATGTTCACGCATAGCGCTTCTCCTTTCATGATGTAAAATCCAACCAACTTCATTATAATGGAATGTTCCTCAAAAGAAAATATTTCTCAGGAAATGACCGGTCGGAAAAGAGGGGAAAACGAACTGATTCCTTTTACTTATAAAAATCTCTCGAAGACCGGTTATTTTATTTTTCGTCGAAAAAAACAATCCTTTTAACCTATTCATTCGCCTAGGACCATCCTGTAAGATAAACCTATTACAATATCATCCACTACAGGAAAATAGTTTTTATTGACTAGGATAAATGAAAGGGGCAGCTGCTTTGAGCGAAGGTTTTTGGGATTCAGTAGGCAACTTTTTGCACATATCCTACACGGAAAATGAACGAAAACGCGACGAGTATAAAAATTTATACGACTTTTTATCTGATAAAGAAAGCGATGTTAAGACGAAATTAGCAGAAGTTGATGCAAGTTTGAAAGCATACAACAGCAATCTCCCGGACTTGAAAATCCCTTCCCACGAATTTGAGGATACACGCCATGAAAAGGATGCCAAGCTGAAGGAATTGGTCAAGCATTTTAAAGATATGGTCGATGACATTCAAAGCGCCAAGTCGAAGGCGAAAAGCAAGTGGGAGTATTATAAAGCAAAAGCTGAAGCTGAAGAGAAAAAGGCGTAGAGGAGGAACAGCCGAGTCATGGACGGATATGGATACTACAACTATCAAGCGGCCAATCCGAAAGTAAGCGGAGAGACTGTGAAAATTTCACATAATGGAACAATAAAAGCGCATTCCCATGCGAAAGCGATCGAAAAACATGTTGGCGACTCGCTGAAAAAAGCAAAGGAATTGAAAGCGTATGTTGAAAGCGGAAAATGGAGCGGAAAAACCCGCGACGCATTTTTAAGCTACCTTGAGCTGATTATCGAATTGAATGCCGATATGAAAGACGCCTTGAAAGATCATACGGCTGCATTAGATGCACTGCAAATGCACATCGACGATTTTTCAAAGCTCAGTGAAGTGTAGGAAATCAAAAACTTATAACAGGGAAGGAGAATGACATGCAGGTGAAAGCAGATACGCTGTCGGCGGCAGAACTTTATGTTTTAGCAGGAGCAGCCGGAGTTACCTACATATTCGGTCTTCCGGAACGCGAACAGCTGGCCTTGGCTGAGCCGGATTGTGCAGTAAAAGCAAAAGAGAGCCTGATTGAAAAAGGCATCCTTTTAAAGGAAGGCAAGCTGACCAAGACCGCTTTTTTTCTGATTAAGCTGCTGAAGCAATATCAAGAAAGCGAAGAATTCGTGCGCTTTAATAACGTCATGTACGCATTTTTGCCGGACGATGAGGAGCGCGTTGTCGCTCTGACTGAAAGAAGCCAGGGCAAAGGCTACACATTAGATTATTTGGAAAAGCGCGAAGTTTATTTATCGCTTATTTCCAACGTGTCATTTTTAGTAAGAGAGCCGCGTGATCAAGATCTCGCTTTTTTGACAAAACCGATGAGCGCCGCTGAAAAAGCCGAAGTCAGGGCAATGGATCTTGATCAAAAAGAAGTTCTTGCTGTGGAAACGTTCAAGCTTGCCTCGCAGCAAAAACCGGCAGACACCGGTTTCCAGACGACAACACTTTACTTTACAAAAGGCGAAGATTTCATCTCGGTTGATCCTTTAAATGATCGATATGAATGGATCAGCCTTTATATTATGAACAACCGGATCTATGACGCACTGCACATCAATTTCAGAGCAGGGAGGGCGATGCTATGAATGCAGAAGGCGGAGCAGGAGGCGGCGGTACAAACATCCATCTCGAGTTTGAAGAAATGATCACCATTTCCAATAAGCTGAAAAGCATCTGCGATATTTATACAGAAGGGGTTCAGAAAGAAATCAAAAACCTTTCAGAATCCGATTTTTATAAAGCCGGACAGGCATCAAAAGCGATTGAAAGCTACGCGGATATTCTCGGGAAGACGATGGAGCTGTTTGATAATTACTGTATAGCTTCCCATATTGTCAGTTATGCGATGGAGAAAATGTATGAAACAGATAAAGAGCTTCAAAAACTCTACAAGATTCAGAAATAGAAATGAGGCGATCATCTAAATGGATGTGAAATACGTACCGGAAGAATGGCAGGGCATGAAAGACGGGCTCGATGCGCTGACGGGCGGACCATATGGCGGCGGTATGAAAGCCGGCCTTATCAAACTCAACGATCTCTTGGAAGATATCGAATCCAAAATCAAAGACAAGGACAGCGACAGGTCGATCAGCTTTACCCACACAAGCAAAAAAAGCAAGATCGAGGAACTGTTTAAGGATTATCAAAAGCTGGCTGACTTTTGCCTGAAAGCCGGCAGTTTGGTGGAAGATCACATTGACAGCCCTTTTTATAAAAAAATAGACGCGTTCGCCGAAAAAATGCGCGGACTGACGATACATAATTACACGACCGCGAACCGGATCGGCTCCAAGGAAACCACTTACGTCGGATACGGCATGTCCAAACAAGCGGTCGAAACCGACAAAGCGAAAGTGAGCGTAAATGATATCTTCAAAGACTCGGAATCGTTTGATCACGTACTGAGCAAAGAATTTGAAGAATTCCAGATCAACCACCCCGACATCGAATTATCGTATGAAGAATACATGAAAGCGATTGCCTCTTCCCGCGGATTTGAATACGAATCAATCGGAGATGTCCAAAAGAATCAGGAATTGTGGCGGGATCTTCTGGCCGGTGCAGGCATCATCGTGCTCACCATCTTTTGTGCACCGGCCGGTCTCACGGTGGCCGTCGCCTACGGAGGAGCCAATATTTCGAGCGCCGCAACCGGAAAAGACTGGATGACACAACGGGAGTTAAACACAGACGAAAGGGTTGAAAGAGGCGTGTTTGGCGCCCTTGACATCATCCCGGGGGCAGCCGCGGCAAAAGGTACATTTAAAAGCGCAGCCACAATCGGCCAAATTTCAAGCAAAACAGAACATATGGTACAATCTTTTAAAGACAGCAAAAACATCTGGGCGAACCGCATGAAGGTGAATGGGCTGAAAGCTCAAGACCGACTCAACGACGCAGGCTTCGCCATCAAAAAACAATTCGCCAAAAGCGCCGACGCTTTGAGCGATATTGCCCGCGGTGCAGAAGCAGGAGCCGGCGGCACCCTCGTCCGAAAAGGGTCCAATTACTCCGCCCACGTCAACGACGCCCATAAGGCGTCGAAAGCGAAGATGCAGGATTCGATTCAGCGGGTTGAGAAGGAGATTGAGGCTGGGAAGAGTGTTTCTAAAGGTACGACAAACCTTAAATATAAAGAAGATTACTATGTCGAACACACGACAGGACCCGTTAAAAAGTTTACTGAACGTAATGGTGTTAGTGGTGGACATAATTATGATGAGTTTAAGAATTATTTTGATAGTAATTCTAACAAGTATGAGTTGGAAACTGTTGTTAAGAAAGAACATCCAAGTATAGAAGGAGTTTTTGATATTGAATATAAAGTGAAGTACGAAAAAATGGACTATACCGGAAAAAATGGAACAGGTGAATACAAAGTAATACCTAATAAAGACAAAATGTATAAAAAGACAGTGTATGATCCAAAGATTATTTCGGATGATGAAATAATAAATTTAAGTAAAAAGGCAATGGACGAAGGATTAAGCAATAAAAGAGAAATTCCTCTATTAAAACAAAAGAAGATAAAAATACAAGGACAAACAGAATATAATGGAAAAAAATTAAAATTTGAAGGCATTATGAATTCAGAAACTGGTGAGATAGAAAATGCTTATCCAGTATTAGAATGGGTGGATTAGTATGAACGTATATGAAGAATTTATTGAGATGATGAAACAGAATAATTTGACTAAAGAGGCAGTTATAGATGTTTTGAATCTTTATGTAAATGGACGTAACTTTCTACAGCATTTAGAAGAATTTAAAAATAAAGAGGGAGAGCGCCGTGAGTATAATGGAATAATTTATTCAGATGAATATGAACAAGATGAAGAGGAATACTTTGGACAAAATAAAGTTTTATTTTATTCTGGCGACGGTGACGATGATTACGATATTGTGAGTTATGATGAATTGTATCAGTATATAAGTACTGCGTGTAATTTTTATATAGAAAGAAATCCTGAGAAGAAAGAGCTTATTGAAGAATTATTAATGAAGATTAAAGAAAAATATGATATTAAATAATGGATACCTGAGGAACATAGTGAGATGAAGAAGCTTTCTGTGCAACTTTAGGCTAAACTTTAAGTGGAATGCTTTCTGTACGTTACTATAAGGCACTTTGTTGTTAAAAACAACGGGTGCTTTTTTGTGTAATATAGCTGGTAGAAGGAAAAATAAATTCTTCCCTCAGATCTCAATGGAAATATAGAATAGACATAGTGGATGAACAAATAAGAAGTGTAGCACAAAATATGAGTTCTAGTGAGAAAAAATTAATTTATTTAAATGTTAAACTAACCTATTAAAAGGAGGTATTGGTTTTGCAGATTTCAAGGGTGCTGGACTTGTGGTAGAGACTAAAGATTTACCAGAAAGTCTCTGGTTAAAGTCTGACGAGGCAAAATTTGAATGGCTAGATAACGCAATTGGAGGAAGACCAGAAGGTATGACATGGCACCATACTGAAGTGCCAGGTAAAATGGAGTTAGTACCTTTTGGAATACACAATATAACTATTCATAATGGTGGCAGATCTACTGGAATGTGGGCAGATGTTCCGAGATAGCATTTAGAAAGGAGAAGAAATAAGCTAAGAGTTGCTGTATGACTCAAATGAGATATAATCAAAAACGCATGCGACTGAAAGCAAAAGGCAAGCTCAACGACCGTAGCTCATTGACAAAGTTTATTAAAATAAATGTGGTGGACTTTCAGTGAATATTAATCAAGCTCATAAAATTTTGAATAAGCTGGGGAAATCAACTACTCTTGAAGATAGTTGCATTAAAGAGAATGTTGCTCCGTATGAAAATTTTTATATATTGAAGAAAGACAAAGATAAATGGGTTTATGGTTTGTTTATGGTTGAAAGACAAAATAACCCTTATTTGGAAATAACAAAAGAATTTTACAATGAAGTTGAAGGGGCAAAACACTTTTTTCTGGATAGGTTATCTTCTTTTTATTTTTTAGAAAAGTTTCAGCTTTTTGTGATGGAACATGAAGAGTTGGATATAGGTGGACCTACATTTGATCAAAGTAAGCTTTTTCAAGCCATGTCTATATTAGGGATCCCTGCTTCTTTATTTGCTTTGGGACAATTACAAGTAAAAAATAGAGCGATTATGCTAGAGATGGAAGACGAAGCAAGTTCGATTGTCTCTTTTGTCAACAATAAAGGTAATGTGATTCAATCTACAGTAGCAATCCAAAATCAAAGAGCACTGTTTATTGCGTTCAAAAAAGTTTATTTGCTTTATCAATTTGAAAATGAAGTGAAAAATTTGTTGGAAGCTGAAGGAATAGCAAATAATTTCTCTGAAGGAGACATAAGTACTTTTCTTTTATAATGAAATTAAAATCGACCATCTATCTATTATAGATGGTCGATTTTAATTGAAACTACATAAGGTTATGGAGACAGAGAGTAAAGATTACACTATTCTTAAATATCACAATGATACAATAGATAAAGGTTATATAAAAGAAGTTTCAATTACAAAAGGTGGTCTTTAGAAATGCATAATTTGTTGAAGGAAAACCTTGGTGAGGATTATGCGGTTATAAGTCATGCTGAAGAAAATAAAATAGGGGTTTATCAAAAGTTTAATAACTGTATTTATCAAGAAACATTTGTTGAACTTCAAGAAAACACGGAAAACAATATATATTATTTAATATTAAATCAAAGAGGGAATGAATTTATTAAAGAGCAATTTGATAATAAAGAAGAGGGAATTTGTGCACTCGGTATTTATGCGGTTTCAATTTTAGGTGATCGTATTCGAGATATTGAAACACAAGATAAAATATTAGAGTTAGAAGATAATGAAATAAAATCTTTAAATAACTTATTAGATTTGAAAATTGGTGAGAATTTTTTTTCAATTTTTAAAGAAAAAAAGATTTCTGTTAACTTAGAACAAACAAAAAATGGATTATATAATATTTTTTATATGACTCCTGACTTCAAAAAAGTTTATTTAATTAAAGATAGAGAAGCTCCAAGTGCATTTCTTGTATTGTATAACTTTTCCTTGAAATTAAAAGAAGTTATCTCTCTTTTAAATCTATGGAAAAACGATTTCAATATAAATATGCAGTTTGAAGAGAAGATAAGAAGATTGATTTTAGGAAAATAATATTTGATGTATAATTATTTTTAAATGAATATGATTTAAAACTAAAACGCATGGAAATCGATCTCCATGCGTTTTCAAGATGAATCAACAAAGCGGGTGTGCCAAATGAAAAGAAGAATAATATCGTTTCAGTGGAACGATGATAACCATATCTCACAATTTAAAAAAAGACTGTACTCCACTATCCTTGGCGGGGTTATCGGTGATGCGCTGGGCGTCCCTGTGGAATTTAAAGCTAGAAACTTAAATATCACTGGAATGATAGGGTACGGGACTTATAATCAACCGCCTGGGACATGGTCAGATGATACATCACTCACTTTGTGTTTAATGGAGAATCTGATCGAAGAAAAAGATGAGACCGAATTGATGAAAAAGTTTGCTGCGTATCGGGAAGGGTACTGGACTCCATACGGCAGCATGTTTGATATTGGCAGAGCGACTGATGATGCAATCGAGCGCTTCAAAAGGGGCGTTCCAATTGAACAATGCGGCGGAGCGTCTGAGTTTGATAATGGAAACGGAGCATTGATGAGAATATCTCCGTTGGCTTTTATGCTATGGAACGAATCAAATTTTTCAAAAAGACAAGCTGAGATCGAAAGGTGGGCATTTATTACACATCGTCATCCCCGATCTACGCTGGGATGTATTATTTATATAGAATTCTTAATAAACTTGTTTGATCATTCTCCTGAAGAGGCGTATAAACAAGCAGTCCATTCTTGTGTGGAGAATTTGAGAGGAACCGAGTATGAAAATGAGTTTTCTTCGTATAAGAGGATACTTAATGATGACATTGCGAGTGTTAAAAGAGAAGACATCATGTCAGACGGCTATGTTGTGCACTCTTTAGAAGCGGCATTGTGGTGTTTCCTCAATTCAGACCGTTATTCTGATGCTGTATTGGAAGCAGTGAACCTGGGGGAAGACACAGATACAATTGCCTTTATTACAGGTACAATGGCTGGAATGTATGATCAAATGGAAAGCATCCCGGAAGAATGGATCACTGCCTTGCCTAGGATAGATGACATTCTGGATTTGTCTGAAAGGTTCACTCAGTTCTGTTTTGAAAAATCAAAGCAATAGCGCTTGTCTAGGTGAAAAAGAAAATGCCGGCTGACAGAGCATTTTCTTTTTTACATCAAAAACCACTTGCTTTTCTCCAAAAATCCATCTATAATAAATCATGTCTTAAATATACGGGGCATTAGCTCAGCTGGGAGAGCGCTACACTGGCAGTGTAGAGGTCAGCGGTTCGAGCCCGCTATGCTCCATCTTTAAAACCCTTGAAGATTCAAGGGTTTTTTTGTTGCCTTTTTTACGCGATCCATTTTTGCGGGGTGATGGCCTATCTGTCTGTACGGTATTTGACGACTGGCCATTTTTCTTTTCGCAGAGCGTTCATCAGCTCCGGTCCTACATGCAAATGCTCTTCAATCAGCTCTCTTGGAGTCAGCGCCATCCATTGATTTAGTGAAATGTCTGCAAAGCGGCTGCTTTTAAATATTTCTAAAAACCACAGGCTTTCGCTGCCTGTATTTTGAATGTAATGCCCCATGGCAAACGGGACATATCCGACATCACCCGCCCGGTAATTAAAGGTGCGGGCAGTCCCGTTCGCCGCGAATACTGTCATTCGCCCGGTTCCTGTGATATAGTACTGCCATTCATCGTTGTTCGGATGCCAGTGCATTTCCCTCATTCCACCGGGCTTGACTTCGACGAGCGCGGCGGCGATCGTTGTCGAAATTGGAAAGTTTGAAGAATCAACAATTCGCACCGTTCCGCCGGGTGTTACGATAGGTTTTTGTGCAAACAGCCTGTAAGCGAAGCTTTTTGGTACGGTTCCATACGGGTCGGGCACTTTTTGGTTTTCGAGCGGTCCCGGCACTTTTGCTTGGAAGATGTATCGCTGTTTGTCGGGGATGCGGGCGAAGGCGCTTTCGTGTACACCGAAATTCGCGGCCAGAACATCTTTCGGTGTGTGTGCGAACCAATCTGTAATCGTGAAGGTATCGAACTCGGAGAAGTTCCCGTCGTCAAAAACGAGGAGAAATTCGCAGCCATCCTCAAGCCCTTGAATCGAGTGCGGTATTCCGGCGGGAAAGAACCACAAATCCCCGGGGCCGACATCGGCGATAAAGTTTCGGCCGTCCTGATCGACGGCGGTAATGCGCGCATGGCCCAAAATCATGTAAGCCCATTCCGATTGCTTATGCCAATGCAGCTCGCGCACCCCGCCTGGCGTCAGCCGCATATTGACGCCGGCAATCGTCGTTGATACCGGCAGCTCCCGGACAGTTATTTCGCGCGACCAGCCGCCATGATTTAACTGCATATGTGTGTCTGAAAAAGAAAACTTTAAATTGGGGATTGCTCCGGCATCTGTTTTTGGAGGAACGAACATGTCGGGATTCTCTAAATCCCGCATTACGTCGCGGGGCCCAAAATCAGTCGCGCCCGCACCATCGTGTCTTATTGGATGAGGCACGCGATTGTACCAAGCTGGAGTCCCGGCTGTTCTTTTCATGTAAAAAGCTCCCTTCACAGGTCGTGTATACCGAAATTTATGACAGGGACGCTTAAAATATATCAAATCGAAAAAAATCGGAGCCTTCTTAAGACACTTTTAAAAAAACTAGATGGACAGATTTGCATTTCCTTTGGCAGCAGAAGAAAACCTTCGATTTAAAGTCTACACGGCACGGGCTCCTGCTGTTTGCCTTCCACCGCTAACGATTACTGACTGAATGATTTCGCCCGAAGCTGAATAAGAATGAGATAGAAAGCATCCGGGCAATTTTCGAACGGCTACATGAATGAATACTATGTGACAAGAAAGAAGGGAGCGTTGATGAAAAAGCTTTGCCGGGAAGTCTGGGTAGAGGTAAACCTTGATGCGATTAAAAAAAATTTGCGCGCATTTCGGCGGCATATTCCGAAGAGGAGCAAGATTATGGCTGTCGTAAAAGCGAACGCTTATGGTCACGGCTCGGTGGAAGTGGCACGCCATGCACTGGAAAACGGCGCGAGTGAGCTCGCCGTTGCCTCGGTGGAGGAAGCGGTCGTTTTGCGAAAAGCGGGGATTGACGCACCGATCCTTGTGCTCGGTTTCACCCCGCTTAGCTGTGTGAAAGAAGCGGCAGCTTGGAATATATCGTTATCAGCATTTCAAGTTGACTGGATTAAAGAAGCGAACGAGATATTGGAAACAGAAGCAACCCCTGACCGGCTGTCTGTTCATATCAATGTGGATACCGGCATGGGGCGTTTAGGTGTACGCACAAAAGAAAGGCTTTTAGCAATTGTGGAAGCGCTGGCGGCAAGTGAAAACCTCAGATGGGAAGGGATTTTCACGCATTTTTCCACAGCTGACGAACCGGATACTGAGCTAACCATGATTCAACACGAAAAGTTTATCAGCTTTCTCCGCTTTCTGAAAGAACAAGGCTTTAAGCTGCCTACGGTGCATATGAACAACACGGCCGCGGCGATCGCTTTTCCGGAATTCAGCGCTGATATGATTCGCTTAGGTATCGGAATGTATGGATTATATCCTTCCGATTACATCAGGCAGCTCAATCTCGTTAAGCTTGTGCCTGCACTAAGCTTGAAGGCGCGCATCGCTTATGTGAAAACCATGTTGACAGAACCGCGGACCGTTAGTTATGGGGCTACATATGTTGCGGAGCGCGGGGAAGTGATTGCCACGATTCCGGTCGGCTATGCTGACGGTTATTCCCGTGAACTTTCCAATCGCGGATTTATTCTACACCGCGGAAGACGGGTGCCGGTGGTGGGAAGAGTAACAATGGACATGATAATGGTCAGTCTGGGAGAGAGCGAAGGTAAACAAGGAGAGGAAGTCGTGATTTACGGCCGGCAAAAGGGAGCTGAAATTTCCGTTGATGAAGTTGCGGAAATGCTTGATACGATCAATTATGAAGTGGTATCTACAATAAGCTGGCGCGTCCCCCGTTTTTATATAAGAGACGGCAAGATTTTTAAAAAGTCGACCCCGCTGTTATACGTGTAGTTTTCCCATACTCACAGGCTGTTTTCTCGATCATTGATAAAATAGGAAAAGTGCAAATTCTTGACAAAAAAATTTATTTATGCTATAATTTACTAATTGAATATTGGTGTGTATAATAGGATTCTCCTGGCCGGGAGAATCCTATTTTTTTTGCGTTTGATGAAGGAGTGTACGACATGAAAAAAGATGAATCGAGTGTAACGTCTCTTATTTCGGCTTTTGGCAGAGCTTATCACAGCCAATATGATGAACCAAAAATTTTTGATGACAATCTAGCCAAAACGCTCATTTCCCAACAAGAATTTTCTGATATTAAAAACAGTTTCATTCAAGGTATACAGTTCTTCAACAAAGATATAGCGGAAAAATACGAGGGAGACGATGAAGAAATATTAAAATGGGTCACACAAATTCAGCTCTCTCCGACGCCGCTCGCGCGTGCCGCATATTGCGAAAGCGTGCTGCATCATGAGATTCGGTTTGGAGCAGAACAATACGTGATTCTTGGGGCAGGGCTGGATACTTTTTGTTTTCGGAACCTAGAGTTAAAAGGCAAAATTGATATCTTTGAAATTGACCATCCGGCGACACAAAAATGGAAAAAGGAAAGGCTGGACAAAGCAGGTTTTCACATCCCGGCCCACCTTCATTTTATTCCTTTGGACTTTGCCAAGGCATTTTCTTATCAAGAATTGGCTGATAAGGGTTTTCATTTTAACAAAAAAACGTTCTTTAGCTTTTTGGGCGTTTCCTACTACTTAACAAAGGAAGAAACCGAAAAATTGCTGAGACAATTAATGGCTGATCTTCCTTCAGGAAGTTCGATCGTTTTTGATTATGCGGATGAAAACCTGTTCAAAGAAAAAGGTTTCTCCAACAGGGTGGAAAATATGGTGAAAATGGCAGCGGCAGGCGGAGAACCGATGAAGTCATGCTATTCGTATCAGGAAATCCAGCATATGCTGGAGCAATCCGGACTGCTCGTTTATGAGCATTTGTCACCGTCGGATATTCAAGAGCGTTATTTTAAAAATCGAAAAGATGATCTGTCAGCCTTTGAAACGATTCACTACATTCATGCCGTGAAAAATTAAACACGAATCAAGAAAAACGCCCGGGGCCGGGCGTTTTTCCTATTTTAAGCCGCGCGATCGTCTTTCTGTTTTTCTTGGGGGAGTACAAGCTGTTTAGGAGGGCATTTGCGCTGCGTCAATTCGGACACAGCGAAGATCGTCATAAATGCTGTAACCGCAGCCAGCGTCCGGAAAGGAAAGAGGACTGTGCCGTCTTCAATCATCGGATACGGCAGAAGCGGCGGGATGCCGAATGCGGGTTCACCGCCGCCCAGCCTCAGAATGACCGCAACTGCAAATCCGGAAATTGACCCGTACAGGTTTGCTCTTTTATAAAAGAGGGCCATTGTTAACTGGGGAAAAAGAATGCAATAAACTAAATCCGATGCCAAATACCATAAAGTATAAACGCTTTTGACATTCAGCGCGATGATCGCTGCTCCCGCGCCGAACAAAATGATTGAGCGTTTGACGACTTTTTGCAGCTGTTTTTGGGTGGCCTTCGGCTTGATCAGCGGACGGTAAATATTCCATGCGGCCATTGATGATGCCGATAGAATCGATGAGTCCATGCTTGACATAACGGCAGCTGCAATTGCACCCAAACCGATGCCAGCGATAATTCCCGGCGTTAAATACGCAAGCGTTTGCGGCAAAATCATCGCCGGGTTATCCGGAGCGCTCGCTCCGAACAGGCTCCAATCCGCACTGTTTCCGGCAGCTCCGATGATCACGCACGGAATGGCGGCAATGATACAGATCACTCCGGCAATAATCGACTGCCACATGGCGGCGTTTTCCGATTTTGCCGAAAGAACGCGCTGAAAGTACACCTGCCATGCGATACCACCGAAAATTAAGAGGAGCGCATTATCCCACCAGTTCCAAAACAGGTTTCCCCATTCAGGATTTTTCCAGCCGTCCAACGGCGGAAACAGATTGGCGCTGCTTCCGAAATCGTGCCTGTAATTTGCCCATACGATATCGAATGAACCGACATTTGACAACACAAATGGGACGACTAAAAACAGCCCGAGCAAAATGATGATCATTTGGAAGACATCTGTGAAAGCGACTGCCCACATGCCTCCGGCCACCGTATAAGCGATGGCGATCATCGCCGAAAGAATAATCGACGTTTGGAAATCGATATTCAGAATCATTCCGAAAGTCGTGCCCAATGCCGTTAAGATCGCGGCGCTCCAAAACAATTCTCCTAACAGCGCCGGTATATATAAAACACCGGCCATCCGCTTACCGAAGCGCTGTTCGAGAGGATCGATAATGGTCATAAATTGATGACGGCGCATTTTTCTGGCGAAGAAAATACCGCCGATAATCAGGCTTAATGCGTAGCCCCAGGGTGCCTGGGCCCAGATGAGACCGTCGCTGTAAGCCGATTCGGCCGTTCCGTTAATATATCCGCCGCCGACCCATGTTGCGGCCATCGTCACCATTCCGACGAAAAACGGCATGCTCCTTTTTGCCACGATCATATCAGAAAAAGAATTTGATTTCTTTGCTGCGTAAAAAGCGCCTAAATAATAGGTGAAAGCAAAGAATATCATCATCGAGATAAAGCCGCCCCAATGAATGTCTGCATTCGAAATGCCGATATACGCGAGTAAGCCTCCCGCAAACAACACAAAAATACCTAATTTGATCCAGTTTTTTTTCTTCTCAGCATAATTCATGTATGCACATCGCCTCCGGTAATAATTTTTCGAATTTTCTTGAAATTAAAATATGAAAAAAGGTTTTGCGCCACTCTGGGAAGTATGCAAACTGCTGACTTCAGAGCGGATAAAACCTTTTTATTCCTTGTTATCAATCGGTATAAACTCAAAAATCTCTCCGGATTGGACAGATTTCGCGAGTCTCAGCAGCCAGTCATAATACGGTTTTGACTGTTCCAACTGGTCATAAAGAGTTCTCGCTTCTTCTTTTATACTTTCGTCAAGCCCATCGCTTTCGACGATGTCCCCCAATGCTTTTTGAGCGTCTTGAATAGCCATGAGATTCACTTTGACTTCCCTTTCCCATTTTTGCGGGAAAAAGCTTGTGAAAAATTTGAAGAAATCCTTTTCAGCAACAAAGCTGTGTTTTCTTCTTCCTCTATGGAATGTCTTTTTGACGACGTTTAAGTCCTGGAGTTTTTTTACGCTTGTGCTCATGCTGGGCTTGCTCATTTGCAGTTCTTCCCGCATCTCGTCCAGTGTCATTTCATCCGATAGGTACATGGTTCCGTACAAAATACCCGCACTCCGGGTAATGCCGTACAGATCCATCGTTTCTGCGATTGAATCAATGACAAGATCCTTTGCCTGTGCGATCGCTTCTTTTGCTGAAAGATCACGGGGATTGTCCATAACTTGCCTCCTTTCACAGGAGCGGAACATCAGCATTGCAGATTCAATGCCCCCCGAAAAATCGGGGATTGATCTGAAATCCGCGTTAAGTTTGTTAAGTTATTTCTGTATGTTCTTTATCTTAACGAAAGAAATTCAAATGTCAAAATCAAATTTTTTTTTCAAACGGCCTCAGCCCATGTGAGCTCTGCATTCACATAAAATTCAAAAAAATAATCAGACTGATTCCCTTTGACACAAAAAATGGCGCATGATAAATTCAAAGTGTTCAAAACGTTAAATTTTTATTTAACAAACTTTGCGTAATGAGGAGGCTGCTTTTATGAGTCAAACACTTTTCATTGACGGAAAGTGGGTGGGCGCCAAAAAAGGCGAGACTCGCCAAATTATCAATCCTTACAATCAAGAGCATATTGAAACCGTCAGTGAAGGAGACAGAGAAGACGCTGTTCGGGCGATTGCCGCAGCGCGCCGCGCATTTGATGACGGCGAGTGGGCGAATACGCCGGGTCTTGAACGAGGCAACATTGTATTAAAGATCGCGGAATTGATCAGACGCGACCACGAAGAGCTGGCAGAACTTGAATCGCTTGATACCGGCAAGACGCTTGAAGAAAGCAGAGCCGATATGGATGATATTGCAAACGTATTTCAATATTATGCTGGGCTTGCGGATAAAGATGGCGGAGAAGTCATTTCTTCACCGATTCCCGATTCTAAAAGCGAAATTGTCAGGGAGCCGGTCGGTGTCTGCGGGCAGATCACACCATGGAACTATCCGCTTCTGCAGGCTAGCTGGAAAATCGCTCCGGCTTTGGCAGCGGGCAACACGATCGTTGTCAAACCAAGTGAAATCACACCGCTGACAACCATTAAGATCTTCAAGCTGATGGAAGAAGCCGGTGTGCCTAAAGGGGTTGCCAACCTTGTTCTCGGCCCCGGAGCCACTGTCGGCGATGAACTTGCCAGAAATACAGACGTCGACTTAATTTCTTTCACCGGCGGAATTGAAACCGGAAAGAAAATCATGCAGGCTGCAAGTACGAATGTGAAAAAAATTGCGCTTGAGCTTGGCGGGAAAAATCCGAATATTGTGTTTAAAGACGCAGATTTTGACGTAGCGGTTGACCAGGCGCTGAATGCGGTATTCTTCCACGCAGGACAGGTTTGCTCCGCGGGTGCTCGTCTTCTCGTTGAAAAATCCATTCATGACGAGTTTGTCGCAGAGCTTGTCAAACGTGCGAAAAAAATCAAGCTCGGCAACGGATTCCACGAGGAGACACAGAGCGGTCCGCTCATTTCAGCTGAACACCGCAGCAAAGTTGAAAAATATGTGGAAATCGGCCTGCAAGAAGGCGCCAAGCTGGAAACAGGCGGAAAGCGTCCGGAGGACCCTGAACTTGCAAATGGATTCTTCTATCTGCCGACGATCTTCTCGGGCTGTACATCAGATATGAGAATCGTTCAGGAAGAAGTATTCGGTCCTGTATTAACAGTTGAATCATTCAAAACAGAAGAAGAAGTGGTCTCACTTGCAAACGATACGATTTACGGCTTAGCCGGCGCCGTTTGGTCAAAAGACATCGAAAAAGCGGAACGCGTCGCTTCCAAACTGCGCATGGGAACCGTCTGGATCAATGATTTCCACCCGTATTTCGCACAAGCGCCTTGGGGAGGTTACAAGCAGTCAGGCATCGGCCGCGAGCTTGGCCGCACGGGCCTTGAAGAATACACGGAAGTGAAGCACGTCTACCGCAATACGAAACCGGCGGCTGTCAATTGGTTTAAAGCATAAGAAGGAGGAAATGATTCATGACTTTAAATATGAAAGTAGAAGCGATGAACAAATTCCACACGTTTGAAATCCCGACCGTCATTAAGCACGGAATCGGAGCCGTTAAACATGTGGGCGAAGAAGTGAAAAAACTTGGCGTTTCAAAAGCACTGCTTGTCACAGACCCCGGCATCTACAAAGCAGGTGTAACAAACCCGGTCGTTGAATCCCTTCAGGAAGCAGGCGTTGAAGTTGTCGTCTTTAATAAAGTCGAGCCGAATCCGCCTGTCCGTCTTGTCGCTGAAGGTTCCAAACTGTATGCTGAAGAAAACTGCGACGGCCTTGTAGCAGTCGGCGGCGGAAGCTCAATGGATACGGCGAAAGCGATCGGAGTCGAAGCCACTCATGAAGGCTCGGTTCTTGACTATGAAGCGGCAGAAGGAAAGAAGCCTCTTGAAAACCGGATTCCTCCGCTTACAACGATCCCGACGACTGCCGGAACCGGCTCAGAAGTTACACAATGGGCGGTTATCACAGATGAAGAGCGTGAATTTAAATTCAATACGGGCGGCCCGCTGATTGCTGCTCACTTGACAGTTATCGATCCTGAATTGCATGTATCAATGCCTCCGCACGTCACAGCGATGACCGGCGTTGACGCTTTGGCTCACGCCATCGAGTGCTATACGATGAAATTTGCTCAGCCGATAACTGACGCGGTGGCCCTTCTTGCCATCGAATACGGCGCACATTACATCCGCAGAGCGTTTGCCGATGGGGAAGATCTTGAAGCGAGATACGGCATGGCGCAGGCGGCTATGCTTGCAGGCCTTTCTTACGGAAGCGAATCTGCAGGCGCTGCTCACGCGATGAGCCAGACGCTCGGAGGAATCATTCCTGTCGCGCACGGCCAATGTGTGGCGGCGATGATGGGTCCTGTAATGGAATACAACTGGAAAGGCTACCCTGAAAAATTTGCCCGCATTGCAAAAGCGTTCGGCATTGACACAAGCGGCATGTCTACAGTGGAAGCGGCTAAAGCTGCAGTGAACTGGATGTATCAGCTTGTGGAAGACTTGGAGATTCCTAGTCTTGAAGAGCAAGGCGTATCACCTGACATGATCGACCGCCTTTCAAAAGAAGCGATGAAAGATCCGCAAACGGTCGGAAACCCGAGAGACCTGAACGAAAAAGCGTACAATTGGATTTACAAACGCTGCTTTAATCTAACCCCGAAAACTGTATAAAGAAATGCATGAATCCCGCTGTGTGAACGCACAGCGGGCTTTCTCAATTTGAGAAAAAAAGGGATGCATTGTAAAATAAATCACATCTTGAAAAAAGGGGATGGGTTGAATGTGGAAAAAGCACACGGCTGTTGCAGAGAACGTATACATAGCGGACACACCGTCATTTGTGACAGAGAAACAAGAAAAGATTGTGATTGATTATGGGGGAATACCGGGTGATCTGCATTTTGGACTGACGAAAAAAGCGGGAGCAAGGGAGCCGATGTATAAAAGAGGGACGGAGATTTTCAACAGGAGGCAGATTTCAATTGTCTCGGTCGAAGAGTGTCTTGAGATTGCCGGACGGCTGAACGTTCCTGCGGTCCTTCCGGAATGGCTCGGGGCTAATATCGCATTAAGCGGACTGCCTGATTTAACTTCATTAAGAGAAGGAAGCAGAATCGTTTTTCCAAGCGGCGCCTCTCTGTTGAGCGAGGGTGAGAACGAGCCGTGCATTCAGCCCGGAGAAGTCATTCAGGAGCAGTTTCCCGACAAACCGAAGCTTGCTTCGCGCTTTGTGCGCAATGCGATCGGAAGAAGGGGAATCGTCTGCGTCGTCGAACGCCCCGGCTTGATCCATCAAGGCGACCAGGCAGAAGTGTGGGCGTATTCGCCTGCTGCCACGAAAGACGCCAGGTCGTTTGCCTGAGCGGATGAAAAGCCCCGGGCCTCTAAAGCCGGGGCTTTCCGTGTATTATAATAGTTTCTGTTTGATTTCCTTGATCTGTTTAATATGTCTTCTTTCATGATGGCCGATGAAGTCGAGCCACTGTCTGACCGTAAGCTCTTCGAAAACCGGATGCGGCAGCACCCTTTGAAAATCTTCATCATGGAAGGCGGCGATGACTGAAGTTAATTGTGTTCTGACATTGTCGAGCTCAGCTTTGAGGGTTAAAGCATCCGCCGTTTTTCTTTCAGGCTCTGCATATGGGGGCGCCTTTCGTTTGGAGCTTCTGTCTTCCGACTGATGCACCGGTTTATCTTCGATTGTTTTGACCGGTGCATGCTTGATTTGTTCCTTTAGGATTTGAAGTGCCATCAGGTCGATTTTTTTCAGGTGGTCGATCACTTCTTGAATGCTCCATTCGTCCTCCGAGGGCCTTTTATTCAGCGTTTCGTCTGACAGGCCTTGAATCTCGCTCCAAAGTTCTTTTCTCGCTTCATTAAAAATGCTCATCATATCCCCTCCTGTTTTTACTGTACCATATCGCAGGCTGGTAAAATAACCAAAAAACACTCGATTTTCGCATCGCCATCGGATATGCTTAAGAAAAATGAATAGAAGGAAGGATTTATTTGAGAACAACATTGTACCCGTATATCGCATTAGTGGTCGGGGTGCTGGCTGTGTCTTCCTCCGCCATCTTTGTCAGACTGTCAACGGCTGACGCTGGAATCATCGCTTTTTATCGTCTCTTTTTTTCCGCTTTGCTGATCTTTCCTTTTTTCTGGGGAAAAAGAAAAGAAGTCTTGAGTTTTTCGAAAAAGGACTGGCTGTTTTCAGCGGCAGCGGGGTTCTTTTTGGCATTTCATTTTATTTTATGGTTTCGTTCGCTTGAATACACCTCAGTGGCGAGCTCGGTTGTTCTTGTGACGCTGCAGCCGATTTTTTCTTTTATCGGTACATACTTTTTATTTAAAGAAAGAGTGTCGTTCGCTGGAATCATCAGTGCGCTTCTCGCGATCGGCGGAAGCGCGTACATCAGCTGGGGGGATTTCAAAGTAAGCGGCCAGGCGCTCTACGGCGACATTCTTGCACTATTGGCATGCGCGCTTGTGACGGCATATTTGCTGTTTGGCCAGCATGTCAGAAAACGCCACAGTTTGACCGTTTACACGTTTATTGTGTATGGAATCAGCGCCATCACTTTATGCCTGTACTGTCTGTTTTCGGGCGCCGCCTTTTTTTCTTATCCTGCGTCAGATTGGGGGTATTTCTTTCTGCTTGCCGTCATTCCGACTTTGCTCGGCCACTCGCTGTTTAACTGGGTGCTGAAATGGCTGAGCACAAATATGATTTCTGTGGCGATTTTATTTGAACCTGTCGGAGCGGTTGCGCTGGCGTATTGGATTTTAGACGAATCCGTCATGATGACGCAGGTGATCGGCGGAGCGGTCATTTTTTCAGGTATTATTTTGTTCATGGCCTCGCAAAGCATGAGGAAAAACACCGTCCCGTCCGTTAAAGGGAAGACACATAAGGCGCTTTAAAGTTTGCACCTTATCCGGTCAAAATATCTTCGCTTGAATAGCGGATGTTTTCCTGTTCAGGTCTGGCCAGGGAAAACGCCAATGTGAGCGGTCCGAGTTTTCCGAGAAACATAATGAAAATAATCAGTATCTTTCCGACAGGGGTCAGGTCAGCCGTAATCCCCATTGACAGGCCGACCGTGCCGAAGGCTGATACGACTTCAAACAAAATCGCCAAAAACGGCTTAGGTTCTGTCATATTTAAAATAAAGACAGCCGCTAAAATCAACAGCACACTGATAGTCGAAATAGCGAGCGAACGAATGATCAATTGGTCTTTCAGCGTTTTTTTTGCTATCGAAATATGTTTTTTGCCTTTTAAAAAAGTGATAACCGACAGGAGAATGACAAGAAACGTCGTCAGCTTGATTCCTCCGCCGGTGGATGCGCTCCCCGCTCCGACAAACATAAGAAGGAGCAAAAGTGTGATCGTGCTTTCGTGCAGGCTTCCGATATCTGTCGTGTTAAACCCGGCTGTTCGCGGGGTCACGGCCTGAAAATAGGCGCCCCAAAGTTTTTCAGCTGGCGGAAGCATGCCGAGCGTTTTTTGATTTTGATACTCAAGCAGAAAAATAAAGATCATGGCTGACAAATTGATGATAAACGTACCGTATATCATCAATTTCGAATGAAGGCTTAACTTTTTCAAGCTCCGCTTATGCCATAGATCAGACAATACGGTAAACCCTATCCCGCCGATGATAAACAAAAAACTGATCACCAAGTTGACGAGCGGATCGCTTTTATACCGTATTAAACTGTCCGGCCAAATGGAAAATCCCGCATTGTTAAAGGCGGAAACCGCGTGGAACAGGCTGTAGTAGACGCCGCGTGCGAAACCGTATTCAGGAACCCATTTGACAGCCAGTATGACCATGGCCAGCATTTCAATTGCGAAGGAGTAAATAAACAAACTCTTGATGAGCTTAATGATCCCGCCTAAAGAAGTTTGATTGAGAGACTGTTGAATCAACAGCCGTTCTTTCAGGCCGATTTTTTTCCCGAGCATGATAAAAATGAGCACTGCAAATGACATGATGCCGAGTCCCCCGATCTGGATGAGAACGAGGATCATGAGCTGACCGAACAACGTATAATCCGTGCCTGTATCAACGACGGCTAGGCCGGTAACAGTCATCGCCGATGTCGATGTAAAAAGCGTATCAATCCAGCCTATGGGTTTAGACGTCGCTGCCGGGGTCTTCAATAAAAGAGTTCCTAATATGATGAAAAATAAAAACACCAGCACGAGCAGTTGGGACGGGCTTAATTGAATCTGTTTAAACTTCACGGTTAATCGCCCTTTTTTTCAAAGGTCTCAATATCTTTGTTTTGCCCGATCACAATCAAAATATCGTTTTCGTATATCAAGTCATCAGCGCTTGGTGCGATGATGAAATGCCCGTCTCTTTTTATGCCGACGATGTTGCAGCCGAAGTTGGCGCGTACATCGATATCCCCCAGGCTTCTTTTGTCCAGCTTTTTTGTTGCCACAATTTCGACGATGCTGTAATTTGGCGACAGCTCAACAAAATCGATCATCTTTTCCGAGGTGATATGGCTGGCTATCCGCTTGGCCATATCTTTTTCGGGATGAATGATACGATGGACGCCGATTTTATGGAGAACCTTTTGGTGATAGTCATTTTGCGCTTTCGTCCATACTTTGGGAACGCCCATTTCAATCAGCAAAAGCGAAGTCAGAATGCTTGCTTCAATGTCATCGCCGAATGATACAAAGGCGTGATCGATGTTGCGTATTCCGATTTGTTTCAATGTATTTTCATCAACGGCATTGGCGCAAATGGTGTAGGTTGCATAAGCAGAATATTCGTTTACTTTTTCTTCGGATTTGTCGATGCCTAAGACTTCCGCCCCTTTTGCGTGGAAGGCTTTGACAAGACTGCCGCCGAACTGACCGAGCCCGAAAACGGCATAAGATTTCTGCATCCGTATTCACCCTTTTATCTGTTTTTCTTATAGTGTTTACTTTTTTAAAAGAAAAACACACAGGGATGTACAAGAATCCGGAAGTGTGCGAATCCGGAGAGCCGCCTTGAGGCGGCTTCGGTTTCAGCTGAGCGAGCCTCCGGTTTCGCGTATGTCTTTTTCGTGAAGGGCAGAGACGACGGCGGCTATCCTCAGCCCTTCGACGATCGTTTCAAGGCTGAGGTTCGGCTCGTGCTTATCGACTGTTTGTTCGGGGAGATACGGAATGTGGATGAACCCTCCGCGGATGTTTGTCGAGGTGCGGTCTATACGGTGCATTAACTGGTAAAAAAGATGGTTGCATACGAATGTTCCAGCTGAATTAGAGACGGAGGCCGGGATTCCGTTTTTTCTCAACTCTTTCACAACGAGTTTGATCGGAAGCGCGGACCAGTAAGCTGCAGGCCCGTCTGCCGCGATCGGTTCATCGATCGGTTCCCGTTTTTCATTATCCGGAATGCGGGCGTCATCGATGTTGATTGCGATGCGTTCTGGAGTAATGTGAGCCCGGCCGCCTGCTTGTCCTACACAAATGACGATATCGGGATGGTGCTTTTCGATCGCTTTTTCCAAAACGGCCGCTGAATGATGAAAAACGGTCGGGATCTGCTCCGCCACGATAGAGACGCCTTCGACTTTTTCTCCGTTCAGCCGTTTTACAGCTTCCCAAGACGGATTGACCGTTTCTCCCCCGAAGGGGTCAAAACCTGTCAGCAGTACTTTCTTTCCCATATCGATCCCTCCTGAATATGAATATAAAGTGCAAAATACCCATTCAGAAGATGTCTGAATGGGTATTTTTTTAAATATTTTATGCTCCTGATCCCCGGGATGCCAGAAGTACCTGATCTCCTTGAGAAGCCGCTTCCGGTGCATGGTTTACGAATGAAAAGCTGATAACTGCGCCTAATACAACTGCTGTTAATAATACTTTTTTCATTTTATTCTCCTCCTCTTCCAGCGAGCTTGCTCGCCTTGTCTGTTTTAATGTAAAAGTATATGGCTTCTTCATATAACTTTTCTCGCCAGTAGTAATTCGCTACATCCATCAATAATTCCTCCAAATCTACCCAGGCTTTTTCATTTTCTAACTGGTGAACATAGTCCTTGATTATTTCCAGTTTATTCTGTGTATCAGAATATAATGTATATAAAATTTTGAATTTCAATTCGAAAATTTCGCTGTTCATTTCCCGGGATTTTTTAAAGCCCACTTCGATCCATTTAAATGCTTGTTTGTGTGCGTTGGTTTTGAAAAGAGACCTTGTGTTTTCATAAACGCAAAGAAGGTAAGCATACTTGGCTTTCGTTTCAAAATCTTTGATTGCAAAAGCTTTATTGTAATACTTTAGCGCTTCCTCCTGCTTGTCTTCCTTACTCTTCAAAAAGCCCATATTATAGTAGGTACACGGTAAAAGGAATTGGTCGCCGATTTTTTCGGTTTTTTCGATCGCTTCTTTTAATAATACTTCACTTTCGGAGAACTTAAATTGGTCAATATAATTGAGCCCGATCAGCATTTTGCAGTTGATGACCCGCTTGGCATACCCGTCATACCCTTGAAAGATGCCGGAGGCAATGTTGATGTGATGAATCGACAGCCATGTCGCTTTTAAGTTGTAATACAAAACACCGATTTTATAATGAAATTCAGCTTTTTCAATTTCATTTTGAATGACGCTCAGTCTTTTTTCCGCTATTCTGAAAAAATTGAGCGCTTCTGTATGGTTTTGCTTGTAGTCCTCATAAATCCCTTTAAACAGGTAAAAATAATAATTCAGCTTGTCGTCCGTACTTTTTGGATCTTTGTCTTGAAAACTGATGGCCTCCAATTTTTCGGTGGAAGATTGGGAGATATCTTCAAGAAGGAGCCTTAAGCGAAAATCGAGCATTTGATAATAGAGTAGAACGTCATGATCTTCTTCCATTTTTTCAATTGCTTTATCTATGTCATCTTTCATTTCGATCGAGCCTGAAATGTCTCGTTTTTTCATCAGTATGTACCAGTCGTTGAGCATATTGGCGACTTCTTGTGAAGCCACGGCTTTGGCCATTCTCTTCCCTCCAATCTTTGTGAATTTTTTGTAAATTGAAGTTCTATTAATCATAGCATAAACTGCTGCCGTCTGTGAATAACGCTGAAATGCAAGTTCGCCGGTGAAAAGTTCATTTCTGAAATTAAATCGTCATTTTCCAAAAAAAGTGCGCGAAAAAAGCGAAAACCGCGCCAAGCGGAATACAGGAGATCATTGCGGTTCCGTTGACCAGCCCGTCAGCTCCGCTTATTTTCAGGGCTTCCCGGTAGCCTATTAAAAAGTGGATGATCGATAGGACGTAACATAAGAGCATCATATAGTAAGGGTTCATTTGCATACCTCCTCTATTCGCTTTACTATATTACATTCAATAGAGGGGAAGATTATGCCTGTTTAAACAGGAAAAAGAACAAAATATTATAGACGAAAAGATTTTCAATTACAATACATGTTTTTAAAAATATTTCCACTATAATCAAAATGAAAGATAAATTTAGGGGGTCATAAGAAATGAAAAAAAGGCTGATGTCACTATTGGTCTGCATCCTGGTTTTAGTGCCGGCAGCTGGTGCTTTTGCCGCGCCGAAACAGGCCGAGCTTCAAGAGTATCTTGAAGAAATAGGAATGACAGAAAAAGAATTGGAAGCTTATTTACAGGATACATATGATGAAAGTTTAAAAGATTTTGAGTCGGTGGAAGAGTTGAAAGATTTTTTAGGGGAAAGACTGACTAATCAACTTTTGGCATCCTATTTAAAAGAATACGGATTGAGCGAAAAAGAAGCGGCTGACCTTTTTGTTGAAAATGGCTATATGGAAAGCGGCCAAAACATTCTCGACGTGTTTATGTTTGAATACGAATTGGATGATGCGCTTTTCACTGTGACATATGAAGAAGACGATTTTCAGATCGGGAACCTGTTTCAAGAATTGGGTGTGGATGATCAGGAGTGGGAAAGGCTCGTGAATCATCTCCGAAAGGTGCGCGATAAAAATCCAAACCTTGAAAATGATTTGATGGCTCTTGGAGAACGTCTTGAAGCGGTAGCCGATTTCGAGTCTGTATCAGAGCTGTCAGCTCAGGATATCGCTGAAATGCTATCCATTTTAAACGATCTTCAGAAGACGCTTGAAGTGAAAACAAAATACTATCTTGTTAAAGACGGAAAGAAAAAAGAAGTGTCTTTGACAACGCTTGTCAGCGCGGAAGATCTGAAGGGAGCAAGCCTTCTGGTGGAAGTATACGATCTGCAAGGCAACTTCATTTTGGATGTATTGCTGACGCCTGACATGATCGGATCTGATTTAATTCATGATACAGGGTCAAAAGTGAAGCAAACCCAAACGGCTGTCAAACATGATTCAAAGCCATCTCATGTGAAAAAGACGGTTAAAGGTGCAAAGCTTCCAAAGACAGCCGGGCATTACGCGGAATGGTCGATCTTAGGCGCCGTTCTGATGTTTGGCGGATTCTTCATGATCAGAAGGCTTCGCAAAGCGGCTTAACATGTCACTTCCCATTCTAATTATGTAGAGAATGGGAAGTTTTTATAAGGAGTGAAAGGAAATTAAGGCACATCGAAAAAAAATCATCTGGCTCGCAGCTATTGTGATGGTTGTGTGCGGCGCTTATTTTACAACAACGAATGTGTTCAAGTTAATGCACGGCTACGCTCTTTTTTCATTTCAGCAGATGAAAGAAGAAGAAAAGCCTGAAAAACCTCCGATTCAGACGGCGAAAAAAGAAAAAACGGTGATTGATCAAACATTTAAAACCGGGGAGAAAATCGGTGATCTTGTCATTCCGAAAATCAATGCAAGGATTCCTATATATCACGGGACAGATGAAGACGAGCTGCAAAAAGGCGTGGGCCATTTCGCTGGTTCCGTTCTGCCTGGAGAAGATGACAACTCGGTTTTATCAGGCCACCGGGATACGGTTTTCCGAAAACTCGGCCGAGTGGGGAAAGGCGATCAGTTAATTGTTGAAGCTTCCTACGGAACTTTTACATACAAAGTGAAAAAGGTGCGGATCGTGGATGCGGATGACCGGACGGTGATTGTACCAAAGCCGAGAGCAACATTGACGGTTTCCACCTGCTATCCTTTTGACTTTATCGGTTCAGCACCGGAGCGGTATATATTGGTCGCGGATTTGATTAAATCATAAAAAACAGCGGAATCTCAGGCGAGTCCGCTGTTTTTTTATGCTATCTCATGTCTGATCTGTTTTCCAAGAGTTTTGGCGCGGTTAGCAGCAGTAAACAAAGGACAATTGTGCAGACAATGAAAGACGGAAGCATATATGTTCCATTATATACCAAGGAATAAATCCATACCGGAGTGCCTTCAGGCGCATAGTTTCCAAAAAAGACAGCGCCGCTGATGACATGAGCGAGAAATTTCAGTCCGCTTCCGAGAAAGACGGCCAGCGTAACATAGAAAATGATCTTTCCTTTTTGTTTCTCGACTGAAGCATTTCTGATCGATCCGGCAAAAAAGCCGCCGATCCCCGCGGCTGTAGGCGCGATAAAGTAATCAAGAAAAAGCTGCAGAGGATGAACTACGTAATATCCTCCAGTGACGAACTGAAGCAATCCGGCTAAAAACCCGGTTGCCAGCCCTGCCTTCAGCCCCCATCTAAAGGAAATCAGGAAGATCGGAATCATCATGACGGCGATTGAACCGCCTTGAGGCATTTTTAAAAACATTCCGGACACCATATCAAGTATAAGTGCTATTCCTGTCATAAACGCAATTTCAATCAGCTGTACAAGTTGTTTAGATTGATTCATCATAACCCTCACTTTTGATGAACAAAGGGATACTGGACTTCTTTCCCAATAAAAAAAGCAATGCGGGGAAGGAGTAGGAAAGTTTTCCACGCACTGCTTTGGATGCAATTAGAAATGACTTTGCCACATCCCTACGCCAGCGTTAACTAACAGGTTCAAAGGGTCAGAACGGTCGTTCACTCTCAGCCTCGAGGCTCCCCTTGTGGTCATCAAGTTATTTAGTTATATTCTACTATACTAAAAAAAGAAACGGACGACAAGCTGATTTTTCGAAAAATTTTGCTTAATTTCTCCAATATGTAGCAATGCAAACATCTTTTCCTTTATAATAGAACGTATTCGTACGTACAAGATCAGTAAAGGGTTGATCTGATGAGTGAACCTACAAAATACAGCATGGTGAAAAATAAAATTAAATCGTGGATATATGAAGGCAAAGTGAAGCCGGGGGAAAAAATTCATTCGGAAAACGAATTGATGAAAATATTTGATGTAAGCAGGCACACGATCCGGCAAGCGATTGGCGACCTTGTTCATGAAGGGCTTTTATACAGAGAGCAGGGCTCAGGGACGTATTGCTCTCACCGTCTTCAGCTTTCTGAAAAAGGAAGGGAAAGAAATAAGATGATCGGGGTTATTACGACTTACCTTTCGGATTACATTTTTCCTTCTATTATAAGAGGAATCGAATCGTCACTGTCCAGCGAAGGATACACCCTTGTCGTCGCGAGCACCAATAATGACATTGAAAAAGAAAAACAATGCCTTGTGAATATGCTCGATAAAAAAATTGCTGGGTTGATCGTGGAGCCGACGAAAACAGGAAGCTTTAACCCGAATTTAAGTTACTATCTGACGCTTGAACAACATCATATTCCGTATTTGATGATCAACCAATTTTATCAGGAGCTAAATCCGCCCCATTTCATTTTGGATGATGAACACGGCGGCTTTATCGCCACTGAGCATTTGATTAAACTCGGCCATGAAAAAGTGTTCGGTTTCTTTAAACAGGACGATATGCAGGGCGCCAACCGGATGAAAGGATTTATCCGTGCTTTCAGAGAAAACGGCTTGTCGTTTTACCCTGAAATGGTCGTGACGTACACAACAGAGAACAAAAAACAAAAAACGATAGCTGAAGCCAGGAAGCGGCTTTCTTCATCAGATCGTCCGACTGCCATATTCTGCTATAATGACGAGATAGCGCTTATGGTGTTGGATGTCGTGAGGGAATTCGGTTTGAAAGTGCCGGCAGACATTTCGATTGTCGGATATGACGACTCACATTTGAGCGAGGCATCTGAAGTGAAGCTGACGTCAGTCACTCATCCGAAAATGCAGATGGGGATTGAGGCGGCAAAATGGATGATTGCCAAAGTTGAGGGACGCAACACGAATCAGCTAGAGCATTCCACCGTCTACAAACCTGAACTGGTTGTCAGACATTCGACCGCCAAGCTGAAAAGGTAGGCTGCACAATCTTTATCCGCAAACCAGCGTGAATGAAAATGAGAAGAATATATATCCTGTTACAAAGCTCCGGAATGAGGAGCTTTGTATTCAAGTAAAAGCTGATAACGGAGAGTTTAATGTCATCCTCGAAGCTTTGGACCATGTGCAGCTTTATCAAATCAATTTTTAAAGACCGCTGTATACTTTTATATAGAAGAAAGCAGTAAGAAGAAATAAATGCTGTCAACTGCCTGAGGTCGAGATGATCAGGAATCATCTGAGTCCAAATCATTTGATTATTATTTTTTTAAAAAAGCTATTGTGCAAAACGAAAATAGATGTTATATTAATATCCGCCCCTAAAAAGGAGGCTTTATAAAAACAACTTCGAAAATCTTTTGAAAAAAGTTGTTGACATTCATGATGATAGAATGTTATATTAGTAAAGTCGCTTCTTCGAGAGGCGGAAATGATCTTTGAAAACTAAACAAGACAAAACGTACCTGTTAATTCATTAAATAAATCGTACATGCGAATGTGCGTAGTCAGGGGCCTGCACGATGCAGGTCATGCAGATGTTGTCACAGGATGTGACGAACTTAATCTGCGCTCCATTATTTCATGGAGAGTTTGATCCTGGCTCAGGACGAACGCTGGCGGCGTGCCTAATACATGCAAGTCGAGCGGACCGACGGGAGCTTGCTCCCTTAGGTCAGCGGCGGACGGGTGAGTAACACGTGGGTAACCTGCCTGTAAGACTGGGATAACTCCGGGAAACCGGGGCTAATACCGGATGCTTGATTGAACCGCATGGTTCAATTATAAAAGGTGGCTTTTAGCTACCACTTACAGATGGACCCGCGGCGCATTAGCTAGTTGGTGAGGTAACGGCTCACCAAGGCAACGATGCGTAGCCGACCTGAGAGGGTGATCGGCCACACTGGGACTGAGACACGGCCCAGACTCCTACGGGAGGCAGCAGTAGGGAATCTTCCGCAATGGACGAAAGTCTGACGGAGCAACGCCGCGTGAGTGATGAAGGTTTTCGGATCGTAAAACTCTGTTGTTAGGGAAGAACAAGTACCGTTCGAATAGGGCGATACCTTGACGGTACCTAACCAGAAAGCCACGGCTAACTACGTGCCAGCAGCCGCGGTAATACGTAGGTGGCAAGCGTTGTCCGGAATTATTGGGCGTAAAGCGCGCGCAGGCGGTTTCTTAAGTCTGATGTGAAAGCCCCCGGCTCAACCGGGGAGGGTCATTGGAAACTGGGGAACTTGAGTGCAGAAGAGGAGAGTGGAATTCCACGTGTAGCGGTGAAATGCGTAGAGATGTGGAGGAACACCAGTGGCGAAGGCGACTCTCTGGTCTGTAACTGACGCTGAGGCGCGAAAGCGTGGGGAGCGAACAGGATTAGATACCCTGGTAGTCCACGCCGTAAACGATGAGTGCTAAGTGTTAGAGGGTTTCCGCCCTTTAGTGCTGCAGCAAACGCATTAAGCA